>NZ_CAJPVH010000001.1 GCF_905397395.1 Cupriavidus campinensis
CTCGAAGAAGTGCATGCGCGGATGGCTCACCAGGTCGCCGAGGCGGTCGGAGGCCATGTCCATGCCGTAGACCTCCCAGTCGGTGGTCTCCAGGATGCGGCGCGTGAGGTGGTGGCCGATGAAGCCGTTGACACCAAGAATCAGGACCTTTTTCATCGGTTTTCCTCTCTGGACTGTGCAGTTGCGATGATGGATTGAAGGGCGGAAACGGTAACCGGCGCGGCGTGGTCGGCGGAGGCGCCTTCCAGCAGCGTACGGATATGCAGCAGGCCACCGTCGCCGCAGACGGCGACGATGCGGTCATCGGCCACGTGCAGCCCGGGAGGCAGCGCGGCGGTCGATGGCAGGGCGGGCAGGCGGCGCGCGGCGGCCACGATCAGGCGATGGCCGGCCAGCTCGGTGAACGCGCCCGGGTAGGGCGGCGCCACCGCGCGAATCAGGTTGTAGACGGCAGATGCCGGCTGGCGCCAGTCGATACGGCCGTCCTCGGGCCTGCGGCCCGAGAAGTAGCTGCCATCGGCGAGCCGGTTGGGGCGCTTGGGCGTATGGCCGCTCATCATGGCCGGCAGGGCGCGCCAGAGCGTCTGCTCGGCGGCGACGGTGACCTTCTCGAAGACCTCGCCGGCGGTGTCGTCGGGCAGGATCGGCACGGCAGTCTGGTCGACGATATAGCCGGCGTCGGGCTTGGCTTCCATCGCGTGCAGCGTGGCCCCGGTCTCGGTCTCGCCGTGCAGCACGGCCCAGTTCACCGGCACGCGGCCGCGATACTTGGGCAGCAGGGAGCCATGCATGTTGAACGCGCCGTGCGGCGCGATGGCCAGCACCTCGGCCGGAATCATCGCCCGGTAGTAGAACGAGAAGATGACATCGGGCCGGGCGGCGCGCACGGCCTCGGCCAGGGCCGGGTCGGTCGGGTCTTCGCCATGCAGGAAGGGGATGCCCAGTTCCACGGCGGTATCGGCCACGCGGCGGAACCAGATGTTCTCGTCGGGCCGGTCACGATGGGTGATCACCAGCGCCACGTCTACGCCCCGCGCGTGCAGCACGCGCAGGCAGCGGTCGCCGACGTTGTGGTACGCAAAGACTACCGCGCGCACGATTCCTCCACGGCGTTGTGGTCTTCCGGGGTCTTGAGCGGGTCACGCTCGAGCACGGCCTGGATGCGGTAGCGCGGGCGGTCGCGCACTTCCTGGTAGATCCGGCCCACGTATTCGCCAAGCAGGCCAATGCCGAACAGCATGATGCCGACGAGGAAGAAGTTCAGGGCGAACAGGGTGAACACACCCTGCACTTCCGAGCCGAGCAGGAAGCGCCGAATCAGCAGCACGACGAACAGGCCCGCCGACGAGATCGACAGCAGCGTGCCGATGGCCGAGAACCACTGCAGCGGCACGATCGAGAAGCCGGTGACGAGGTCGAAGTTGAGGCGGATCAGCTGGTAAAGCGAATACTTGGACTCCCCGGCGAAGCGCTGCTCGTGGCCCACCTCGATCTCGACCGGATTGGACGAGAACGTGTACGCCAGCGCCGGGATGAAGGTGTTGACCTCGCGGCAGGCGTTGATCGTGTCGATGATGTTGCGGTCGTAGGCGCGCAGCATGCAGCCCTGGTCCGTCATCTTGATCTTGGTGATGCGCTCGCGCAGCTGGTTCATCGCGCGCGACGCGTAGCGTCGGAACGCCGTGTCGTTGCGCTGGCGGCGGATGGTGCCCACGTAGTCGTGGCCCTGGCGCATGGCGGCCACCAGGCGCGGGATTTCCTCGGGCGGGTTCTGCAGGTCCGCGTCAAGCGTGATGACGATGCGCCCGCGCGTGTGCTCGAACCCGGCCAGGATGGCCATGTGCTGACCAAAGTTGCCGTTGAACAGCACCACGCGTGTGACGTCCGGGCGCTTGTGGAACTGCGCCGCCAGGATCTGCGGGGAGCGGTCATGGCTGCCGTCGTTGATGAAGATCAGCTCGTACGACTCGCCCATGGCGTCCATCGCCGGATAAAGGCGATCGAACAGCGCCTGCAGGCCGTCCTCCTCGTTGTAGACGGGGACGACGACCGAGACCTCGACGGGGCTTAGAGAGAAAGGCGTTTGCATGTTTCGCTGAGAGTTGCGCATACCCGCTCCACGTCGGTGGCATGCATGGCAGGAAACAGCGGCAGCGTGACGATGCCGCGTCCGATGCGCTCGGCGTGGGGCAGCATGCCTTCGCGCCAGCCGAGTGAGCGGTAGTAAGTAAACAGGTGGATGGGCGGATAGTGGACACCCGTGCCGATGCCTTGCTCGCGCAGCGCCTCCATCACGTGGCTGCGTGCTTGCGCCGGGCCGCCGCGCAGGCGTTCCGTGGGCAGTACCACCTGGAACATGTGCCAGTTGGTGGTGGCGCCGACGGGGTCCAGCGGCAGCGGCAGCTCGATGCCAAGCTCGGCCAGCCCCGTGTCTGCGGCGCAGCGGAAGTAGGTCTCGGCCAGCGCGGCGCGCTTGGCGGTGATGGCGGCGAGCTTCGGCAGCTGCGCCAGCCCGATGGCAGCGTTGACGTCGGTCAGGTTGAACTTGCCGCCCGGCTCCTCCACGTCCATGCCGTCCATGCCCGTGCGGATCACGCCTTGCAGGCGCAGGCGCTCGGCGCGCAGGGCTTCCTCGGGCGAGTTCAGCACCAGGCAGCCGCCTTCGACGGTGGTGATGTTCTTGTTCGCCTGGAAGCTGAAGCTGGCCAGGTCGCCAAAGGCGCCGATGCGCTGGCCGCGCCAGCGGGAATCGATGGCCTGGGCGGCATCCTCGATCACGCGCAACTGGTGCTTGCCGGCGATGGCGTAGAGCCGGTCCATGTCCACGGGCAGGCCGGACAGGTAGACCGGCATGATGGCCCGCGTGCGCGGCGTGATGGCGGCCTCCACGGCGTCCAGGTCGAGGTTGCGGGTGCGCGGGTCGATATCGACGAACACCGGGCGGGCGCCCACGGCGAGCACCACGTTGGCCGTGGCCACCCAGGTGATCGGCGTGGTGATGACTTCGTCGCCCGGGCCGATATTGGCCACGCGCAGGGCGATCTCCATCGTGGCAGAGCCGTTGGCGAACGTCCGCACCGGCCGGCCGCCGAACACGTCGGACAGCGCCGCTTCAAACGCCTGCATCTTCGGGCCGGAAGTGATCCATCCGGAGGCAAGCACCTTGCCGACCTCGGCAATGGTCTCGGGGTCGATCTCGGGCCGCACGAACGGCAGGAAGGGCTGGGCTGCGGTAACGGTCATGGTTCTTAGTGGGGCACGGGGGCTCAGGCGCGCCCGTTCAGGATCGTGCAATCAGGAAAACTCCGGCCAGTATCAGCAGGATGCCGGCCACGCGCAAGGGACCGATCATCTCGCCAAACAGCCACCAGGCCGCCAGCGCGTTGACCACGTAGCCCAGCGAGAGCATGGGGTAGGCGATGGACACGTCCACGCGCGACAGCCCGACGATCCACACCGCCACGCTGACCACGTACAGCGTCAGGCCGCCGATCACCGGCCATTGCGTCAGCACGCGGAAGGCCGTGGTAAGCAGCGTGGCGCGGTCCAGCGTGATGGCCCCCACGGCATTGGTGCCGGCCTTGAGCAGCAACTGGGCGGCGGCGTTGAGCAGCACGCCGGTCAGGATGAAAGCAAAAGTCGAAAGCGTCATGACGCGGGCTTGGGTTCCGGAGTGCCTGCCGGGGCCGGGGCTCCGGACGGCGAAAAGTTGCTGACCACGACGCGCCGGCTATCGCGCGCCACCACATGCATCGGGACCTGCCGGGCCGACAGTTCGGCGTAGAGGCCCGGGTCCATGATGCCCAGCGCGGGCTGGCCGTCGCGCCAGCGCGCGATGAACTGGTCCAGCGTGGGAATCCACTGGTCCGGGGCCTGCTGCACGCCAAATTCAAGCTCATCGGGCTCCTCCACCATCGTCAGCGTATGGCCCAGGTAGAACGGCAGGGTATGGTCCAGCACCCGCACGCCATACAGGGGCATATCGTCTTTCAGCACGGCACGGATGGCGGGTACCAGGTCTACGCCGGATGCCCGCCGGCCCATGACTTCATGCCCCATCAGGCCGATCGTGCAGGTCAGGAACATCGCCAGCGCCCCCGCCGTGATGCTGGGAAACAGGCCACGTGACTGCAACAGCTTGCGCGCCAGTATCGTGCCGCCCAAGAGTACGGCAAACGCAACGCCCGTGTACACGGCAAACGTGCGGAAGACCTCGTTCGGGTTGGAGGGGCGATCCAGCGTGGCTACATATGGCGTGGCCAGCAGCCCCGCCACGGCCAGCACCATCAGCGCGTTGATCTGGCGCTGCCAGGAGCGCTCGGTGATGTCGTCCAGCGCCACGCCGGCCAGCATCGCCAGCGCAGGGAAGATCGGCACGATGTAACCGGGCAGCTTGGAGCCGGAAAGGCTGAAGAACACGAAGATGGCCACGGCCCAGACCAGCGCCATCAGCGCCGGCTGGAACGGCTTGCCGCCGGCCCCGCGCTCGGCCCCGGCGCGCTCGCGCACGGCGGTCCACATGCGCGGCGTCAGCCCCAGCCAAGGCAGGAACCCCAGCAGCAGCAGCGGCACGAAGTACAACGGCGTGCCCTTGCGCGCATGCACGGTGGACGTATAGCGCTCCCAGTGCTCGTGAATGAAGAAGAAATGCGGGAATTCCGGATTACGCGATGAAATCAGCCAGAACCAGGGCACCGTGACGACCAGCATGGCGACGATGCCGGACACCAGATGCAGGCGCCGCCACAGGCCCAGATCGCGCGTGATCAAGGTGTACACCACAAGGGCGAGGCCCGGCAGCGCGATGCCGACCAAACCCTTGGTCAGGATGGCGACGCCCATGGCGACCCAGCAGGCCAGCATCCAGCCGCGACGGGCGGCGGGCGTGGCCTCCGGATGCTGGGCAAGCATCATGCAGGCCAGCACGCATGCGAGCGCGCCGGACAGTGTCATGTCGAGGGAATTGAAATGGCCGGCGATGCTCCACATCGGCGCCGCCAGCAGGGCCAGCCCGGCCAGCAGGCCGGCGCGCGCGCCGAACCAGCGCGTGGCGGCGAGCACCGTGACGCCCAGGCCGAGGAAGCCGGAGAGCGCCACGCACAGCCGCGCCTGCCAGTCGCCCACGCCGAAGGCCTCATAGGCCAGCGTGGTGACCCACAGGTGGAACGGGGGCTTCTCGAAGTACTTCAGCGCGTTGTAGCGGATGGTCACCCAGTCGCCGCTGGCGAACATCTCGCGGGAGATCTCCGCGTAGCGGCCTTCATCCGGCTTCAGCAGGTGACGGGCGTCGAGCGTGCCGAACCAGACCAGCAAGATTGCGATGACGACCAGGACAATCATGCCGACGGGTAGCCCGGCATAGCGCGAGGGCGTGGAACTACGCATAACTCTCCTGAAATGGCCGGCGAACCGGAAGCGATGTGGGCCCCTGGTTGTGCAGCAGACACCACACAACGCCGCAAGGCTGAATTCGGTGGACACGCATTTCGCGCAGCGGTGAGAACCTCGGGGCCGAGGCCGGGTTCCCCTCTAATGCCCGGCCATGGCCGATTTGCTGCCTCGCCAGGTCACAAATTGGCGCGCAATGTTAGCATGCCGCGCCGGCGTCACCACCGGCCGGGATTCCCCGTGTGGCGGATTCGCGCAATACTGGCGGCAGCGCTGTGAAGCAATTTGTTCCAGCCGACCGGTTTGTCGAAAATAGCTGTCGAATACTCAGGAAACTACGATGAAAACGGCCCTGATGTCCTGTCTCTGTTTTAGCCTGCTTGCAGTGGCGAATGGAGCACATTCACAGGCGTCGGAGCCGGCTGCCCAAGCCGCCCAGTCCACCGATGCCGTGCCCGTCGCCGGCATCTCCCCCGTGCCCATGCCCGCCGGCGCAGCGCTGTGCGACGCCCCCTGGTTCCGCTCTGGCTCCCGCGTGCAGATGGAAGGCGACGGCGAGATGCCGATGTCGATCACCATGACCCTGCGCGACGTCATGCGCACGGCGCGGGGCTGCAGCGCCCAGCTTGAAGTGCGCTCCAAGTCGGCGCTGTCGGCGCTGATGGGCCCCCCGGTGGTGATGGACCAGGTGCACGAGATCAATATCGACCGCAGCAGCGCCACCATGCGCACGCGCATCGACAGCCGCAACGCGGTGATCAACGCCCGGGCGCGTTATGCGCGGATGTTCGGCGAGGCGTCCTTCACGGGCAGCGGCGTCTTCAACTATGCCGGCGTGGAGATCAAGGAGGGGGCGATGCTGGAGGGCGAGACCTTTCAGTCGAGCGTCTCGCTGAAGATCTACCCGCTCGGCGCCGACGAGGTGGTGGGCACGATGCAGGCGCTGCATGCCTCGATCATCGTCGGCTCGCGCACGGTGGGGCGCCGCCAGATGATCAATACCGTGATGGGGCGCAAGGAGTGCATGCCCATCACGTATGAGAAGCGCACCTCGCTGGGGCCGCTGATGGTGGGCGACGAGATCCTGCAACTGGAGCCGAGCGTGCTGCACGTCACCGACTGGTACTGCCCGATGGAGGCCTTCGTGCTGCGCACCGAAGTCCGCCAGAACAACAAGGTCCAGCGCGTGGACGTGACCTCGCTGGAGATGCTCGACCCCGAGGCCACAGCGGGGCGCTGAGGCCAGCGTCCGCCCAATAAAAAACCCCCCAATACCTTGGGGGGTCTGCTTCCGCACGGGAAGATCCGTGGCCAGCTTGGCCTGCAAGCGGCCAGTCAGTTGCCCTGCGTGGGCTTCTTGGTGGTCTTCTTGGCCTTGTCCTTCTTCGGCTGGCCCGACTGGTCCACCAGATCCGCGCGCGTGCTCTTGTTCGCGCCCTGGCTGTACGGGTCGAACTTGTCGCCGGACTTCGCACCCTGGCTGTAGGTGTCGAATTTCTCGCCAGCCTTCGCGCCTTGCGAGTACGGGTCGAACTGCTTCTTGTCCTGTGCGATGGCCGCCACGGAGGCGGTAGCCAGGCCCAGCGCAACTGCGGTGGCGATGATCTTGTTCATGGGATCTCCTGAATGGTGCCGCCTTCCGGCGGTTCGCGTTGTGCGGGCTTACCGGCCAGTAAACGGCATGTCAGCCACGCTCGGGGCAGTGTGTCCAAGCCCGGCGAAGCCGTCAACTCAGGGGTTTTCCGGGGGCGGCAGCAGTGTGCCGCCCCGTGCTGGATCGCAGAAAGTGCTTATTCGGTCACGGCGTCAGAGGGGTGCTTCCAGGCCAGGGTGACCTCGGTCGAAGGCGCCAGCGCGAGGTTGGTGCCACGCGCGCCAATCGGCTGCTGGAACCAGCGCTTTTGCAGCGCGGCGGCGTCCGGCGAGGCGAACGTGGCGGCCAGCGCCTGATCGACCAGCCGCTTCCACTCCGGGTCAGCCTTGGACATCATCAGCGCGTTCTGCTCCACGGACAGCGCCGGGCCGACGATCACGAACTGCGACGGGTCCTTCGACTTGGCGCGCAGCCCGGCCAGCAGCACATCGTCCATGACGAAAGCCTGGGCGCGGCCCGTCTCCAGCAGCAGGAACGATTCGCCGTGATCCTTGGCGTAGACGTCCCGATAGCCATAATCGGCCTTCAGGCGCCGCACGTGGCGGTCGCCGGTGGAGCCGGCGCTGGTCACCACGGTCTTGCCGCGCAGGTCCTCGAACGACTTGATGCCCGAATCGGCCCGCACCAGCATCCGCACGGTGGATACATAGTGCGAGACGCTGAACGCCACCTGTTTCTGGCGCTCCAGCGTATTGGTATTGGGCGCGCAGTCGAGGTCCACCAGCCCGTTGACGACGGCCGGAATGCGGTTCTGCGGCGTCAGCGGCAGCCAGCGCACCTTGATGTCCTTCAATCCCGCCTTCACCCGCGCGGCCTCGGCAGCACGCAGGCACAGATCCACCGCATACCCGGCCGGCTGCCCCTTGTCATCGGCAAACGAGAACGGCAGCGCCGACTCCCGGTAGCCGAGCGTAATCGTGCCCGTCTCACGAATCTTGTTGAGGACCGGACTATCGGCATGGGCGACGGCAGGCGCCACCACCCCGGCGAGCAGGGCAGCGGCGGCGATCAGGCGTTGCAGGGACGAAAACGAGGCAAACGGCGACATGTGGGATTGGGGCGCTGACGAAAGCGGCAAGGGTATACCCGAGCCTGCGACGCAGGAAGGATATTCTCGTCATAAGCAAATGCCCGGTTTTGGGGAACGGGCTGCCCTAGGTCAGCTGGGAGCCGTCGTAGGCCATCAGCGCCCAGACCACGGCAAAGGGGAGCGCGCACAGGATGCGGGTCCGCATTCGGGCGCGCCTGGCAAGCAGGGACCAGAGGGCGAGGGTGCTGGTGGTCCATGTGGCGACGCACGCGATCAGGTAGTTTTGCTGTGATTTATACGCCCACATCGAAGCCGCCGGGCCTTCTGCGCCAAATGGGTACTCATGCGGCACGGTCCATGCGCTCCATATTTCGAAGGGCTCGATAAAGGCGATGAACCCGAGAATAGTCCCCAGCACGCATTTAATAGCGAACTTCCAGTTCCATGTTTTTGGCATAATACATAAACTCTTTTGCGAACGAATCCATCGAACTGGTCAGATCAATGCAGCCCGCTGACCCTGGAAACCACCCGCCATGAATGGTGAAGCCGCTGCGTCCGTGTAACACCGTTCCCGGCAACGGACGCAGGCCTACGCGTCTTCGCCCCCAGGCTATCGTGCAGCCTGGCCACCGTCCCTTGTCCCAGTTGATGTATTTCAAAACGCAAGCCGCGCGGTTAAAGATGTTGGTTTCCTCCCATTTCTGGAAGTCGCTTTGGAGGGCCAGATATCGTCCTTCGGGAATGGGTCCGCTATACCCGTCCGCCTGGTACTCCTTGGTATTGAATCCGGATTTCCCCGATGTGGCGGACCACCGCCTGCCATTCCCGTTTTCGATCCAATGCAGCACTCTCCCGTCGAATAACAGTCTGGCCCGCCTCATATCGATGCGTCGGGCAGTTCCTTCGAGATCCAGAAGCTTCGAGGTCCCGCCGCAGAAAATGATTGTTTCTGATTTCGTTTTCCATGCGCGGGTCTGTAGCACCGGGGTTGAACCAGCAGACTTTCTACCCTCGCCCTGCCTGAGCGGTCTATCAGACCCGCCCAAAACTCGTGCATGGTTTGACTTCCATCATGGCCGGCGCGCCGGAACGCCTAACCTTGTTACACCCGTAACCTTTGACCCCCATCCCTCCCTGCACCAACAAGGTACAATCCCGCACCTTTGTATCGTACTCATAACAAATGGGCACCCGTCCTTCTCGTTTGGCGTGCATAGACGCGCTGAAGGCGGTCAGCTCACAGCTGATCGTGTTGCACCATCTGGCCTTCTACGGGCCGATGTCCGATGCCGCGCAGTCCCTCGCCCCGGGGCTGATCAGCTGGCTGGCCGACTATGCGCGCATTGCCGTGCAGGTCTTTCTTGTCGTCAGCGGCTTCCTGGCCGCGCGCAGCCTGGCGCCGGGCGGCTTCCTGACCGCCGCGAATCCGCTGGGGACGATCTGGCGTCGTTACCAGAAGCTGGTGGTGCCGTTTGCCGCCGCCATCCTCGTGGCGATTGCCGGGGCTGCGCTCGCGCGCGCCTGGATGACACATGACTCCATTCCGGCTGCCCCGCATCTGACGCAGTTCGTCGCGCATCTGCTGCTGCTGCACAACATTCTCGATGTGGACGCGTTGTCCGCCGGCGTCTGGTATATCGCCATCGACCTGCAACTGTTCGCGCTGCTGGTGATCGTGCTGTGGGTGGCACGCGCCGCGCCGGGCCGGCGCCTGCCGTGGGGCATGGCGCTGGTGGGTGCACTGGCCGTGGCGTCGCTGTTCTGGTTCAACCGCGATGCCAGCTGGGATATCTGGGCGATCTATTTCTTCGGTGCCTATGGCATGGGCACGCTGGCGTACTGGGTGTCGAACCCGGAGCGCTCGCCGATGGCGCTGATCCTGCTGGCCTCGGTAGGCGTGGCGGCGCTGGTGGTGGACTTCCGGCTGCGCATCGCGGTGGCGCTGGCCACGGCGCTGCTACTGGCCATCTCCCGGCGCGGGGACTGGCTGGAGCGCTGGCCCGGCGGTCGTCTGGCGGGTTTCTGGGCCTATTTCGGCAAGATTTCCTATTCAGTCTTCCTGGTCCATTTTCCGGTCTGTCTGGTGGTCAACGCGGCGGTTTCTCACCTTGCGCCGGGCCAGCCCGTGCTCAATGCACTGGGCATGGGCGCCGCCTGGGTCGCCAGCAACCTGGCCGGGGCGGTGTTCCATCGCTATGTGGAATCGGTCGATGTCCTTCAGGTGCTGCGCGAGGCGATCTGGCCGACGCGCGAGAAGTCGGTCACTTCCGAAGCCTGACTCCGGTCCTTCAGCTGTAAGTCGGCACCAGCGTCTTGCGGGCGGTCGGGTCCTCGATCACCCGGTTCCAGTCCGCGGGCGCACCGTGCGACATCCCGCCCACGGGCACCATGCCCGTTGCCTTGCCCGAGGGCAGCACACACCGGACGCGCGGCCCGGGTGCGCGCTGGGCCTCGCCGGCCTGCGCCGGCACCGTCACGCAGGACGCAGGCAGCGGGCTAGCCGATGCCGCGTGCGCCGCCACGGGCGTCAATACGCTGATGGATGCGGCGACTGCCGCTAAGGCGGATAGTAATTTCACGATGTTCTCCATGCTGTGGCTGGCCCCATCTGGGGCGCGACTCAGCCAGTATGGAAAATGCGCATCGACCTCGACATAGCCGAAATACGAAATTAGCCCATCGCCCTGATGGTGCCCGCCGCCTCGCCTTGGCGCGGGCAACGCACTGCCACGGTGCGTTCGGCGCAACACCTACCGTAACAACCCCACTTGGGCGATGGCACGAACGTTGCCTAGTATGGAGATACAAACCTGACCATTTGGTCAGGATTCCTGATACCGGGGCATCCGGGGAAGAGGCTGTCATGTCCGATCACATCGTCCTGACCTCGCACGCGCGCCGCGACAAGCCGGCCGAGCCGATCCACTGGGGCGCCCCCACGGCGGCCGAGCGTGGACCGGTCATCGCCAGCCTCACGGACCCCACGCGCCGCAATGTGATCGGCACCCACGCCGGGGCCTATGCGATCTATCGCGCGCTGGCGGTGGCCTCGGGCAGCCTGCAGCGCGCGCATCGTCCGGATTTGACCGACACGGCGCCGGCCGAGTCCATCGGGCCCCATGCCCAGTGGGGCGATCCGGACAAGATCGTGTCGCTCGACCCCTGGGGCCACCTCGTCTCCACCGTCTTCGCAGACCGGATCGCCGCCGGCGTGGACATCCGCCCGACCATTGCCGTCACGCGCGCCCATATCAATATGCCGGAGCTGACGGCGGCCATTGCCGCCGGCCGTCTGGTGCCCGATGGCGAGATCCTCTATCCCAATGGCGATGTGCGCGTGACCAAGGCTGCCGTGGACCCGGTCTGGTACCTGCCGGGGCTGGCGCGGCGCTTCGATATCAAGGAAAGCATCCTGCGGCGCAGCCTGTTCGAGCAGACCGGCGGCATGTTCCCGGAACTCGTGACGCGGCCTGATCTCAAGGTCTTCCTGCCTCCCATCGGTGGCATGACGCTCTATTTCTTCGGCGATGTGGCCAAGTTGGGCCAGCCGGAGACCCGCGTGGCCTGCCGCGTGCACGACGAATGCAATGGATCGGATGTCTTCGGGTCCGATATCTGCACGTGCAGGCCCTATCTGGCGCACGGCATCGAGGTTTGTATCGAGATGGCGCAGCAGGGCGGCGTGGGCCTGGTGGTCTATAACCGAAAGGAGGGCCGCGCGTTGGGCGAGGTGACCAAGTTCCTGGTCTACAACGCGCGCAAGCGCCAGGTGGGCGGCGACCGTGCCGAGACCTACTTCGCGCGGACCGAATGCGTGGCGGGGGTGCAGGACATGCGGTTCCAGGAACTGATGCCCGACGTCTTCCACTGGCTGGGCATCCGGCGGATCGACCGCTGGGCGTCCATGAGCAATATGAAACATGGCGCGCTGACCGCGCAGGGCATCGAGGTGGTGGAGCAGGTGGCCATCCCCGAGGCGCTGATCCCGGCCGACGCGCGCGTGGAAATCGATGCAAAGGTGGCGGCGGGGTACTTCACGCGGTACACGCCGCCTGACGCCGACGAACTCGCCCTGGCAAAGGGCAGGGGGTTGAACGAATGAACCAGTATCCCGAAGGCGGGCAGGACGCACGGATCGATGACGATGGCAGCGGCTGGCACACCCCGGTGCCGCCCGGCCATCCCGCCTCGGCCCTGTTGTGCGCGGAGGCCGTGCGCAGCCGATGCGCCGTCGTGACGGAGTACGTGGCGTCGGGCGAGTCGGCGCTCTTTACGTGGCATCCAGACCGGGTGCACGCCGTGGCGGACTACGTGGCGGCCACCATCCGGCGCCGCTACCGCGACCTCAAGGTGCCGTACCACAGCCGCTGGCGCCATTTCGAGAGCGGCGGCCCGGGCGAGGAGAAGCTCGACCGCTGGCAGATTCTGTGCGAGCGGGCGGGCATGTCTGGCGCCGACCATTGCGAGGAACGCGCGCGCATCGGTATCGATCTAGTGATTCCGAGCGTGCTGCTCGATGCCGGTGCCGGCCCCGACTGGCGCTACCGCGACCCGGCCAGCGACCTGATGCTGACCCGCTCCGAAGGGCTCGGCGTGGCCAGCTTCGATCTCTTCGCGCGGGGCGGTTTCTCCGCAGAGCATGGCGATCCGCTGCGCGCCGATGGCGAACGGCTGGCGCGCATGGATGCCTCGACCATCGCCACCGCCTTCCAGGTGGCCGCGCACAACCCGCTGGTGGGCCTGGAAGGCCGCGCCGGCCTGTTGCGCCGGCTGGGCGAGGTGGTGCAGGCCACCCCGGCCGTCTTCGGCACGCCGGCCCGGCTCGGCAATCTGTACGACTACCTGGCCAAACATGCCGTCGATGGCCGCATCGAGGCCAGCTTCGTGCTGCGCACGCTGCTGGTGGCGCTCGGGCCGGTCTGGCCGGGCCGCGTGCAGCTCGATGGCATCTCGCTGGGCGATTGCTGGCGCCACGAAGCCGCGCCGGACGGGCTGGTGCCGTTCCACAAGCTCACCCAGTGGCTGACCTATTCGCTGCTGGAGCCGCTCGAGGACGCCGGCCTCACCGTCACCGGGCTCGACGCCCTGACCGGCCTGCCCGAGTACCGCAACGGCGGCCTGCTGTTCGACTTCGAGCTGATGGTGCCGCGCAACCCCGATTTCGCGGCGGGCACGCACACGGTGGATGAGCCGGTGATTGTGGAATGGCGCGCGCTGACCGTGACCGGGCTCGACCTCGTGGCCGAAGGGGTGCGGCAGGCGCTCGGCGTCACCCAGGATGATTTCCCGCTGGCGCGGGTTCTGGAGGGCGGCACCTGGGCCGCGGGCCGGCGCATTGCCGCGCAGCGCAGGCCGGGCGGCACGCCCCCGTTCGCAATCCAGAGCGACGGTACGGTGTTCTGACGAGGACCGGTTTTCACCAACATTTTTGCAGGCAGCCGGGCGCGGCGGGCCAGTGGCCCGTCGTGCCTGATAACACCAGCGAGTCGACCCAAGGAGCGCACCATGAATGACCTGTCCGCCGTGCCCACGGCCGCGCAAGCCATTGCCGATACCGATGCGGAGTCTTCGCCGTCAGCCATGGTGATGGTGGTCAATCACCCGCTGGTGCAGCACAAGGTCACGCTGGCGCGCAGCGAGGACACCACCACCGACAACTTCCGCCGCCTGGTGCGCGAGATCAGCCAGCTGCTGACCTACGAGGCCACGCGTGACCTGGCGATGGAGACCATCGCCATCAAGACGCCGATCGCGCCGATGGTGTCGCCGGTGCTGTCGGGCAAGAAGCTCTGCCTGGTGTCGATCCTGCGCGCCGGCAACGGCTTCCTGGACGGCATGCTCGACCTCCTGCCCGCCGCGCGCGTTGGCCATATCGGGCTCTACCGTGACCCGGAAACGCTGGAGCCCATCGAGTATTACTTCAAGATGCCGGAAGACATCCATGAACGCATGGTGATCGTGGTGGACCCGATGCTGGCCACCGGCAACTCGGCCATCGCGGCGCTGAACCGGCTCAAGGAGGCCGGCGTGACGACCATGAAGTACGTCTGCCTGATTGCCTCCCGCCCGGGGCTCCAGGCGCTGCGCGCGGCGCACCCGGACGTGGCCATCGTCACGGCGGCCATCGACGAGCAGCTGAACGAGCACGGCTACATCGTGCCGGGCCTCGGCGATGCCGGCGACCGGCTCTACGGCACAAAATAATGGACGCGCTGGTCGCGCCCGCCGCCCGCGAAGCGGCCGGCCGCATTCGGCAGGAGAACGAGGCGCTGATCCTGCGCGCGGCGGAGTATGTGTTCGCCCGCGCGGGCTTCGCCGGGGCGACGATGGCCGACATCGCCCTGCGCGCCGGCGTGCCGAAGTCGAACCTGCACTACTACTTCCGCACCAAGCAGGCGCTGTATCGCGCGGTGCTGGCCCACACGCTGCAACTGTGGCTGTCCGAGACGGACATCATCAGCGTGGACTATCCGCCCGAGGTGGCGTTGGAGCATTACATCCGCGCCAAGATGCGGCTTTCCGCCAGCCACCCGGACGCCTCGCGCGTGTTTGCCAACGAATTGCTCCATGGCGCGCCCGAGATCGGTGGTGTGCTGCGTGAAGCACTCCGTGAGCTGGTGGCGCGCAAGTCGGGGGTGATCCGCGCCTGGATCGCCGGCGGGCAGATGGCGGCGGTAGATCCGCAGCACCTGTTTTTCACGATCTGGGCCGCCACGCAGACCTATGCCGACTTCGAAACCCAGATCTGCGCCGTACTGGGGGTGAAGCGGCTGGACGCCCAGGACTTCCAGCAGGCCACCGAGCATCTGGTGGCCTTGCTGCTGCGCGGCTGCGGGCTCGAGCCAGCGTCCGCCCGCGCGCATGGCATGGCCTGATGCCGGGCAGAAAGAACAAGAATTCCAACGCAGTACTCGATCACGCGCAACGACGCGAAAGGGGAGTGAAGTCATGCCTATTGAAAGCTATCGCCGCACCTGGCTGAAAGTGGCGGCGGGGGCCGCGCTGGCGGGTATCGTGGCCCTCGGCGTCACGCCGCTGGCCTACGCCCAGGCAAAAGTGAAGGTGGCCGCGGTGTACACGGTGCCGGTGGAGCAGCAGTGGGTCTCGCGCATCCACAAGGCGCTGAACGAAGCCAAGGCGCGCGGCGAGATCGACTATGTGTTCTCGGAAAGCGTGTCGAATGCCGACTACGAGCGCGTGCTGCGCCAGTACGCGGAGCAGGGCTCGGGGCTGATCGTGGGCGAGTCGTTCGCCGTGGAGGCCGCCGCGCGCAAGGTGGCCAAGGACTACCCGAAGGTCGGCTTCCTGATGGGCTCCTCGGGCAAGCCGCAGGCGCCGAATTTCTCGGTGTTCGACAACTACATCCAGGAACCGTCCTACCTCACCGGCATGATCGCGGGCGGCATGACCAAGACCAACCACATCGGCATGGTCGGCGGTTATGCCATTCCCGAGGTGAACCGGCTGATGCACGCGTTCATGGAAGGCGCGCGCGAGGTGAACCCGAAGGTGAAGTTCACGGTGAGCTTCATCGGCTCCTGGTTTGATCCGCCCAAGGCCAAGGAAGCGGCCTTCGCCATGATCGACAAGGGGGCGGACGTGCTCTACGCCGAGCGCTTTGGGGTTTCCGACGCCGCCAAGGAGCGCGGCAAGCTGGCCATCGGCAACGTGATCAACACCCAGCCGCAGTACCCGGCCACGGTGGTGGCCTCGGCGCTGTGGAACATGGAGCCGACGATTGGCGCCGCGCTGGCCAAGGTCAAGGCTGGCCAGTTCAAGAACGAGGACTACGGCCAGTATTCCTTGATGAAGGTCAAGGGCGCCGAACTGGCACCGCTGGGCACCTTCGAGGGCAAGGTGCCGGCTGACGTGATGGCCAAGGTCCGCGCCAAGGAGCGCGCCATCCTCGATGGCAAGTTCACGGTCAAGGTGGTGGAAACGGAGCCGAAGTCCACGCCGTAACGCCCGGATCGCGCCCCTTTCCCATTGGGGGAGGGGCATCACACGCACAGAATAACTAGATGTCGATTCCCCCTCCCGTCCTCCGTCTTTCCCATATCACCAAGCGGTTCGGCCCGCTGACCGCCAACGACGACATTTCGCTCGATCTCCAGCGCGGCGAGGTGCTCGCCCTGCTCGGCGAGAACGGCGCTGGCAAGAGCACGCTGGTCAATATCCTGTTCGGCCATTACGTTGCCGATGCCGGCACCGTCGAGGTGGATGGCGCGGCGCTGCCGCCGGGCAACCCGCGCGCGGCGCTGGCGGCCGGCGTGGGCATGGTGCACCAGCACTTCACGCTGGCCGACAACCTGACCGTGCTCGACAACATCCTGATCGGCACCGAGCCACTCTGGCGCTGGCGCCAGCAGCGCGCCGCCGCGCTCGGCCGCGTGCAGGCCATCGCCCAGCGTTTTGGCCTGGCCGTGCAGCCCAACGCGCGGGTTGGTGCGTTGTCCGTGGGCGAGCGCCAGCGCGTGGAAATCGTCAAGGCGCTGTATCGCGGCGCCCGGGTGCTGATTCTCGATGAACCCACGGCCGTGCTGACGCCGCAGGAGGTAGACAGCCTGTTCACCACGCTGGCGCAGCTGATTGCCGAAGGGCTGTCGGTGATTTTCATCAGCCATAAGCTCGATGAAGTGCTGCGTGTGTCGCATCGCGTGGCGGTGCTGCGCGGCGGCAAGCTGGTGGCCATGCGCGCCGCAGGCGAGACCAGCAAGCAGGAACTGGCCGAACTGATGGTGGGGCGGCGTGTGGAGATGCCCCGGCGCGAGGCCGCCGAGGCGCCCGGGGAGCTGATCGCCACCCTGCGCCGCGCCAACGTGGCCGCGGCGGAGGGGCGCGTGGCGCTGCACGATGTCACGCTGGCCCTGCATGCGGGCGAGATCGTCGGCATTGCCGGCGTGTCCGGCAACGGGCAGGTCACGCTGGCCGAACTGATGAGCGGCATGCTGGCGCCATCGTCCGGCACGGTGACCGTGGAAGGCATCGACCTGCCGGCTGTGCCCCGGCGCTGGATTGCCGCCGGCGTGGCGCGCGTGCCCGAGGATCGCCACGCCGAAGGCGCCGTGGGCGACCTGGCCGTGTGGGAGAACGCGATTGCCGAGCAACTGGGCAACCCGGCGTTCGTGCGGGGCGGGGTGATCCGCAGCGGACCGGCGCGGCGCTTTGCGGCGGCGCTGGCCAGGAAATTCGACGTGCGCGGCGGCGGCATCGACGCCCCCACGCGCACGCTCTCCGGCGGGAATATGCAGAAGCTGATTCTGGGGCGCGCGCTGTCGGTACGCGGCGCGCAGACGCCCCGGCTGGTCATCGCCAGCCAGCCCACCTGGGGGCTGGATATCGGCGCGGTGGCCTACGTCCATCGCCAGTTGCTGGAAGCCGCGGGGGCCGGGGCCGCCGTGCTGCTGATTTCCGAGGATCTCGACGAACTGCTGTCGCTGGCGGACCGCATCGCCGTGATCCATGGCGGACGGCTGACGCCGGCCCGCGCGACGTCCGGCTGGACGCTCGGCACGCTGGGACTGGCCATGGCCGGCGCGGACCACGCCGCGACGCACGGGGAGGTGGCCCATGCGGCTTGAAGCGCGCACCACGGTCTCGCGCACCGCGCTGGTGGCCGCGCCGTTCGGGGCCATCGTCGCCACGCTCGGCATTTGTGCAGTATTGGTCGCCTGGGCCGGCGCGCCGGTCGGCAAGGCGTATTGGCTGTTGCTCGAAGGGGGCTTCGGCTCGCGTTTCGCGTGGTCGGAGACGCTGACCCGCGCCACGCCGCTGATGCTGACCGGGCTGGCCGTGGCGGTGGCGTTCCGCACGCGGCTGTTCAATATCGGCGCGGAAGGGCAGTTGTACCTGGGCGCGCTGGCAGCGGTGGCCGTCGGCGGACAGGTGGATGGGGCTGCCGCGCCGTGGGCGGCCGCGCTGCCGAATGGGCTGCTGTTCGGTCTGATGGTGGCGGCCGGCATGCTGGCAGGCGCTTTGCTGTTGCTGGTGCCGGCGCTGCTGAAGCTGCGGCTGGGGGTGGACGAGGTGGTCACCACGCTGCTGCTGAACTTCATCGTCCTGCTGGGCGTGTCGATGATGCTGGATGGGCCGATGAAGGACCCGCTGGCGATGGGCTGGCCGCAGTCCGTGGCGCTGGTGCCGGAACTCGAACTGTCGCGGCTGCTGGAGCGCTCGCGCGTGCATAGCGGGCTGCTGATCGCCGTGGCGCTGGCCGTGATCCTGTGGGCGGTCAACCGCTTCACGGTGTTCGGCCTGCAGATGCGCGCGGTGGGCGCCAACGCGCGCGCGGCGGCCTTCGCGGGCATGCCGGTGACGCGCGTGACGCTGCTGGCGGCGATGCTGTCCGGCGCGCTGGCGGGGCTGGCCGGCGTGGTCGAGGTGGCGGGGCGCACCGGCTACCTGACGCTGGACATCTCGCCCGGCTACGGCTACGCCGGGGTGGTCATCGCCATGCTGGCAGGGCTGCACCCGATCGGTGTGATTGCCGCGTCGGTGTTCGTGGCGGGCGTGCTGGTGGGCGCGGACGGCATGAGCCGCGCCGTGGGCGTGCCGAATACCATCGCCGACGTGATCGTCGCCGTGGCGCTGCTGACCATGCTGGTGGCCACGATGCTGACGCGCTACCGCGTGCGGTTCGACCGGATCGGGAGGGCCGCCTGATGGAACTGCTCGATATCGTGAGTGCGGCGCCGTTCTGGATCGCCGTGTTGCGCGTGGCCACGCCGCTGATCTTCGGCACGCTGGGGGTGCTGCTGTGCGAGCGCGCCGGGGTGCTCAACCTCGGCATCGAAGGGATCATGGTGGCCGGCGCGTTCTCCGGCTGGCTGGCGGTCTACCTCGGCGCGCCGCTCTGGGGCGGGGTGGCGGTGGCGGCGGGCGTGGGGCTGGCCTTCGGGCTGCTGCACGGCTGGCTGACCGTGTCCCTGGCGCTGTCCCAGCACGTGGCGGGGCTGGGCGTGACGATGCTGGCCACCAGCGTGTCTTACTACGCCTATCGGCTGAACTTCGCACAGGTGTCGTCGCCCCCGACGATCACCCCGTTCGCGCCGATGACATGGTGGGCGGAGGTACCGCTCCTCGGCCCCCTGATCGGCCCGGTGATGGCCGCCGAGACCGCGCTGACGCTGCTGGCGCTGTGCATGGCGCCGCTGATCGGCTGGCTGCTTTATCGCACGCCGCTGGGGCTGGCCCTGCGCATGGTCGGCGAGAATCCGGCGGCGGCAGAAGGGCAGGGCATCCGCGTGGCAGCCGTGCGGATTGGTGCGATCATGGCCGGCTCGGCGCTGATGGCCGTGGGCGGGGCGTTCCTGACGCTCTCCGCCTTCAACGCGTTCTTCTTCAACATGATCAACGGGCGCGGCTGGATCTGCGTGGCGCTGGTGGTCTTTGCCTCGTGGCGGCCCGGCCGGGCGCTGCTCGGCGCGGTGCTGTTCGCCGCGTTCGACGCCCTGCAACTGCGCCTGCAACAGGGCGGGGCGAGCCTGCCGGGCCTGCCGCCGCTGCCGTACCAGGTGTACCTGATGCTGCCCTACGTGCTGTCGATCCTGGCGCTGGTGCTGGTGGCGCGCCGCGCGGCCTATCCGCAGGCGCTGATGAAGCCGTACCGCAAGGGCGAGCGGTGATCCAACCCCATCGCCCCCTATATATAGAAGAGAGAGATTCCACATGTTCGACCTGATCCTGCGCCGCTGCAGCCTGCCCGATGGCCGTACCGACATCGACATCGGCATCGCCAATGGCAAGATCGCCGCCGTGGAGCCGCGCCTGGCCGCCACGGCGGGCGAGGAGATCGACGCCGCCGGCCAGCTCGTCACGCCGCCGTTCGTCGACGCGCACTTCCACATGGATTCGACATTGTCCTATGGGCTGCCGCGCGTGAACCAGTCCGGCACGCTGCTCGAAGGCATTGCCCTGTGGGGCGAGCTGAAGCCGCTGCTGACGCAGGAGGCCATCGTGGAACGCGCGCTGGCCTATTGCGACTGGGCCGTCGCCAAGGGGCTGCTGGCCATCCGCTCGCACGTGGATGTCTGCGATCCGCGCCTGCTGGCCACCGAGGCGCTGCTGCACGTGCGCGAGCGCGTGAAGCCCTACCTCGACCTGCAACTGGTGGCCTTTCCGCAGGACGGCGTGCTGCGGGCGCCCGGCGCGCTGGACAACCTGCGCCGCGCGCTGGACATGGGCGTGGACGTGGTTGGCGGCATTCCGCACTTCGAGCGGACCATGGCGGACGGCGCGGCGTCCGTGAAGCTGCTGTGCGAGGAAGCTGCCGCGCGCGGCCTGCGCGTGGACATGCATTGCGACGAGAGCGATGACCCGATGTCGCGCCATATCGAGACGCTGGCCAGCGAGTCCGTCCGGCTCGGGTTGCAGGGGCGCGTCACGGGCTCGCACCTGACGTCGATGCATTCGATGGATAACTATTACGTGTCCAAGCTGCTGCCGCTGATGCGCGAGGCCGGCGTGGCGGCCATCGCCAATCCGCTCATCAACATCACGCTCCAGGGGCGGCATGACACCTACCCAAAGCGGCGCGGCATGACGCGCGTGCCGGAACTGCTGGCGGCGGGGGTGCCGGTGGCCTTCGGGCACGACTGCGTGATGGATCCGTGGTACGGGCTGGGCACCGGCGACATGCTGGAGGTGGCCCACATGGGCCTGCACGTGGCCCAGATGACCGGGCAGGACGCCATGCGCGCCTGCTTTGCGGCCGTGACCGAGACGCCGGCCAGGATCCTCGGCCTGGACGGCTACGGCCTGGCCCCAGGCTGCCGCGCGGACCTGGTGCTGTTGCAGGCGCGCAATCCGGTAGAGGCCCTCCGCCTGCGCGCCACGCGGCTGGCCGTGCTGCGCGCCGGCAAGGTGGTGGCGCGCACCCCGGCCGCCACCGCCACGCTGGCGCTGGATGGCCGGCCTTCACAGGTGGATTTCCGGCTGCGCTAAGAATCGCCAGGATTTTTTCGGCAGCCTGTTGACAGCCGGCGATCATCGCAGCATAATCTCCTTCTTCGCATCGCCGCAGACATGCAGCGAGACGAAGCCCAGATGGCGGAATTGGTAGACGCACTAGGTTCAGGTCCTAGCGGTGGCAACACTGTGGAGGTTCGAGTCCTCTTCTGGGCACCAATATTTAAATGGCCCCGCGCAAGCGGGGCCATTTCTATTTGTACATCCGGAAAGACAGGCCCCCTGGGGGCCTTTTTTCGTTTCCGGCGCTTGTACGATCTCTGCGGGTTTTGGCTTGCGCGGCAGATCACACAGGCACTCACCATCGCCGGATGTTTGACCTATGCTCAAGTCTGATCGGGCATGGTTCAGAAACGCCCGGCAAGGTGGTTGCCATGAGAAAGCTGGCGTTGCGTGAGAGAGAGGAACGGTCCGGGAGCCATCCCGGATGGAAACCTTGTGCCGCGGCAGACTGGGCACATCATCTGCCGCTCCGATGGTGGCTGCTCATGGCGTTGATGGCCGGCGCGGTCGTGGCCCATGCGGAGGAGGCGGACAACTGGTTCTTGTCCGCTGCCGCGTCAGCACCCGCTCCCGCGCCCACCGTCGGAGCCGCCGCGCCGCCCGAACTCGCCGCAGCGCCCACCAGGCCCGCAGCTCCTCCGGATGCCCTCGCACCGCCGCGCATGGTCGATGGCGATGACGGTCCGGGCCTGCCCCGGCCGGTCTATGCCTCGCTGTCCGCGCAGTCGCGGCCCGTCGATGACGCGCCGGGCCCCGGCGCCATCGATCGCCAGGTCGAGACGTTCCGCGGCGCGCCCCGTCCCGCCCGGTTGCACCTCGACGACGTGACCTCCGCCACCGGCTTTGTCGACAGCAGCGTGCGCAGCATGGCGCTGGCGATGAACACGCCGCTGTCGCGCAATGCCGAAGGGCTGACGCTGCAGTCGCGCGTGGAGATGGCCTATCGCCCTGGCATGTCGCCCGTCGCCAACAACTGGGACGCCGCGCCCGGCGAGGCCAGCGCCACCGGCCTGGCCGTCCGCCTCTACGGGTCCCGCCCGACGCGCATCTCCGGCGTCTATCCCTATGTGGAAGCCGACTGGTGGCAGGACAACCGCGCGAGAACCATCAACATCAACGGCACCCGCATCGACAC
Source organism: Cupriavidus campinensis (assembly GCF_905397395.1). Lineage (GTDB taxonomy): Bacteria > Pseudomonadota > Gammaproteobacteria > Burkholderiales > Burkholderiaceae > Cupriavidus > Cupriavidus campinensis. Next base: position 22,180 of record NZ_CAJPVH010000001.1, read on the forward strand.
CGACCTGCTGCGTGGCCTGCTGTCGTTCAACGTTGGCGCCCAGCGCAATTCCATCACCGGCCTGAAGGTCTGGATGAAGGCGCGCGGCGGCCGTAACGCTGGCGCAACGTTGGGCGCACGGTACCGATGGTAGCCATGCCGTTTTTTTCATCAAACGCTTGCACGAAAGGCGAATTGCGATACAATTGCGGCCTCGCGTGCGGCTGTAGCTCAGTTGGATAGAGTACTTGGCTACGAACCAAGGGGTCGTGGGTTCGAATCCTGCCAGCCGCGCCACTATCAGCAAGAAAAACGGGATTGGCGTTTGCCAATCCCGTTTTTCTTTGGTCCTCCCGCATCTGTCTGCAAGTCTCCCCGCCGTACGGCTTCCCCTCGCGAAGTCACCATCCCCCGGCCGTTCACACAATCCCGAAATCCTTCACTTCCGGCCGGTCCGTCGCGTCGCTACACTGGCCGCGTAGGAAATTTCTCAGGCAGTCCCAGACACCAAGGAGATAGGCATGAAGGCACGTAAGCGGGCGTTCCCGATGGCGGCGATGGCGACGGCGGCGGGGCTTTTGATGGGGCAGGTGGGGGTAGCGTGTGCCGAGGGCGGGACGATCCGGTTTGAGGGTGCCATCGTCGCACCGACCTGTGACATGGTGCCGCGAGCCGGGGCGCGGCCGACGCTCCAGTCGCGCTGTCCCGTCCCGGGCGGTGCCGTTGTGCGGACCCTGGCGTTGCCGCGGGCCGGGGAGGGCGAGTCCGTGGGTGCCTATCACCTCGATGTCCGGCCGGCCGATGGCCCGGGCACCCCTGCCGGTATTCCCGCTCGCTATGTCGTGATCGCCACCTATCTCTAGCGCCCGGCCCCCGCCCCGGCAGCCCTTGCCGCTATTCGCCCCCAGCGTGTTCGGTTCCCCCCTTAATTGGGTCGCCGGGACATTGACACGGGCGGATCGGCGGGCACATCATTCGTCCGGAAGAGATGCGCCTCCGGGGCGACAAGCGACGTTTACCCGTCCGTTTGCCCGTCTATCCGGAAGGCCGCCAGTCCAAAGGGAAACGGGGTCATGAATCCTTCGATACGCAATCTGGCCAGCGTGGTCGCGCTGGCCGTCCTGCTCTCCGCATGCTCGTCCACCAACGAGCGTGCGACCACCGTCACGGCCGTCGAGCAGCCGCCCTCCGACCAGGCCATGAAGGCCCTGTCCGCGGAGGTGTTCACCTACGGCTATCCGCTCGTGCTGATGGACGTGACGCGCGAGGTGATGACGGCCCGCACGCCGGCCAACACCTTTGTTCACAAGCGCAGCTTCCCGGATGCCATGTTCACCGACGTGGTCAGTCCCAATGCCGATACGCTGTATTCGACGGCCTGGCTGGACCTGACGAAGGAACCCGTGGTCCTGTCCGTGCCCGATACCGCCGGCCGCTACTACCTGATGCCGCTGATGGATGCGTGGACCAATGTGTTCGCGTCGCCGGGCAAGCGCACCACCGGCACCAAGCGTGGCGCGTTCGCCATCGTCGGACCGGACTGGCAGGGTACGCTGCCCAAGGGCGTGAAGGAGATCCGCTCGCCGACCGCCATGGTCTGGCTGATTGGCCGCACGCAGACCAACGGGAAGCAGGACTTCCCGACCGTGCACCGCCTCCAGGACCAGTACCGCCTGATTCCGCTTTCCGCCTGGCAGAAGGGCGCCCGCGTGGCGCCGCCGGCCGCGCCGCCGCGCGCCACGTTGATCGACACCCAGACGCCGCCCGTCGAGCAGGTGGCCGCCATGGACGCGCAGGCGTTCTTCTCGCGCATGGCCGCCTTGCTGGAGGCCAACCCGCCGGCGCCCGAGGATGCGGCGATGGTCGGGAAGATGCGCCGCATGGGGATCGAGGCCGGCGAGCCGTTCAAGACCACGGTGCTGGAGCCGTCCACGGCGCGCGCCGTGCAGGAAGGCGCGACGGCCGCGCTGGCCGGGATTGCCGCCGAAGCGCGCAAGGGCGCGGCCGGCAGCACCGGCTGGCGCATCGCGCGTGACCTTGGCAGCTACGGCACCGACTACACCAAGCGCGCCGCCATCGCCATGATGGGCCTGGGTGCGAACCTGCCCGAAGATGCGGTCTACCCCGCCACGCGCGCCGATGCCACGGGCCGGCCGTTCGATGGCGGCAGCCGCTACGTGCTGCATTTCGAGAAAGGGCAGTTGCCGCCGGTTAAGGCGTTCTGGTCGCTCACGCTCTACAACAACAAGCAGGCGTTCGTCAGCAACCCGATCCAGCGCTACGCGCTCGGCAGCCGCGACCGCCTGCGCTACAACCGCGACGGCTCGCTCGACATCTATATCCAGTACGAGCGCCCCGACGGCGCGCGCGCGGCCAACTGGCTGCCGGCGCCGCCCGATGGCTTCAACCTCGTGCTGCGCGCCTACTGGCCGGACCAGGCCATGCTGGACGGCAAGTGGGCGCCGCCGGCGGTGCAGCGCGTGAACTGACGCGCGACCTGACGCGCGCCCTGACGGCGCCCCGGCGTCAGAACTTGAACTTCACGCCAGCGTAGAACGCGCGCCCCACGCCCGGGTAGAACACTGCGGTGTTCGCGGTGCGCGCATCGGCCACGGTGCCGAAGTCGCTGATGTAGCGCTTGTCGGCCAGGTTGCGGGCATCGAGGAACAGCGTGACCCCGCGCTGGAATTCATAGCTGGCCTGAATCCCGAACAGCACGTAGGCCGGCACCTTCATCGTGTTGGCGTAGTCCACGTAGGCGCCGGTCGGCACCCAGTCGATCGTTCCCGCCACCCGCAACCCCGCAGCCTGGCTATACGCGAGCGTCGTGCGCAGCACGTGTTTCGGGATGCCGGCGATGCGGTTGTTGCCGTACACCGGGTCGTTGTCGAATCGGAAATCGCTGAAATTCCACAGTTGCGACACGGTGATCTTGTCACCGGGGCCGGCCACGTTGCGCAGCACGTCGGCGCTGGCGCCCAGCTCCACACCCTGCAGGATGGTGCGATTGGCGTTGAAGGTGGAAGCCGGCACATCCGGGCTGACCGTGTATTGCAGCAACTGGTCGCGCACGAGGGAGCGGTACACCGTCAGATCCCAGCCGAAGCGGTCCACCTGGCCGCGCGTGCCAGCCTCCAGCGTCCAGCCGCGCTGCGCGGCCAGCGGCACGAACTGGTTGGTCGCACCGATGGTCTGGTTCAAATCGGAAAAATCCGGGACATCGGCGCTGCGCGTGATGTCGATGAAGGCCTGCACGTCCTTGCGCGGTTCCCAGAGCACGCCGAACTTCGGGTTCACGCCGCTGTAGGTGGTGCCGTCCGACTTGGGCGTGGAGCTGGCGGGCAGACCGCCATAGTCCTGGTACTCGCGCCGGTTGCGGTACGCCTTGGCGCCAGCCATCAGCGCCACGGTGGGCACCACGTAGAGCCGGTCTTCCAGGTACGCCTCGTAGTTATACGCATCCTGCGCCGCGTTCAGCGTTTGCGCGCCCCGGCTGCCGTTCACGTTCACGTACTGGCGCGCGTTGTTGTTGCCGCCGAAGAAGCGCGCACCCGCGATCAGCTGGTTGCGCATGCCGCCCAGCGTGAAATTGCCCGTGTAGCGCGGCGCGAAGCCGTAGGTCCAGTAGTCCTGGTCGATGACCTGGAAGATCGGGTGATACAGGCTCTTGTGGATGACCCAGGTGCTGAAGTCGAGCTGGCCGTTGTCGAGCTTCACGGTCGTCACGTTGGCCAGCCGCTCGGTGCGCGTGTTGCGGGCCTGATCGCCCGCCAGCGCGCTGGCGGAGGCCATGCGCGGGTTGTTCAGCGCGTCGTTCAGGCTCAGCGTGCCCGGCAGCAGCTGATCGACGATGTACGCGCCGAAGTAGAAGCGCGTTTCCACGGACGGGCTGAAGCGATAGCCGAGGTTGGCGTTGAGCTGCTCGTACTGGCCGCGCTCGTGGTTCCGGTAGCCCTCCGAATGGTTCACGGTCAGGTTGGCCAGGAAGTCCCACGCGCCGATCTGGCGCGACACCTGCCCGCTCGCGCGGATCGTGCCGAAGCTGCCGCCGTCCACGCGCGCCATGTTCGGCGCCTCGGCGTTCAGGGCGGTTGGGGTGGTGAAGTTGATCGCGCCGCCCAGCGTGGTGCTGCCATAGGCGAGGCCGTTGCCGCCCTTGTAGATCTCCGCCGCCGACAGGCCAATCGGATCGATCTGATAGAAGTCGCCGCTGCCATCGGCGAAGTTGGTCGGTACGCCGTCCTGGAGGATGTCGATGCCGCGCGTGTGGAAGCCGCGCGCCACGCCCGAGCCGCGCACCGACAGGCGCAGTTCCTGGCCGTAGCGTTCCTGGACGTAGACGCCGGGCGCATCCTTGAGCACATCTCGCAGATCGCTGGCGTAGGTGTTGGTATACGACGCCGCGTCAACGAACCCCACCGAGCCAGCGGATTCGAACAGCGACCGGCGCTGCTGGCCGATGCTCGGCGCGGTCAGCGATCCCGCCGCCGGGGCCGTCGCGGTGACGGTGGGCAGCACGTGCTCGGGCGTAGGGTCGGGCGCGCTGGCGGCCTGGCCCAGCGCAGCCGTGGACAAGGCGGCCGCGGGCAGGACTGCCGCGCGGCGCCAGGGATTGGCTCGTTTCATGACTTCCTCTTGGAATTTTCCCGAGAGGATACGGGCTGGCCAGCGCGCGCACCATGTGACACAAGGACACAGCTGCGCGCGCAGGGCGCCGTTTTTCCGGCCGATTTCCTGATCTAGCTCTGACGTGGCTCTGACCTATACCGCCGCCTGTCCCGCGCAGGCCGGGGCGCACGCCGCCGTGTGCGTATGGCTGACAACCGCGCCGACAACCGCGCCGACCTGCGCGCTGGCCGGGCGATCCACCCGCTTCCACGACACGGGCACCTGCCCAGCCAGCTTGCCGCGCAGCTGCCGCGCCGCCGCTACCATATTGGCCAGCGCCGCCTCGGTCTCCGGCCAGCCGCGCGTCTTCAGTCCGCAGTCCGGGTTGACCCACAGCCGTTGCGGCGGAATGACCTCGCAGGCGCGCTCGAGCAGCCGCGTCACGGCTTCCACGGTCGGCACGCGCGGGGAGTGGATGTCGTAGACGCCCGGGCCAATCTCGTTCGGATAGTCGAATTCGCCGAAGCCCTCCAGCAGTTCCATGGCGGAGCGCGAGGTCTCGATGGTGATCACGTCCGCGTCCATGGCGGCGATGGCCGGCAGGATGTCGTTGAACTCCGCATAGCACATATGGGTGTGGATCTGCGTCGCGTCGGCCACACCGGCGGCCGAGAGCCGGAAGGCGTTGACAGCCCAGTCCAGGTAGGCCGCCCAGTCCGCGCGGCGCAGCGGCAGGCCCTCGCGCAATGCCGGTTCGTCGATCTGGATTACGCGGATGCCGGCCGCCTCCAGGTCGCGCACCTCGTCGCGGATGGCCAGCGCCAGTTGCCGTGCCGTGGTGGCGCGCGGCTGGTCGTCCCGCACGAAGGACCATTGCAGCATCGTCACCGGGCCGGTGAGCATGCCCTTCATCGGCTTGTCCGTCAGGGACTGCGCGTAGCGGGCGGTCTCCACCGTCATCGGTTCGGGGCGGTACACATCGCCATAGATCACCGGCGGCTTCACGCAGCGCGAGCCGTAGCTCTGCACCCAGCCGTTCTCGGTAAAGGCGTAGCCGCATAGCTGTTCGCCGAAATATTCGACCATGTCATTGCGCTCGGCCTCGCCGTGGACCAGCACGTCCAGCCCCAGCGCCTCCTGCTTGCGCACCGCCAGTTCGATCTCGCCGCGAATCCGTTCGAGGTATTCCAGCGCGCCGATGTCGCCGCGCTTGTAGGCCGCGCGGGTCTGGCGGATGGCCGGCGTCTGCGGGAACGAGCCGATGGTGGTGGTCGGCAGCGCCGGCAGGGCCAGCGCGGCGCGCTGGCGCTCGATGCGGAGGTCGAACGCGCTGGCGCGGTCGGCCATGCCGGCCGTCACGTCGGCCAGCCGCTTCTGCACTTGTTGGTTCACCACCCGGCGCGAGGTGCGGCGCGCGGCCTGGGCTGCATCGCTGGCCGCGAGGGCTTCGGCGACGGCCGCCTCGCCCTGGTTCAGCGCCGTGGCGAGCGTATGCAGTTCATCGAGCTTCTCGGTGGCGAAGGCTAGCCAATTCCTGAGTTCCGGGTCGAGCCGCTGTTCGGCATCGAGCGAAACCGGCACGTGCAGTAGCGAGCAGGACGGGGCGATCCACAGCCGATTGCCGAGCTGCGCGTGCAGCGGCTTCAGCGTGTCCAGCACGGCGCGCAGGTCGGCCCGCCAGATATTGCGGCCATCGATCACGCCGACGGACAGCACGGCGTCAGCCGGCAGCACGGCCTGCCACGCGGCCAGCTGCTGCGGTGCGCGCACCAGATCGATATGAAAACCGTGCACGGGCAGCGCGGCGGCACGGGCGGCGTGGGGCGCGGCGGTGTCGAAGTAGGTGGCCAGCAGCAGCTTGACCCCGGCAGCGGCCAGCGTGGGGTAGGCGGCGTCGAAGGCGTCGAGCCAGGGCGCATCGAGGTCCAGGCACAGGGCCGGCTCGTCGATCTGCACCCATTCGATGCCGCGCGCCTTGAGCTGGGCGAGGATGCGGGCGTAGGCCGCCACCACCTTGGGCAGCAGGCTCAGGCGGTCGAACCCCGCCACGTGGGATTTGGACAGCCACAGGTAGGTCACCGGCCCGATCAGCACCGGACGCGTGGGCAGGCCGAGCGCCAGCGCCTCGTCGATTTCGTCGAGATACCAGGACGGACCGCCGTCGAAGGTGGATTCGGCATCGAGTTCCGGCACCAGGTAGTGGTAGTTCGTATCGAACCACTTGGTCATTTCCATGGCCGGCTGACCCACGTTGCCGCGCGCCAGTTCGTAGTATTGCGAGAGCGTCAGCGCGGCCGGGTCGAAACCGAAGCGCCGGGGCAGGGCACCGAGCAGCGCGGTGGTACCGAGCATCTGGTCATACCAGGCGAAGTCGCCGGCGGCCACGGTGGCCAGGCCCGCATTGGCCTGCAACTGCCAGTGGCGGCGGCGCAGCGCGGCGCCGGTCTCGCGCAGCGCGGCTTCGGGCGTCTCGCCGCGCCAGAACGCCTCCTGCGAGAATTTCAGTTCACGGCGCGCGCCGATGCGCGGAAAGCCGAGGATGTGGGTGCGTGCCATGTGTGGGCTCCAGAGATGGGAAATGTTCGATCTGGCGCACAGTCTCTGATGGCGAGTAGAATGAATCAAGCGACATGTTTTAAACAATATATGAATTTCATTCAAGTCACAGGGTGTAGTCAACGCCAATGATCGAAGTCCGCCATTTCCGCTCCCTCGTGGCGATTGCCGAGTCCGGCAAGCTGGCCACGGCGGCAGAGCGTGTGCATGTGAGCCAGTCGGCGCTCTCGCACCAGATCAAGGCCATCGAGGCCCATTACGGCACGCCGCTGTTCGACCGCACGCGCCAGGGCCTGCGCTTCACGCCGGCCGGGGAGCGGCTGCTGGCGCTGGCGCGCGAGGCGCTGGCCGCCATCAGCGCGGCCGAACGCGACCTGCTGCGGCTCAAGGGCGATACCCGGGGGGAGTTACGCGTGGTGCTGGAGTGCCACACGTGTTTCGACTGGCTGATGCCGGTGATGGACGAGTTCCGCCGCCGCTGGCCTGAGGTGGAAATCGACCTCGTGGCGGGTTTCCACGCCGATCCGCTCGCGCTGCTGGCGAACGGCAAGGCGGACATGGTGATCGGCTCCAAGCCGCCAGCCAAGCGCGGGCTGGAGGTGGCGCCGCTGTTCCGCTTCGAGATCCTGGCGGTCATCGCCAACGAACACCGGCTGCGCAACAAGCGGCGCCTGGAGGCGGCGGACCTGGCCGGCGAAACGCTGATTACCTATCCGGTGCCCGAGCAGCGCATCGACCTGATCCGCGAGGTGCTGGAGCCTGCCGGCATCCATCTGCAACGCCGCACGGCCGAGCTGACCGTGGCCGTGCTACAGCTCGTGGCCAGCCGGCGCGGGGTGGCTGCACTGCCGAACTGGGGCGTGAAGAACTACGTCGATCACGACTACGTGCTGGCCAAGCGCATCGGCGCCAAGGGCCTGTGGAGCGAGTTGTACGCAACCGTGCCCGCCGCGATGGCCGACCGGCCCTATGTGGCGGACTTCGTCACCATCGTGCGCGACACCTGCGCGGCGGAACTCGACGGCATCGAACTGCTGGCGCCGGCCTGAGCTGCCTTAGGCGTGCAGCGCCACCGGCTCGGGCAGCGTGACCGAGGCGAGCCCATCGAGCGAATCGATGTCATCGCCGAACTCTGCATCCACGATCCGCACCTCCACGCCATGGCCGATGCGGCGTACGAACACGTGCAGCAGTTCCGGCACCGGCGCGCTGGCGGAGAACCGCACGCCCTGCGCGGCGTTGGCGTCGAAGCGCAGCGCCTGCAGCGTCAGGCCCGTGCGGCGGGCATTGGCGAGCACCCATTCCAGGCTGCCGAAGACATCGGCGGGATCGAGTTCAAGGGCGAGGTCGAGAGTGGGCAGCGACATGGCAGGCGGTCCGGATGTGATGCGAAAGGTGTCCGGTAAATTTACCAGCACGGGCGAAAAATGAGCTTCTGATTTTTCTCCGATGCCAGGGTAAATGAAGAAAAAACTGCGGATTATCATACAATCTCCGGATAATTCTTCTTTCTTAAGCGAATCCGCCATGTCGAACCTTCCCAAGCTCGATGACATCGACCGCCGCATCCTGCGCGAACTGCGCCGCGACGGGCGCATCTCCAATGCGAAGCTGGCCGAGCTGGTTGGCCTGTCCGCCACGCCGTGCTGGAACCGGGTGCGGGCGCTGGAGGAAGCAGGGGTGATCGAGAGTTACGCGGCGCTGCTGAACCAGAAGGCGCTGGGCCTGCCGGACACGGTGCTAATCGAAGTCACGCTGGACCGCCACGACGACGACATGTTCCGCCGCTTTGGCGAGGCGCTGGCCGAACTGCCCGAAGTGCTCGAGGCCCATCTGCTGACGGGCGAGTACGACTACCTGATCAAGGTGGCCGTGGCCGGCACCGAGGGCTACGAGGAATTCCTGCGCCACAAGCTCTACAAGCTGCCCGGCCTGCGGCACAGCCATTCGACCTTCGTGCTGCGCACGCTGAAGCGCGAACCCTCAGTCCAGCCGTAGTCGCTAGTCATTTTCCGAAATATCAGCGCGACGCGGCCAGTTTGCCCAGGCGAGGCGCCAGCGCCGTGGTAATGACGCCGAGCCCGATCAGCGCGAGGCCAATCGAAAGATCCGCGGAAATGCGCTCGTGCCAGGCCACTGCCGATAGCAGCAGGCCGAGCAGCGGCACGCCGAGCATGGCGATGGACGTGGCGGCCGGCGGCAGCGACTGCGTGACATTGAGCACGACGATAAAGGTCAGGGCCGTGGCGAGCGGGCCGGTGTAGAGGATGACCGGCCAGATGTCCGCCATGGCGCCGAGGTCCGGCGTGCCATCGCGGAACAGGGCCAGTAACAGCAGCGGCACCGTGGCCACCGCGCACTCCCACGGAATCATGTCCGCGCCGAGCCGCACCGCGCGGTGCGCGCGCAGATGGATGATGCTGACCGACCACGCCAGCGACGCGCCCAGCAGCATGGTCAGCCCCATCACGGTATGCAATTCCCAGCCGCCCAGCGCGGGCGCCACGATCACGGCGATGCCGGCGTAGCTGAACGCCGTGGCCAGCCATTGCAGCCGCGACGGCCGCTCGCCCAGCACCAGCGCGGACAGCGGAATCACCCAGATCGCCGTGGCGTAGGCCACCACCGAGGCCCGCCCCGGCGCCACGTATTGCAAGGCCCACAGCGCCAGCGCCGTGAAGGCGCCCATCTGCAACAGCCCCACGCTGACCACCAGCGGCCATTCCTGCCGCGTTGGCAGGCGCAGCCGGCGCAGCGCGCCGAGCACCACCACGCTGATCAGCGCTGCCGAGCCGAAGCGCAGCGCCGCGAACCACAGCGGGCTGACGTGGGCCAGGCCGAGCTTCATCACGGGCCAGTTGCCGCCCCAGATGGCGACGGCCCCGATCAGGGGCAGGAATTTCTTGAGTCCGGCGGCCGGAGCGGCGCCGGCGGGAGCTTGGGCAGACATCGGGAAAGGGGTTCCGGAGCGGGTGCGGGTGCTGAAAAGTCTACGTCTGGTTGCGCCGCAGCAATGACTGGATTCGACTGCGCCAGCCGTAGATTCCAGCATAGAATGCCGTCTTTGCACGAACGGGAAGCGCAACATGCTGGACATCGATCTTGACGCCACAGATATCCGGATCCTGAGCGAATTGCAGCGCGACGGCAGCCTCACCAACGTGGAACTGGCCAGCCGCGTGAACCTGTCGCCGTCGCCCTGTCTGGCGCGGGTGAAGCAGCTGGAGAAATCGGGCGTGATCGCGCGCAAGGTCACGCTGCTGGACGCGCGCCGGCTTGGCCTCAAGGTGGTGGTCTTCATCTCGATTTCGCTCGATAAACAGCGCCGCGAAACATTGGACGAGTTCGAGCGCCGCATCGGCGCGTTGCCGCAGGTGATGGAGTGCTACCTGATGTCCGGCGATGCCGATTACCTGCTGCGGGTGGTAGTGCCCGACGTGGACTCGCTCGAGCGTCTGATCATCGACCAGATCACGCGCATTCCGGGCGTGGCGAGCATCCGCTCCAGCTTCGCGCTGAAGCAGGTGCTGTACAGCACGGCGCTGCCGCTGGGGTAATTGATTCGACTGGGCGTCATCCGCAATTTAAGGGAATTCCCATAGCAATAGGAAATGTGACTCGTGAGAATGCGCAACGCCCCGGAAGGCCGCGCCAGATCTGGCGTGGCGGGCCGGGCCTTTCTTCTTATTCTTCGAGTCCATCATGCAGTCGTCTTACTCAGTTCGGGCCCGCGAGCAACGCAGGGCCATTACCACGCGCCTGTCCGTGATCGCCACGGCTTGCCTCGCGTTTTCCCAACCTACGCTGGCCACTCAGATCCTCGCGCCGGGCGTTGAAGTGCAAATCGATGATGGCCGTGCCATCGAGACCGGCACGACACCCGGTACGGCAGGCATTGCGGTCCTCGCCACCGAAGGCGGCAGAGTCCGCATCCTCGATAGCGGCGGGGCGATTTCGGTCACGACCGAAGGCGGCGGCGCGCACGGGCTGGCGGCCATGAGCGGGAGCACCATCGACATGCGCGGCGGCGGTATCGACACCGACAACGCGATGGCGTTGTACGCCATCAACGCAAACAGCCGCATCGGCCTGGACAACGTCCAGGTGTTCTCCGGCAGCGGTTATGTGGGCGTGTGGGCCGGTGATGGCGCGACCATCGGCATCGATGGCGGCACGGTGACGGCCGATCGCGGCAACGCGCTCATGGCCTTCGAGAATGGTGCCCGGATCGACGCGCGCGACACCACGATCAACGCCAGTGGCGACAATGCCGCCGGGGTGGAAGCCAACCTCAATGGCATCGTGACGGTGTCGCGCGGCGTGGTCAACACCAGCGGACGCAACGGGCACGGGCTCTATGCGATTGGCGGCGGCGGCGACACGCTCGTCGATGCCACCGGCACGCGGATCCGTACGCGGGGAGAGCGCGGCCACGGCGCCCACGCCGTATCAGGCGCCGTCCGGGTGCGTGACACAGAGATCGTGACCAGCGGATACGCCGCGGCGGGCGTCTGGGCCGATGGCATCAACGACCCAAGCGGCTACGTCAGCAGCGCGGAACTCCATGGCGGCACCATTCAAACGACGGGCGAGGCAGGCTATGGCATGGGCGCGCTATCGGGTGCCACGGTGGTGGCCCATGACGTGGCCCTGACAACGGCTGGCGAAGGGGCCGCCGGGGTGTTCGCCATGCATGGCGGCTCGGTAACGCTGGACGGCGGCACGGTCACCACCGAAGGCGCGGAAGCGCAAGGCCTGATGGCGTTTGGCGGCCGAACCGGCACGACGCTGCGCGCCACCGCACGCGCCGATGGCGTGACGGTCACCACGCGCGGCGCACGGGCCCAGGGCGCGGTCGTGGGCGGTGCTGCCGACCTGGACCTGAATGCCAGCACCATCACCACGCATGGCGTCAACGCCGCGGCGTTGCACGCGGAGGCCTATGATGCTGGCACCAGCACGGCCATGATCGTGGACTCGCAACTCGCCGCCAACCAGGCCGCCGGCATCCACGTGGTGGGCAGCGCGCTGGACGCCACGCTGCGGCGATCGTCCCTGCTGGGCAGCACGAACGGGGTGGAAGTGCTGAACGCCGACGACGGCACGCGGGGGACCCTGAGCCTCGCCCTCGAATCGTCAACGCTGGATGGCGCGGCACGCGTGGATGCCGGCAGCACGTTCAACCTCTCCGTGGACGCACAGTCGGCCTGGAACATCAAGGGCGATGCCATGGTGACCAGCCTGGCCAATGGCGGCACGGTGAACCTGGCTACGCGAGCCGGCGCCACGCCAGGCCAGACGCTGACCGTGACGCGCGACTATGTCGGCACCGGCGGAACCGTGCGGCTCGCCACGCAGATGGGCGGCGATGCATCGGCCACCGACAAGATCGTGCTGGACGGCGCACGCGCCTCGGGCGATACCAGCCTGCTGATCCGCCATGCCGGCGGCGAGGGCGCGCAGACGGTACAAGGGATCCGCCTTGTGGAGACGCGCAACGGCGGCGCCACCGATGCCGCGGCATTCCGGCTGAACCCGGGCTCGGACGGCTACCGGCAAGGCGTGGGATCGATCGCCGCTGGGGCGTATGACTACCAGTTGGTGCGGGGCGGCGAGGGAGGCAAGGCCGAAGACTGGTATCTGGTGGCACAGGCCCGGACCGACGGCCAGCCTGACGACGTCACGCCACTGCCGGCGCTGCGCCCCGAAGTGGGTGCCTATCTCAATAACAAGCTCGCCGCCAGCACCCTGCTGTTCCATACCCTGCGCGACCGGGAGGGCGAGCGCGCCGCAGCCGGTACCAGCGACGCCGACGGGCCGGGCCGCAACGCCTGGCTGCGCACGGTAGGCTCCACGGCCAGCCGCAACGGCGCGCTGGGCCTGACCGGCAGCGACACCCGTTACCTCGTGCATATCGGTGGCGATGTGCTCCGCTTGCCGGTGGACAAGGGCAGCATCCATGTGGGCGTGATGGGCGCGTACGGCGGCAGCCGCAACGCGTCGCGCAACGGGCCGCTGGCCGCGCACGGCAAGGTCGATGGCGTCAGCGCGGGGGTCTACGGCACCTGGTACGGCGACCGTCACACGGAAACCGGTCCCTACGTGGACGTGTGGGCCATGTATGGCGCCTATGACAATGAAGTGAACGGCGCGGGCCTGCCCTCCGAGCGCTATCGCTCCTCCAACCTCGTGACGTCCATCGAGGCCGGCCATGCCTTCCCGCTCCACCGCTCGGCGGACGTGCGTACCTATCTGGAGCCGCAGCTCCAGATCCTCTACGCAAACTACTGGGCGGACCGCCATGTGGAGCAGGGCGGCACCGCGGTCAGCCAGCTGTCGGAGAGCAGCCTGACCACCCGCCTGGGCCTGCGCCTGCATGGCGATGTCAGCCATCCCGAGACCGCCGGCAGCCCGATCGGCGTGATGCGGATGAAACCGTTCGCCGAGATCAACTGGTGGCATGGCCCCGCTTCGCAGACCGCGCAGTTCGACAGCTTCGTCGTCCGTGAGGATCTCCCCGCCAACCGTCTCGAAGGCCGGATCGGCATGCAGGGCGATGTCACGCGGCGCCTGACCGTATGGGGCAGCGTCGGCTTCGAGGCCGGCGCTCACGACTACACGGCCGGCAAGGCGCAACTGGGCATGCGCTACCGCTGGTAAGGCCCCGCTGATAGCGATGGCCGTCTGGCGGGGTCAGAATCCCACCGGATAGCCATCCTTGCGGGAGTCCGATGCCGCCGCATAGCCGTGCGGCATCTTCATCGCCATCTGGGCCCCGCCGAAGTCGAGACTGTCGGCGGGCGCCTGCTCCACCTTGTGTCCCATGGCGCGCAGCCCCTCCACGGTGGCGGGCGGGCAATGGGCTTCCACGGCTACCCCCACGTTATCGTCCATCACGCGCCAGCGCGGCGCGTCGCTGGCGGCCTGCGGGTTCTGGCCGAAATCCGCCAGCCGGCTGGTCATCTGCACGTGGCCCTGCGCCTGCATCGACCCACCCATCACCCCGAACGAGGCCAGCGGCGCACCGTCGCGCATCAGGAAGCCGGGAATGATGGTGTGGAACGGGCGCTTGCCCGGCGCCACCTGGTTCGGATGGCCGGCTTCCAGGCTGAAGCCCCAGCCGCGGTTATGCAGCGCGATGCCCGTGCCGGGCACCACCACGCCGGACCCGAAGCCTTTGAAGTTCGACTGGATGTACGACACCATCATCCCGTTGCGGTCGGCGGCGGTCAGGTAGACCGTGCCGCCCGTATGCGGCTTGCCCGGGCCGGGGTACGACGCCTGGTCGGGGCGAATGGCGCGTGCGCGTTCGGCCAGGTAGGCGGGGTCCAGCAGCGCCTCGGGCGGCACCGCGCCGGGCCGGCGCATGGCGTCGATATCGCCCACATGGGCCTGCAGGTCGGCAAAGGCGAGCTTCATCGCCTCGATCTGGAGGTGCATGGTGCGGGCGCTGTCGAGCCCGGACTCGGCAATATCCCAATGTTCGAGCATGCCCAGCGCCATCAGCGCGCCAATGCCCTGGCCGTTCGGGCCGATTTCGTACAGTTCCAGATCGCGGTAGGCCATGCGGATCGGCTCGACCCAGTCCGCGCGGTGGGCGGCGAGGTCGGCTTCGTCGATGCGGCCCCCGGTGGCGCGGGCATGGTCGGCAATCTTTCGTGCCAGTTCACCGTGATAGAAGTCCTCCCCGCCGGAGCGGGCGATGCGGGTCAGCGTTTCCGCCTGTCCGGGGCAGACAAAGCGCTCGCCGGGCAGCGGCGCCCGGCCACGCGGGGCGAACGATTCGGCAAAACCGGGCTCGTTGCGCAACACCGGCACCTGGGCCTGCCACTGGCGATGGACCGTATGCGAGACCACGTAGCCATGGGTGGCGTACTCGATGGCCGGCTCGAACAGGTCCTCGAACGGCAGCGAGCCGAAGCGTTCCCACGTGGTGCGCCAGCCCGAGACTGCGCCGGGCACCGTCACGCTGTCCCAGCCGGTGAAGGGCATGGCGCTGTGGCGGGCGAACGATTCGGGCGTCCAGGCACGCGGCGCGCGGCCGGAGGCGTTGAGGCCGTGCAGCGTCTCGCCGTCCCAGATCAGCGCGAAGGCGTCGCCGCCAATGCCGTTCATGCACGGTTCCACTACGGTCAGCGCGATGGCGGTGGCCAGCGCGGCATCCACGGCATTGCCGCCCCGCGCGAGCATGCGCAGGCCGGCGGCTGCTGCCAATGGTTGCGACGTGGCGATCACATTGTCGGCAAGCACCGGCAAGCGGCGCGCCGTGTACGGAAAATCCCAGAAAGCGGTCATGAACGGCTCGGACAAATTCGAAAAATGGGCGGCGCCAGCCAGGCTGGGGACGAATCGGGCCGCCGCCCCGGGAGGGTTGCTGAACTGCGGTGAGACCGGGCGGGGCTCAGTCCACCTTGACCTTCGCGGCCTGCGCCACCTTGGCCCAGTCGCGCATTTCCTCGTTAATCATGCGGCCGAACTTGTCCGGCGCCGAATAGACGATCTGCACGCCCTGGGCGTCCATGGTGTCGACCAGATCGGGCTGGGCCAGCACGGCCTTGGTGGCGGCGGCCAGCTTCTCGATCACCGCCGGCGGGGTGCCCTTGGGGGCCACCAGGCCGAACAGGTTGTTGGCGCGGAAGTCCTGGATGCCGGCTTCGCCCATGGTCTGGGCCTCGGGCAGGGACTTCACGCGCTGGTCTGACGCCACCGCCAGCAGGCGCAGCTTGCCCGCCTTCACGTGCGGCAGGGCCGACGGAATGCTGTCGAACATCATCGCGGAACGGCCCGCCATCAGGTCCGGCAGCGCGAACGAGCTGCCCTTATAGGGCACATGCACCACGTCCACCCCGGTGCGCAGCCGGAACAGCTCCGACTCCAGGTGGGACAGCGTGCCCGACCCCTGCGAGGCGAAGTTGTACTGCCCCGGCGACGCCTTGAGGTACTTCACCAGTTCCGGCACGGTCTTCACGGGCAGCGTGGACGGCACCACGAGGATGTGCGGCACATTGCCGATGCCGGCGATCGGCACGAAATCCTTGGCGAGGTTGGCCGGCTGGTTGCTGTAGGTGACGGCGGCGATGGCGGCGTTGCTGACGGCGGCCATGTAGAGCGTGTAGCCGTCCGGCGCGGCCTTGGCGGCGTAGCCCATGCCCAGCGCCCCCCCGGCGCCCGGGCGGTTTTCCACCACCACCGGCTGCTTGAGCACCTGGGAGAGCCGCGTACCCACGGCGCGGGCCAGCACGTCGGTGGCGCCGGCGGGCGGGAACGACAGCACGAGCTGGATCGGGCGATCCGGATACTCGGCCAGCGCGGCGGGCGCGGCCAGGGCGCCCGAGAGGCCGGCGGCGGCAACCAGCAGCGGCAGGGCGCGGCTCAGGATGGTGCGCGCATGCGCCGGAGCGGTGCGGGCGGGCAGGAGAGATGACTTCAACATGATGGAGAGACTCCGAGGGCGATGGGTTGCGGAACATCTGACGCACCGGCCGCTGTCTCGCGGGCTCTGTCGCGCCTGTCATGCCAGGGGCCGGGCCCCATGGGGCGGCCTGCTGTTGGGAGTGGGATCGATTCTAGGCACGGTCCGTGCATCGTGGGATGCAAATTGGCCATGAACCTATGCGAAACCGGAATAGGGCTTGCGCATCCGGGCGCCGCAGGAGTCCGTGGCCCGGTCATGGGGTTGCATCATGCAGTTGAAATGGATTGAAGACCTGCTTGTGCTGGAACGCACACGCAGTTTCTCGCGTGCCGCCGAGTTGCGGCACATCACGCAGTCGGCGCTGTCGCGCCGCATCCGCTCGCTGGAGGACTGGGTGGGCGCCGAACTGGTGGACCGCAACACCTACCCGCTGGCGCTGACACGGGCCGGCGCGGCCTTCTGCGAGACCGCCGGGCAGGCCGCGGACCTGCTGCTGGACGCCCGCGCCGCCTTGCGGCGCGAGGCGTCGCTGCCGGGCAATGCGATTGACATCGCGGCGGGGCACACGCTCTCGCTGGCCTTCCTGCCGGCCTGGCTCAAGCGCTGCCAGCAACGCTTTGGCGACTTCCACGCGCGCGTGGTGGCAGCCAATGTGCTGGATGCGGTGGTGGCGCTTTCCGAGGGCCACTGCGATCTCATGCTCGGCTACAACCACCCGCGCGTGCCGGTATCGCTCGATGCGGAGCGCTTCCTGAGCCTGACCGTGGGCGCCGACACGCTGCTGCCGGTCTCCGCGCCCCGGCCCGATGGCCGCCCGCGCTACGCCGTGCCCCCTGCTACCCGGGGCGACGCGCCACCCATCCCCTTCCTGGCCTACACGCCCAACACCACGCTCGGGCGCGTGCTCGACACCGTGCTGGAGGCGCACAACGCGCACCGGGGGCTGGTGCGCTGCTACGAGGCCGACATGGCCATGCTGCTGCTCAAGATGGCCACCGAGGGCCACGGGCTGGCGTGGCTGCCGCTGAGCACCGCCGCCGAGGCGCTGGCCGATGGCACGCTGGTGCATGCCGGCGATGCCTCCTGGTACGCGGAGCTCGAGATCGTCGCCTATCGGCCCGTCATCAGCAGCAATCCCACGCTGCTGGAGTTCTGGCGGATGCTGGAGACGCCCGGGTCGGCCACGCCCCGGCTGGTTGCGTCGCGGGCAGAGGTGCCGGCCGTGCTGGCTTCCGCCGCGTAGCTATCGTAGCGAATCGACGAGTTTTTCCCGCACGGCGGCTTGCAGCGCGGGCAGCAGCTCCGCTTCGAACCATGGATGCTGGCGCATCCATCCCACCACCCGCCAGGACGGATGCGGCAGCGGGAACACATGCGGCCCGGCCGCGCGGAAGTTGCGCACGGCATCCGTCATCGATCCGCCGGCACCCTTCGGCAAATAGCGCGCCTGAGCGTAGCTGCCGACCAGCAGGGTCAGGCGGTCTGGCGGCAGGTGCTGCAGGATGGCTTCGTGCCAGAGCGGCGCGCATTCGCGGCGCGGCGGCAGGTCGCCGCCCGCGCCTTTGCCCGGATAGCAGAACCCCATCGGCATCAGGGCCACGCGGCTGGCATCGTAAAACTGGTCGGGGGTAAGGCCGGTCCAGGCGCGCAGGCGGTCGCCGCTGGGGTCGTCGAATGGCACGCCGCTGGCGTGCACGCGCGAGCCCGGCGCCTGCCCGATGATCAGGATGCGTGACGTGGCGCTGAACTGCACCACGGGGCGCGGCCCGGCGGCGAGGTCGGCCGCGCAGCGCGTGCAGGCGGCGATCTCGTGGCGCAGGCGCTGCACGGCATCGGTGGCGAAACTCGGGGAGGAGGGCGGGGACGAGGGTGGGGACGGCATGGCCATTCTGCGAAATTCCTGAGGCATGCGTATATTACTGGTCCATGCGCCGGCGCTCTGGCCGGCCGCCAGAATGAAAGGATCAGACGTATGACGACGCAAACCGAAACCGCCATCCTCGCCGGCGGCTGCTTCTGGGGCATGCAGGACCTGCTGCGCCGCTATCCGGGCGTGCTCTCCACGCGCGTGGGCTACTCCGGCGGCGATGTGCCGAACGCGACCTATCGCAACCATGGCACCCATGCGGAAGCCATCGAGATCGTGTTCGACCCGAAGCAGATCAGCTATCGCCAGATCCTCGAATTCTTCTTCCAGATCCACGATCCGACCACCAGGAACCGGCAAGGCAACGATATCGGCACCAGCTACCGCTCCGCCATCTTCTATATGGATGACGAGCAGAAGCAGGTCGCCGAGGACACCGTGGCGGATGTGAATGCCTCCGGGCTGTGGCCGGGCAAGGCGGTGACGGAGATCGTCCAGGCCGGCCCGTTCTGGGAGGCGGAGCCCGAGCACCAGGACTACCTGGAGCGGATTCCGAATGGCTATACCTGCCACTTCGTGCGCCCCAACTGGAAGCTGCCGGCGCGCGTGTAATCCCCCCGCTGCCACACGGCCGGTGTGCCGATGAGGAGGCTGTATGTCGGATTCCCCTGAAATCTTCGACGCCATCATCATCGGCACCGGCCAGGCGGGCCCGTCGCTGGCGGGCCGGCTGACGCAGGCCGGCATGACCGTGGCGATCATCGAGCGCCATCAGGTGGGTGGCACCTGCGTCAACGTGGGCTGCACGCCGACCAAGGCACTCGTCGCCAATGCCTATGCGGCCCATCTGGCGGCGCGCGCGGCGGACTTCGGCGTGATGCTGCCGGGGCCGGCCCGCATCGACATGGCGCGGGTCAGCGCCCGCGTGGCGGAGATCAGCGGCAAGTCCCGCGCGGGGCTGGAGGGCTGGCTTGGCGGCATGCAAGGCTGCACGCTGATCCGTGGCCACGCCCGGCTGGAGAGCCCCCGCACCGTGCGCGTGGGCGACCGCCTGCTACGCGCGAACAAGATTTTTCTCAATGTGGGCGGCCGCGCGCTGGCACCGAAGGAAATCGGCGGACTCGCAGACGTCCCCTATCTGACGAATACGAACATGGTGGCGATGACCGAGGTGCCCGGGCACCTGATCGTCATCGGCGGCAGCTATGTGGGACTGGAGTTCGCGCAGGTGTTCCGCCGGCTCGGCGCGCAGGTCACGGTGGTGGAGCGCGGCAAGCACCTGATTGCGCGGGAAGATCCTGAGGTCTCCCTGCAAGTGCGGGAGATCCTGGAAGCGGAAGGCATCCGCATCCGCTGCGGGGCGGAGTGCATCCAACTGCACCCGCATGCCGACGGCGCGGCGGTAGGCGTGAATGGCCCGGGTTGCCCGGGCGGCGCGGAGCAGATCGCCGGCACCCACGTGCTGCTGGCCGTGGGCCGCCGGCCGAACACCGACGACCTGGGACTCGACAAGGCCGGCGTGGCCACTGATGCGCGCGGCTATATCGATGTGGACAACCAACTTCGCACCAGCGTGGACGGCATCTGGGCGCTGGGCGACTGCAACGGGCGCGGCGCCTTTACCCACACCGCCTACAACGATTTCGAGGTGGTGGCGGCCAATCTGCTCGATGGCGCCCAGCGCTCGGTGGGCGACCGGATTCCCGTCTACGCGCTGTTCACCGACCCGCCGCTGGGCCGCGTCGGCATGACCGAAGCCCAGGCGCGGCAGGCCGGCCACCGGGTGCGCATCGGCAAGCGGCCCATGACGCGCGTGGCGCGGGCCGTGGAGAAGGGTGAGGCGCAGGGCTCGATGCGGGTGGTGGTGGATGCCGATACCGACAAGATCCTCGGCGCCGCCATCCTCGGCCCGGGCGGCGACGAGGCCGTACACATGGTGCTGGCCGCGATGGCCGGCGGCATGACCGCCACGCAGATGACCCAGACCATGGCCATCCATCCCACGGTATCGGAGTTGATTCCGACGATATTCGGGGAGTTGTCGAAGCCGCGTTGAGCTTCGCCGACGCCCGACTATTTTCATATCTGCCGCAAAAAGTCTAACTACAGGACCGCAAATCGCTGCGATAGAGTCACACAGGCTGTGGCGCCCCGAGCGCTGAATACAACACAACCTGGGAGACAACCATGACTTCGAAACTCGTAGCAGCCGCGTGCCTTGCGGCGATTGCCGCTTTCACGGCCACGGCCGCCAGTGCGCAGCAGCAAAAGCCGGCTAACGCACAGGAGGCCAAGGCTGCCTTCGCCGCGAAATTCAAGGCCGCCGATACCAATCAGGACGGCAAGCTGAGCCGCGAGGAGGCTGAGGCTGGCATGCCGGAGGTCTACAAGAACTACGACAAGATCGACACCAAGAAGACCAACGGCATCACGCAGAAGCAGATCGGCGCCTACTTTGCGGCGAGAGCCAAGCAGCAAAAAGCCGCGCGTGATCCGGGCAGCCTGAACTGACGCGAAGGGAAGTCAGCGGGGACGCGGCGCCGCAGGCCGTGGACCCCGGCTGGGCCGTTGTTGAAATGGCCGTCCGCAAGAGAGGTCACCATGCAATGTTCGGTCGGAGTCTTCAACGACGTGCCCATGGCGGTCCTGTTCGTGACCGTCGGGCTCGGCTATGCGGTGGGCAAGCTCAAGATCGGGCCGATCGGGCTCGGCGGGGTGTGCGGCACGCTGATCGTGGCGCTGTTGATCGGGCAGACCGGCTGCCAGCTCCACGGGGAGCTGAAGGAGGTGGCCTTCGCGCTGTTCATCTTCGCGATGGGCTATTCCGGCGGCCCGCAGTTCTTCGCCAACCTGAACCGCTCCAGCCTGCGGTTCATGGTGCTGCCCCTGATCGAGGCGGTTGCCGTCATCTCCATCGTACTCACCGCCACGCGGATGATGGGCCTGGACGCCGGCACCGCGGCAGGGCTCGCGGCCGGCGCCGCCACCGAATCGGCCGTGGTCGGCACGGCGGCCGAAGCGCTCAAGCACCTTGGCCTGGGCGCGGCGGAAACCACGCGGATGGAATCGAACATCGCCACCGCGTATACGCTGACCTATCTGGTCGGCCTCGTCAGCATTGTCTTCTTCACCAGTCAGGTCGCGCCGATGCTGTTGCGGCTCAACCTGAAGACGGCGTCCCGCGAGCTCGCCACCCGGCTGGAGGCCGCCTCGGATGACGACGTGGCCACGCAACCGGCGCTCCCGCGTCTGGTAGGCCGCGCCTATCGCGCCGAAGGGGCCGCCGGGCTGACCGTCGGCCAGCTTGAACGCCAGATTGGCGGGCGCACCCTCGTCGCAGGCCTGTTTCGCGGTAATGAATCCCTCTCTGCGGACCCGGACCAGAAGATCGAGGCCGGCGACATCGTCGCCCTGATCGGCGTGCGCGAGCGGCTGGTCAATGCGGGCGAACGGGTCGGCGTGGAGGTGTTGCCGCCGTCCGCCCACCACGATGTGCTCCAGCTCGACGAGCGCCAGGTGATCGTCAACAAGCCCGGCCTCAACGGCCGCACGCTGGGCGATCTCGCCCGGATGGCCACGCAACGGCACCTTCGCTTCGTCTGGGTTCAGCAGATCGTGCGCTCCGGCATGAGCCTGCCAATCACGCCGGCGACGCAGCTGCTGCACGGCGATCGCCTGACCCTGGTCGGCACCGACCCGGCGCTGAGCGCAGCCGCGCAGGAGCTGGGCACGGCCGTGCGCCACGTGGACACCACCGATCTCGTCTTCCTCTGCGTGGGGATCCTGCTGGGTCTGCTGGTGGGCATGCTGTCCGTGACCGTGTACGGGATTCCGATCTCGCTCGGCAGCGGCGGCGGGGCGCTGCTGAGCGGGCTGGTGTTCGGCTGGATCAACTTCAAGCGGCCCGGGCTGGGTGACATGCCGCCGGCTGGCGTCCAGTTGCTGAAGGACCTTGGGCTCGCGGTATTCGTCGCCAGCGTGGGCTTGTCTGCAGGCCCCGATGCCATGACGCTGGTGCGCGAGCATGGCGCGATGCTGCCGCTGGTGGGCCTTGCCGTGTCGCTGGTGCCAGCTTGCCTGTCCCTGTGGATCGGCCACGTGTTCCTGAAGATCGAGGGACCGTTGCTGATTGGCGCCATCGCCGGCCAGCACGTCAGCACGCCGGCGATCAGCGCTATCCTGGCGGCCAGCCAGAGTTCGGTGCCGCTGCTTGGTTATACGGTGACCTATGCCATCGCCAATGTGATGCTTCCCGTACTCGGCCCCATCATCGTCGCACTGGCCTACCGGGTGGGGTAGCCATTCCCCAGCCGGAATTCCCATCGCCCTCCGCTGCGCCCTCTGCCGCAGCCACCGCGCTCCACACACTGTACGTTTATACAGTATAGTAGCGCCACACGAGACCCTGCCGGGGCCTGCCAAGCCATCGTAAATCGCCGAGCCGATCGGAGTACGATGGTGGGCTCTGGCGGTCCAACCGCCCCCTGCATTGCGCTTAACCCATTGATTTGCGAGGAAAAATTGTCCGACCATGGCCTGATCCGCATCCGCGGCGCCCGTCAGCACAATCTCAAGAATATCGACCTTGACCTGCACACGGGCCAGATGACCGTGGTGACGGGCCCCTCGGGCTCGGGCAAGTCCAGCCTGGTCTTCGATACGCTCTACGCGGAAGGCCAGCGCCGCTACGTGGAGACCTTCAGCGCCTACGCGCGCCAGTTCCTGGACCGCATGGACCGCCCGCAGGTGGACAAGGTGGACGGCGTGCCGCCCGCCATCGCCATCGACCAGACCAACCCCGTGCGCAGCTCGCGGTCCACCGTCGGCACGATGACCGAGCTGAACGACCACCTGAAGCTGCTCTACGCGCGGGCCGCCGAACTGTTCGACCGCCAGACGGCCCTGCCGGTGCGGCATGACTCGCCCGAGACCATCTACGCCGAACTGGCCGCCCGCACCGCGCCCGGCCAGCCGTTTGCCGATGCCCGGCTGGTGGTGACCTTCCCCGTGGAACTGCCGGCCTCGGCCACCGAGGAAGAGGTGGCGCAATGGCTGTCCGTCAGCGGCTACACGCGCGTGCACGGCCAGCGCGTGGTCGAGTCCACCACCGGTAGCCGCAAGGTGCTGGATGTGGTGGCAGACCGCTTCCGCATCGCCAATGTGGACAAGGCCCGCGCCGTGGAGGCCATCGAGGCCTCGCTCAAGCGCGGCGGCGGGCGCGTCAGCGTAAACGTGGTGACCGATGCCGGCGATGGCCCGGTCTGGCGCTTCTCCACCGGCCTGCACAGCCCGGAAAGCGATATCCGCTACGCGGACCCGCAGCCGGCGCTGTTCTCGTTCAATTCCGCCTATGGCGCCTGCGAGACCTGCCGCGGCTTTGGCCGGGTCATCGGCGTAGACCTGGGCCTGGTGATTCCCGACAGCCGCAAATCCCTGCGCGACGGGGCGATCAAGCCGATGCAGACGCCGGCCTGGAAGGAATGCCAGGACGACCTGATGCGCTACGCCGCCCGCGCCGGCATTCCGCGTGACCTGCCGTGGAACCAGCTCAGCGAGGCCGAGCAGCACTGGGTCATCCACGGCTCGCCGGACTGGAACGGCCAGTGGAACAAGCAGTGGTACGGCGTGATGCGGTTCTTCAACTACCTGGAGTCGAAGGCGTACAAGATGCACATCCGCGTGCTCTTGTCGAAGTACCGCAGCTACACCCCCTGCGAAACCTGCGGCGGCGCCCGTCTCAAGACCGAATCGCTGCTCTGGCGCCTGGGCGACAAGGCCAACGCCGACGCCGTGCTCCAGCCGGGCCACCGCTTCCTGCCGCGCGGCGTGGACTGGGACCGCACCCAGCTGGAAGCGCTGCCGGGCCTGACCGTGCACGACCTGATGCTGATGCCGATTGCCCGCATCCGCCGCTTCTTCGACGATCTGACGCTGCCGAGCGCCTTGCTCGACGACGCCCTCAAGCTGCTGCTGGCCGAGGTGCGCACGCGACTCAAGTACCTGTGCGACGTGGGCCTGGGCTACCTGACGCTGGACCGCCAGAGCCGCACGCTGTCTGGCGGGGAGGTGCAGCGGATCAACCTGACCACGGCGCTGGGCACCTCGCTGGTCAACACGCTGTTTGTGCTGGATGAGCCGAGCATCGGCCTGCATCCGCGCGACCTGAACCGGATCGTGGAGGCGATGCACCGCCTGCGCGACGCCGGCAACACGCTGGTGGTGGTGGAGCACGACCCCTCGGTCATGCTGGCCGCCGACCGCCTGATCGACATGGGCCCCGGGCCCGGCGAGCGCGGCGGCGAGATCGTCTTCGACGGCACGCCGGCGGCCATCCGCCATGAACGCACGCTGACGGGCGACTACCTCGGTGGTCGGCGCCTTGTGACGGATGCGTCGCACTGGCAGCCACGCAAGGTCGATGCGGACACCCCGCGCCTCCGGCTGGAAGGCGCCACCGAGCACAACCTGCGCGATGTCAGCGTGGAGATTCCGCTGAACCGGCTGGTGTGCGTGACCGGCGTGTCCGGCTCGGGCAAATCCACGCTGCTGCAGGACGTGCTGTACCCGGCCATGGCGCGCCATTTCGGCAAGGCCACCGAGTCCCCGGGCGCGTTCCGCGACCTGATCGGCGCCGAACAGGTGAATGACGTGGTCTTCGTGGACCAGTCGCCCATCGGCAAGACTGCGCGCTCCAACCCGGCCAGCTACGTGGGCGCGTTCGACGAGCTCCGCAAGCTGTTCGCCCGCGCGCCGCTGGCGCTCCAGCGCGGCTACACGGCCGGCACCTTCAGCTTCAATTCGGGCGATGGGCGCTGCCCGACCTGCGGCGGCTCCGGCTTCGAGCACGTGGAGATGCAGTTCCTGAGCGACGTTTACCTGCGCTGCCCCGATTGCGACGGCACGCGCTACCGCGCCGAGGTGCTCGAGGTGAAAATCGCCCGCGCCGTGCGCGGCCAGCCGCCGCGCCAGTTGAGCGTGGCCGATGTGCTGGAGCTGACCGTCAGCGAGGCCACGGCGCTGTTCGCCGACGATGCCGCCGTCCTGCGCGTATTGGCGCCGATTGCCGACGTGGGCCTGGAATACGTGAAGCTGGGCCAGCCCGTGCCGACGCTGTCCGGCGGGGAGGCCCAGCGGCTCAAGCTGGCCGGCTTCCTGGCCGAGACCGCGCAGGCCCAGCCGGTGAAGAACCGCAAGGCGGTAATCCTGCCCCGGCGGCTGTTCATGTTCGACGAGCCCACCACCGGCCTGCATTTCGACGACATCGCCAAGCTGATGCGCGCGTTCGGCAAGCTGCTGGACGGCGGCCATTCGCTGATCGTGATCGAGCACAACCTGGACGTGATTCGCGCGGCGGACTGGCTGATCGACCTTGGGCCGGAGGGCGGCGACGCCGGCGGCGAGGTGCTGTGCGTGGGCACGCCCGAGGACGTCAAGGGCTGCGAACACTCCCATACCGGCCATGCGCTGATTCAGTATGACAAGGCCATGGGTGAGGCCGGCACGCTGGCCGCCGAGCGCGCCGAGATGGCCGGGCATGGCCTGCCGTTGCAAGCCGCGCTGCAGGCCAAACGCGCGCGCCGGGCCATCGAGGGCGAGGGGGTGGTGCGCATCGTCAACGCGCATGAGCACAACCTGAAATCGTTGAATGTCGATATCCCGCACGGGAAGTTCAACGTGATCACGGGCGTCTCGGGGTCGGGCAAGTCCACGCTGGCCTTCGACATCCTGTTCCACGAGGGCCAGCGCCGCTATCTGGAATCGCTGAACGCCTATGCGCGGTCGATCGTGCAGCCGGCCGGGCGGCCGGAGGTGGACGCGGTCTATGGCATTCCGCCGACGGTGGCCATCGAGCAGCGGCTGTCGCGCGGTGGCCGCAAGAGCACGGTGGCGACCACGTCCGAGGTCTGGCACTTCCTGCGCCTGCTGTACGTGAAGCTCGGCATCCAGCACTGCGTGCATGACGGCGCGCCGGTGACCTCGCAGAGCGCGGCGTCCATCGTGGCGCAGCTGCTGCGCGACCATCGCGGCCAGCACGTGGGCCTGCTGGCGCCGCTGGTGGTGAACCGCAAGGGCGTCTATACGGATCTGGCCAAATGGGCCAAGGCGCGCGGCAACACCCACCTGCGTGTGGACGGCGAATTCCTGCCCGTAGACCCCTGGCCGCGCCTGGACCGCTTCCGCGAGCACACCATCGAACTGCCGGTGGGCGACCTCGTGATTTCGGCGGATAACGAGGCGGCGCTGCGCGCGCTGCTGGACCAGACGCTGGAGGTGGGCAAGGGCGTGATGCACCTGCTGGCACCGCTGGACGGGCTGCAAGACGCCATCCACGGTGGCCGTGGCACGGGCCACGTCGGCGAAACCAAGGTTTTTTCGACGAAGCGCGCCTGCCCGGTCTGCGGCACGAGCTACCCGGAACTCGATCCGCGCATGTTCTCGTACAACAGCAAGCACGGCTGGTGCACCACCTGCGTGGGCACGGGGCTGGCGCTGACACGCGAGCAGCGCGCGGCATATGACGACACGGTGCTGGGCGCCGACGACAATCGCGGGCGCGAGCAGAGCTTGCCGTCCGAAGAGCAGGAGCCGGAAGGCGTGGGCGATACGCCTTGCGCCGATTGCAGCGGCACGCGGCTGAACCCGGTGGCGCGCGCGGTGACCTTCGAGGCCAGCGCGATTACCGACGTCGCCCAATGGACGGTGTCCGATACGCGGCGCTGGGTGGACGGCCTGCGGCTCAAGGGCCGCGATGCCGAGATCGCGCGCGACGTGGTGTCGGAAATCGCCAGCCGGCTGCAATTCCTGGAGGAAGTGGGGCTGGGCTACCTGAGCCTGGACCGGGCCGCGCCGAGCCTCTCGGGCGGCGAGGCGCAGCGCATCCGTCTGGCAGCGCAGCTCGGCAGCAACCTGCAGGGCGTGTGCTATGTGCTGGACGAGCCGACCATCGGCCTGCATCCGCGCGACAACCAGATCCTGCTGGACGCCCTGCGCAAGCTTGGCGACAAGGGCAACACGCTGGTCGTGGTGGAGCATGACGAAGACACCATCCGCCGTGCCGACCACATCATCGATATTGGCCCCGGCGCCGGCAAGCGCGGCGGGCATCTCGTCGCGCAGGGCGGGGTGGCGGCGCTGGCCGCCGCGCCGGATTCCACCACGGGGCAGTTCCTGGCGCGGCCGATCATCCATCCGCTGCAACCGCGCCGCGCGGTGCGGCCAGCGCGCGCGGGTCGGGAAGCCGAGCCGGCGCAGTGGCTGACCGTGGAGGGCGCCCATCTGCACAACCTGCGCCATGTCACGGCGCGGATTCCGCTGGCGCGGCTGGTGGCGATTACCGGGGTGTCCGGCTCGGGCAAATCCACGCTCGCGCGGGACGTGCTGATGACCAACCTGCTGGACGCCGTGGGGCGCTCGGTAATGTCGTCGCCGGCCACGCGCCGGGCCCGGGCTGCCGCCGAGAAGGCCGGCAAGCCTACGGCCACGCGCGCGCTGAATGTGGCGCATGCGTGGCATGGCTGCACGTCGATCAGCGGCTGGGAGTCCATCGATCGCGTGTTGGAGGTCGACCAGACCCCCATCGGCAAGACGCCGCGCTCGTGCCCGGCCACCTATATCGGCGTCTGGGACGCGATCCGGAAGATGTTTGCGGAGACGCTGGAGGCCAAGGCGCGCGGGTACAGCGCCTCGCGCTTCTCGTTCAATACCGGCGACGGGCGCTGCCCGGCCTGCGAGGGCCAGGGCGTGCGCACCATCGGCATGAGCTTCCTGCCCGATGTGAAGGTGCTGTGCGACGTCTGCCATGGCCAGCGCTTCAACCCGGAGACGCTGGCGGTGACCTGGCGCGGCAAGAACATCGGCGATGTACTGACCATGGAGATCGACGAGGCGGTGGAGTTCTTCGGCGCCATCACGCAGATCGCCCATCCGCTGCAACTGATGAAGGATGTGGGCCTGGGCTACCTGACGCTGGGGCAGCCATCGCCCACGCTGTCTGGCGGGGAGGCCCAGCGGATCAAGCTGGTGACGGAACTGTCGAAGGTGCGTGATGACATCACGCGCCGGGGCCAGAAGGCGCCGCATACGCTGTATGTGCTCGATGAACCGACCGTGGGCCTGCATATGGCCGATGTGGCGCGGCTGATTCGCGTGCTGCACCGGCTGACCGATGGCGGCCACAGCGTGGTGGTGATCGAGCATGACCTCGACGTGATTGCCGAAGCGGACTGGATCATCGACCTCGGCCCGGAAGGCGGGGCGGCCGGCGGCACTATCGTTGGCGCGGCGGACCCGGAAGCGCTGGTGCGGATCGCGGCCAGCCACACGGGCGCGGCGCTGGTGCCGGTGTTGGCGCGCGAACCACAAGATGGCGCCAAGCAGGAAAAGCGGGGGATTGCGGTCTAATGACGGTCGAATAAGAGCGAGAGTGACGAAAGCGACATTATCCAGGTTGCTCCCACTGCATTCCTGGCATAGAGTCGTTCCGATATCCCCGTCATCCGACGGTCCGTAGCCGATACCGGAACCGACCCGATGCCCCGATTTTCGTCACGCTCTCTCTCGCGCCTCTGTTTCCGTTCCTCTGCTTTGCCGATGGCCAGCCTCGGGCTGGCCACGGTCGCCTTGCTGGCAGCCTGCACCACGCCGCCTCCGGCGCCACCCCAGCGGATGCCGGCCCCACCCACCACCACGATCACGCCGGCGCCGGGCGGCGCCTATGGCGCAGCCGGTGGCCTGAGCCGTTCGCAGATGGAAGCCGCCGGCAACGCCTGCGAAAAAGCCGTGACCAGCGCGGTCAAGCAGCGTTATCCGCAACCCGGCAGCGTGATGATGATGCCGGACCGCGAGCGGATCTATCAGCAGAGCAGCACACAGACCGGCGTTACCGGCGAGGGCACCTTCGAGCCCGACGCCTCCGACGCGGCCATGGCCTTCCGCTACACCTGCCTGTTCAACACGCGCACCAGCCGCGTGGACGACGTGCAGATGCGGTACTGATTCGTTGGTGCTGATTCGTTGACTTATCCAGCATCTCGCTGACATCGCGTCCGTAACGGTGGGGAACCCCTCCCCATCGGCTGCGATCTCCCGGCAACTTCCCCCTGATCTATTAAGCGGATGCTGAAGCGCCTTCAGCAGGCCCGCGTGTTTTCCCGTATTGTCTCGATCTGGCGACAAGGACGGCCCCCGATGGGGTCAAGCCCGTCCGGCGCCTTCGCCCCCGATCGCCCCTACTGGTAATCCGACCGTGCAGACCCCCGCCAGCCAGCCGTCCTCCGCGCAGCCCAATCCCGCCACGCAGCCCCCGCTCGACAACGCCATGACGCCCCGCGAGAAGCGCGGCATGGCGGCGATCATGATCGCCGTGGCGCTGGCCACGCTCGATACGGCCATCGCCAACACTGCGCTGCCGGCCATCGCAGCGGACTTGCGCAGTACCCCGCAGGCCTCGGTCTGGATCATCAACGCCTACCAACTGGCGATGGTGGCCACGCTGCTGCCGTTCGCCGCGCTGAGCGGCATCGTCGGTCACCGGCGCATGTATCTGAGCGGGGTGATCGTCTTCGTCATCTCGTCGGTGATCTGCGCCATGGCGTGGTCGCTGCCGTCGCTGGCTGCCGCGCGGGCGCTGCAGGGCATCGGCGCCGCCGCCATCATGAGCGTGAACACGGCGCTGATTTCCGCGATTTTTCCGATGCACCGGCTCGGGCGCGGGCTGGGGCTCAACGCGCTGATCGTCGGGGTGTCGTTCGCCGTCGGGCCGACCGTGGCGTCCGTCATCCTCTCGTTCGGCACCTGGCCGTGGCTGTTCGCCGTGAACCTGCCGATCGGGCTGCTGGCGCTGTCCATCGGCTGGCGCTCGCTGCCGGAAAGCAAGCGCAGCACGCATGGCTTCGACCCCGTGGCGGCCGTGCTCAACGTCATCACCTTCGCGGCGCTGATCTTCGCGCTCGGCGAGGGCGTGCAGCGCGAGCCGGTGGAATACGTGGTGGCTGCCGCCGCGGTGTTCGCCATCGCCTTCGTGCTGCTGCTGCGCCGCGAACGCGGCCACCCGGCGCCGATGCTGCCGGTGGACCTGTTCCGCCGGCCGATGTTCGCGCTCTCCACGCTGACCGCCGTCTGCTCGTTTGCCGCGCAGGGGCTGGCCTTCGTGTCGCTGCCGTTCTATTTCGAGCATGTGCTGGGGCGCAACCCGGTGGAAACCGGCTTCCTGCTCACGCCTTGGTCTGCGGTGGTGGCCCTGATGGCGCCGCTGGCGGGGCGCCTGTCTGACCGCTATCCGCCTGGCCTGCTCGGCGGGGTGGGGCTGGCCGTGATGGCGGCCGGCATGGCGTCGCTGGCGATGATGCCGGCGGACGCCAGCGCGCTGAACATTGGCATCCGCATGGCGATCTGCGGGGCCGGCTTCGGCTTCTTCCAGTCGCCGAACCTCAAGGCGCTGATGGGCAGCGCGCCGCGCGAGCGCTCGGGCGGTGCGAGCGGGGTGATTGCCACGGCCCGCCTGATCGGCCAGGCCATGGGCGCTGCGCTGGTGGCGCTGTCCTTCAGCATTGCCGGCGAACATGGCCCGACCCTGGCGCTGTCGCTCGGCGCCGGCTTTGCCGGTCTGGCGGCCATCGCCAGCGGCCTGCGGCTGGTGACGCCGCAAAGTGCGGACAGCGCGGACAGCGCCGCCATGCGGGCCTCCCGCAAATAAGCGGGCAAATAAGCGGGCAAATAAGCGGGCAAATAAGCGGCGCCGCTTTGTGCGCGCACAGCTTGTAGAAACTGCATGCCGTGAGTGGATGATTCGCCACACCGGACGCCAGCCGCGCTCGGTATGAAACTTGCCGCTTCTTCCGTATCGGGGCCGCGTCTCGCGCCCCAGTCCATGGAGGAACGCAATGAAGCGATTAGACGACTATGGCCAACGCCGGTGGCCGGACCAGCGTTACGGCGGCTCGGAGCAAGGCTACGGTCACGTACCGGGCGATGATCGGAACTGGCGGGGACGGGACCTGTCGGGCGGCCGGTATGGCAACACGCGCGACCGCAACCCCTATGACGCCAGCGACAACGCCTGGAACGCGCCCGAGGACAGCGTGCGTGATGGCGGCGCCTGGCGACGCGGCCGCACGGAGGGGAGCCAGTGGGGTCGCCAGGGCAACCAGGCGCGTGGGGGCCCGGTCTACTATCCGGCCCGCTCCACCTTCGACGAGAACCGCGACGAGAGCGCGCCCCACAACCGGGGCTACGTCACCGCCTACAGCAGCGGCTATGAGGATGGCTATCAGGCTGCCTCGCGCTCCCCGGCAGACGTGCCCGCCCGGGGCGCCGACTCCTATCCGCCGCCACACGAGTCGCAGCCGCACGAGCCACACCAGCCCTACCAGCCCCCGCGCGGCTACGAGGCAGACGCCGGCCGCAACTACCGCCAGCGCTCACGCGGCGACCAGTCATTCGGCCAGGAGCGGTCACCCTATGGCTATTCACGCCGGGTGGGGCCGAAGAACTACACGCGCAGCGACGAGCGCATCCGCGAGGAACTGTGCGAACGGCTGGCCCATGAGTCTGGGTTGGACGTGAGCGAGGTGGATGTCACCGTCATGGGCAGCATCGTCACCCTGACTGGCTCGGTGGACAATCGGCGTACCAAGTATGAGGTGGAAGACATTGCCGACGACACCTTTGGCGTGACGGATGTGATCAACAAGCTGCACATTCGCCCGTATGGCGTGCTGGCCTCGGAATAAGCCGGCCCCACGCCCCAATACGATGCCCCGGTCTGCCGGGGCATTTTTCATGGCGGGTTTTCATGGCCGGGAGCGCGACCTACAGATCGCTGCCGTTGGGCGGATTCTCCATGCGCTTGTCGGTCTGGTCGGCGCGGTCGACCGGGGTGTCGGACGGCAGGGATTCGGCGGCGCGCTGTACTTCCTCAGAGATCTCGTCCTCGGGGTTGTCTTCCTCGGTGGCAACGTGGAGGTCGCGCTCGGTCTGTCCCATTTCGAGTTCCAGCTCGCGTTCCAGGTCGCCGGCATCGGTGTCGAGGTTGGGGTCGAGCGTGCTCGGGATGCTTGCGGGGTCGCTTGCGCCGGTCTGGTCCGCTCGTCGGGGCGGCGTGTCATGCGGATGGCGGGACCTTTTGCTCATGATGGGGCTCCTGATGATCGTTTTCACATGTCCTTCGACTAGGAAGGGCGGCAAGTTGCGTGCCAGTCGGCACATCCCGGGCGGCAGGGCGGCCAGCATGCGCTACGGCACGGATGAGGGTTTTCACCAAGACCCGCCGCCGCCTATAGTTTCAGGCAGGGGACCGCGACACACAGGCGCCATGCAGACCGCCCGCCAGAGGCTGGAATGCCAATTGCTCAGGGATGGTGGGCTGCGTGACCCACGCGGTGCAGGGCACCGCCGGGCGTCAGCCAGGGAGATCACGATGAACTTGTCCGGCATCCTGGTGACGATGAGCCTCGCCTCATCGGTGGCCGTCTCCTCCACGCCCGTGGAAAAACAACTCCTCTCGATCAGTCCGCGCGACTTTGCCCACCAGTTCAACGCGGTGGCCACGGGCGCCGGGTCTCGCCTCGCGCTGCCCGACTTCCGCGCCAAACCCGGCTGGCATCGCGCCACGACCAGCGAGGGCATTTCCGTGCTCGTGCGCGCCGCCCACACCGGGTACGCCATCGACGAGGTGGTGGTGGTCTGCCGCGCCGTGGAACAATGCCTGATGACGATCTGCACGGCCGCGCTGGCCATCGACGCCACGGTGGATCCGGTGCTGCTCCAGCGCTTCATTGCCGCGCGCATCGCCGCGCAGCTGGGCGAGGTGGCCCTGGTCATGTCGGGTCTGGTGTACCTGGTGGTGTCGCCCAAGAACGACGACTACGTGGCGCTGGTGATCCGGCCCTACCAGCCGCAGCAGGAGCTGACCGCGCCGCGCCAGGCGGGGCTGCTGCGCGCCGGTTATCCGCAAGGCTAGGACGCCGCCATCCTCCTAATGCAGCGGCGGACTCATGCGCCGTGACGTCATGCCCGCAGCCCGCGCCGGGGAGAACTCGGCCACGCGCTGTTCCAGCAGCCGCTGCAGTTCCGTGGCGCCCCGGTAGTAATGCGCGAGCAGCAGCCGCAGGTCCGGATCGTCGATCGGCTCGCGCAGCAGCGCGCCATAGGCGCTGGCGGCGCGGCCGGCCTGTTGCGCAGCGTGGCGCAGCAGCAGCAACTCGCCCGCGTCCGCCGAGGGCATGCCGGGGCTACCCGGCGCATCGCGGCGTGCCGGGGGCACGGGAGACCCGTGCGAAGTACCGTGTCCGTCGCCCAGGTTGGCCCCGGCCCGGACGGCCAGCTCGGCCGCCGCACAGCGCTGCATGTTCGCGCGATGGGCCAGCACGGCGCGCATCTGCGGGTCAGACGCCGCGGCGGCCACGGCGGACAACGACTCTGCGCACGACTGGGCATGGCGGCTCAGTCGAGCGAGTGTAGTAGTCAATGCATCCATCAACGTCTCCGTCATGTCCTTGCGGTTGTCTTGTCATGTCTCACTGTAGGAGACCGCAGCCGCTCCGGGACGAAAGGCCGATCCATATCTCCCTGAAATTTCGTGCAGATCAGTCTTGCACACATGCAAGACGCGCAACACACGCACAACACGCGCGCAACACGCGCAAGCGCCAACGCGCCGCCCCGCTGCAAGACGCAGTTGGGCGGCGCGGGGCCGGTCGGCGGGCTTGTTGAGGATTAGCGCTTGGTGCCCGGGGCCGGGTCCGGCGAGTCACCCTTCGGGCCGGATGGTGCATCGGCAGTCGGCACGGCCGGGGCGCCTTGCTCACGCGGCTTCTTCGAGCGTGCCGTGGGATCCTTCTTGGTCGTGGTGCTGTCCTTTTGCATGGTCGAGCCGCTGCTCATCGTCCCGCTGCTCATCGTCCCGCTGCCGCCGGGTTGGGTGGCGGAAGGCAGGGTGCCGCGTTGCGTGCTGGGGCCTTCAGGGGCCGGGGGTGCGCTCGGGTTCGGCACGTTCGGCGAGACGGGGGCCTGTCCGCCCCCCTGGGCCATGGCGGGCATCGCGATCAGTGCGCTGAGGGCGAGGGCGGTGGCGGTAAGCGTACGTTTCATGTCGGTTTCTCCAAGATTGTGTCCTCACGGTACTTCCACGATATTCGGGACGACCGCCGGCCACTTGGGGGCGATGCCTGAAACACATGTAGGACATCGACTACTTGGCCGCCGCGCCGGTGCAGGGTTTTGCACCTTTTATATCGGCATGTAAAAGGGGGATGGGCAAGCACGCCCGGCGTGCGCCGTGGCGCGCACGAGCCCCGTTGCGGCGTGCGGTATGGAATTTGCGTCCCTGGTCAAAGGCAACCGCGTGGCGCGGCACGACAGCGCCGCGATCGACGATCAACCGGAGATCGACATGAACCAGGGCAACTACAGGGGCAACTACAGGGGCAACTACGGGGGCGGCGGGTCGGACGACCGCGCCTCGGGCGGCTACGGCAGTGACGGCGACGACGATCGCAACACCGACGACCAACGCGACCAACGCGACCAACGCGGCAGTGTCCAGCGCGCCGGTTGGCAGGATCAGGGCGGCAACCACTGGCCGCAGCAGCGCCAGCAACAGGCCGACAGCGGCGGCTGGCTGTCCCATCAGCAGCAAGGGAACCAGCAGCAAGGCGGTGGTTCGGACTGGCAAGGACGCGCCAGCCAGCAGCACGGCGGCGGCAACGACTGGCAGGGCAGCGGCCAGCAAGGTGCGGACCGGTCATCGTCGCCGGAATCCTCCGTGCGGACGGGAAGCGGCTACAGCGGTTATCAGGGTCAGGCCGAGCGCTACGGCAATGAGCAGAACGAGCGCAGCCGGGGCGAGCGTGAACGTTATGGTGACGATGAGTCGTCTTCGACCCTCTATGGCCAGCGCAGCGGCTATGGCGGCGACCCGCGCCGCATGGAAGCCCACCGCTACGGCGGCAACCGCGCTGG
This sequence comes from Cupriavidus campinensis, assembly GCF_905397395.1. Classification (GTDB taxonomy): domain Bacteria; phylum Pseudomonadota; class Gammaproteobacteria; order Burkholderiales; family Burkholderiaceae; genus Cupriavidus; species Cupriavidus campinensis. The sequence continues at coordinate 57,564 of NZ_CAJPVH010000001.1, forward strand.
CGAGGGCTGGAACCCCGGCGGCGGGCGCGATCTGGGCGGCCCCAGTGGCTATGGCGAAGGCCGCTACGGCGAGTATGGCGAAGGCCAGCAGCGCGGATCCCGCGAGCGCTTTGTGGGTGCGGGCGAACGTGAGCGCTGGGGCGACTGGCATCAGGAAGGCCGTGCGGGACGTGCCAGTGAATGGTCGAACCAGCAGCCGAACCGGCGCATGCAGGAGCAGTCCCCCCGCATGCAGGAGCGCAGCCGCCAGATGAGCGGGCAGTGGCCCGACACGTCGCGCAGCGGCGGCGCGCCGTGGGATGAGCCGAGTCGTTCACCGGACATGCGTACTCACTATCCCGGCGCCTATGGCGTGTCCGATTACGAACCGTCCGGCGGTCAGCAGGGCACCCGCAACTGGGGTGGCCCGGCTGCCGGTTCACGTGGGTACGGCGGCTACGGCGGCGCCAGCCGCTCGGCCGGCGTCGACCGGGCCGGCTATGACCGCGACGACCGGGCCTACGAGCAGTTCACCGGCGCCAACGAGCGCAGTTCGCTCAATCGCGGCTATGGCGGCGCGGGCGGCTCGGCGGTGGCGCGTGCCCAGCGCGTGGCGCCCAAGGGTTACCAGCGCTCCGACGAACGCATTCGCGAAGACCTCTGCGAGCGTCTGACTCACAACGGCCGCCTCAACGTCCGCGACGTGGAGGTGACGGTGTCCGGCGGCGTGGTCACCCTGAGCGGGTCGGTGATGGACCGTCAGCAGAAGTACCGCATCGAGGATATTGCCGACGACGTGTTCGGCGTGAAGGACGTGCAGAACCAGTTGCGGGTCCAGCGCGAGGGGGCTGCACAGTCCGGCAGCCAATCGGATAGGCAATCGGACAGCCAATCGGGCACCCAATCCGGCAGCCGCCTCAGCGGGATGAGCAGCTCGGGCAGCGCCACCGGATCCTCCGCCAGCAGCTATACGGGCGGGCTGGAGGCCGGCAAGAGCGGCAAGGCGCCCGCTGCTATTGAGCAGCACCTTGACTCGACCACGCCGGGGAAATCGTCGACCTGAGCATCGACCTGAGCATCGACCTTAGCGTCTAGTTGACCGCCGGCACCGCATCGCGCCGCCGCAGCGCCGCGATGCGGCGGTCCCCCCAAACCCAGGAGCCACCATGACTGAACTGAACCCGGCGCCCGGAAGCCAGCGCGCCACGCGCGTGCGCTCCGATGCATCGCTGCATGACCTGCTCTGCGAACGCCTCTGGCGCAGCGGGATTGATGTCAGCGAGGTGTCGCTGACCGTGCGGGAAGGCGCGGTGACGCTGGAAGGCGCCATCGGCACCCGCGCAGACCGCGCGCGCATCGAGGACGCCATCGACCACATTCCCGGCGTGCGCGCCGTGGAGAACCGCGTCCGCGTGGCGCCTGACCGAACCGGGGCAGGCCGCTAGCGGAGACGGAGACACCCCAGCCGGACGTTGCAACGCAGGACGACCATCCGCATCACAGCAAGAAGAAGGAGACGCCCATGCCATTCGCCTATGCAGGAACACGCCGCCGGCGCAATCGGGACCGCCGTCGCAACCATGATGCGGTTTCCGCGGATGCCGGCCAGCGCGGCGACAACCCGCAGGCCCCGCAGTCCGGCACGGAGTCCGGCGCGCAGTCCGGCGCACAGTCGAGTCCGCAGTCCGGCCCGCAGTCGGGCCCACAATCAAACCCGCTGGCGGAGCGGGGCAAGCAGGAAGGGCGGGGCAATGCGTCGCCCGGCGAGGACGAGCAGGACCTCCATGACCCGGGCAGCCGGGACCCCGACGCGCCGCCGGTGGACAATCGCTCCTGACACGCCACCCCCACGCAACAACGCCCCCGAGGGGGCGTTGTCACAGGAACGGGGCGGGGCTGCACGGGGCTGGACGGGGCTCAGGCCGCGGCCATGCGCGCAATCCCGCAATCCGTCTTGAACGTGGGGGGGGCGCCGGACGTATCGGCCTGCCCCGCGCCCGCCACCTCTGCCACCTCGGCTACCGCTTCGGCTTCCTCAGCCTGTTCGTCCTCCACACGCAGCGAGACCTTCAGGCGTTCTGCCGCCGCCCGGCCCACCCGGATGGCTTCGTCCCGGGTCTTGTGACGGCTGATGGCACGCGGCACGCCGTCCGCCCGCAGATCCCAAAAGCCGTCGTTCAACACGATGTGAAAATTCTTCGGCATGGTGAAAGTGCTCCTGGTCGCTTCCCGAATGATGAGAGGTCCGTCTCCTCGCGGACTGCCAATATTCTCGGATGGCGACCCCGGCACGCTGAATCGGCGTTTGTCTGACAGGGCTGTCGGCGGCCGCCGCTTGGCGTGTGATGCGGGCGGCGGGGGGCAGGGTCAGCCGCCCGCCATGTTCATGTTTCGCCGCCTGTTCAACCGGGCTGAACAGCGCGAAAAGTTGAACAGCGGCGTCCTTTGGTCCATGATCGGGGTTACCTTTCCCGATTCCCGTTCGGCGACCCGGAGGACGCAGCCATGGACCAGAAGGCGGGCGATATCGACTGGGTGGAGGCCGCGCTGGTGGCCCTGCACCGCACCACCGGCATGCAGGCCCGCATCCGCCATGGCCGGCGTGACCCCGGCGGCGAGGCGCCGGTGGCCGCCATTTCCCTGCGGCGCGGCGACGCCGCCCATCGCTACGCGGTGGAGTGCCGGCGCTCGGTGCGCACAGTGGCGGACCTCTCCGTGGTGCGCGCCCAGTTGCAGGAGCGCGCGCCGGGCCTGCTCGTTACCACCTACCTGACGCCGGCGCTGGCCGGGCAATGCCGCGAAATGGGGCTCCAGTTCCTCGACACGGCCGGCAATACCTTCCTCGACGCCCCGGAGTTGTTCGTCTTCGTCATCGGCCAGACCCCGCCGGACAGCGTGGTGCGGCCCGCCGTGCGCATCAGCGGCAATCCGAGTTCGCAACGGATGGTGTTCGCGCTGCTGTGCCAGCCGGAACTGCTCCAGGCCACGTACCGGGAGATCGCCCGGGTCAGCGGCATTGCGCTGGGCTCGGTGGGGGCGGTGTTCAACGGCCTCTCCGCGCGCGGCTGGCTGCTGGAAACGCGCGAGGACGAGGGACGCCGCCTGACCGCGCCGGACCGGCTGCTCGATGAATGGGTGGCCAACTATCCGACCATCCTGCGCCACCGGTTGCAGCCGCGCCGCTTCAGCGCGCCGGCGGCCGACTGGTGGCAGGCCGTCAACGCGGCGGAACTGGGGGGCTACTGGAGTGGCGAGGTCGCGGCGGCGGCGATGGTCGGCGGGATCCGTCCGGCCAGCCAGACGCTCTATATCGCCCCTGCACGGATGGCGGGCGCGCTGCAGGTGCTGACCCAGAAACACCGGCTGCGGCCGGACCCGGACGGCATGGTGGAAGTGCTGGAAGCGTTCTGGGACCCATCGGTGGAGGGCGGGGAGACGCCGGCACCGGGCCGCACAGACCTGGCGCCGCCGGTCCTGGTCTATGCCGATCTGGTGGCCACGCTCGATGCGGACCACCTCGCGGCGGCCACGCAGCTGCGCAAGGCGCGCATCAAGGACGTGCTGGACCGGTTCTGACACCCCCGGCCCACCATCGCCCGATCCTGCCTTACTGGTTCTTCATCGCCGCTGCCAGCCGCGCGATAATCTCGCCCTCGCTCTTGAATGCCTTCTGCGCATAGGCCGAATACTGCTCGGGGCCCATGTAGTTGGTCACCATGCCGTACTGGCGCGTCACGTTCAGGAACTTGGGGTCCTTGAGCGCGTTGCGGAACGCATCGTCCAGCCGCTTGACCACGGCGGGCTTCATGCCGGCCGGCCCGATCACCCCGAACGGCGAGTTCGACCAGACCGGATAGCCGATCTCCTTGAGGGTGGGGGCGTCCGGGAAGTCCGCCGCGCGCTTCTCCGACAGCGTGGCCAGCACCCGCATCTGGCCGCTCTGGACGTAAGGCAGCAGGGTGTTGGACAGCACGGCCACGTCCGACGAGCCGCTCAGCAGGGCGGTGATGGCCTCGGCGTCGCCCTTATAGGGCACGTGGGTCCAGTTCGATTGGGTAACACGCGCCAGCTCGGAGATCGTCAGATGCTGGCTGCCATAGATGCCGGTGGTGCCGTAGCTGATGCCGCGCTTGTCGGCCTTGGCCTCGGTAATCAGCTCCTGCATGGTCTGCCATTTGGCGTCCTTCTTCACCGCTACCGCGAAGTTGTAGTCCGCGATCATCGACACGTAGGTCAGGTCCTTGAGCGGGTCGTAGCGCATCTTCTGCACGTGCGGCAGGCGGAAGATCACCACCGGCGCCATGCTGAGGGTGTAGCCGTCCGGCTCGGTGGTCACCATCTGCGTGGCGCCCAGTGTGCCGCTGACGCCCGGCTTGTTCTCCACCACGATGGTCTGGCCCAGTTCTCGGCCAGCCGCATCGGCCAGCGCGCGGGCCACCTGGTCGGTCACGCCGCCGGCGCCGTAGGGCACGATCAGGCGGATCGGGCGGGTGGGGAATTCATCGGCGGCCTGGGCGACGCCCGGCAGGATGCCGGCGCCCGTGGCGGCCACGGCGGCGCCGGCCATGGCGAAGCGGACAAAGGTACGACGTTGCATGTTGTCTCCTTGGGTTCATCACGCCGGATCGTGGTTGTCCGGCTGGCAATACATCTGCCGCAGTATGACCGGGAGACAGGGCGCGCGGGGCGCCTTGCAGGGGGTGCGAGCCCGCTATCCGTCGATTTCATCGACGTCATGCGCCGGCTGCATTGGCGCCTCCGGGTAAGTCCGGAGGCGCCGGTGGGGGCGGTGAGGAGCGCTGCCCGCTGAATGTCAGGCGGCGATCACGCGGGTGCGGATGAAGGCCTCGTCACGCATCAGCGCCTCGGCCCAGCCGGCGGGCGGCACCAGGCTGATATCGGTGATGGCGTAGCCGATATCGCCGGCGGTCTGCAACTGCTGCGCCACGATATTGGCGCCAATCTCGGCCAGCGCCTGGTTGAAGTGCGACAGCGTGCCGGGGCGGTTGTAGTGGATGTTGAGGATGCGCGCCGGGGCCTCGAGCGGGTTCGGCTGGATTTCGGGCAGGTTCACCGCGCCGATGGTCGCGCCCGTTTCCAGGAAGTTGGCGAGCTTGGTTGCCACTTCCACGCCGATGTTCTCCTGCGCCTCTTCGGTGCTGCCGCCCACGTGCGGGGTCAGGATGACATTGGGCTTGCCCTGCAGCGGCGTGACGAACGGGTCGGTGTTGCTGCGCGGCTCTTCCGGGAACACGTCGATGGCGGCGCCGGCCAGGTGGCCATCGTCCAGATGCTGGGCGAGGGCGGGGATATCCACCACCGTGCCGCGCGAGGCGTTGAGCAGGATGGCGCCGCGCTTCATGGCCGAGAGCGCCCGCGCGTTGATCAGGCCGCGCGTCTGCGGGGTGGCGGGCACGTGCAGCGTGACCACATCGGCCTGCGCCAGCGCGTCTTCCAGCGTGTGGGCCGGCATGGCCGAGCCGAGCGAGAGACGCGGGCGGATGTCGTAGAACACCACGCGCATGCCCATGGCTTCAGCCAGGATGCCAACCTGCGCGCCGATATTGCCGTAGCCGATCACGGCCATGGTCTTGCCACGAATCTCGAACGAACCCTTGGCGGATTTCTGCCATTCCCCCAGATGGGCCGCGCGGCTTTTCTCGGGGATGCGGCGCATCAGCATGATCGCCTGGCCGATGACCAGTTCCGCCACCGAGCGCGTGTTGGAGAACGGGGCATTGAACACCGGAATGCCGGCGTGGGCCGCCGCGCCGAGGTCGACCTGCGAGGTGCCGATGCAGAAGCAGCCCACCGTCAGCAGCTTGCCGGGCTGGGCGAAGGTTTCCGCCGTGAGCGTGGTGGCGGAGCGGATGCCAAGCAGTTCGTGCCCCTGCACCGCTTGCTGCAGGGGTTCGCCGGCCAGGGCCTTGCCCTGCGTGGCGACGTCGATCTGATGGCGCCCCAGCATCTGCTGGGCGCTGGCGTGGATATTTTCTAGGAGGATGGCGGTGGCCATGAGGGTCTGCCGAAGGTCAGGGAGGTTGGGAATGCTGCCGGGCGCGCGGCCATGAGGAACTGAGGAGCTGGCGCGCCGATGCGCTCACCTTATCACTGTCCCTTACCCGTGCTCATGAAGTGGGCATGGCTGGGCACTCGCGGTGCCCCCTCGCCTGGATGTCTTTGTCATCGTACAACCAAGGCAATTGTCGCCAACATCCTCTAACCGAATGCTTGCGGCGCCGCTTTTGTTCTCATATGATGTCCGATAACTATAACGAGGACGGAGACAATCGATGCAAGACACCCCAATCGACGCACGGCGGCGGACGCTGCTGAAAGCCGGCGGCGCGGCCGCAGCGGCGGCTGCCAGCGGCGTGGCTCTCGCCCAGGCTTTCGAATTCAAGCCGAGCCAGCGCTATCCCGACGCGGCCGTGGAGATCCTCGACCCCAGCTTTGCCAAATACCGCCTGTTCAGCTCCACCGTGGAGCAGCTCGCCACGGGCTTCCGCTGGGTGGAAGGGCCGGTCTGGTTCGGCGACGGCCGCTACCTGCTGTTTTCGGACATCCCCAACAACCGCATCATTCGTTACGACGAAGCCGCCAACCAGTGGAGCGTGTTCCGCCAGCCGGCCAACTTCAGCAATGGCCACTGCCGTGACAAGCAGGGCCGGCTGGTCAGCTGCGAGCACCTGACGCGCCGCGTCACCCGCACCGAGTACGACGGGTCCATCACGGTCCTTGCAGACCGCTACCAGGGCAAGCGCTTCAACTCCCCCAACGACATCATCTGCAAGTCCGACGGCTCGCTCTGGTTCTCCGATCCGCCGTTTGGCATCGGCGGCGAGTGGGAGGGGGACAAGGCCACGCCAGAACTGCCGCACGCTGTCTATCGGATCGATCCGAAAGACAACGCGGTTACGCAGGTCATTGCCGATCTCAACGGCCCGAACGGCCTGTGCTTTTCGCCGGACGAGAAGAAGCTCTACGTGATCGAGGCGCGTGCGCAGCCGCACCGCGTGGTCTGGGCCTATGACGTGGCAGCGGACGGCGGTTTGTCGAACAAGACCAAGCTGATCGACGCCAATGGCCCCGGCGCGCTGGACGGCATGAAGTGCGACGTGGACGGCAACATCTGGGCCGGCTGGGGGAGTAGCGGGGCGCCCGGCGCGGACCCGGCCAAGCTGGACGGCGTGCGCGTGTTCAATCCGCAGGGCAAGGCCATCGGCCATATCCACCTGCCGGAACGCTGCCCGAACCTCTGCTTTGGCGGCCCCAAGCGCAACCGTCTCTATATGGCGTCCAGCCACTCGCTGTACGCGCTGTACGTGGAGACGCGCGGCGCGGTCTGATTCTCGATATTGATCGAAAATCGCTGAAAAGTTTCAACTCGCCGACGAGAAAACTGAATTCCATTCCGTATGGATTCTGTCAGCATGCCTGCATGCTGGCAGATACGGGATGGAGGCAGTCAATGGTCGGGAAGTCGCTTCTGTACGGCGCGGTGGCGTGCGGCGCCGGCCTGGTCCCGCTGGCCGCGCAGGCCACGGAAGGGGCGCTGGGCCGCCCGGTGTCTGGCACCAGCGTGCAGGCCAACGCTGGCGTGGTGCCGCCCGAGCCGGTCTGGGTGGTCAACTTCGGCGAAATCTACCTGAACGGCTCCGTGGGCGGCGACCGGCAGGTGCCCATCGGCGGTCGGACCACGCTCGGTGTGGAAGCCAAGATTGCCTTCACGCTGGCCACCGCCATGAAGGTCTGGGACACCGGCCCCGGCGCGTGGAACTTCGCCTCCAGCTTCACGCTGCCCTATGTCTGGACCACGGTGCATGCCACGGCCGGCGCCAGCGGCGCGCTCGGCAACTTCTCGACCGGCACGTCGGACCGGGCTTCGAACTTGTTCGATATCTACTTCGCCCCGATCATCGCCGGCTATCACTTCTCCAAGACCAGCCACATGGCGTTGAGCTTCAACGTCTGGGCGCCCACCGGCCAGTACAACAAGGACGCGCTGGCCAATCCGAGCCTGAACAACTGGACCTTCGTCCCGCAGGTGGCCTTCACCCACCTGATGCCGCAGTACGGGCTGGAATTCAACGCCGTCGGCGCGTTCCAGTTCTACACGCGCAACACGGCCACCGACTACCAGAACGCGCCGCTGTTCACGCTGGACGTGATGGGCGTGAAGCGCTTCGGGCCGTGGGGCGTGGGGCTGGTCATGGGCACGGTGCAGCAGCTCGGCGGCGATAGCGGCCCCACGGCAGACCTGCTGCATGGCTTCCACGGCCACGACTTTGCCATGGGGCCGATCGTTACCTACGACACCAAGCTCGGCGGCAAGCATCCGCTCTCGTTCGGGCTGCGCTGGGTGCCGACGGTGAGCAGCAAGAACCGGCTCGACAGTACCTCCACATTCATGGCGACTGTCACATTGGTGCTGTAGCGGGTATTCCATCCTGCGCAATGATTTTCTGAAAATACGCACGACTATCACTTTCCTGTCATGAATCGCCGGCACCATCGGCGCTCAAACTAGAAATCAGGGAAGTCAGAAATGCGTTATACCCACTCCGCGATCGGCATCGCGGCAGCTGTGCTTGTCTCCGCCTTGTTCTACGGCTGCAACAGCAGCGACGATGCCCCGGCATCGAACCCGGCCACGCCGTCCGGCCCGACCAGCCCCACCGAACCCGGCACCCCGGTCAACCCGACGCCCGCCGCAGCCACGGGCAAATGGACCACCGGCGACCTGCACGTCCACACTGTGGAATCGGACGATGCCCAGAGCCTGCTCGCCAGCGTGCTGGACGAGGCGCTGGTCAAGAACAACCTCGACTGGACCGCCATCTCCAACCACCTGCGCCCGTCCACGCGCGACCAGAACGGCACCGCCATCGTCGGCGGCCCGCTGCCGTTCTCGCAGGCCATGGCCCAGTACGAGATGCCGGCGGTGCGCCAGATGCAGGTCAATGGCGCGTACGTCAACAAGCTAATCTTCTCGGCCTTCGAATGGGACATGCCCACCCATGACCACATGAACGTGGGCATTTTCGGCGGCGCGCCGCTGGGCACGGCCACCAAGGCGGCCAACGAGTTCGAATACTTCTTCACGAACCGCCCGGACACCCAGTTCGATCCGGTGGACGTGACCAACTGGAACGCCAAGGGCCCGCGCGCCTACACCACGCACGCGGACGCCGTGAAGGCCGTGGCCTGGCTGCGGGACAACTATCCCGACACCAGCTACGCGCTGATCAACCACCCCTCGCGCAACACCGGCAAGTACACCGCCGCCGACTACCGCGAGTTCAACGACACCGCCCCGAACATCGTCTTCGGCGTGGAAGGCATGGTCGGCAACCAGATGGAGCCGGACCGCGGCGGCTACACCACCGCTTACGTGGACGCCAACCTCAAGAACCGCGTCTACGGCGGGGTGGACTACGTGGTGGCGCAGGTCGGCGGCATCTGGGACGCGCTGCTCGGTGACGGCCGGCGCTTCTGGAACGTGGCCGACTCCGACCACCACTTCAAGACCATCGGCGCGAACAGCAGCGGCTACTTTCCGGGTGAGTACGCCAAGACCTATGTCTGGATCGAAAACCAGTACACGGGGATCAAGGGCGTGCTGGAAGGCGTGCGCTCGGGCCGCATGTTCTCGGTGTTCGGCGACCTGATCAACGCGCTCGACTTCAACGTGGCCGGCGCCGCCGGCAAGGGCGAGATGGGCGGCGAGCTGAAGGCCAAGGCCGGCGAGACCGTGACGGTGAGCATCCGCTTCAAGAGCCCGGACCGTAACCACTACGAGTACCCGATCAACAGCGGCATCAACGTGAACGTGCGCCCCACGGTGGACCACATCGACCTGATCGCCGGAGACGTGACGCCGCGCGCCGCGGCTGGCACGCCGGGCTACAGCAAGGAAACCAACGACTCGACCAAGGTGATCGCCACCTTTACATCGGCCGACTGGAAGCTGGATTCGGACGGGTACTACGCCGTGACCTACACCTACACGGCGGCGAAGAACCAGTACTTCCGCCTGCGCGGCACCAACCTCGGCATGAACGTGGCGGGCGAGACCCAGAACGGCAACCCGCTGCCGGACGCCAAGACCACGGTCACCGAGGACACCGCGCGCTTCAACGCCATCAACGCCCGCAACTACAACGACCTCTGGTTCTACTCGAACCCGGTGTTCGTGACGGTGGGTTCGTGACGGTAGGTAGCTGAGTTTGCGGCGTTAAACGCCGGGTCGAGATAATGGTAATTATCAAGGCACAGACGTTTCTGTAAGGGGTGGTTTTCCCCTCTCCTGGAAGCGGGAGAGGGGCGAAAAACAAACAGCGGTATCATCGCGCCCTTCGCCTTGATGTCCGCATTGCACCTTGTCTGACCCTGAACGTACTGCCGTCCGTCGCCGGCAGCGCCCGCCCGTTGCCCCGGAGCGGCTGCTTGGCCCGCATCACTTCGCTTTCTATCGCGGTTACCTCGAGGGGATCGACCTCGCCCGGCTGGCCGACCGCTATCTGGAGACCGGGCTGGACCTGCGCGTGGCCCGCACCACCATCGGCTGGATCGAATCCGAGCTGGCGCGCGGCGTCAAGCGGCTGGAAACCCGTGCCGACGGGCAGCCGACCATCTCCGAGCGCGCCTGGCTGGGCCTGTTCCGCACGCCGGCCGAGGAGAGCGCCACCGCGCGCCAGAACCGTCGCCGCAAGCTGCTGCGCGTGCTTGACGCGCTCAAGCCCCAGCTGGTTTCCCGCCCCACGCCCAATGACGCCGTGACCGGCTGGTTCGCGCCGGCCATCGCCCAGCGGCTGGTCGAGGCGGGCTGGGCCACGCTCGGCGCGCTGCAAGCCGTGATCGGCCATGAGGGCCCGCGCTGGCACCGCCATGCGCGGCGCATCGGCGACCATACCGCCCGGCGCATCGAGGCCTGGCTGGCCGATCAGGCCGACGATATCGGCGCGATTCCCGCCGCCGCGCTGGTGCCACGCCGCACCGCCACGGCCGCCGAACTGGCGAGCCTGCGTGCGCCGGCAGCGGCGGTGGCGCCACTCGAATCGCTGCTGCTGCCGCCCGCGCTGGACGGCCGGCAGGGCCACAACCGTACGCCGCCCGGCGTCGATTCCCGCATTTCGGCCCAGAACGACCTGATGGCCATCCACGCCTGGCTGGGCGTGCATCCGCCCGTGGGCGGCCACACCTGGCGCGCCTATCGCACGCAGGCCGAGCGCTTCCTGCTCTGGGCCGTGTTCGCGCGCGGCAAGGCCCTGTCCGACCTGACTGTCGAGGATTGCAGCGCCTACCTGACCTTCCTGGCCGATCCGCAACCGGCCGCCCAGTGGGTCGGCCCGCGCGGCACGCCGCGCTATCGCCACGACTGGCGGCCATTCGAGGGACCGCTGTCGGCGGGTAGCGTGCGGCAGGCGTTCACCATCGTCAAATCGCTGTGCGCGTGGCTGGTCAACGCGCAGTACCTGCGCTACAACCCGTTCGAGCTGCTGCCCAAGCCCAAGGCGGCGGGGCAGGGCCGAATCAAGGTGGCGCGCAGCTTTACCGACGCCCAGTGGCAGTTCCTGCGCAAGTTCACGGCGGGCCTGCCGGCGGATGACCCGCGCACGGCACGGCTCCAGTTCATGCTGCGCTTCGTCTATGCCACCGGCTTGCGGATTTCCGAGCAGGCGCAGGTGACCGTGGGCGACCTCGCCCAGCAGGACCTGGCCGCCGACCAGCGTGGCGTGTGGACGCTCTCGTTCGTCGGCAAAGGCACGCGCGCCCGGGAGGTGCATGTGCCGGGCCCGGTGATCGAGGCGCTGCGTGACTATCTGGAAGTGCGCGGCCTGGGGCGCGAGCTGGAGCGGCTGCACCCGTCCACGCCGCTGATCGGGCGGGTGAAGGACGATGGCGCCGTGGGCCGGCTGTCCGTGGCGCAGCTCGATGCGATCTGGAAGGGCTTCTTCGCGCAGGCGGCGCAGGCCATGGCCGCGGAAGACCCCGCCGGCGCGGCGCGGCTCGGGCAGGCCAGCGCGCACTGGCTGCGCCACACCTTCGGCTCGCACGCGATTGCACGCGGGGTGGCGCTGGACGTGGTGCAGCACCAGCTGGGCCATGCCTCGCTGGCGACCACCTCGATCTACGTGCACGCCGAGGACGCCCGCCGCGCGCGGGAACTGGATCAGGCTGGGATGTATTAAGCCACTACGCGTCGGCCGCGGGCAGGCAGTCCAGGAACGCCTGCGCCAGCGCTGGCACCGGGCGTTGCTGGTTGTGCAGGACGTAGCTTTCGAACGGGATGGCGGGTTCGAAGCGGATGGCGCGCACGCCGGGCAGCTTCAGGCTGCGCACCACCACCGGGTTCACCACGCTGACGCCGAGGCCCATCTCCACCATCGTGCAGATGGTGGCGGCGTAGGGCGTCTCCAGCGTCAGCACGCGCCGGTCCGGCGCGAAGGCGGCATCGACGATGGCGCGCGTGCCATCGCCATGGGTGAGCGAGATAAAGCGCTCGCCGTCCAGGTCCGCCGCGTGGACGACGCGCTTGCGCGCCAGGCGGTGCTCGGCGGGCACGATGCAGACGCCGGGCTCGTCGCGCAGCAGCGCGCTGTCGATGCCCGCCGTCTCCACCACGTAAGACACCAGTCCGAAGTCGCAGAACTGGTTCGCCGTCCATTTGGCGACGGTTGGCGAATCGCTGGTATGCACGGCGATAGGCACGTCCGGGTGCTGCTCCCGGAACCGGGCGATGGCCTGCGGCATCACGCTCATGGCAATCGACGGCACGGTGCCGATGCGCAGCGTGCCCACGCCCACCTCCCGGATCGACCGCGCCGAGGCGCGCAGGCTGTCGAGCCCGAGGAAGGAGCGCTCCACGTCCCGGAACAGGGCTTCGGCCTCCACGGTCGGCGTCAGCCGGCCGGCAATCCGCGCAAATAGCTTGAATCCCGTCTCCCGCTCCAGCTGGGCGATCACGCGGCTGATGTTCGGCTGCGAGGTGTGCAGCTGGGTGGCGGCGGTCGTCATCGAGCCGGTCACCATCACGGCCCGGAAGGCTTCGATCTGTTTGAAATTCATGCGGGCGATGGTATATCAAATCCGTATGCACAGGCCGAAATAACTGATTTGACGATATGACCACCGTATTTCCATACTTGGCTCCAACGTACCGGAGAACAACACACGTATGGAATCGAAAGTCAGCCGCCGCCTGACCCAGGCTACCGCCCCCGAGGTCTGCGAACACATCTACCTGCCGCGCCTGGCGCGCGAATTCGGCAGTGGCTTCCCGTATTTGAGCGATATCAACCAGGCGCACCTGCTGATGCTGCACGGCACCGGGCTGGTGCCGGCCGAGGTGGCCACGCAACTGGCGCAGGCGCTGGTGCGCATCGAGGCCGAGGGCCCGGACGCCGTGCCGCTGGACCCGGCCCGCGAGGACGCCTATTTCAACTACGAGGCCCGGCTGATGGCGTTGGCCGGCGCCGACGTGGGCGGGCGGCTGCACGTGGCGCGCAGCCGCAACGACATCCTGGCCACGCATGACCGCCTGCGCGCCCGTGACGCGGCGCTGGCCATCCTCGACGAACTGCTGGCCACCCGCACGGTGTTGCTGGACCGCGCCGCCGAGCATGCCGGCACCGTCATGCCGGGCTACACCCACCTGCAATCGGCCCAGCCGATCACCTATGGCTATTACCTGGCCGGCGTGGCCGAGTCGCTGGGGCGGGACATCGCCCGGCTGCGGCAGGCGCTGGCCCGGCTCGATGCCTGCCCGCTTGGCGCCGGAGCGCTGGCCGGCACGGCGTTCCCGATCGACCGTACGGCCACGGCGCGCTGGCTCGGCTTCTCCGCCCCGACCACCAATTCGCTGGACGGCGTGGCCTCGCGCGACTTTGCGTGGGAAATCCTCGCCGCCATCACCATCGGCACAGTCACCTGGGGCCGCGTGGCGCAGGATCTCTATGTCTGGGCGACGCCGGAATTCGGGCTGATCGACTTCCCGGACAGCGTGGCGGGCACGTCGAGCATCATGCCGCAGAAGAAAAACCCGGTCGTGCTCGAATACCTGAAGGGCAAGGGCGGTCACATGATCGGCCTGCTCACGGCCTCGCTGGCGGCGCTGAAGGGCAGCCATTTCACGCACAGCGGCGACGGCAACCGCGAAAGCATGCGCGGTTTCTGGGAGGCGGCGGACGAGTGCAAGCGCTGCGTGGCCCTGCTGCGGCTGGTGCTGAGCCATGCCACGCCGCAGGCCAGTCACATGCTGGCGCGCGCCCGCCGGGATTTTTCGATGGCCACCGATCTGGCCGACACGCTGGTGCGCAGCGCCGGCATGTCGTTCCGCGAGGCCCACCACGTGGTGGGCGCGGTGGTGCGCGACGCGCTGGACCGCCATCTGCCGGCCAGCGAGATCGATTCGGCAATGGTCGATGCGGCGGCGCTGCGCCACACAGGCCGCGCCGTGCACCTGTCCGCCGAGGCCGTGGCGCGCAGCCTCGACCCGGAATCTGGCGTGGCTGCACGCACTGCCGCCGGCGGGCCGTCGCCCGCGTTGGTACAGGCGCAGGTTCTGGCCCAACGGGCCGATTTGAGCGCGGCGCGAAGTGATGTGAGCGCCATGCGTGAGCGTATGCAGACCGAGCGTGCCGCGCTGAAGCGAGCCGTCGAAACGCTTGCGCGCGGGCCATCTATATAGAAGGCATCGCCGATCTGCACTGGCGGCCTGACGCCCGGCACGGTGCCGCTGGCGGACACGGCCTCCCCCAGCGGCACCCCGCTGAGCGCATCGAACAGCCGGCGCCCGCCCCCCTGGCGAAACTGTACGAGAATGCCTCGGCGCCACGCGGGCTTGTCCGGCATCAGAGGCGGGGCGCGGTGGCGCTGATAGATTCCTTCGACTTGCGCATCATGCGACGCATGGTCGCCTTTCAGGAATCCGTCATGCCAAAGTTTGCCTCCCTGCAATTGTTCAAATCCTACGCGCCTGTCGCCCGGCTCCTTGCGGCGCGGATGCTCAAGCCCCAACAGCCGGGCCAATGCTATTTCGACCACAGCCGCGTAGTGCTTGCGGCAGCAGGCATCGCCAATGGCCGCGTGAAGCCGCTGCGCCGTGGCGGCTGCGGGCTGGACGACGACGCACTGCGCGCCGAACTTGCGCACGGCCCGTTGTTGCTGAGCGGCTGTAACGTGACGATGCCCGGGTCTCGTTACACCGGCATGCACACCGTGGCGTTGCTGGCGGTGGTCCACTTCGGCGGACAGGAGCGCATATTGGGCATCGACCTCGACGACACGGTCAGGCGCCTCCGCATCGTCGGAAGCCCCGACGCCGGCAACTTCGGCGGCATTCTGTATGACTTTGCCGAAATCTGCGGCCAGGTCACGCCATACGTCGATGCCAGCAGCGGCCTCTCGCTCGACATGTATCAGCGTCCCGCGCAACGCGGCACGTGTACGATCCTGTAGCCAGATTCCCACAGCCGAGCGACGCGGGCTTCCGGTGCGCGTATGCTGGGCCCGGCCCGGCATGGTGTCGCAGCCCCCACCCTGAAGGAGAACCGACGATGCGAATCCCCCGACGCAGCATGGTTTGTCTGGCGCTATGCCTGATGCTTGGCGCGGGCGGGGCCTCGGCGGCTGGGGGGGCCGGGGCCGCTGGGCCGGCGGATGCCGTGGAGACCTACGCGGGACTCTGCGACGCCTCGGCCGGCTTTTCCCTCGGCCCGGACCACTTCGTGGTGGTGGGCGACGAGCGCAATGTGCTGACGGTGTACCAGCCCGGTCAGGCGCGCGCGGTCAAGACCTTCACGCTCGGCAACTTCCTCGGCACCGATGACGATGGCGAGTCGGACCTCGAAGGCGCGGCTGTTGTCGGCCAGCGCGCCTACGTCATCTCGTCGCACGGGCGCAATGCCAAGGGCAAGGTGCAGGGGCGCCGGCATCGGTTCTTCGCGGTGGAACTTGATCCGGGCCGGCTGTCGCTCAAGCCGGTGGGCCGGCCCTACCAGGATCTGCTGAAGGATCTCGTGGCGGCTCCGGCGCTGGCGTCGCTGCCGCTCAAGGCGGCTGCCGAACGGGCGCCGGAAAGCCCGGGCGGGCTCAATATCGAAGGGCTCGCGGCGGCGGACGGCGGCTTGCTGATTGGCTTCCGCAATCCGCTGGTCGATGGCAAGGCCATTCTCGTGCCGCTGGAGAACCCCGACGGGCTGATCGACGCCAAGCCGGCGAAGTTTGGCAGCCCGGTACTGCTAGATCTGGGCGGACGGGGCATCCGCAGCATCGAGCGCGTGGCGCACGGCTATGTGATCGCGGCCGGGCCGGTGGCCGATGACGGCACCTTTGCGCTGTATCGATGGTCCGGCGCCGCCAGTGACCGGCCCGTGGCGTTCGGCCAGTCGGCTATCGCCACGCTGAAGCCGGAAGCCATCTTCACGATGCCCGGCACGCAGCGCCTGCGCATTCTGAGCGACGATGGTGGCGTGCTGCGCGACGGCGTGGAATGCAAGCGCCTGCCGGCAGCCCGGCAGGGATTCCGCAGCGTGACGGTAGCACCGTAAGCGCGCTAGCGCACCAGCACCGCGCGGCCGATGTAGAGCACCGGGCCGGTCGGGCGCCCGATGGGCGACCCGGCGGCGGGCTCGAGCGTGATCTCGAACAACTGGTTGTCCTGGAGGGCTGGCAGGCGGTCCAGCGCGACATCGAGCGACTGGTTGGCCTGCACCAGACCGAGCGAGACCGGCCCGCTCCA
Organism: Cupriavidus campinensis; assembly: GCF_905397395.1. Classification (GTDB taxonomy): domain Bacteria; phylum Pseudomonadota; class Gammaproteobacteria; order Burkholderiales; family Burkholderiaceae; genus Cupriavidus; species Cupriavidus campinensis. Next base: position 74,287 of record NZ_CAJPVH010000001.1, read on the forward strand.
GTCGTCCGCCTTGGTCCAGAACTGCAGCGCCCGGTTGGTTGGCGCGGCCTGCGCGCCGAGCGGAATCAGCTTCAGCCGGCGTGGGCTGGAGGCCTGGATCAGCCAGCCCGGTGTCTTGTCCTGAGGCGCGGCCAGCACTACCACATAGCGCGGCGGCGCGGGCGGCGCGAACGCGCGCAGGCCCAGCATGGCGGCCAGCAGCAGCGAGCAGGCCGTCGCCCCGAACGCAATGCCGCGCCACAGCGCCAGCGAATGCCACCATCCGGGCCTGACGGTAGCAGACGTAGCAGACGTGGCAGACGTGGCAGACGTGGGGCGCTGTTCGGCATGGCCGATGCTGCGCGCGATGGCGCTCCAGACGCGGGGCGCGGGCGTGACCGGCTCGGCCAGGGCCGACAAGGCATGCAGGCGCGCTTCCCAGGCATCGACACGGTCTTGCAGGCCGGGCTCCTGGGGCAGGCGGCGCGCCACGTCTTCGCGCTGGGCGGCGGAAAGCGTGCCCAGCACGTAGCCGGCGGCGAGTTCATCCAGCGCATCCCAATCGCCGCGGTGCGGATCTCCGGCATCGACGCTCATTGCATGCACTCCTTCAGCGCCTGCAGGCCGCGCCGCACCCAGGCTTTCACGCTGCCCAGCGGCGCGCCGAGCCGCGCGGCGATCTCGCTGTGCGAGCAGCCATCGACATAGGCATAGAGGATGCTGTCGCGCTTGGGCGGGTCCAGTTGGTCGAGGCAGATGGCCAGCCGGCCGAGCATCACGCGGGTCTCGCCGGCCGGGGCCGCGCCCGCCATGGCGGCCAGGGCTGCCTCGTCCTCGATGGCCTGCGCCATCTCCTCGTCGGGTAGCACCAGCCGCAGGCGGTCACGCACGAGGTTGAGCGCCTGATGCCGGACCAGACTGAACAGCCAGCCGCGCGCCGCGCCGCGTGCGGGGTCGAACGTATGGGCATGGCTCCAGACCTTGACGAAGGCGTCGTGCAGCACGTCTTCCGCCAGGGCCCGGTCCCGCACGATACGGACCGCCACGCCCAACAGGTACGGGGCTGCATGCTCGTAGAGACGGCGCAAGGCCGTCACGTCCCGCGCGGCGCAACCGGCGAGCGCGGATTCGTAGTCGAAATGGTCGTTGACGGAGGGCAGGGCGGCGGTCAAGAGCGGGCTCTCTGGTGGCTGCAGGGCTGCAAGGGGCGGCGGGCTGGGGGCGCCCGAGCGCACATCTTACGCCCGACAGTCGGCAGCGGCCCGCTGGGCTTTCCCTAATGCCGCGCGCGCCAGCCCGCTCAGGCCGCCGCTTTCCAGAACAGGTAGTCCGCCTGGTAACGCACCATCTGCGCCGCGCCGCGATTGGCCGCGCTGCAGGCCGCCGCCGGCGCCACGCCGCCACGGGTGGCCACGCGCTGGATGAAGGTGACGCCGCTCATCATGCCGCTGCCGGTCGCTGGATTCGCTTTCACGAGCTGGTGGGGGATATTGCCATCGCCGGCCGGCGCCACGGCGACCTGGGTGGCGGTGACCTTCGAGCCGTCCATGAACTCCCACGTCGCGGGCGGGCCGTAATACTTGCCGACTGCCTTGCCGCTGCGGTCGTTCAGCGTGGCGGTGGGGCCGACGAAGGCCCATTCGAACTGGTCGGCGGCGTTGGCCTTGGGCCGGCATTCGTAGCGCAGCTCGCCCACGCCAACTGTCTGCATGGCGAGCTTGTGGCCGTCTGGCACCTTGATGGCGTCGGCCACCGGCATGGGCGCGGGCATCGGACCGGCTTGGTGCATGCCGCCGCAGGCGGTCAGGGCAAGGCAGGCGGAGACGGGAACAAGAAGGGAGGTGCGGATCATGGTGGGGCTCCTTGGTGTGTCGTGGATCGGTGCGAACCCGGAGGCTGCACAGGGGCTACACACCAGCGGAGCGTTTGGATGCAGTGGCGCGGAAGTTTTTATCCGGCAGATTTGCCGGCAGCGGCCTGCAGGATCAGGCTGGCCACATCCTGCGGGCGCGACAGCAGCGAGACATGGCTCGCCGGAATCTCCACGGTCTGCGCGCCCATGCGCTTGGCCATGAAGCGCTCCAGATCCGGGTTGATGGTGCGGTCCTCGGTGGACACCGCGTACCACGTGGGCTTGTCACGCCATGCCGCGACGGTGGTCTTCGCCATGGTGATGGCCTTGCCCATCGGCTGCTGCACGGCGTAGTAGGCGCGCGACTGGGTCTCGGGCAGATCTCCGGCGAAGTCGTGCAGGAACGCCTGTTCGGACAATCGGCCATAGCCGTCCGCACCCCATTGCAGGCCGGCGGAGGCGGGTGCGGCGGGGAACCTGCGGGTCAGGGCGGGATAGTCCTCTCCGGCATCTGGCGCGCGGGCGGCGATGTAGACCAGCCCGGCCACTTTCGGGTCGTCGCCGGCCTGGCTGATGACCATGCCGCCATAGGAGTGCGCCACGAGCAGCGTGGGGCCGTCCTGGAGCGCGAGCGTGCGCTTGACGGCGTCGACATCCGCGTCCAGCGACGTGGTGGGGTTCTGCACCGATGTGACGTGGTAGCCCTTCGCCTGCAGCAGCGGAATGACCTTTTCCCAGCTCGATCCATCGGCATACAGGCCGTGCACCAGCACGATGTTCTTGACGGGGACGGTGTTGGCCGGCGAAGGCGTCTGCGCCATGGCCCCGGAGGCGAGGGTGAGAGCGGCAAGTGCGGCCAGTGTGGCCGGGAGGGTACGGTGGAGGTTCATGGTCTGTCCTTTTGATCAGGCGGAGAGTGAAATGCAGCGTGATGCGCTGTCTTCAGTCAGACGAACCGCCGGCGGGTGTATTCCTTTGTCGATCGGGTGAAGGGACGCCGCCGCATGCAGTCATGGAAGCATCGTGCGCCTTTGACAATGGGGCGCGCGCTAGGCGGGCGCTTCAGCCCAGACGTGCATCCACCAGCACGCGGCCCGTGAGCCGCCGGATGCGTGGATCGACGAAGTAGCCGCCGCCTTCCACGTAGCGCAGGAACGCGCGGCTGCAGACCGTGCACGCCCAGACATCGCAGCGGTTGGCCGGGTAGTACAGCGGTGCCACGGGGGCGTCCGGCGACCAGAAGCCGACGCTGTCGGGGTCGTACTCCTGGAACGTCGCTTCCTCATAGGCGCTGGCGACCAGCGTGCCGATCTTCTTCAGTTGTGGCTCGGGAAACGAAATCGGCAGGCTGGCCCAGCCAAGGAGTGCGTCAGTGGCACAGGCGCAGTCGGCGGTGACGTGGTCGGTGTGCTGCGCCAGTTGCTGCAAGGCGTCGAAATCAAGGTACGGAGCGTCTTCCACGGTGGATGCAAGGCTGGGGAGTGCAGCGATCTTACCCCCAAATTCTCCCAAATTCCCCCAATGCCCCGGCCCGACCTGTCACACCGTCGGCGCGGTGCGCACGCCGCCCGCCCCGGCGATGCGGCGGTCCAGCTGCCAGACCAGAAGCAGCGTGACGCCCATCATCGGGAACACGGCGCCGAGCAGGCCCAGGCCGATGGCCCAGGCGCGCATCGGCGGCAACGCGGCGGGATGGCCCGGTGCCCCGAGCTTGCGCGCGGGCTTGCGCTGGATCCACATCACCAGGCCGGTCACAGCCATTGCCATCAGGCCCAGGGAAATCGCCGCGCAGATGAGCTGGTTGGCCAGCCCGAAGTAGCGCCCCATGTGCAGGGAGGTGCCGTAGGAGATGGCCTGCGCCACGGGGCCGTAGTCGGCGAAGCGGAGATCCTTGACGACCTGCCCGCTGGCGGGGTCGATATGGAGCGTGCGCTCGCCGCGTGGATCGGCGGGGAAGCAGGAGGCGGTGTAGACGCCGCCGGGGGCCTTCGGGAAGACCACCTGGCAGCCGGTGGTGATGCCTTGGGCGGCCACCACGGCCACTATCTGATCCAGCGTCAGCGGCGCGGTCTTCGCCGGGGCTACGCTGGGCACGGTGGTCAGGCCGACGGCCCAGGGCATGTCCGCCAGCGGCAGCGATTCCATCGTGTGGTGGTGCTTCATGTGATCGGCGCCGCTGGCCGGGGGCGCGGCATGCGCGTGCATGTCGCCCTGGCCATCGGCCGGGCGGCCGAGATTGGCGGCCGTGGCGAGCGCCTTGAACTGCTTGCCCCATGAGCCCGTCCACGGCAACCCGGAGAGGATGAACGCCACGGCGCCCACCGCCAGCCATGCGCCCAGCGCGAGATGGATTTCCTTCCACCCGCCGCGTGATCCCGTGGCGGGGCCGGGCACGAAGGCGCGCGCGCCGCGCTGGCGCAGGCGCGGCCACCACATCGCCAGGCCCGTGGCGATCATCACCAGCACCCAGCATGCGGCCAGTTCCATCAGCAACTCGCCCGGCTTGCCGACGAGCAAGGCCCGGTGGAGCATGCGCACCTGCTTCATCAACCGGTCTTCCACGCTCAGGCTGCCTAGGTAGGCGCCGGTGTAGGGGTTCAGGTAGACGCTGTCGCTGCCGCCTGCAGGCAGGCGGAACACGAACTCGGCGCTCGCCCGCGGATCGGTGTTGAGCGTGTAGTTGGTGACCGTTGCCCCGGCGGGCGCCGCCACGCGCGCGCGGTCCAGCAGCCGCTGGGGGGGTAGCCGATCGCCGGACGGCTCGACTTTCAGCAAGTGCGGGTAGAGCAGGGGCTCGATCTGCGGCTGGAAGCAGTAGAGCGTGCCGGTCACGGCCAGCACGATCAGGAACGGCATGACGAACAGGCCGGCATAGAAATGCCAGCGCCAGAGCATGCGGTACGAGGCGTCCGCGCTTGCGGTGGGAGCGGGCCGGGGGGCGGGCCGGGGAGCGATAGGGGGCATGGCGCGTGCGAAACAAACGTGGGCCAAGGATACCGTCCGGGTGGCGTTTGCGGCTGCGACCGAATGCCGCTGGACGATGTGCTCTATGATGCCCTTGCTATTGGGGGCCGCTTCGCGCTTGCCTGCCCCAAGACACCGCCCCGAGCGGTGGGCGCGTGACGCCGGCGAGGTATCATCGCCGCTGCATCGCGCCAACTCGCTCAGCCATGAATCCCACCTCGATCTTCTTCGCCCAGGCCTGTCTGGTCGTCGGCACCCCGCTCCTGCTGTGGCGCGGCTTGCGCATGGGCGGCATCGTGCCGCTCGTGGTCATGCAGATCGTGGGCGGCATTTTGCTCGGGCCGTCGCTGCTCGGGGCCTTCTGGCCGGATAGCTGGCAGGCGCTGTTCGGCGCCACACGGCTGACCGCGCTGACCGGCCTGCAATGGCTGGCGGTGGTGCTGTTCGCTTTCCTGTCCGGCCTGCATATTGGCGGCGGCGAGGCGCGCGGCCTGCGGAAGATCGCGATCAGCGCCGCGTTGGGCTGCGTGCTGGTGCCGTTTGCGCTGGGCGTGGGCGCCGGGTTGGGTCTCGGCCAGTACCGGCCCGGGCTGCTTGGCGACGCCGCCACGCTGTGGCAGTTTGCGATTGCCGTGGGGGTATCGATGGCGGTGACCGCGCTGCCGGTGCTGGGCGCCATCCTGCGGGAAATGGGCTTGAGCGATTCCACGGCCGGCCGGCTTGCGGTGGCCTGCGCGGCGGTCAGCGATGCCGCCATCTGGATCGTGCTCTCGTGCATCCTCGCCAGCACCGGGCAGGCGGCCCAGGCGCCGCTGCGGCTGGTGCTGACTGGCGGTGCATACGTGGCCGCCATGTTCCTGATCGTGCGGCCGCTGCTGGCGGCGGGGCTGCCGCGCCTGCGCGGGACGGATGCGCGGCTGGCGGCGGTGGTGGTGCTGATCTTCGGCTCGGCCTGCGCCTCGGAGATGATCGGCCTGCATTACATCCTGGGCGGATTCCTGGCCGGCGTGGTGCTGCCGCGCGGCGCGGCGGCTGATATCGGCCGGCAGCTGGAGCCCACCACGGTAGTGGTGCTGATGCCGTTCTTCTTCCTGATGACTGGCCTGCGTACGGACCTGACCACGGCCGGCGGCGACGCCCTGGTGGTATTTGCCGTGGCCACCGTCGTGGCCGTGGTGGGCAAGATGGCCGGCACGGCGCTGCCGGCGCGGATGGCTGGCCTGGGGCGGCGCGACGCCTGGACGCTGGGCGCGCTGGCGCAGACCAAGGGGCTGATGGAGGTGGTGGTGCTGGCCATCCTGCTCGAGAATCGCCTGATCGGCGCGGCGGCATTCTCCGGGCTGCTGCTCATGGCTCTCGCCACGACCGTCCTGGCGAAACCGCTGGCGCTGGCGGCGCTGCGGCTGCGCGAGGCGCCCTGAGATGATTACCCGCCCGCCGCTGCACTGGTTCCGGATGCTGTTTGTCCTGCGAGGCTCGGTGCTACCCAAGATCGCCCCGCAGCTCATCACCATCACGCTGTTTGCCGCCCTGATCACCACCTTCCACGGCAGGATTGGCGACTGGAAGGTATCGCTGAACTTCGTGCCGTTCTCGCTGATCGGCCTGACGCTGGCGATCTTCCTCGGTTTTCGCAACAGCACCAGCTACGCGCGATTCTGGGAGGGGCGCACGCTCTGGGGCAGCGTGCTCAATGAAGCGCGCTCGCTGACGAGGCAGGCGCTGACGCTGGGGGCCGACCCGCGCGACGCCCGCCAGTTGGCCTACCGGCTCTGCGCATTCGTGCACGCGCTACGCCATCAGTTGCGGGGCAGCGACGCATGGCCCGACGTGGCGCCGTTCCTCGACCAGGCCGATGCGGCCCGCCTCAAGGCCGCCAGGTTCAAACCCGCCATTGCGCTGCTGATGGCGGGCGAATGGGTGGGCGAGCGGCTCCGCGCCGGCCAACTGGCGCCGCCGCTGGCCCAGTCGATGGAAATGTCGCTCAATCAACTCAGCACGGCACTGGGCGGCTGCGAGCGGCTGGCCGGCACGCCGATCCCCTTCACCTATTCGGTCATCATCCATCGGTGCATCTATCTGTACTGCATGCTGCTGCCGTTCGGCCTCCTGGATTCGATAGGGCTGATGACGCCGGTGATCGTGTGCTTCATCGCCTACACGTTCTTTGCGCTGGAGGCCCTCAGCGCCGAGATCGAGGAGCCGTTCGGCGAGGAACCCAACGACCTGGCTCTGGCCGCCATGTCGTACATGATCGAGTCCACGGTGCTGGAGATGATCGGCGAAGCCCCCAAAAGTGCTGCGCCTGCCCACCGGGATTTCATCCAGACCTGAAGCCTTGCCGCGCCAAAGGCATTGTCGTGCGGCGGCAACACTTTGCCTGGGAAGTCCCCGAATTTCATACCGGTCCCAGACAGAAAGCTCGTACCGATAACCGTTATCATTTACATTCATTGGCTTTGTAAAGTTGTTGATACAAGGGATCAAAGCCATGAAGTCGAGCCGTTGCGGCAAGCTGCCTGCCGCACCCCAGATCGCGCTGTGCGCCACGGCGCTTGCGGTGTCCATCCTGAGTCTGACGCCGGGCATGGCTCGCGCGCAGCAGGCCGAGGGCCAGACCGGGCAAGCCGGACAAAGCGGCAACGACGAGCGGATGCTGGAGACGGTTCAGGTCAGCGGCAACTGGCTCGGCACCGGGCTGCAGAACAGCGTCAAGACCTTCCCGGGCGCCCGCACCGTGGTCAACGAAAAGCAGATCGAGCAGAGCGGCGCGTCCAGCATCGGCGATGTCATGCGTCGCATCCCCGGTGTGCAATCGACCGATAACTCGGGCACCGCCGGCAGCGCGATTTCGCTCAATATTGGTGTGCGCGGCCTGACCGGCCGGTACTCCCCGCGTTCCACCGTGCTGCTCGACGGCATTCCGATGGCGGTGGCGCCCTATGGGCAACCGCAGCTGTCCTTCGCGCCGGTGAGCCTCGGCAATATCGAAACCATCGACGTGGTGCGCAGCGGCGGCGCGGTGCGCTACGGCCCGCAGAACGTGGGCGGCATCATCAACTTCACGACCAAGCCGATTCCCACCGGGCCGGGCATCAGCGGCGACGCGTCGATCCGCCAGAACATCTTTACCGAGGGTGGTGGCAGGAACACCCAGTACGACGCCTTCGTGGGCACCACGCTCGAGAGCGGCCTGGGCCTGGCCTTCCTGTACTCCGGCATGACTGGCCGCGAATGGCGCAAGGGCAGCGACGACAACGTCAACGACGTGGCGCTGAAGTTCGCGTACGACATCACCCCGTCGCAGCAGGTTTACGGCAAGTTCTCGTACTACGACGTGCGCTCGCGTACGCCGGGCGGCCTGTCCGTGGCGCAATACAATGCCGACCCGTTCCAGAACACCCGGCCGAACGACTACTGGAGCGGCAATCGCACCGGCTTCGACCTGGGCTACGTGAACACGATCTCCGCCAACCAGGAGGTCGAGATCCGTACGTTCTTCAACGACAGTTATCGCCAGAGCACGCTGCAGCAGAGCGCCACCCAGATTGCGCACCAGCCGCGCAACTACACCACCTTCGGGATCGAGCCGCGCTACACGCAGCGCGTGTCCCTGGGGCCGACCCAGCATGACATCACCGTCGGCTACCGCTATATCCGCGAGCGCGGCGACGACAACGCGTACAACCAGAGCCTGGTGACGGGCGTGTCGGGCCCGACCACCTCGTTTGACAACGCCACCGATGCCCATGCCGTCTACATCGACGACCGCATCGCCTACGGCAACTGGCGCTTTGTGCCGGGCGTGCGCTTCGAGCACATCGACACCAACCGCCAGCAACGCGGCACCAACACGCAGTTCGAGAGCATCAACAATAAGGCGCTGCCGTCGGTGAACGTCTCGTACCTGGTGAACAATGCGTGGACCGTGTTTGCGGACTACAGCACATCGTTCGGCCCGGTGCAGAACATCCAGCTCAACTCCCAGACGCCTTCCAATCCGCTGCAGCCGGAAGTGGCCCGCACCTTCGAGTTGGGCACGCGCTGGACCGACAGCCGCATCCGTGCCGAGCTGACCGCGTTCAAGATCAAGTTCGACAACCAGATTCAGCAGGTGCCTGGGCTGTCCCCGGCCACGTTCCAGAACATCGGCGCCACCGACCATGATGGCGTGGAATCCGCGATCGACTACACCTTCGACCGCGCCAGCCTGCTCGGCGGCCTGAACCTGTACGCCAACTACACCTACACCCGCGCGATCCAGAAGTCCGGCCCCACGGCCGGCCTGGACGTGCCGTTCTACTCGCGCAATACCGACACCATCGGTGCGCGCTACGACTGGCGTAGCTGGACGTTCAACATCTCCACCACGCACCAGAGCTCGCAGTACGCGGATCTGGCGAACACCGTGGCCGAGTCGGCGGATGGCAGCGTGGGGCGTATTCCGGGCTTCCGCACCTGGAATCTCCAGGCGATGTTCAAGGTGCCGCAGATGAAGCGCACCGACATCACCATCGGACTGAACAACGTGTTCGACAAGCGCTACTACACGCGTACCACGGACAGCAATGCTGGCCGTCTGGTGGGCGCACCGCGCATGGTCTACATTCAGGCACGCGCCGGGTTCTGACCGGCCAACGGGGTGGGGCGGCCGGGGAAGTTTCCCGGCGCCCCATCCCGGCGGGCACGCCGCGCGCTGGGCATGGGCCTAGGACCTATTTCCCTTTGCGGACTTCCGGCCTATGCTGAAGCATCGCGCCGCATGCGGCGTGCCTGCCCACCCCTCCATGGCCAACGCATCTGCCCCGCGTGACGCCCCTTCCTCCCTATGGCGGCGCTGGTTGCCCGGACTGGTAACCCTCGCGGCCTATCAGCCTGCGTGGCTTCCCAGGGATCTTGCTGCCGGACTGGTGCTGACCACGATGCTGGTGCCGGTGGGCATCGCCTATGCCGAGGCATCGGGCGTGCCCGGCGTGTACGGCCTGTACGCGACCATCGTCCCCCTGCTGGCCTATGCGCTGTTCGGTCCGAGCCGGATCCTGGTGCTGGGGCCGGATTCCGCGTTGGCGGCGCCGATCCTCGCCGTCGTCATCACCGCTTCCGCCGGCGATCCCGCGCGCGCCATCGCCACCGCCAGCCTGATGGCCATCGTTTCCGGGTTGTTCTGCATCGTGCTGGGGCTGCTGCGCCTTGGGTTCATCACAGAACTGCTGTCGAAGCCCATCCGCTACGGCTATATGAATGGGATTGCGTTGACCGTACTGGTCAGCCAGTTGCCGAAGCTGTTCGCCATCCCGATCGAGGATGCCGGTCCGCTGCGCGAGTTGTGGGAACTGGCCCGGGCGATTGCCGATGGCCAGACCCACGCGTACAGCCTGGCAGTGGGGGCAGCCAGCCTGGCCGTCATACTGCTGCTCAAGCGTTTCGACCGGGTTCCCGGCATCCTGATCGCCGTGATCCTGGCCACGCTGGCGGTCAGCGTGTTCCATCTGGATACCCTCGGCGTGAAGATCCTGGGCGAGATTCCGCAGGGGCTGCCGGCGTTCGCGGTGCCCTGGCTTAGCGAGGCCGATCTGGTCAAGATCGTGCTCGGCGGCGGCGCCGTGGCGCTGATCGCGTTTGCCGATACCAGCGTGCTGTCGCGCACCTTCGCGGCGCGCTCGCACATGCGCGTGGATCCGAACCAGGAGATGGTGGCGCTCGGCGCCGCCAATCTGGCGGCGGGCTTCTTCCAGGGCTTTCCGATCAGCAGCAGCGCGTCACGCACCCCCGTGGCGGAGGCGGCCGGGGCGCGCACGCAACTGACCGGCGTGGTCGGCGCCATCGCCGTAGCCGCGCTGCTGATGTTCGCCCCCAACCTGCTGCGCTACCTGCCCACCAGCGCCCTGGCCGCCGTGGTCATCGCCGCGGCCATCGGCCTGTTCGAATTCAGGGACTTGCAGCGCATTTTTCGCATCCAGCAATGGGAGTTCTGGCTGTCAATGCTGTGCTTCGCGGGCGTAGCCGTGTTTGGGGCGATTCCCGGCATCTGTCTCGCCGTGGTGGTCGCCGTGATCGAGTTCCTGTGGGACGGCTGGCGGCCGCACTTCGCGGTGCTGGGCCGGGTGCCCGGGCTGCGCGGCTATCACGACATAAAGCGCTATCCGAACGCCGCAAGGATCGACGGACTGGTGCTGTTCCGCTGGGACGCGCCGCTGTTCTTCGCCAATGCCGAGCTGTTCCAGCAACGGCTCACCGAGGCAGTGGCGGACTCGCCCACCCCGGTGCGCCGCGTGGTGGTGGCCGCCGAGCCGGTCACCAGTGTCGATGTCACCTCGGCGGACATGCTGCGCGAATTGGGCCTGGCCCTGGGCGCGGACGGCATTGCGCTGCATTTCGCCGAGATGAAGGACCCCGTCCGCGACAAGCTCAAGCGCTTCGAGCTGACCGAGATCTACAGCCATGATCGCTTTCATCCCACCGTGGGCAGCGCGGTGGATGACTATCTCGATCCGCCGGCTGACCCTGCAGGCGTGGGCTGACGCGGCTGGTGTCGCCCCGTTCTCATTGCATCCACCCCCCGCCCAGCGCACGGAACGTTGCCACGGCTGCGCGGGCGTTGTCGGCGCGTACGCTGGCCTGCTGGTCACGCGCTGCCAATAGCAATCGGTCTTCTTCGAGGACTTCGAACAGGCTGACCGCGCCGCCCTTGTAGGCTTCCTCTGCGGCGCCGCGCGAGCGGGCGTGGGCCGCCACTTCCACCGCCAGTTCCCGGCTTTGCACCTCCAGCTGGGTCAGCGCGATGATCGCGTTCTCCACGTCCTCGGTGGCGCGCAGCATGGACCTGCGATAGTTCGCCAGGGCCTCGGCGTTGGCGCCTTTGGCCTGCGCAACTTCGGCGTCCACCCGGCCGAAATCGAACAGTCTCCAGCGCAGCCCCGCGATGGCGGCGGGCTGGAATGCGGACGCGGTAAACAGCTTGCTGGCGGTCAGGCTCTCGAAACCAAGCAGGGCGGAGATCGACACCTTGGGGTAGTACTCCGCCGTGGCGACGCCGATCTGGGCGCTCGATGCCGCCAGGCGGCGCTCAGCCGCCATCACGTCCGGGCGACGTTGCAGCAGGTTGGCCGGCCCCTGCGCCACGGAGATCTGCGGCACGGTCATGCGCTCGGTGGGCACCGCCAGTTCTGCGCCGTAGGTGCCGGGCTGCGCGCCCATCAACACGTCGAGGCGGTTGAGCTGGGTTTCCAGTTCGATCTGCAGCGGTGGGAGGGTGACGCGGGTCTGTGCGAGCTGCGCTTCTGCCTGAGCCCGTTCGCGCTCGGCGCCGATGCCATCGGCCAGGCGCAGTTGCACCAGTTCCAACAGCCGGGCATTGGTGCGCACCTGCTCCTGTGCAATGGCGATGCGTTGCTGCGCGCCGCGCACGCGGAAGTAGGCATCGGCGGCTTCCGCCACCACCAGCACGCGCACGCCCAAGTGCTCGGCTTCGGCGGCCTGGGCTTCCGCGCTCGCCGCCTCGGCGCCCCGACGCAGGCCGCCGGCCACGTCGATTTCCCAGCTTGCCCCCACGCCCGTGCTGTACAGCGTCTGGTCGCGGTCATAGCCCGGCAGGTTTCTGCCGAGCCGGCCTTGCGGTCCTTCCAGCGACTGGCGCTGTTTGCCCACGCTGGCGGAGAACGCCCCCTGCGGCAGCAACTCGGCGCCGGCCCGGCGCGCGGCGGCGCGGGCCTGATCCACACGGGCGATGGCAGCCGCGAGATCCAGGTTCTGCTCCAGCGCGCGCTGGATGACCCGTGTCAGCGCGGGATCGTTGAAGCCGAGCCACCAACTATCCAGTGACGGTGCCGGTTGGGTGGCTTCTCGGGCGGCCAGTGCTGCGGCATGCGGGTAGACCGCCGGCATATCCGCCGCGGGCGCGTGGTAGTCCGGGCCGGCGGCGCAGGCGGCCAGGGTGGTGACGACACCGGCGGCGATCAGCGTGGACAGAAGGCGCGGGAGACCGGCGCGGGCAGGGTGGGGCGTATGAAGCGGCATTGCGGACACCTTTCGACAGCAACCAGGAACATTGCATCAACTAACTTGCATGATGATAGTGACTAGTCTAGACTAACTTTCAAATTGATAGCAACGTGTATTTCAAGGAGTCCGGAGATGCAGAAAAAGCCGCTTGGGGAGACGCCTTGCCCCATCGCCCGCACGGCCGCCCGGGTCGCCGATAGCTGGAGCGTGCTGATCCTGCGTGAGGCGTTCTACGGCATCACGCGCTTCGATGCGTTCCAGCAGAACCTGGATATCGCCCCGAATATGCTGACCCGCCGCCTGAACTCGCTGGTCGAGGAGGGCATGCTGGAGCGGCGGCAGTACTGCGAACGCCCGCCGCGCTTCGAATACATCCTGACCGAGCGCGGCCGGGATTTCCGCCAGGTGCTGCTGGCGATGCTGGCCTGGGGCAACAAGCATCTCGCGCCCGAAGGCGAAAGCGTGCAACTGGCGGACCGCAAGACCGGCGAGCGTGTGGAGCCCGTGCTGGTTGACGCCGCCAGCGGGCGCCCCGTTACCGGGGCCGATTTCCACGTTGTGCCCGGCCCGGCCGCCACCGAGCGCCTGCGCCAGCGACTGGACCGCTCGGCCGAAGCCTGAGTCGCCCCACCTGATTTGCCCCCCTTTTACCCACACCGCTGCGCAGGCAGCGGGAAATCCCCGCATGCAGAGAGGAAGTGCCATGAGCAGCGATACGCTGACTGAACGGGTCGGAGCCGACTCCATTCCCGCGACGAAATCCAAGGTCAGCGCCAAGCGGTTGCTGGCGACTGGCCTGCTGGTGGCGGCCGGACTCGCCGGGGTGGGCTACGGCTACCACTGGTGGACATCCGCCCGGTTCGTGGAAAGCACCGACGATGCCTACGTCGGTGGCGATATCACCGTGATTGGCGCCAAGGTGGGCGGATATATCGCGGAAGTGGCGGTGACGGACAACCAGTCCGTCCGGGCTGGTGACCTGCTGGTACGCATTGACGACCGCGATTACCGCGCCGCACTCGCCAAGGCCGAGGGCGCCGTGGCGGCCCAGCAGGCGTTGCTCGCCAACCTCGATGCAACCGCGCGCCTCCAGGAGGCCGTGATCGGGCAGGCCAAGGCCGGGATAGCGTCGACCAATGCCGACACCGTGCGGGCCCGCGACGATCAGTTGCGCTACGCGAGCCTCGTGGCCAAGGCCGCCGTTTCCATCCAAAGCTCGCAAAAGGCGGATTCGGACTACAAGCAGGCGCAGGCCAACGGCGAGCGCGCACGTGCCTCGCTGCTCGCCGCGCAGCGTCAGCTGGACGTGATCGGCACACAGAAGCAGCAGGCCCAGGCGGCGCTGGCGCAGGCGATTGCCGAGCGGGACATCGCCAAACTGAACCTGAGCTATACGGCGTTGCGTGCGCCCGTGGACGGCACCGTGGGCAACCGGCGCGCCCGGGTGGGCGCCTTTGCGGGCGCCGGCAGCCAGTTGCTGGCCATCGTGCCGGCGGGCGGGCTGTGGGTGGATGCCAATTTCAAGGAAGGGCAGCTCGCGCACATGCGCCCCGGCATGCCGGTGGAAATCGAGGCCGATGTGCTGCCCGGCCGTGTCTTCCATGGCCACGTGGCAAGCCTGGCGCCTGCCACCGGCGCGCAGTTCAGCGTGTTGCCGCCGGAGAATGCCACCGGCAACTTCACCAAGATCGTCCAGCGCGTGCCGGTGCGGGTGCAGCTGGATGAGCAGGATGCCCGGCTTGGCGTGCTGCGCCCGGGCCTCTCGGTCGTCGCGCAGGTCAATACGCTGCCGCCGAAGCAGGTGCAGTGATGACGGCTGCCGGCCTGACCCGCTCGTCGCGCGCCGTGGCGGACACGCCTCCGGGACAGATGTCCACCGCCGCCAAGGTGCTTGCTTTCGGCACGATGTGCGTGGGCATGTTCATCGCCTTGCTGGACATCCAGATCGTTTCTGCATCGTTGCGCGATATCGGCGGCGCGCTCTCCGCCGGGGCCGATGAGACGGTCTGGGTGCAAACCAGCTACCTGATCGCCGAGATTATCGTCATTCCGCTGTCAGGCTGGCTCTCGCGTGTGATGTCGACGCGCTGGCTGTTTGCCGCCTCCGCGGCAGGCTTCACGGTGACCAGCCTGCTGTGCGGCATGGCGTGGGACATCCAGAGCATGATCGCGTTTCGCGCGCTGCAGGGTTTCCTGGGCGGCTCGATGATCCCGATGGTGTTCACCACGGCCTTCGCATTCTTCAGCGGGCCGCAGCGGGTGATCGCGGCCGCCACGGTCGGCGCGCTGGCCTCGCTGGCGCCCACGCTGGGGCCAACGGTTGGCGGCTGGATCACCGACCATTTCTCGTGGCACTGGCTGTTCTTCATCAACCTCGTGCCCGGCATCTTCGTGACCGTGGCGGTACCGTTGCTGGTCAAGGTCGACCGGCCCAACTGGTCGCTGCTGCGCGGGGCGGATTACCTCGGCATGGGATTGATGGCGGTGTTCCTGGGTTGCCTCGAATACACGCTGGAAGAGGGCCCGCGCTGGGACTGGTTCGGCGACAACGTCATCCTGGCCACCGCCTGGATCTCCGGCCTGGCGGGCGCCGCCTTCATCTGGCGCTCGCTGACCCATGCCAATCCGGTGGTGGACCTGCGCGCGCTCAAGGAGCGCAACTTCGCGCTCGGCTGCTTTTTCTCCTTCGTCACCGGCATCGGCATCTTCGCCACCATCTACCTGACGCCGCTGTTCCTGGGGCGCGTGCGCGGCTTCAGCGCGCTTGATATCGGGCTGGCGGTATTCTCCACGGGTGTGTTCCAGATGGCGTCGATCCCGCTCTATGCCTTCCTGGCCAACCGGGTGGACCTGCGCTGGCTGATGATGTTCGGCCTGGCGATGTTCGGCATCTCGATGTGGTACTTCGCACCTATCACGCACGATTGGGGATCGGCAGAACTGCTGTTGCCCCAGGCGCTGCGCGGCATGGCGCAACAGTTTGCGGTGGCGCCTACGGTTACGCTGACGCTCGGCAGTCTGCCGCCGGAGCGGCTCAGGCTGGCATCGGGGCTGTTCAATCTGATGCGCAACCTGGGCGGCGCTATCGGCATCGCGGCGTGTGCCACGGTGCTCAACGATCGCGGCAATATGCACTTCCTGCGCGAGGCGGAGCATCTCAACATCCGCAATGAAGCCATGGGTAACCTGCTGCAGAGCGTCAGCGAGCGGTTCATGGCAGCCGGCCACGACGCCCTCGATGCACAGACCGCCGCGCTGCGGCAACTATGGGGACTGGCCTGGCGCGAGGCCCAGACGCAAACCTTTGGCGACATCTACCTGTTGATTCTGGTGTGCTTCGGCATTGCCACGGCAATGGTGCCGCTGATGCGCAAGGTGGCCGCACCGAAGGCACCGTCTGCGGATGCGCATTGAGGAAACGGACGTGTTGAGTTGGTGCGGCGATTGGTAGCAGATATGCTCGATCAGCCGCAGGGCGAGGCCACTGTTCGCGCCAACAGGGAGCGGGTGCGTGCTCGCGGATGCTTGATGTAGATCAGGCTGCGGTCCAGCTGCCCCTCTATATTGGCTTGGCAACCGCAGCACTCGCCTATCCCACGGGCCCATTCTCCGGATCTGCCGCAGATGGAATGCCCGTAGCATCGGGATTCATACCTCTCTCATCAACTGGAAGCACGCACATGAAGAAGATCGCTACCCTCATTTTGCTGACGGCTACCATCTCGACGATGGCGTGGGCTCAGCAGGCCAGCCCCGGAAGTTCCGCAACGAATGATCAGTTGGTTCAGATGCGGTTGGAAATTCAATCCGCACGAAAGGAATATGATCGAAAAGTCAAGGAGGCGAAGGGCGTGTTTAATGAGGCGAAGAAGGCCGCTGCGCAGGAACGCGACACCGCGATTTCTGCAGCCCGCACCAAAGGTGGCCAAAGTTAGTGGGAATGGCTTATGGGGCCGTGCCTGGGGGTAGTGCCTGGGAATAGTGCCTTGGCCTGGCGCGTCCTGCGACGCCGCGACGTTCACGAAGTAGAGGGCCTTCCGCGATGGCTCGCTGCCTAAGGGGCGCGCACCAGTAGCACC
Source organism: Cupriavidus campinensis (assembly GCF_905397395.1). GTDB lineage: Bacteria > Pseudomonadota > Gammaproteobacteria > Burkholderiales > Burkholderiaceae > Cupriavidus > Cupriavidus campinensis. Next base: position 91,162 of record NZ_CAJPVH010000001.1, read on the forward strand.
GGCACCTTCGATTCCCGCACCAGACCCTCTGCCACGCTGCCCATTACCAGGCGCCGCACCCCGCGCCTGCCGTGCGTGCCAAGTACGACCACGTCGGCGTGGGCGCGTTGCGCCGCCGCGTTGATCATCGTGGCAACGTCGCCGAGCCCGAGCAGTTCGTCAAGCAGTTCCGCGCGGCATGTGACATGACCAGCATGAGCCCTCGCCTCGGCCTCGGTCAGCAGCTTGCGTCCGCCCTCAAGCAAGGCGGGGCGCAAGTCTCCCAGATTGCCGTAGCCCATGTCGTACTTGAGATAGCTGTTGTCGATCACGTGAACAATATGCAGGGTCGCATTGCACATTGCCGCGAGGCGCATGGCCTCGTCCAGGGCGAGATTGCCGCAGTCGCTGCCATCGATGGCGACGAGGATGGTCTGATACATGACATGGTCCCCTTGGAAGGACGCCGGTTAAGCGGTACCGGTGTGCGGGTAGATAGACGCCGCTTCAGCATAGGTGCGGGATGCGGCTGCCAGTTGATGCATGTCATGGGGAAGCTAATGGCACTTCATTGACTGGGGTCAACCTGCAAGTCCTGGTGGCCCCTACCTTGGAAAGACCGACACGGCCCTCGGATGGCGGATACCTATGCACAAGATCGAATTTGCCGGCGAAATGCCGGATTACTACCCGACCGGTCCCAGTCTGCAATGCTCAGCAACAGTGGACGGTGTGCCTGCGACATATGAGATTACCGCCGAGGCGCTCGAGGATCATTTTGGCGCCCGCTCATACCTCAGCGAGGATCTGCTGCCGGCATTCATGAGCAACCGCCAAGACATTGAGCGCGTTGCGGGCGCCTTGTTCGAGATGACGGAAGCGCGGCATATCGTGCTGCACAGTGGCCATTTCCGCTTCGCGTTGTAAAGCCGGACAGGGCCTGGAGGTACGCCATGGAGAAGTACTTGCGCTCGTGCCAACAGGCAAAACAGGCAAAACAGGCAAGGCGGGGGCGATGGTGGGCGCTCGCCGCTTGCGCGCTGGTGCCGTTCTGTGCCGGATGTTCCTCGGCGCGCAACCCGCTGCATCCCCCGAGGCCGCGCGCGGTTGCGCTCGCTCCCACGGGCCTCGAGCAAGCGCAGGCGGCGTCTTCCTGGCCCGGCATAACTCAATCGTGGCGCAGGTCGATGCCGAAGCCACCCGCAAGTTCGCAGTCGACGATCCCCGCAGCATAGGCGAACAGCCATGACTCGGCTTGTTCCACGCTCTCGGGTGGGGCGGGCCAGTCAGGCGTAAACCGGATGCCGATGCCGCCTTCCGGGGCGCCAATATGGATACTGCCGCCGGGGTGGCCCGCAGCAATGGCGTCGGGGACAAAGAGTATGATCTGGAACCCCTTGTACGACCGTTTTGCTTCATGCATGGTTACGGCCGCGTCTCGAGTTGGTCAATGACCGCCGAGATGCCCGGGGCCGACCATACGGCGCCGACAGCGGCGCGGCGATCGGCCAGGGAGTCCACGTGCCCGCTCAGCGTGGCCGTGCCGCCCTCGACCTTCACAGTTATATGATGGGCCTCGCGCACGGCATGACGGCGCAACGCCTCTTCGATGCGTTTCTCCACGTCGGGGGACGCTGCCTTCTCGTGCATCCGGATGCTGTTGACCACGCCGATCACACCGCGCAACTGGCTTACCGTGCGTTCCGCCAGGTGCTTCTGGTAGCCCCAATCGACATCGCCCGATAGCGTCACCCACCCGCGCTCGACGCGCACCTTGATGGCATCTGCGGGCAGATGCACGTGCCATTGCAGGGCCTCGCGGGCTGCCTCGGCAACGGCTTCGTCAAGGAGTGCGCCGGGCGGATGTACGTCGAGCTTGATGATGACGGCACGTACGCCAGAGATTCGTTCCACGGCGCGCTCGGCGGCGAGCTTCTCCGAGTAGCTGGATAGGTGTCCGCTCAGTGTGACAATTCCCTTGTGGACCTCCACGCCAATGGACGCCGCGTCTATGGCCGGGTCCCAGTCTAGTTCCTCGGTGACGTCTTTCTGGATCTGATGATCTGATTTCATGCTTTACCCCTGTTGTCGCACCTGGCAATCGTCCGAAGACGCTGTGGAGACTGGCTAGCGGAGTTCGTACTCGCGCATCATCTCTGTCGTAACGGCCTTGATCGTGGGCAGGCACGACGGCCTGACTGCCGGGAAGGCTTCAATAGTCCAATTGCAGCCGCCGTTGGCAGCAGCGTCGACACGCTGCGGCAACGGGATGTCGCAGTCGCGGCAGTCATCGCCAAGGTCGGCGTTCTCCTGCAGGCGGCGCAGGATTTCGTTGCGGATCTCATCCGCACTGCCGAAGTTCCTGATCATGGTTGTGTCTCCTGATTTCTCTCAGTGGCGCTTCGGCCAGGGCGTCTAGGTTGGCGATCGGTGGGGCAGTGCCGGACGTCCGATGGTCTGCGACAGGATCGGCTCCTCGTCCTCGTTAAGCGACATATGCTCTGCCAGCTGACGCCGGTTGATCCAGCCCCGCACTACGGCGCCCAGCCCGGCCGAGGCGCAGTAGAGATAGACGTTCTGAACCATGGCGCCAGCCGCGGCGGCGGCAAAGGTGTCGCGCAGCGTGGGTGGGACATCCTGCATCCGGCCGTGGTTGGCCACGTAGACCAGGTCCAGCGGCGCCATGCCGACGAAATCCTGATAGCCGGTCATGCTGCGCACGTCCGCCGCGCGTTTCAGCGCCAGGCAATGGTGTACTGGGTCGTAGCGGTAGAGGCCGGCGGGCAGCGCTGCGTAGACGTCGATGACGGCCTCGCCGTGCGGCGAGGGGGCGGTACGCCCGCCGCCTTGCGAGCGATTGATCCCTGCTGCGGCCCACAGCAATTCGCTCAGTTGCTGCAACGGCAGCGCCTGCTCGTCGAACTCACGGGTGCTCATGCGCTGCCACAACGCCCCCATCAGCGGCAGACCATTTGTGCGGTCCGGCTGTGGCAGGGCGATTACCCGCCCGGTCGTGCCGGAGGCGGTGCGTGGCAGCAGGCCCCTAATGGGCTGGTAGGGGATAAATTTGAGTTCGTCCATAGGATGCTCACAATGTTCCCAAGAATGCCGCTCCACTTTGGGGAGGCCTCGGTAGGACGAATGTAGGTGTTGCGTCTAGCCGTGGTTTGCGTTGCATCAAGCCAGCTTCACGGGGCGTGCCGGACGGCGGCCAACCGTCACTTGATCCACGTCAATTGAGTCCGGATGCGCTCAAATATGCTAGATGACGATCAGTGGGCGAGTCAGGCCGTCAAAGACGCCTTCTTCGAAATTTTTCCGCTGTCCCCAACATCACTTTGACGCGACCGACATGCACCGGACAAACGGCGAAGACTCTCCTGTGGACCGGTCCAGTGCCGCAGAGGCCGACCGTCCCGCCCAAGGAGATGGCAGTCGCCAAAGCGGGGCGCGTCCCACAATGGCCCAACTCGGGTTGACCACCGCGCAGGCGGCCCAGCGCCTGGTCGAGATAGGCCCCAACGCGCTACCGCGGCCAAAGCCGCCGTCGATCGTCGCAGTATTCCTGCGACAGTTTCTGAGCCCGCTCATTTACATTCTGCTCGCCGCAGCAGCGGTATCGCTTGCCCTTGGCGAGCCGAGGGACGCCTTGTTCATCGCTGTCGTGCTGCTGATCAACGGGGTCGTCGGCACCGCGCAGGAGCATTCTGCGGACAAGGCTGCCGCCGCACTTTCCAAGATGGAGCAGCCGGATGCCACTGTCATCCGCGATGGCGCGCAGCAGCGTATCGAGGCGCGCAGTGTGGTGCCGGGTGACATTGTGCTGCTGGAGGCAGGTGGCAGGGTGCCGGCAGATCTTGAACTCGTGGAAGCGTCAGATCTGCAGTGCGATGAATCGCTGCTAACCGGCGAATCCCTGCCTGTACGAAAGCGCGCAATGCACGAATGTGCCGATGACGAGGCTCACAATCGCTTGTGCCGTGCCTATGCGGGCACCGTGGTGAACCGGGGGCGGGGCCGGGGCGTCGTGGTGGCAACAGGTGCAGCAAGCGAGTTCGGACGAATAGCCCGTGAACTGAACCGAAAATCGGTATCACGTCCCCCGCTCCTCATCCGACTTGAACGCTTCTCGCGGTTGATCGCCCTGGCGGTAGGCGTTGCCGTGGCCCTGCTGGTAGCGGTGGGCTTGCTGCGCGGCATGCCGTTGTCCGAACTCTTCATGATGTCAGTGGGGCTGGCGGTAAGCGCGATTCCTGAAGGGCTGCCCGTGGCGATCTCGGTGGCGTTGGCCATCGGCATGCGGCGGATGGCAAAGGCCAACGTCATCGTGCGCAAGATGCCCGCTGTGGAATCGCTGGGCTCGTGCACGATGATTGCCACGGACAAGACTGGCACGTTGACGATGAACGAGCTTGTCGTGACAGACATCCGGCTACCTGATGGGACTGCGCTATCTTGCGATGTTGGCCCGGATGTGGACCGCTGCGCCATCCACACCGCGGACACCACCGATGAGGAGGCCAGGACGCGCGTGTCAGCCTTGCTGAGGGCGGCGGCACTGCCCAACGAGGCGCAGCTCGCCAGGGAGGCGAAGGGCTGGTCCGGTACCGGGGACACCGTGGACATCGCGCTTCTGGCTGCGGCGCACAAGGGCGGCACCGTTGTTCACGAGGTCAGGCAGCGGTATCCGCTTGTCGCACGCATTCCCTATGAGCCCGACCTGAGATATGCGGCATCGTTCCACCGGCACGAAGACCGGATCCGCGTTTTCGTCAAAGGCGCACCAGAGACGTTGATCGCAATGTGCGACCACGTGGATGTGCGGGGGAGCGTCTCGCCGATTCAGCGGGAAGTGCTGCTGCAACAGAAGGAGGCACTCGCCGCGCAAGGACTGCGTGTGTTGGCATTCGCCGAGGGAACCATCGGCGCCGAGCCGGACGAGGTCTACGGCCACGGGCATCTGGTCAATCTGACCTTCCTGGGGCTGGCAGGCATGCAGGACCCGGTTCGACCCGAGGTGCCGGATGCGATTCGAGAATGCTACAACGCCGGCATCGAGATCGCGATGGTGACAGGTGACGACCCGGTCACCGCCAGTGCGATAGCCACCGAGGCAGGGATACGCTTCAGTGCTGAACAGGTCGTGACGGGGGGCCAGGTTCGCCAGGCCGAGCAACTCGGCGAGAAAGCGCTCGACGACTTGACGCGGCATGCGCGGATCTATGCGCGAGTGAGTCCTGAGCAGAAGCTGGCGATTGTGATGTCGCTGGCAAGGGCGGGTCATTTCATCGCGGTAACTGGCGACGGGGTGAACGACGCGCCTGCGCTCAAGCATGCCCATGTCGGCGTAGCGATGGGGCGCAAGGGTACCGAAGTGGCCAAGGAAAGCGCGGATATCGTCATCGCAGACGACAACTTTGCGTCAATTGTTAGTGGCATCCGCGAGGGCAGGGTAGCCTACGCGAACATCCGCAAGGTGATCTTCATGCTGGTATCCACGGGCGCTGCGGAGGTCACGCTGTTCATGTTGGCGATCCCTCTCGGGCTGCCAATGCCTTTGCTGCCGGTGCAACTCCTCTGGCTCAACCTGGTGACCAATGGCATTCAGGACGTAGCGCTGGCCGCGGAGCATGCCGAAGGCGATGAGCTGTCGTATCCCCCCCGAAAGCCTCAGGAACCCATTTTCGACCGCGTGATGATCCGTCGCATCGGCTATTCGACACTTGTGATGGGCGCAGGCGGCTTCGTGACCTTTTACTGGATGCTCAAGCACGGCTATCCGGAGGAGGAGGCCCGCAACCTTCTCCTTCTGCTGTTTGTGCTCTTCGAGAACGTACAGACTTTCAACAGTCGGTCGGAGCGCCAGTCTGTGCTGCGACTGGGCTTCTTTTCGAATCCGATGTTGGTGGTGAGCGTGCTTGCCGCTCAGGCGCTGCATATGGCGGCGATGTACATCCCGGGGCTGAGCGAGGCGGTGCATCTTATCCCGGTGTCGCTCAACGCATGGATCAGTCTGGCGCTCGTCGCCATGACGCTGACTATGGTGATGGAACTGGACAAAGGGTGCACCCGGAGTGGCAGGCAACGGGCGAGGCATGGCGATGCGCCGGTGATGTAGCGCTGATGGACACGCCCGACCGTGGCGAGCGAGCAGGCCCCCTTCTGCAGCGCACCTTTTGCCTTGTCCTCGATCAAGTATCGGAGATCCGGGCCGCCTATAGTCGACTCAGCGTCCGCCCCCAGCGGGCCAAAGCGACTCCCGGAAAGGACAAGGAACATGAACGAGATCAAGTCTGATTTCATCGAGCACAGAAAGGCACTGCGTCGGGATTCGAGCATGCTGATCGCCGATATCCAGGCGCTCCTGCGTGATATCGTCGCCGAAGTGGACAACAGATCCGAGCGCACGCGGGATGAAATTTCGGGACGCCTGCATGCCTTGCAGGCCCGGCTTTCCTCCCTGCGGCGCGAACAGGAGGTGCAGGTCGGCCAGTGGGTAGACGCGACTGACCGCTATGCCCATGAGCACCCGTGGCGAAGCATGAGCATCGTTGCTGCGTTTGCAGCGGCCGCGGGGGCGCTTGCGGCGCATTCGCTTCGCCAACGCTAGGCACGTCGGCGCCAGCACAGTTCGCGGTTGCGGGCCTAGGCGGCGCCCAGTGCTAATTTCCTGAAGCCGACGCGAGGCTCGTAAGCTCTCCGCCCGGCCTCGTCATGGCGCCGAGAAGCCGGTATCCCTCGCGTGTGAGGCGGATGGGGCGGCCTGATGGCTGAGGCTGCTGAAGATCGATCAGTCGGCGTTGCGCCAACTCGGCGAGATCCGTGACGTCAATGCCAGCGCCTGATCCCCGAGAATCGAGAACCATTAGCGCAGCAATTTCATGGGCGCTCAACATGGGCTGTCTCCGAACGACGAAAGAAGCGTGGGTCGTAGTAATTTTCCTAATACGATAGCCACATACCGCCCGATCCGGCCTTGAATCACCGCAGGCATTGACGACGATCAATGCCATAGGCTCGTCGCAGTGCAGTGGTCTTCACGCGCACGCTCATTACTTCAGATGGAACTGCTCGAGTTCGGACATTGCATACTGGCGGAAGCGGCAAACGCGGCAAGGACGGCCGGTCTTCGGCACTCGGAGACCGGCACGAGCCACTGCCAGGGGTACCCGGTTGCAGATGTCGATGGCGTTGCTGGTCGACGAGAACCGGGGTGCCGACACCGCCTCCGGGCGCGCCAAGCACAATCTCGGGCTTGCCGTCCCGGAACACAATCGTCGGGCAAAACGACGTGAAGCAGCGCTTGCCCGGCGCAATGCTCCCGGCCCGACCGGGCCGGGGATCGAACACACCCATGCAGCCGTCGTACATAAACCCCAGTCAGGGTGTAATCGCCCCGGCCGGCATGGCGAGCGAATGTGTCAGCGACACGCAGTTGCCATCGCCATCTCGAACGAGGCGAGGTGTCGCGGCTGCTGCTGGAGCGGGGCGGCGCCGGAATCGTGCCGGCGTTGGAGACGGGATCGGTCATGGTTCTCGAATCCATTCTCCATGCCAGTCAATTACCTGGGCGTCTGTTCGGGCGCGATGGCCCGGCACTCTGGCCGCTCAACTGGTGCGGTCTGCCTTAGGCTTCTTCCTAATGCCGGTCCCCTTGAGCTTCTCGGTGACGAAATCGATGAAGGCGCGCGCTCGTGCCGTCTGGTTTCGCCGCTGCGAGTAGTACACGAACAGGTCAGCGGATGGCAGCTTGTACTCGGGCAGCAGAATTCTCAGCCGGCCACTCTCCACATACTTGGCCAGATCCCATTCGGAGCGGATCAGTATGCCGTGGCCGTCGAGAGCCCACCCCAAGACAATGTCTCCATCGTTGCTGGATAGCGCGCCATTGACTTTGACGGTCTCGTGACGGTCATCATGTTCAAAGCGCCAAACGCCGTAGGCACTGTCATTCTGACGATGGATGATGCAGCGATGGTGCATCAGATCGGAGAGGGTCTTGGGGGTGCCGAACCGCTCGAGATATCCCGGCGATGCGCAGATAAACCTCCGGTTCGACATGATGCGGCGCGCAGAGAGCCGGCGGTCGGGAAGGGCGCCGAATCGGATTGCCAGATCGATCCCGCTATCGACCAGGTCGACCGGCCGGTCTGTCACTTCCAGTTGGACTTCAACGTGCGTGTACCGCTTGGCGAATTCAGAAACGAGAGGCGCTATCGTCGTTCGACCGAAGCCGAGCGTCGCGTTCACGCGCAATAGTCCGCGCGGCTCCGACCCACTGCTGGAGACGACATTCTCCATCTCCTGAAGATCCGCCAGAATTCTCGTCGCGTAAGAGAGATACGTCTCGCCTTCCGTCGTGAGGCTGATACTTCGCGTGGTCCTGTTGACGAGGCGCACACCCAAACGGCTCTCCATTTGCGCAAGGCGCTTGGTGGCGGCGGGAGGCGTCAGGTCGAGTTCGCGCGCGGCGCCGGAGAGGGTGCCCAGCTTGGCGACGAGGACGAAGAACTCAAGTTCCGTGGCGAGGTCAGCTTTCACTTTGATTTAATAATGTTGTGATTTTGATTCAATTCTAGAACAGTGTTCCGCACCTATGCTACGCACTACCACGCCGATGGGCGTGAGCGTTCTGTGTATCAGGAGACACATTGTGAGAATCGTAGAAATCCGCGAGAAGACCTTCCCAATCAGCTCGCCCATCCGCAACGCCTACATCGACTTCAGCAAGATGACCCTCAGCCTGGTCGCCGTGATCACCGACGTGATCCGCGACGGGAAGCCGGTGGTGGGTTATGGCTTCAATTCCAACGGTCGCTATGGACAGGGCACCCTGATGCGCGAGCGGTTCATCCCCCGCATCATGGAAGCAGACCCGGAATCGCTCGTCGACAGCACCGGAAACAACCTGAACCCGCACAAGGTGTGGGACACCATGTTCAAGAACGAGAAGCCCGGCGGCCACGGCGAGCGGTCTGTCGCCATCGGCACGATCGACATGGCGATCTGGGATGCCGTGGCCAAGATCGAGGGCAAGCCGCTGTTCCAGCTGCTGGCTGACCGATACGGCAATGGCCAGGCGGACCGCAAGGTGTTCGTCTACGCGGCGGGTGGTTACTACTATCCGGGCCAGGATCACGGCAAGCTGAAGGACGAGATGCGCAGCTACATCGACCGCGGCTATACGGTGGTCAAGAAGAAGATAGGTGGCGCATCGCTCGACGAGGACCTGCGTCGTATCGACTCCATTCTGAGCGTGTTGCAGGACGGGCAGAAGCTGGCGGTCGATGCCAATGGTCGGTTCGACCTCGATACGGCGATCCAGTATGCGAAGGCGCTCTCGCAATACGACCTCTTCTGGTACGAAGAGCCGGGCGACCCGCTGGACTTCGAGCTGCAGGCCACGCTGCGCAACTACTACGACAAGCCGATGGCGACCGGAGAGGATCTGTTCTCGATGCAGGACGCTCGCAATCTCATCCGCTATGGGGGCATGCGTCCTGACCGAGACTGGCTGCAGTTCGACTGCGCGCTGAGCTACGGCCTGGTGGAGTACCTCCGCACGCTGGACATGCTCAAGGAGCACGGCTGGTCGGCGCGCCGCTGCATTCCGCACGGCGGCCATCAGATGTCGCTGAACATCGCGGCCGGCCTCGGCCTGGGTGGCAACGAAAGCTATCCCGATCTCTTCCAGCCGTTCGGTGGCTTCCCCGACGGGGTCAAGGTGGAGAGAGGCTACCTCACGATGCCGGACCTGCCGGGTATCGGCTTCGAAGGCAAGTCGGACCTGTACAGCGTGATGCAGCAACTGTCGAACTAAGCGGCAGACATCAAAAAAAATACACAAACGGAGACAACCATGTGGATCAGACAAGCGGCCGGACGGGCCGCAACCCTTTGCCTTGTCAGTGGCTTGGCTATCGGTGCGGGTCACGCCAACGCCGAGTATCCAGAAAAGCCTGTCACCCTGGTTGTCCCGTTCGTGGCTGGTGGCCCGAGCGACAAGATCGCCCGCGACGTTGCCGAGTCGTTGCGCAAGACGCTCGGCACTACCGTCGTCGTCGAAAACACGGCGGGCGCGGGCGGCACCATCGGCACGGCACGTGTGGCTCGCGCCGCGCCTGACGGCTATACGTTGCTCGTCCACCATATCGGGCTGGCCACCGCACCCGCACTTTACAAGAAGCTCGGATACAAGACATCGGATCTGGCCTTCGTTGGCCTCATCAACGAGGCGCCGTCGACGCTCATCGGAAAAACGGCTCTGGCGCCGAATAATTTCGCCGAGCTCCGAGAGCTCATCAGCGCCAGCGGTAGCAAGCTGAATCTCGCGAATGCCGGGGTGGGGTCGGCTTCGCATCTCTGCAGCTTGCTGCTGCAGAACATGCTCAAGAGCGACATGACGTTCGTTCCCTACAAGGGAACCGCACCGGCGATGTCCGACATCATGGGAGGCCAAGTCGACCTCATGTGCGAACAGGCAACCAACAGCACCCCGCAGATCGAAGCCAGGAAGGTCAAGGCTTACGCTGTCACCAGCGCGCAGCGCTCTGCGGTGCCGGCGCTGTCAGGAATCCCGACGCTCATCGAGGCGGGGCTTCCCGGCTTCAACTTCACGGTATGGCATGGCGTATATGCCCCTCAGGCTACGCCGCAAGCCGTGCTCGATAAAATCAACAAGGCGCTTCGCGCAGCACTGAAGGATCCCAGCCTGATCAAGCGCGAGGAGGCGCTGGGCATCACCGTCATATCCGATGATCGCCTCTCTCCTGCAGGCCACAAGAAGTTCTTCGATGACGAGGTTGTCCGGTGGACGAAGGTTATCAAGGACGCAGGAATCCAGCCGGAGTGAGGCGGCGACGGCGCTATGACGAATCGCACAGGCAGGAGACAACCCAGTCGGGCCATCTCGAAGCGCTCGGTGGACGACTGGGCCCGGGAGAACCCCGACGCCGACGCAACCGAACCGTTCCATCACATGGGCATCGCTGCCCCACGCGGCCTTGCAGCCATATCACGTTTTCAAGGCACCACGGCTGTGCCAGAATGTAGCGTCATCACCCCAGACCGGCATTCACTGCCTGCCCCCTCACTTGACAGGCCTGTCCGCTACCGTCCCTATATCCGTCGTCAACGGCTTCCTGTCGGGCGCGGACCCGGCTGCTATCGCGCGGCTTGCCGAACGCTCGGGGATTGCGCATGAACTTCTGCAGGAGCCCGCCGCGCGGGTCACCCAGGAACAGTTCGCCACGCTCTATCGGCTGCTGGCAATGGAGCTTGACGATGAAATGCCTGGCATCTTCAGCCGTCCGCTGCGCAATGGCGTGCTGAAGTTCCTGGGTCTCAGTCTGCTCGACGCGCCAAGGCTGGAGGTTGCCCTGCATCGCTTTGGCCAGTTCTTCCACCTGATCCTTGATGAATTTCGTCTGACGTTACGGCGTGAGGGTGGGAACGGGTATGTCGAACTGGTGGCGAACCCGGATGGCCCGGGCGTGAGCGTGCTGGGCTGCGAACTGATGCTGAAGCTGGTGCATGGGATGGCCTCGTGGCTCATCCGCCATAGAATCCTGCTCAATGGCGCCGAGTTCGCCTTTCCGCTCCCGCCGCAGAGCAGCGATCATCTCTATCTGTTTCCAGGCCCGGTCCACTTTGACTGCGCACGCACGCAGATCAGTTTCGACGCGGCCTACCTTGACTTGCCTGTCAGGCAACGCAAGCCTGACCTCGAGAAATTTCTAGCACGCGCGCCCGAAGACTGGATCTTCGTCGCGTTCGCCGAGCAATTGACCTGCCACCGCGTGCGCCAGCACCTTGCCGAATGCCTGCCTGCTTCGCCGACCATCGATGCTGTCGCGCAGGCACTCCACCACTCCGTGCGCACCTTATGCCGGCGACTGTCGGCGGAAGGCACGACGTTCCAGGCCATCAAGGACGAGGTGCGGCGCGATCTTGCCATCCAGCGCCTGACGCGCTCCGAAGATCCCATTGCCGCGATCGCCTACGACGTGGGCTTCGACAATCCCACCGCCTTCCATCGGGCATTCCGGCACTGGACGGGTAGCACCCCCAACGCCTACCGCCGCCCACTCTGATCCGTTGATTGGCGCCAGCTGGCGTCGATCGACACGGACTGTCAATCCTGGCCGTCGACTAACAAATCCTGCCACTTCAGGCGACACTCATCCCGTCCGCCGGGTGCATGCGCCCGTTCAAGGCGGAAAGCGGCACGATTTGTCAGCGAATGGGCCGGTTCGGGTAATCCGCTTTGCGCTGCCCGACATTACGATCACTCCGTCAATGTCGCAGCGCAGCAGGCTACCGAGCCGCGGGCGCTGCATCTCAAGATAAAGAGGCAAGAGATGAGCTATACCGCACCCACCAAGGACATGCTGTTTATCATCCGGGATCTGGCCGGACTGACAAAGATTGCCACGCTTCCCGGTTTCGAGGACGCCACTCCGGAGACGGTCGAGGCGGTTCTCGACGAGGCCGCGAAATTCCACGGCGAGGTACTGGCGCCGCTGAACGCGGCAGGGGACAAGGCCCCGAGCAGCTGGCACGACGGCGAAGTGCGGACCACGTCCGGCTTCAAGGAGGCGTTTCGCCAGTTCGGCGATGGCGGCTGGCAAGGCGTCGTCCATCCGACCGAATTCGGCGGACAGGGATTGCCCAAGCTGGTCGCCACGCCATGCATCGAGATGATGAACGCGGCGAACATGTCCTTTGCGCTGTGTCCGCTGCTGACCGACGGCGCCATCGAGGCACTGCTCACGGCGGGCTCCGACGAACTGCAGCAGCGCTACCTGCCGCGCCTGATCGCAGGCAAATGGACCGGGACGATGAACCTCACCGAGCCGCAGGCCGGCTCCGACCTCGCGCTGGTCCGCTCGCGCGCCGTGCGCCAGGCGGACGGCGCCTACAAGGTATCGGGCACCAAGATCTTCATCACGTACGGGGAGCACGACATGGCCGAGAACATCGTGCATCTGGTGCTGGCACGCACGCCGGATGCGCCCGAAGGCGTGAAGGGTATCTCGCTGTTCCTGGTGCCGAAGTTTCTCGTCAACGATGACGGCTCGCTGGGGGCGCGCAACGATGTCCAGTGCGTGTCGATCGAGCACAAGCTTGGCATCAAGGCCAGCCCGACCGCCGTGCTTCAGTTCGGCGATCACGGTGGCGCCATCGGCTACCTGATCGGGGAAGAGAACCGCGGCCTCGAATACATGTTCGTCATGATGAATGCGGCGCGCTTTGGCGTGGGCGTGCAGGGCATCGCGATCTCGGATCGCGCATACCAGCAGGCCGTCGCCTACGCGAAGGATCGGGTGCAGAGCCGCCCCGTGGACGGCACGGCAAAGGAACCCGTCCCGATCATCCGGCATCCCGACGTTCGCCGCATGCTGACCGAAATGCGGGCGCTGACCGAAGGCGCGCGGGCGCTCGCGCTGGTGGCAGCGGGCTACTCGGACATCGCGCATGCCGCTGCCGATGCCGAGACGCGCGCACAGTATGCCGCGGTCTACGAATACCTCGTGCCCGTCATCAAGGGATGGAGCACGGAGATGTCGCTGGAGGTCACCAGCCTAGGCGTGCAGGTGCACGGCGGCATGGGCTTTATCGAGGAAACAGGTGCAGCGCAACACTACCGCGATGCGCGCATCCTGCCGATCTATGAAGGCACCACCGCCATCCAGGCCAACGATCTGATTGGCCGCAAGACCGTCCGCGACGGCGGCGCCACCGCACGGGCCATCCTCGCGCAGATCGATGACACGCTTGCCGCGCTCGCGGAGCGTGGCGCCAATGCGGCATGCCGCGCAATGTACAAGCGTCTGAGCGCAGCGCACACCGCACTGGCAAACGTCATCGAGTTCGTCGTCGCGAAGACGCGTACCGATGCCAACGCCGTGTTCGGTGCCAGCGTGGCCTACCTGAAGATGGCTGGCATTGTGCTGACCGGCTGGCAGATGGCGCGGGCACTCATCGTTGCCATCGATAAGCATCACGAGGACGAGGCCTTCTACGGCGCCAAGATCGCCACCGCGGAGTTCTTTGCCAACCATATCCTGGTGCGCGCGCCGGCCATGGAGGCGGCGATCACCAGTGTCGTCGGCACAGACGGATTCCTTGCCTTGAACGACGCGCAGTTCTGACGCAGTCAGCCCAGACCCAAAAACTTTGAAGGACAGCAGCATGAAAATCGACGGTTACAGCATGGCGACGCTTGGCGCGTTCGTCGGCCAGGAGTTGGGCGTATCGGAATGGGTCGAGGTGGATCAGGCGCGCATCGATGCATTTGCAGACTGCACGGACGACCACCAGTGGATCCACGTGGATGTGGACCGGGCGGGTCGCGAAAGCCCGTTTGGCGGCACCGTCGCGCACGGCTTCCTCACGCTTTCGCTGCTGGGCGGCCAGCTGACCCGCATGGGTATCGTTCCGGTCGATGCGAAAGCGGCCGTGAACTGCGGGCTCGAAAAAACGCGCTTCCTGACGCCAGTGAGGGCCGGCGCCCGGGTGCGCAATCGTGTGAAGCTGCTCGCGGCAGAGGACAAAGGTGAAGGCCGCATCATGCTGAGGACGGAGAACACCATGGAAATCGAAGGCCAGGCCCGGCCGGCCCTGGTTGCCGAGTCGCTGGCACTGCTGGTGGCCTGAGGAGAGACGCCATGGAAATGACGAAGCAACGTACAGGCAAGGCCGGCAAGCCAACCAAGGCCAATCGGCCGGCCGTGCCCGACAGCGGTGGATCGATCGCCGCCGTCCCCAATCCCCTTGTGGGCCTGCGCCCGGAGGATCTGGCTTCCACCGCCCACCAGATCGGCACGCAATGCGTTCAGGAGCCCGCACTGCTGCTGGAGCAGCAGACGCAACTGGCGCATGACCTGCTGCGCGTGATCGCCGGCACGGCCAGTGCCCCGCCAGCCCGCGACCGTCGCTTCGCGGACCGGGAGTGGCACGACAACCCACTGTTCCGCATGCCGCTGCAGGGCTACCTTGCGTGGCGGGATGCCGCGGCCGGCTTTGTCAGCCGCTCTGTCATGGATGCGCGCAGCAAGGAACGCGCGCAGTTCTTCACATCCCTCGTTTTCGACGCGCTGGCGCCGACCAATATGCTGCTGGGCAACCCGGCGGCGCTCAGGGAGACGTTCGAATCGGGCGGTCTCAGCCTGCTCTCCGGAATGACCAACCTGCTGACCGATGCCCTGACCAATCAGGGCATGCCTTCCCAGGTCGACAAGGGCGCGTTTCGTGTTGGCAAGGATCTGGCGAGCACGCAGGGAGCGGTGGTCTTCCGCAATGACGTACTCGAACTGATCCAGTACACGCCTGTCACGGCCAAAGTCCACGCCCGCCCGCAACTTATCGTGCCGCCACAGGTCAACAAGTTCTATGTGTTCGACCTCGCTTCGGGCAAGAGCATCGTCGAGTACCTGGTGGGGCAGGAATTCCAGGTGTTCATGGTGAGCTGGCGCAATCCGACTGCGGCGCAGCGCGAGTGGAATCTCGACACCTACGTGGCGGCGCTGATCGAAGCGATCCATGCCATTCGCGATATCACCGGCAGTGACGACGTGAACCTGCATGGCGCCTGCGCCGGCGCGATGACAATGGCGGCACTGATGGGCTATTGCGCAAGCCGTGGCGAGAAACTGGTGAATGCCGCCACGCTGATGGTGTCCGTCTTCAGCCTGGACGAGCAATCTCAGCTGGGCCTGTTCGCCACGCCGGAGGCCGTTACCACCGCGCGGCAAAGCAGCCAGGCCAGGGGTGTGCTCGACGGCGAGGAACTGGGCCGGGTATTCGCATGGATGCGGCCCAATGATCTGGTGTGGAACTACTGGGTCAACAACTACCTGCTTGGCAAGGCGCCGCCGGCGTTTGATGTCCTGTACTGGAATAACGACACGACACGGCTGCCCGCAGGATTCCATTGCCAGTTGCTCGACATCCTCTCGGACAACCTGCTTGCCACTCCGGGCGCACTGGCGGTGATGGGCGAGCCCATCGATCTGTCGAAGGTCGCCTGCGACAAATTTGTATTGGCCGGCATGACCGACCATATCACCCCGTGGCAGGGCGTGCTCCGCTCCGCACGTGCCTTTGGCGGACAGACCGAATTCGTCTTGAGCTCCAGCGGCCACATTCAAAGCCTGATCAACCCGCCCGGGAATGCGAAGGCGAAGTTCTTCGTGAACGGCGACGATACGACCGACCCGCAAGCCTGGCTGGACGGCGCCGAGGCCACGTCCGATTCGTGGTGGAACCACTGGAGCCAGTGGCTGAAGCAGCGGTC
This sequence comes from Cupriavidus campinensis, assembly GCF_905397395.1. Taxonomy (GTDB): domain Bacteria; phylum Pseudomonadota; class Gammaproteobacteria; order Burkholderiales; family Burkholderiaceae; genus Cupriavidus; species Cupriavidus campinensis. The sequence continues at coordinate 107,438 of NZ_CAJPVH010000001.1, forward strand.
CGGCCCAAAGTGCAAAGCCCCCTCGGCGCCTGGCAACGCACGCCACGCGCCGTGCGGCGAAGCCCCCGGACGCTACGTAATGGAAGCCTGACGCCCGGCCATACCGCAGCTTTTTCCAGTTTTTCAACGCAACCTGAATGGAGACCATGAAGATGGAATCGACCAATACCGCGGGCGCCTTCGCCCCGCACAAGAAGCTGTTTGACTTCGTCAAGCACAACCGCCTGGATCCGGTGGCGATCCTGGAGTCCCGTCGCAAGGACATCGAGGCGCTGGCCGGCGTCAATCTCACGCTGCTGAGCGGCCTGCAATCGCTGGTCCGTCTGCAGGCCGAGTACCTGTGTGGCACCGCCGCCGATCTGCAGTCGCTCGGCACGGCGAAGCTGGGCGATGAAGCCAAGGCTTCGCCTGTGCGCGTGACCGACCTGCTGCCGCTCAGCCTGAACAAGGCCGTGGCCGGCCTGCGCGGCCTGACCGACACCGTGTACAAGACGCAAGCCGACAGCTTCGCTGTGGTCGGCAAGCGTTTCGCGGAGAATGTGGAAGAAGTGAAAAGCATCCTGCGCCCCAAGCCGTAAGGCACCCGGCACGGCCTCACCAGGTCGTGCCGTCCCGCCCGTTTCAGGGCAATGCTTCCAGGACGACTTGATGACAATAAACGGTGCCAGCGTTGAATCTGGCCACAAGATGGCAATCCGGACCGTAGACCTGGATGGACAGGTGCTGCGGGTCGGCATCCGGCCCGGTAACGATGCGGGGCCGCCGCTGCTTATGTTCAACGGTATCGGCGCCAATCTGGAACTCGTCGAACCGTTCGTCGATGCGCTCGATGGCGTCGAAGTGATCATTTTCGATGTCCCCGGCGCTGGCGGTTCTCCCGCGCCGCTGCTTCCCTATCGCCTGTCCAACCTGTGCGTGCTCGCTGACAAACTGCTTGGTCATCTCGGCTATGAAGGGCAGGTCGATGTGCTCGGCGTTTCCTGGGGTGGGGCGCTCGCGCAGGAGTTCGCGCATCTCTATCCGATGCGCTGCCGGCGCCTTGTGCTGGCGGCAACGTCGCCCGGCGTGATCATGGTGCCGGGTAGCGTGTCGGTCCTCTCGAAGATGATCGGCGCGCGCCGCTATACCGACCCGGACTACCTGCGGCGCGTGGGCGCCGATATCTATGGCGGTGCCTTCCGCGACGATCCCGCATTGCTGGACGCGCACGGCCGCCATATGCATCCGCCGCGCGGCCGCGGCTATATGTACCAGTTGCTGGCGGCATGGGGATGGAGCAGCCTGTTGTGGCTCGGCGCGCTGAGCCAGCCCACGCTGGTCATGCACGGCTCCGACGATCCCATCGTGCCCCTGGTCAATGCCAGGATCCTCGCTTCGCGCATTCGGCATGCAGCGCTCCACGTCTTCGAGGATGGGCACCTCTTCCTCCTGACTCGCATCAGCGAAGCGGCACCGGTGGTGCTGCGTTTCCTGCGTCAGCCTCAGGCCTGACGCAGTGGCCCCCGGATTCCGGGGGGCCACCTCTTCCTCTCATTGTCTTGGATGGAGATGCCGCGTCGGCCCCTCCCTTGGAACTCAAGGTAGGAGAGTGCGGGGAGGGCGGTCAGGTCTGTGCCTGCGAGGCTCGCTCGCTCTCGATGCGACGCAGATCGGCGGCGTAGTACTTGCGCCCGATCCCGAAACACAATGTGGCGCACAGGCCGGCCAGCGGAATGATCTGCAGGGCGCCAAGCAAGCCGATTCTGTCGGCGATCAGTCCCGTCACAAAGGGACCGGGCGCGAGGCCCAGCAGGTTGTTGGCGAGCGTGAGCGTGGCGAAGGCCGTCGCGTGAATGGCGGGATGCGTGAGGTTGGCTACCACTGCGCTCGCCGGTCCGGCCGTACCGCCCACCAGCAACATGCCGGCAAAGATCAGGACCATTTGCGTTGTGCCCGCCGGCGTGTGGAAGGCCGCCACGAGCAGCACGCAACTGGTGGTGCTGTAGGCAATGGCCATCAGCCACTTGCGGGTGGGGGCATTGCGGGCGGCCCAGTCGGTCAGCGCACCGCAGGCAATCATGCCTGCGCCGGCCGCCAGCACGAAGCCTGCGGCTGTCAGGCCTGCACGATCCGTCGCCATGCCGTAGTAGCGTGACAGGTAGCTCGGCATCCACGCAAGCAGGGCGCCCGTGACCAGCAACTGCATGGCGCTGCCGACATAGGTATAAAGAATCGAAGGGGCCGAGAACAGGGCGGATACCAGGGGCCGCAATGCCAGGCGTTTGGGTGCTGCCGCGTCGCCCTTGTCCTCACCAATCCGCGCGCGCTGCGCCTTCAGGCGCGGTTCCGTTACCACGAAGCGAAACACTGCTACGAGTGTCAGGCCGAAGATGGCCATCGCGGCAAACGCCCAGCGCCACCCGAGATGAGCGGCGAGGGTGCCGCCCAGGGCCATTCCCAGCACCGATCCGAATGGGCCGCCGGCAATGAACGCGGCGCTCAGGCTGGAGCGCAAGCGGCGGGGGAATACCGACAGCACCATGGCAATGCCCACGCTGCCATAGGCAGCTTCGCCGATTCCCACGCACAGCCGGGCGATGAACATTTCGCCGAAGTTCGTCGCCACTGCACAGCCGAGTGTAGCGAGGCTCCACAAGCCGGCCATCAGCATGAGGCTCTTGACCCGGCCCCAGCGGTCGGCGAGGACAGACAGCGGCAATGTCAGGATCCCCACCATCAGCGCAACAATGCCGCCGAGCGCGCCCAGTTCCGTATCAGTCAGCGCCCATTCGTGCTTCAGCAGCGGAAATACCGCATTGAGCACCTGGCGCGACATGTAGTCTGACAGCAGCAGACCAAAGCCCAGGGCGAACACTACCCACGAGTAGTAGTGGAGTCCGACTGGCCTGGCTGGATCTGCTGCCAGGGTGGGAAATGTGGAACGTTCGAGCATGAATACCTCAGAGGGAACACTTTGACGACTCCCGGCCACCTGAGCCGAGGCGTTGACGCTTCCTTCCATGGCGCTTGCCAACGTCCGGTCGCAACCGAAGCAAGTATCTAGTATCAGATGCGTACGGTTTGACATTCCGGGACATGCATTTTGCTTTTCGGGAAGTCCGGGAAAACCTGAGGGTCCCGATGCCGGGCCTGGCGGCCTGACTCCAACTCCGGCGAACTGCACCGGGTCACCTAGTATGAAATGCGACGAGGCGAATGCATCGAACCCGTCCTTTTCCCTTACGACACGGTTGCCATGCAAGACAAATCTGACACAACAACATTCGTGCCGTTCAGCGTGTCGCTGCGCGACGGACGGGAGGTGCTGGTTCGGGAGATTGCCGAAGACGACAAGGCTGGCCTGCTGGCGGCGTTCGACAGACTTTCCGCCGACGCGCGTTACACGAGATTCATGGCCGCCATGCAACAGCTACCCGAAGCAATGCTTGAGCACGCGACGCATCCGTCGGCGGAGTGCGAGCTTGTCCTGGTGGCAATTGCCACCAAAGGCAAGGCGCCGTCCATTGTGGGGGGCGCGCGCTATGCCGCGGCACCCGGCAACGATACTTGCGAGTTTGCGGTCACGATCGTCGATGACTGGCAGGCGCTTGGCCTTGCCAGCCGATTGCTGAGCGTGCTAATCGACACCGCTCGCCGCCGCGGGTATCGATCCATGGAAGGCTATGTCCTGTCATCGAACACCGCGATGCGGCGATTGGCTCGCCATTTGGGATTCGCCGACATACCGTGTCCCGACGACACTACGTTGCGCGTGGTGACCCTTGCGCTGTAAGACAGTGTTGATTGAGAGTGCTCAAATGGAGTATGTGTTGCGCATGCCCGGCGTGTAGAGTTCCCTTGCCAGCAGAAGTATCTGCTCGCGATGCTGGTCGAATGTGGATAGAAAAGCGGCTTCTTCGGAGGTGGTTTCCTTGCTTAGGTGTGCAAGGACATCGTCGGAGACTTGGAAGGTGACTTCGCGTGCGTTGTCGTAGCCCCAGAAACACACGCAGTGCCGCGACGCGTCGTAGATGCGGCTGGGGTTAGGGAAGTTCAGTGCCATAGCGGAATTCCTGTGAAGCCGGATTTAACCCGGACGTGTCTAGAGGTTCTTTCGCATCAACTCCGCATTCTCCCGGCCAGAGGCGGGGCAGCGAGCGAAGGACGTCACGGGGTTGTGCGGGCGTCCTCGGCCACTTCATCCCCGGCGTCGTCAGGCGAGGAAGATGGTCCCGCCTGCGCAAGCCGCAACGAGCCCGGGCCACGCGACATGGACTCGACCGCTTGGGCAATGTCTCCCGGCACCGCGTGATGAACCATGTGACCCGCCCCTGGCGCGATCACGAGCGTGCTGCGAGGCAGCTCATCATGCAGGCGGGACGCATGCGCCTTGACGTCAACGATCTTGTCCCCCGCGCCTGCGAGGATGGTTACCGGCATCTCCATGCTGGCGTAGCGATCTCGAAACCTTTTCGCCGCTGGGGTCATGGTCGCGGCATCTTCTGCCGCGGCTTTGATCTGTGACGGCCTGAGCAGCATTTCACGCGGTACCACTTCGAAGAAGTTGGGTGGCATAGGCGCGGGTGCAAACATCTTGCGCACCGCCTGCTTCAGGAACAAGCGGCCGGCGAGCGGCGCTACCGTGTAGCGCATGGCATCACCGACCACTGGGATGGCCGCCGGCGCGGCCAAGGGGCCTTCGGCCAGGGCAGTGGGGTAGTAGTAGCCGCCTATCAGCACCAGGCCGCGCACTGCTGTGGGGAAATCGAGCGCCATGCCGAGCGCTACAAGCGCGCCCCACGAATGCCCGACTACCACGGGTGGGTCCGCACCCAGCTTCGCCAGGGCCGCGGTCATCAGCGCGGCCTGCGCCTCTGGCGTCCACTGGCGGTCGCGGGGGCGGTCACTGTGACCAAAGCCGGGGCGGTCGAACACAATCACCCGATGGTGCCGCGCCAACACCTCCAGTAATCCGCTGGCGATGAAGTCCTCTAGCTGGAATACGTTTCCATGGAGCAAGAGGACGGGTGGGCCAGCACCCTTCTCGACGTAGTGCAGGCGCACGCCATCCACCTCGACAAACTGCCCGAGCGGAGGATTGTCGTGTTGCGCCTTGCGAGCTTGCCTTCGCACCCATAGTGCGGTTGCCCCTCCGGCCAGCGCCATCCCTATTCCGGCAAGGGCACCGGCGGTGCCAACTGAAGTTTGACTTGACTTATTCTTGAAAGAAGACATGAATTCCTCGCATGGGCGCGGCGCATTGAACTACTCGGATTTCGTGTGCAAGCTCGGCGCCAGTAGGTCGCCGGCGGGGCGGCTCAGTTGCGCGAGCCGCTCGTGAAGATCCTCTGCAGGTTCCATCATATTTTCCGCTGGAGCTTGACCAGACGGGCGTTCCATCGAATCGTGGTGAGGCCCCCGTTAAATTGGACGGAGACAATCCATTTCAGCTAGAAGCAGAAGCGATGCATCAAGAAGGCCCAGGCGCACCAATTCGGCCGCCTCGCCTCAGCAAGCGTTTTGGCAAACAGAGAACGGGAAGGGCCGCGCATGCAATGACGAAGGGCGGGTATCGCATGCAGGGGAGGGGCGGGGGCGTCTGGAAGAGTTCGGGAAATCCGGGAACAGCGGTGCAGGACGTTTCACCTCGTAAGAATAGGTGTTATAGGTTTCCCAACCTAGAGCCCTTACAAATCAGTGACACACGGGGCCCCTAGGGGGCGGTTAGCCTGTCGAGGAAGCCCTGCAGCTCGTTGTTTCGCTGGTCGCTGTCGAGCGATCATTGGAATGAACTGTGTCTGGCACTGCGCTACGTGCGCAGCGATATCCGGCTCGGCCTTTACAAGCATGTCAGGGGCGCCTGGGCCGGGCGCCCACTCACGGAAAGATTGGCCTACTCCCTGGATATTTCCCCCACGCGTTCGCCATTGCCAAGAATCATCAGCGCATCGTCGTCGAATTCTGCGGGTTCCAAGATCTCCAGCTTGGGAACTTTAGGGAACAGAACTGGCACTAGATCACTAACGATTTTGTATGACTCGAAGGGCCCAAAGCGATAGACGGCTTTCCCTTCTATTTCTACGAAGTACCAGCCACCGACAAGATCGGGGAAAACGATCACACTGTGGCCATCACTCTTAGCTTGCATTACATCCTCCATGCCACGGTTTGCGATGGACCCTCCGCAGTCCGGTGGGATGGGGGCGGAACTTCTGAACAGCTATCCCTCGTACTAGGGTCACATCTGGCCCGACTATCGACGGATGCCGGCGATCTGTCGGTACGCTAGCGTGCTATCAGCGGAGAAGTGCCGTCCGCAGGGCGTCGAACCTGGCATTTATTCCGTTGTGCGCAAGCCGTTCTGACGGGACGGAGATAGTGCGAAGGTGATGCCGCGAGCGCGACTTGTACTGCAATCGTTACGGCACTTGCCTGGTCGGTCCGCCGATCTATATTTTAAAAGCAAGTGATCTTGTGTCGCCTTGTGGGCGGTTCAATATCCTGGGCACAGATCGATGTCAGACGTCACCGTTTTCAACCTTTCTGGCCGGGGAGGTGCAGTCATGAGCATCATGCAGGATCCGAAATCGAACCATCTTCTCGCCGCACTCCCCGCGGCGGACCGGGAGCGCCTCGCACCGTACCTAATGTTGGTGGAGTTGCCATTAGGCCACGTCGTGTACGAGTCGGGTGATCAACTACGCTCTGTCTATTTCCCAACCAATGCGATCATTTCTCTGCTGTATGTGATGGAAGACGGAGCGTCTGCCGAGATCGCAATCGTTGGCAACGAGGGTGTGGTCGGCATCGCGATTTTTATGGGCGGGGAAACAACCCCGAGCCGCGCCATTGTGCAAAGCGCGGGGTACGCATACGGCTTGAGCGCAGCGATCCTTAAGCAGGAATTCGTACGGGGCGGGTCGTTCCAGCATCTGTTGCTCCGATATACGCAAGCACTCATCACACAAATGGCGCAGACAGCGGTCTGCAATCGCCATCATTCCATCGACCAGCAATTGTGCCGATGGCTGCTGCTAAGTATTGACCGCCTGCCCTCAAACGACCTGACGATGACGCAGGAACTCATTGCCAACATGCTCGGGGTGCGGCGCTCCGGCGTCACCGAGGCCGCTCTAAAGCTCCAGGCCGCGGGGCTGATTCGCTACAGCCATGGGCATATTGCGGTACTCGACCGGGCGGGGTTGGAGCAGCGCGTATGTGAGTGTTACGCGGTCGTGAAGCGAGAGTTCGAACGGCTGTTGCCAGACATATTGAAGATCTGAGGGCAAAGCGTGCGTCCTACCGCAGGAAAGATAGAAGCTAGACAGGACTGACTGTTGATCGGATGGTTTGGGGGCAACAAAGTGCAGCCTATATTTAACATAAGATAGATTATGTGGACAGTTCATGTTGGCCATTATTAGTAATGTCACCTTTGCGATGAATAGAGATGTCACCTGAGGCTGTCTCCCCGTAGGCTCCGAAGTTCGCCGGGCGCTTCGGGAGGCAGCGATGCACGGACAGGGATTGGTGACCATGAGCATGCGCGAGGTGGACCGCATGAAGGTGATCCAGGCGGTGGCCGACGGCCATTTGGCGCGCTGGCGGGCTGCCGAACGTCTGGGCCTCAGCTGCAGGCATGTCAGGCGGCTGGTTCTGCGGCTTCTGGAAGACGGACCCACCGGCCTGGTTTCGCGCAAACGCGGGCGTTCCAGCAACCGGCAACTGCCTCCGGGCGTGGAATCCCGTGTCCGTGGCCTGATCCGCGACAGCTACGCCGACTTCGGCCCCACACTGGCCTGCGAGAAGCTGCGCGAGCGCCATGGCATCGAGATCTCGCCGGCATGCGTGCGCCGGATCATGATTGACGCCGGCTTCTGGGTGCCAAGGAAGCTGCGCCCGCCCAAGGTCCACCAGCCGCGCAACCGCCGGGCCTGCCTGGGCGAGCTGGTGCAGATCGACGGCAGCGATCACGCGTGGTTCGAGGACCGCGCGCCGGCGTGCACGCTGCTGGTGTTTGTTGACGACGCCACGGGCCGCCTGATGCAATTGCTGTTCGTGCCGACCGAATCGACGCTGGCGTACTTCATGGCGACACGGGCCTATGTCGGGTGCCACGGCAAGCCGATGGCCTTTTATTCCGACAAGGCCGGGATCTTCCGTTCGAACCGGCCGCCATCGCCCGAGGAACGCGGTTATACGCAGTTTGGGCGGGCGCTGTTCGAGCTGAACATCGACATCCTGTGCGCCAACACGAGCCAGGCCAAGGGCCGCGTGGAACGGATGAATGGCACGCTGCAGGACCGGTTGGTCAAGGAATTGCGGCTGCGGGAGATTTCCAGCATGGAAGCCGCCAACGCCTACGCGCCGGCCTTCATGGCGGACTTCAACGCGCGCTTCGGCAAGGTGCCGCGCAGCGACTTTGACGCCCATCGATCGCTGCGTGGCGACGAAGACCTGGAACGGATCTTCAGCTGGCGCGAGTGGCGCAAGGTCTCGCAGAGTCTGACGCTGCAGTACGGCCAGGCCAAGGGCCGTGTGGAACGGATGAATGGCACGCTGCAGGACCGCTTGGTGAAGGAGCTGCGCCTGCGCGGGATCCGCACGATGGACGCAGCCAACGCCTATGCCCCGGCCTTCATGGCCGATTTCAATACCCGCTTCGCCAGGGTGCCACGCAGCGACTTCGACGCACACCGGCCGCTGCGCGGCGACGAGGACCTGGCGCGGATCTTCAGCTGGCGGGAGTGGCGCAAGGTCTCACAGAGTCTGACGCTGCAGTACGCCAAGGTGCTATACCTGCTGGAGGATCTTCCGGAACACCGCCGCCTGATCCATCGCTACATCGAGGTGGCCGAGTATCCGGACGGGCGCATCGAGCTGTGGGCGGATGGCACTTCCCTGCCCTACACCACCTACGACCGGTTCCCGGAGGTCGACCAGGGCGCCATCGTTGAGAACAAGCGCTTGGGTCACGCACTGGCCATTGCGGCCGAGGTGCAGTCGCTGCGCGACAACCGCCGTTTCGGCGCGCCCTCCCGCACCTTCCACGGCGAGCCCCCGCGGCCCGCAACGGTACCGCTGAACGTCAAGCGACAGCGGCTGGTGAATTGGCTCGATCTGGAGCGGGCGATGCAACATCACCCTCTTTCCCCCGCATTGAACGACGATTCAGCAGAGGGGGTCCTCCGAAGCCGCCCACCGCATAGTGGCGCCTTACGACTGTGAATTCAACCGGTCAACGCAACGGTCTGATGGAATCGTTCAGCGGGTGTGTCGAAGTTTAATGTCTTTCGCGGCCGTTCATTGAGTTGCCTCGCTATGCCGTTGAGCTTTGCCTGGGAATAGACGGAGAGATCAGTGCCCTTTGGGAGGTACTGCCTCAAGAGGCCATTTGTGTTCTCGTTGGAACCGCGTTGCCAGGGATGTTGAGGGTCGCAGAAGTAGACCTTGATGTCGGTCGAGACAGTGAAGCGCTTGTGATCGGCGAGTTCTTTGCCGCGATCCCACGTCAGGGATTTGTACAGTTCTTGTGGCAGCTTTCCAGCATGTTTGATCAGCGCGTTGACGACCGTCTCTGTGTCTTTGCTGGAGACCTTGAGCAGCATCACGAACCTCGTCTGACGCTCGACCAAGGTCACGATCTGGCTGTTGGCACTGCCGAAGAGCAAGTCTCCTTCCCAGTGGCCTGGTATCGCGCGGTCTTCAACGTTCGCAGGCCGCTCGCCTATTGAAACGGCATCACGGATTCTTCCTCGCTCGTCGGTCTTCGCCGAGTAATTCCGTGCGTGACGCATGATCCGGCACCGCCTCAGATGTGCAACCAACTCCTTCTTTAGGGCACCGCGGGCCTGGACATAGAGGCTACGGTAGATGGTCTCGTGTGACACCTGGTAGTCCTTGTTGACCGCATAGTCATGCTTGAGCCAGCCAGCAATCTGTTCCGGAGACCATCGCATCTTCAGTTTGGCCGCCACAACCTGTGCCAGCGTAGGATTTCTGACGAGCTTACAGGTCTTCGGACGGAGCGCGCGAACCCAGGCGCGCTCTTCGGCTTGACTTGCACGATAGCATTGGCTGCCGCCATTGCGCCGCAACTCCCGGCTAATCGTCGATGGGGCGCGTCCGAGCCGGCAGGCGATTGATCGCACCGACAGCCCCGCCACTACCGAGCGAGAGATTTCTTCCCGTTCGGCGAGGGTCAGGGCAAGCCTGGAACGGTGTCGCGGTGACGGTTGAATGCCGCCGGACTTCGCCAGGATCCCTTGTACTGATGAATGGTACCGATCAAACAGCCGGGCGATCTGGTGAAGCGTGTCCCCTTTTCGCCACCGCCCCCACATTAGTGCCTTCTGAGCCTCGGTGTAGTAAATCCGGCGCCTTTGTTTCATTTGCAGCACCTCCACTGCTTACGCAGCGTCTAGTGTTGCATCGACCCATTGAATCCACGACCCTTCTGGGTCATTGGGCTACCACCTCGTCAATGACAGATATTGGTCGGGATGCCGTCGCTGGGGCGTTTGCTAGCGGCGACAGCTTAGCGAGTCCCACAGGACCGCTTGCCGAGCGGATGGCAACCAAGTGCGTATCTGATTTCAACTGCCTTTATATCTGGTGTGTGGAAAACGATACATGACCCAGAAGCAACTGTGTGGCGCGCAAATTCTTGGTGCGGCGGTAGATCAATGCGACTTTGGTGCGTCGCATGTTGTGTGTGCCGTAAGCTGTATCGTCAAGGCCGATGGAGGCAACCCAGCCATGGGCTAATCGAGAATACTGCCTGGTGGACAGGTGCGGCGATGAAAGCAGTCTGCTGGGGAATAGGAAGTTCGTTGGCTTCAATCCTCGATCCTTGATCCAAGCTTCCACGCTCTCACGAGTCGGGGCGGTGATCTCGAACTGAACGGGTCGCTGAGTCTTCTGTTGCAGTACCGTCGCTCGCATGGCCACTTGGTTACCATGGCAGATGTCTTGCACGCGAAGACGAGTCAAGTCGCACGCTCGCAGCTTGCTATCAATTGCGAGATTAAACATAGCTAGATCGCGGATGTTTGCAGACATCTGCAGTCTCGTGCGAATAGCCCAGACCTCGCTGATTTTCAATGGCGGCTTTTGTCCGGTAAGCCCTTATTCCACGGCACACGATAGCGAACAGACGAATTCACTAATTCCATGACGATCTCCTTTCAGACGAAGGCTGCGCTTGGGGTCAAGTACACGTGGAAACGCCACAGCTCTCATATTTTTTTATATCGCCATCGAAAAATTTAACTTCTACGGCTGGTCCTGACGCGTCAAACTTAGTACTCCAATTTCAACTAACTTTGGTGGCGGGCGAGCTGCCGCCGAACAATTGGGGTTCGCGATGACGATTCGTCGTACGTTGGCGGGGGCCGCGTGTGCGGCTTTTTTAGCACTTGTCACGTGGGGCGGGCAGTGCAACGCACAGGTTTCTACCGAAGAGGCGAACGCGAGCAATAATCCGCTCAACCCCGCTCCGTCGCTCAATTTGCAAAATTACTACACGCCACGCTTGTTTGGGAGCGACGCCCATACCAATGACTTTCTGCTCCGGGGTACGCTGCCTATTCTTCCCCGCGGCTTAGTCGGGGTGCCGCAAATCCTGCGTGTAACCGCACCGTTGAGCACCCGCCCTCGATCGGATGGCACATACGATACGGGGCTTGGCGACATCAATCTGTTCGATATATTTCTGCTCAAGCAAACTGGCGTGCAAGTTGGCGTGGGACCGTTGCTGACCATGCCCACTGCCACGGATGCGAGCTTGGGGACCGGGAAATGGCAGGCGGGCGTCGCAGCGGTGATCGTCGATCCGACACCTGCCCGGTTGATTGGCGCATTGATCCAGTGGCAACATTCTTTCGCTGGGCAAAGCAGCCGACCTGCGGTGCAAGGCTTGACTGTCCAGCCATTTGGCATCTTTAACCTTCCAGGTGGTTGGTACATTCGGTCCACCGGCGTGTGGAGCTTCGACCTCCAACGTGGGAGTTATTACATCCCAATCGGCATGGGGGCAGGCAAGGCATGGAAAGAGGGGAAAACTATCTTCAACGCCTTTATCGAACCCCAGTACACGGTGGCACACGACGGCAATGGCGTTCCCCAGTGGACCGTGTTTGCAGGCCTGAACATGACATTCGGGAGGTAGGGCATGAGCTCGCCAGCTGACCACCCGTCCAATATGGAGCGCAGAACGTGATGACGAGAATGACAAAGATGGTGCTCGGCACCCTCATCCTGATACTGTCCTTGCATTCGTCGTGGGCCGCTCCGCCAGCCGCAAAGGGGCCGAATCGAGAGCTTGCAGAACGCATGATGGAGAGGCGTGCCGTTGAGGCGGTTCTCTGGGGCATGCCAGCGGTCAACTTCCAGTTGATGCTGGACGCATTCCAAAGGCTTGGCGGAGCGTCTAACCAGGTCGCGTACTGGTCCCGACCGCTAAATTGGAAGAACCAAACACTCACACCCAATCCGGATACGATCTATCTCATGCCGTTTTACGATGTACGGCAAGGGCCCATGGTTCTTGAAATTCCGCCGGCCGAGGATGGCTCAATCACCGGAAGTATCGACGATGCGTGGCAAAACGCGCTCGAGGACGTGGGTCCGGCCGGCGCGGACAAGGGCAACGGTGGCAAATACCTCATCATGCCACCCGATTACAAAGAGGCCGTTCCCGACGGCTACCGGCCCGTTCGGTCCGATACGTATCGTGGCTTTGCCATTCTTCGCTCGAATTTGCAATCGGGCAGCGATGCCGACATCGAGAAGGCAGTTACGTATGGAAAGCGCATCAAGTTCTACCCATTGTCTTCTGCCCACGAGCAGACCAAGTTCGTCGATGCCTATGATCAGGTCTTCGATTCAACCATCCCCTACGATGCGACATATTTCGACGCACTTGACCGCTTCGTGCAGGCCGAACCTTGGCTGACGCGCGATAAAGTGATGATCGACATCCTGACATCGATTGGCATTCGGCAAGGCAAGCGTTTCACCCCTGACGCGAAGGCGAATGCCATCCTTGCGTCGGCAGCGCGAGAAGCACGCGCGTACATTGATGTCCAATACGAGAAGGTCTTCATTCCGCCATTCAACGAAGGCACGCATTGGGCTTTGCCGGCGTCTTCCGAAGTTGCCGAAGGGATGCCGAACTTTTTTGCGAAGCCGGATAGTTATCCTATAGATGGGCGCGCTATTACGTACTCGATGGCCTACTTCAGCGCGAAGCGGATCGGAACAGGCCAGTTCTATCTGATGACTATCAAGGACAAGAATGGAAACAGGCTCGATGGCCGGAAATCCTATCGGCTGACCGTACCGGCAAACGCGCCGGTCAAACTCTATTGGTCAGCCACGGTCTACGATGGACGCACCCACGCGCTGATTCGCAAAATGCGCTGGGCGAGCCGCTCCTCTACGACCCCTGGCCTGCGTTCAAACGCTGATGGTTCTGTCGACATCTATTTCGGGCCGACTCCACCCGCGGGCAAGGAAATCAACTGGATTCCCACGAGCCGGGCCGGACGTTTCGAGGTGCTTTTCCGGCTGTATGGGCCTGAAAAACCGTTCTTCGACAAGACGTGGAAGTTACCGGATCTCGAAGTGGTCAATTAAGGGGCCCGTCCACTCGGCACAAGGATCAATGGCTCCTGTTGAGACGTCCACGACGGCCTGTGTATTGTAAGGTGGCGATGGAGCAGCGGCGGCGACTGTCCGACGCAGAGTCGGGTGTAGAGGTTAAATACGGCGGCGCCATGTGGAATCAGCCAGTTGTGATGGACCGCTATCGATCCCTTAGCGGACGATGGGGAGATCCGCACGGCTTACACCGGTACGAAGGCTCATGTCGGCCGGCGGTGCGCGTCGCGCTACCAGTTGTATTTGGCACCGATCGCCGCTTTGCCCCCTAGATAGCCGCCGGAACCCGTTTCGACGCCGGCGCTGCCCCATACCGACGTCCGCCGTGTGATATTCCCTTGGACGCCCGCTTTCACTTCGTAGCGGTTTGCCGGCAAGGCATCGCGCACCACATCGCTATTGAATTGCAGCGTCTGGGACCCGGGACCGTGCCACCAGTTGACATAGACTTGCGTGCGGCCGCTATCGCGAATCAGGAACGAGTATCCGCCCTCGAGCGAGCCGGTGAAGGTGTGGGAGCGATATGACTCGGATGGCAGGCCGTCACCCATCACCGTGTTGGTTTGCGTGCCCAGGAGCAGCCAGGTATCGACATAGGGACCGGAAAGGATGTCGGGACGGCCGTACCATGTGCCATAGATGCCGCCCTGATAACCGTCAACGGTGCCACGCGCGCCAATGGTGCCATTGTCGGTGCGGCTGGATGTACTGCCGTATAGGCCCATGACACCGAGGCGGATGCTGCCGTCTTTCCCATCGGCGAATCGCAGCACGTCGCTACCAGCGTGGACGATGTAGCCGGTATTGGCGCCGTGCAAGTCATTCGCCCCGTCGTGGTGGCTGGTGGCTCCCATCGCGCGCGCCCATGCCGACGAGTCGCCGGGATGGTCCGAGTCGGGGTCGCGCAGCCCCGGTGCTTGGCCCTGGCGTTCATGCAGGGTATGGACGGGCATTGTCGCGGCGGCCTGCCTGTTGCCGAGATAGGCGCCGACTTCGGGGCGGTAAGCGGGGGCGGCTGGGAGAGTGTCCGATACCGTGGGTAGGGTGGTGTCCTGCGGCGCACCAGGATTCAACGGGTCCTCCGGCACCGCCGGGTGTGTATCCACAGGCGTGGTGTTGCCGGCTTCTGTCCGAGAGATCAGGTACCAGTCCTCGGCGATGCCCCCATTGCCGCCACGCGCCAGTAGATAGTCGTAGGCGCCAACTGCCAACGAGCCAATGCCCTGCCGGTATCCGTCCGAAGCCGGGTCCAGATGAAATGCGCCATCGGCCGTGGTGGCGCCGTCGCGCGTTTCCACGACGCGGATGCCCTGGTTGGTCAATGCGCCACCGCCGCCCGCCGACTTCACGACAAGTCCGGTCTGACCCGTGCCGTCGCCGCCCTCCAGCACAAGCCTGTCGGTGGGAGAGTCGTCGTCGCCCATTACCGTACGGATCACGATGCGACCATCGTCGCCAGCGTAGCCGTCCCGAACGATCAGGGTGTTGCCAGGTATGCTGGTGGATGGGCCCGCCAAGATCACGATCCCGCCGTTGGTGGCGCCACCTGCCAGCGTCAAGGTGCCGGTGCCGCCGACACTGACGTTGTCCATCTGCACGGTCCCGCGGATGTCGGTGCCGCTTTCGGCGACCACGCTGGTGCTGCCCTCGCCGCGCAGGATGCCTCCTTCATCGACGTGAATCCGTCCGGCGAAGTCCAGCGAACTGCCGTGCGTCAGCGTCAGCGTTGCGGCGTCTGTGACGTGGAACTGGTTGTCGGCTGCAGTGTTGCCACGGAGGAAGGCGATTTGTCCATCGAACACGCTCTGTCCTGCGGCGGCACTAGCCCGCACGTTCACGGTGTCGTTGCCGGAAGCCATGTTGACTGTGGTGTCGCGCAGCGTCGCGTCCGCGATATTGAGGGTGTCATTGCCGGCCCCAAGGTCGATGGTCGTCCGCCCTGTCGTGCCCAGCACCGTTTGCTTGTTAAGGTCGATGGTGTCGTCGCCGGCGCCCATGCGTACGGCTGCCGCCGTGGCGGTTCCGACCGCATGCAATGTGGTGCCGTGTAGCGTAAGAATGTCGTTGCCGGCGCCCATATCGATGGAGGCGCCCTCGGTCAGGTCGATGCCCGGGCCGCTGGAGGGATCCGCATGCGCCACGAGGGTGTCGTTGCCGCTAAACATGTCGACGGTGCCTCCCAGTAGCCTAGCGCCGTCTGCGAGGATCATCGTGTCGTTGTACTGGCCGAAGGAAAAGTTGATGCCCGAGGCTGTCGAACCTTCTCGGAGTTCCACGAGGTCGTCGGGGTTGTCATGGGCGGAGCTGTCATTCTGGCTGCCCGTCAGGTGCGCGCTCCATTTGTCGCCCGTCTGCGTCTCGTACATCTTGACCATGTTGCCCTTTGCATGGCCGACGATACTGACACCGGGCAGCACGATAAACTGGTCCGCGCCCTTGCCCAGCTCGACATAGCCCACAGCCTGGCCGTTCTCGTCCGCATAGACGGTGTCATCGCCGTCACGGGTGGAGAAGTACCCGCCGTTGAAGATGATGTTCGAGAGATTGAAGCGATCGTGGGTGTACGGGTCGAGGCGGAACCCGCCCGAGGTGACCATCACATGGGCGTTCGTGCCGAGCAGGTAGTTCGATCCGTTATTGCTGTAGTTGCCGTTGTTGGTGAACATGATGTAGTTCTTGCCCCACGGCGTGCTGGAGGTACCGCGCAGGGCGACTTCGAGCGTGGCGTTGTCGCCGATGATGAGCTGGTAGGGGGGATTCTTTATGTTCGGGTTGTACAACAGGATATTGGCTGCGGATTTTGCGGGGTCTGACAGGATGTTGGGGGTGACGTCGCCACCGCCGCCGGTGATCTTGCCGGTCACGCCGTCGAGCACGATGATCCGGCCGGTATTGCGGTAGTAGCCCCCGGCGAAGTTCAGTTCGCCGCCGTTCTCGCGGAACACGTTGTCACCGCGAATCTGCGCAGCGAAGTTGCCGTAGGTGCCCGTAGCGTTGGGAACCCATGTCTTGTCTCCCTGCCCGCCCAGGTAGGTCTGATAGGTGCCGTTGTCGTAGTAATAGGTCCCAAGCTCCTGCCACGACGGCAGTGCGGCATGCGCCACCGGTGCTGCGGCAATCAGCATGGCACCCGTGAGCAACGACGTGGCCTTGCTATGCGACGTGGCGATTTCGCTGACGGCGACCCATGTGTTAAGGGCCGCATTCCAGACGGTATGGAAGATCTTGTTCATGGCTTCTCCCTCGATGCAGTGATTGGGAACACTGAAAGTATGGAAATCGCCGGAAGCCGCCAAAATAAGGGAACCACGATTTTCTTGTCAGGAAACCACTACACTCCCTTCACCACGCCGCGCGTGCCGGGTCACCTAACGGAGTGTCGAATGGGCCGCATTGTTATTGCTGATCCACATCCCCTGATACGGCAGGGCGCCCGTTTGCTGCTCGAGCGAGCGGGGCACGAGGTACTCGCGGAAACCGCCGATGGACTCGATGCCATCCGTCACGTTCGCCAGTTACAGGCAGAGATCCTCATCCTGGAGCTCCGTCTCCACCGCCTGAATGGCCTGGAGGTACTACGCCGCCTGCGGCATTACGCCAGCGCGGTACATAGCCTGGTTTACAGCGCGATCGACAGTGCGGCTTCCATTGCGCTGGCCACGGAAGCCGGCGCCGCCGGCTTTGTCAGCAAAGCCGGCGCGCCCGAAGAACTTGTCGCAGGCGTGCGGGCGCTCGGTTTGCGTCGAACTTACTTCCCGATGTCGGAATCTGCCGGCGCGGCGCCATCCCCGGAAGCCGAGCGTTTGCTCGCGTTGTCTCCTCGCGAACTGACCGTGATGCGCTACCTGGCGGAGGGCATGCGCATGACCGAGATCGCGGAACGGTTGCTGCTAAGCGATCGAACCATCGGTACCTACAAGACGCGGTTGATGAAGAAGCTGAACGTGCGCACACTGATCGAACTCGGCGAACTCGTGCGGCGCTATGAAACTGGTGAAGCGGCAGGACAGGTCAGTGGTGGCGACATGTCATCGTCAGGGGGAATGGAAATGCGCAGCGTGGTCGATGCGTTGCCGGTGCCTGCGACGCTGCGTGATAGCGCAGGACGTGTGCTCTATGCGAACGATCGGGCGCGTCTCGCGGCGGGAGAACATGCGGAACTGACGGGAACCTCGCTCGAGGAAGTGCTTGCCCAGTTCAGCAACGATGCGCGCCAGTCGGAACTTCTAACCCGGCGTTTCACGGAAGCGGTGAAGCACGATGCTGCATACGGTCTGGAGTGGGGAGGCATCCGCGACGACGGCAGAGTATTCCTTGCCCACCATTGGGGTGCTCCTGTCCACAACGCCGATGGCGAGAGGGTCGCCATGTTATGTGGAACCATCGATGTTACGCCGCGCGAAGCGTTGTTTGTCACGCTGCGCGACGAAGCCGCTCGGGCCACGGCATTCGACGCAGCGAGGCATACCCTTCTGCTTGATCATTACGGGGCGCTTTCGCGGACCGCTGACATATTGACAGAAATCTTCAACGTGGATGCAGCTGCAACGGCTGCGGTGCAAGCAGAAAGCGCAGGGGCGCTGTGGGCGAGGTTTCGTGAACAGCTCGACGATGCCCGGAAACTGCTGACCATGCAGAAAGAGGCGCCGGCCCTGTCGCAGGTGTGCCTGGACACGGAAACACAGGCGATTGTCAAGGATTGGCATGATCGGGGGAAGCCAAGCCCGGTGCTCGAGTGGCAGGCTGAAGGGGCGGTGCGCCTGCCGGTCTGGGTAAATCGCACGCTCTACAGAGAGCTGGTCCGAAGCGCCCTCAATACAGTCTCTATGCGCACCGAGGCTTCGCTACGGGTGACCCTTCAGGCCACGGTCCGCAGTACCGGGTTGCTGGCCGTACAACTGGCCATCGCGGGTCAAAAGATATCGGATCGGCGGGACGAGAGGTACGCCGTCGACGCGTCCGGGATGGCAAGCTGCGAAGCTTTTGCACGCGAGTTCGGGGCGCGGCTACAGATCGAACATATCCCGGCGCGCATTGTCCGGCTCTCCTTCGAGGCGCCCCGCACTTCGGGGGCAGTTCAGGAAGGTAGCTAGATCACCACTCATATTTGGCCGTTGCCAGCACGACACGAAACTTTGGCAAGCTCCTCGGTAGGGAGATGGCGTCTAGCCCCCGCCGGTCCATGGCCACGAATCTGGGTGAGAGTCTCAATGTCCGCTGCGGCCCGTCTCCGCCGTCGCTCTCTCCGTGACGGTCGCCCTGGCGACAGAGGCAAATTCCGCCCATTCGCGGTCTGCCGGTTCGCCCGTGAACTACCATTCCGCGTCGGGATAGTGAGCGGGCCCCGCTCTAATGGACAGGTTCGCGGGTTATTGAACCGCCCCGGCTTTCGTGGAGGCTGGTTGGTTTAAGTCAGGCCGTGGCGGCCTGTTCGGTAAGTTGCCGATAATACGTTGCTTCGGCCTCGGCCGGCGGCACGTACCCGATGGAGCCGAGCAGCCGGTGATGGTTGAACCAGGACACCCATTCCAGCGTTGCCAGCTCAAGCGATTCCCGGGTCCTCCACGGAGCACGGCGGTGAATCAACTCGGCCTTGTACAGGCCGTTGATCGTCTCGGCCAGCGCATTATCGTAGCTGTCGCCCCTGCTGCCCACTGAAGGCTCGATGCCGGCTTCGCCCAGGCGTTCGCTATAGCGAATCGATACGTATTGCGAACCCCTGTCGCTATGGTGGATCAAGGCATTCTCCGGTTCAGGCTGCCGGGCGTACAGTGCCTGCTCCAGGGCATCGAGCACGAAATCGGTGTTCATGGAACTGCTGACCCGCCAACCAACGATGCGCCGGGTGAACACGTCGATGACGAAGGCCACGTACAGCCAGCCCTGCCAGGTCGAGACGTAGGTGAAATCGGAAACCCAAAGCTGATTGGGTCGGTCGGCCTTGAACTGTCGATTGACGCGATCAAGCGGACACGGCGCTCGCGTATCGCTTGTGGTCGTGCGCACCACCTTGCCGCGGACGACACCGCGCAGCCCTCGGCGGCGCATGAGCCGCTCGACGGTGCAACGGGCCACCGGAATGCCATCACGGTTCAATTGCTTCCAGACCTTGTCGGCGCATAGACCTGCATGTTGGCTTGCCAGACGCGCTCGACATGCGCGATCAGAACATCGTCACGCCGGGCTCTGGCACTGCGCAGGGCGGGATTGCACCGCTGCGCCGCGTAACGCCAATAGCCCGACGGGGCGATCCGCAGCACCTTGCAGATCGGCTCGACCCCGAAGCTGTCGCGGTACTTGTCGATGAAGGCTCTCATCACTTCAATCGGCGGTCGAGCTCCGCCTGAGCGAAAAACGCGCTGGCCAGCTTCAGGATCTCATTGGCCTTGCGCAGTTCCTTGACTTCACGCTCCAGCGCAGCAGACTGCCTGGACCTTAGCCTGGTAGTCCCCATCCTCAAAGTGATGGAGCCGGCCGACCCCTCTGATGACGTCTTAGTGCTCGCTCGCGACGAGTCGCCTGTCACGAGGCCGTTTGCGGCGGACTTGATCGTCATGTACGCAATCGACTTGCCAACTCACTTCCGTTTCGTTACCTATCGAGAACTCACGGACGCCTCGATTTCAGAGGAAGAGTTGCATGCAGTTGCCCTTCGCAATTTGCCTATGCGATTACCCGAGATTGAGTTTCATGGCGAGGCGCCTCGCTACATGGTCACCGCAGGGGGGAGTTTTGAGGCGACGTTGTTGCTCTTGGGATCATTATGGGAGCAGGTCGAGGAACAGATGCCTGGCGAAATTCTCGCTGCAGTTCCCGCGCGCGATCTGTTGTTCGTGTCGGCTTCTGGATGGGAAGGCGCACTGCCATTCATGCAGGACATGACTAGTAGAGATTTTCCTGAGAAGAGGTACGCGCTGTCGACATGCGTGCTCGCTCGTCGTGACGGAGAGTGGGTCCCTCACGCTCTTGCGGCTTAGTTTGCCGGTTGCCTAATAGAGCGGGCTTCCGTCGCAGCCCACAAGGAATCATTCAGGTATGCTTGTTGCCATGCGGCCAGACACAGAATCAAAGGGACAATGGAACAGGCAATGACCGTACAAACCAAGTCCGAAGCAATCAATCGTGCCATCCAACTTGCTGCAGCCAAGGGCTACCAGGTGAAGGAAATCAGTGATGGCTATTCGGGGGCCGAGCAGGTTGTCTATATGGCCGGACGACTCACGGGGTCATTGCGCGCCGAGATTGAAACTGGGATTCCGGAACTACGGTACGGGAAGTCTGAACGAACACCTCAAAATCCGCGGATGAGGGTTTTATCTCCACCGCACCCATCGTCGGCCTGTCCTTTCCGGCCTAGGGCTGCAGGGCTGCACCCGGCCAAGAGCAGACATTGACGATAGAATCTCGAGCGTCTGTTTTGTAGTCACGAGCTGACTCTGACCACAACCATTGGGTCGCTTCGTGAACAAAAAAAATAGAACGGTGTGGGGGCTGCTTCTGGTGTCCGTAATCTTATGGGGAGTACGAGTTTCATTTCCGATGAGTACGATCTGCTTTCGGCCTCCAAGGCAGCCTTGAACTCCATGACCGTATCGCCAGCAAAGGCGGCAGCGGCCGACGGGGTTACCGTCAATGCCGTCTCTCCCGGCACGATACATAGTGCCGACCTCAACAGCCGGTTCCGTGAAGTCGACGTAGATCGTGGCCTGGCAGTTAAGGATGCGCCCTGTGAGATCATCGAGCACGCAGTCCTGCCAATGCTTGCGGCGCAGGTGCCGGTCGGCCGGGTTGGCCGACTCGACGAGATCACGGGCACCATCGCCTTTCTTGCGAGTCCACTTGCGGGATACACGACGGGCATGAGTCTGCGAGTCGATGGCGGCCTGTCGCCCCGTCTATGAACCACTCCTGATGGTTTGCCACCATACGCCCTACAGCCCGCTGAACCAGTTATACCCCTGGTCCTCCCAATACCCACCGGGATTCTCGTTGGTGACAAACAACGCCGCCACGTGCTTGGGGCTCTTGAAGCCGAGCTTGGTCGGCACCCGTACCTTCAGCGGATACCCGTACCTGGGCGGCAGCGGATCGCTGCCGTAGTCCAGCGCCAGGATGGTTTGCGGATGCAGCGCCGAGGCCATGTCGAGGCTGGAGTAATAACGGTCTGCGCATTTGAAGCCCACATAACGTGCCGACAGGTCCGCGCCCACGTGCTGCAGGAACGTCTTCAGTGGCACGCCTGACCATTCCCCAATGGCGCTCCAGCCCTCGATGCAGACATGGCGCGTGATCTGCCCCGCCTGCGGCAGTTTGCGCAGCATCTCCAGCGACCACGGCTGCTTGTCTCGGACGCGTCCGGAGACCTCCAGTCGATAGTCGCTGCCGTCGATGTCCGGCACGTCGTACTCGGGATAGAACGCGTTGAAAGGGAATGGATTGGTGATTTGCGCACGCGTGTAGGTGGGCGCCAGCCGCGTGCCGCTGAACAGCCATCCCTGCACGCGGTCGTTCCAGCGCGACATCGCCCACAGGACCTTGTCCACGCTGTCCCTATCCTGCAACGTGCAGCCGGACAACATCGCCACCGCACCCAGCGATAGCGACGAGCGAAGGAACATGCGGCGTTGCAAGCGGACCAGTTGCGGACGAAAATCGGCCTCGGCGATGCCTTCCGGCAAAGCGCGACGAGGCAACTGTTGTGGCGGGTGATGCAACCCCTCCGGGGCTTCGGCTTCCATCCGCTTCTTGTCCCTTGGATCTTGACTCATGATTGATGCGCACTCCGGTGAGTGTCGCGACCGGTCACCATCGACACCAGTGTCCGGGGGAACATGAACACCAGGACCAAGTGCACGACGACAAAGGCCACGATGGCTGCCATCGCGACGAAATGGACCACGCGCGCCCTGTCATAGCCGCCCATCAGCGCCGTGAGCCATTGCAACTGCACCGGCTTCCAGATAGCCAGCCCGGACAGCACCACCACGACGCCGACCAGCAGCACGCCCACATAGAGCAGTCGCTGCACCGCGTTGTACTCGCCGCTGTCATGCGACAGGCGAAAGCGCAATGCCAGCGCCCCGTCGCGCAGGATGGCGCGCGGATGCAGCGGCAAGAGCCGGCGCCGCAAGTGGCCACTGGCCAGCGCGCAAGCCAGGTAGACCAGCCCGTTGGTCACCAGCAGCCACATCACCGCCAGGTGCCACGCGATGGCGCCGCCCAGCCACCCGCCAAGTGTCAGCCGCGCGGGAAACGAAAACGGGAAGATTGGCGACGCGTTGTAGATGGCCCAGCCGCTGGACGCCATGCAGACGATGGCGATCGCGTTGAGCCAGTGCGTGATGCGAACAAAGCGCGGATGAATGATGACTCGCATGGTTGACAACACCTTTACATCGGCGGCACGACCCCGTTCTTTCCCGCGGAGATCGCACGAGCGGCCAGCGAGCCATCGGGCTGCTTGCTGGCAAACAGCACCACGTTCGTGCCGGCCTTCAGTTGCGAGCGGTCACCCGGTTCCAGCTTGACGATGGGCACGTCGGTCGGCACGACGATATTCTTCTCGCCGCCCTTGTACTTGACCGTAATCGTGCGGCCATTGCTGACCAGCACGTTGCCGACCGTGCCGTTGGTCATCGAACTGTTGTTGCCCAGATCCCACGGACGGTGGCCATCGCCGGTGCCCGCCATGCTCGGCGGGAACACATGGACCTCCAGCGCCTTGAGGCTACCGTCGGCCTGCGGCACGGCCGCCGTGCCAATATAGCTGCCCGGCGCGATGTCCTTCGGATCGGCGTTTTCCACCACGCGCACCACCGTCTCCTTGTTCAGCTGCACGTCGACGTCCTGGCCGGCGCGGGTATGGACCTTCATCTGGTCCCCGCTGACGGCCGTGATCTTGCCGCGCAGCGCGGTGATTGGGGCGGATTGCGCCTGCGCCGGCAGCGCGACGGCGAAGGATGCAACGATGGCGGACGATACGGCGCCGACTACGAACGAGCGTTGAAGGAATGACATGGATGGACTCCCGAGAAGAGACATTGGTAGGCCGGGATGTCGCCCCATGGGGCGCGACAGAATAGCTTTAACCCGGATGAACATCGACCAGCACCGTGATTTGAGGCGCTTGCTACAGAAAATCATCCTGCATGTAGGATCCATTGAAGTTCGGCTCCCTGACCGCATGATCGACCCATTCCCGCTGGCGTCAGGGCTCCTGCCGATGCCCAGCGCCGGCATCCAATTTGTCCCCGGGTAACCGCCTGACCGAAACATAGAACACAGGGATCAACAGCAGCCCGAGTACGGTTGCCGCGAGCATGCCGCCGATGACGCCGATGCCGAGTCCATGGCGAGACACTGCGCCGGCACCGGTCGATACCACGAGTGGGAGCACACCGAGGATGAACGCCATCGAGGTCATCAGGATCGGACGCAGCCGCAACCTCGCGGCGGCGGCTACAGCTTCGTAGATGCTCAGTCCGCGCGCCTGTCCCTCGATCGCGAATTCGACGGTCAGGATCGCGTTCCTCGCGGCGAGGCCGATATCCGTGACCAGGCCGATCTTGAAATAGATGTCTAGGCAGGCTGTTCGACTTCATTTCGCAGCGCCGCCCCCATTGCGTCGAACATGGCAGCCGATACCTCGTTACCCGCCTCTTGCCGATTGAGGACGGAGGTCCAAACGCTACCGGTGCGTTCGATCAGCACGGGTGGCGAAAACGGATCTGGTGCCATGGGCTCCCCAAAATGACGTATGCTTAGTATACCCTGTATACACAGTATGCACAGATCTGGGAGAAGTCAATGCCTACTGAGGGCGCAGCGAACAACACACGGGCTCAGCGCGGCAAGCTGACGCTGGAAGCGATTGCGAGCAAGTATCACGAGCGTCTGCGGACACCCGCGGCATTTAGCGACTCACTGAGCGAGGCGCTGGTCGTGCCCGCGCTGCGCGAAGCGATCGTGGAGGGGGTGCTGCCGCCGGGCAGTCAGCTGTCGGAGGTACAGATTGCCAAGCAGCTCAATGTGAGCCGCACGCCCATGCGCGAAGCGTTCGTCCAGCTGGAGCGCGAAGGCCTCGCGACGATACTGCCGCGCGTCGGCGCGCACGTACGTACCGTCACGCGCCGGGATGTTGAGGAAATCTATACAGTGCGGGCAGCGCTGGAGTGCCTCGCGGTGCAGGAAGCCGCGGCGCGCATCACGCCTCTGTGAGCGGCTCAGCTCGATGACGTCCTGACGGCGATGCAGGTGGCACTGGATGCAGGGGATGCGACAGGCTACGTGGACGCGCTTGATCGCTTCTACACCATCATCATGGCGATTGCCGATAACCGCGCACTGCAGGAAACCCATCTGGGCCTGATGGGACCCGTCCGACGGCTGCGCCGCATCGCCATGGTTCGTGGGGGACGCATGCGCCTCGTTCAACCAGTCCGTGCGTATTCGCGACGCGATCGTTCATCAGTCAGCCGACGTCCAGGAACTGATGCGCGAGCAACTACGCGGCGGCGCTGGATGTATTGGAGCGAGCGGCTGATTGAAGGAGTGGCGAGACACGCGCGAGCAAACTGGCCCTCCCTTCCTCAGAAAGGAGAGGATCATGGAGACGTCGAGTTCACCTGCCACGCCGCGGGTCCGGTGGAACAAGGGTAAGCTCACAGGACAAAAGCCACCGCTGAAGCTCTGCGAGATCTGGGCGATTCGCACAACGCTGCAAATGTCGTCGAACCATTGTGAGCTCGCGCTGTTCAATCTCGTGATCGACAGCAAGCTTCGAGCACGCGATCTCACGAGGCTACGCGTGCGAGACGTTTGTCAAGGCAGCCGCGTCGGTGCTCGAGCGATGGTTATCTAGCAGAAGACGCACAGGCCGGTCCAGTCGAGATTACGGAGCAGACCCGTTCAAGTCTTGAGGCATGGATCGCCGACCGCGGATTGCCTTCATCCGACCCCTCGTTTCCAAATCGGAACCACGCTTCGGCCCCTGTCAACTCGTCAGTACGCCAGGATCGTGCATCGCTGGATTGCGTAATTGGCTTAGACGACACCGCGTACGGCACCCACACTATGCGGCGAACCAAAGCATCGCTCATCTACCGTCGCACTAAGAACCCTCGAGCATCAATTGTTGCTTGGCCACGCGAAGCTGGAAAGCAATTTTTGTCTTCCCGTTACATAGCGGGGTCGATACTCGGATGTGCTCATCGCCCTCCACAGCAGTCGTTCGCCACCCTTCAACCGGGAATGAGACGTTCTGCCTTCAGTCGCTCGAAAAGATCGAAGAACGCATCTGGCGTACCTTGGTAATCGAGGAAACCGGCCTTGCGGCTTTTAGTCATGTCCGTCACGACTTCCATTGGACGTCCGAGATCGGCGTCGGTGTGCCACCACGAAGCAAGCCGGTAGATGTCCGGCTCCGCCAACCCGTACTTGGCGGCAACCTCGCGCCATTGATCAGTGGCATCCTGCATCCGACCCTCGAGTGGTCGCACGATGCCGTCGAACGGCGCCGCTTCGATGCCGAAATAACCGGCCAGTTCCCCCCACATCGTCTTCCAGCGGAACACGTCGCCGTTTACCACATTGAAATCTTCGTTTCGCGCCGCTTCGCTCGTCGACGCCCATTCAAGATGCCGTGCAAGAAGGCGGGCATCGGTCATGTCCGTGAGGCCGTTCCACTGCGCAGCGGACCCTGGAAACACGAAAGGCCGCCCAGCATGCCGACACAGCGTCGCGTAGACGGCGAGAGTCTGCCCCATGTTCATCGCGTTGCCGGGCGCAAAGCCGATGACCGTGTGCGGGCGATGCACGCTCCATGTAAAGCCGTCGCGCGCCGCCGCGTCGAAGAGCCGGTCCTCCTGCTCGTAATAGAAATTCTCGACCGGCTGACGTCCCTGCGATTCCCGAAACGGCGTATCCGGAACGGCACCAGACGCATAGGTTTCGAACGGGCCGAGATAGTGCTTCAGCCCGGTCACCAGCGCCACATGTTCGAGCTTTGCGCGTCGGCCCAGCGAATCGAGGACGTTGCGGACCATCGCGCCGTTGACGCGGATGTTTTCCTTCTCATTCGCCTGCCGCGCCCAGACGGTGAAAAACACGTGGCTAACGTCGACGCTCGCCGTCGCAGCCGCGACGGATTCGGCGGACGCGAGATCGGCCACCACGGACCGGCACCCCGGCACCCCGGCATTAAGTCCGCGCGACAGTCCAAAAACGGTCCAGCCCGCCGACAGCAGACGATCCGCCAAGGCTCGCCCGACAATGCCGCTGGCGCCGACGATGAGTGCTCGATGATTCATTGGTAAGCCTAGTTTGGTCCGTGGCTCGAGCATACTTCAGATCTCAATTCCCATATGCGATAATATTTCTTCATTAGACCGAATTTAGATCATCAATTGGCTACCTTAGCGACCGAACGCCTGAAGGGCATCATTCCGTTCGTCTACGCCGCCGACGCGGGTGGCTTCACGGCTGCGGCAGAGAGGCTGAACCTGACGAGTTCGGCGGTGAGCAAGAGTGTCGCCCGGCTCGAACGGCGGCTCGGCGTCGTGCTGTTCGAGCGGACGACGCGCAGTCTCGCGCTCACCGACGCGGGGCGCGCGTTTCAGGAAACCTGCACGCGCATCCTGACGGAGCTTGCAGAGGCGGAAGCCGTTCTCGCCGCGCAACGGCGCGAGCCGGTCGGCACCGTGCGCGTTGCATTGCCGGCCTCGTTCGGCCGTCTGCGCGTCGTGCCGGTTCTGTCCCGCTTTTCCGCGCAGTATCCGGACGTGCGGCCGCAGTTGTTGTTTGCGGACCGCTTCATCGACCTGGCCGAAGAAGGCGTCGATCTTGCCGTGCGCATCGGAGGGCCGCCGGATGTGCCCTCGTCGCTCGGTCGGCGCTTTCTAGGCCGCGAACGGCTGGTCTTCTGCGTGGCGCCAGTCTATCTCGAGAAAAACGGGATACCGCAGACGATAGACGAACTGCAAAATCATGCCTGTATCGTGTACGGACGGCCCGACGGCACGCAGTCACCTTGGTCGTATGCCCTGGCGGACGGGCAAGTCGGGCAATGCGTCATGCGTCCACGCATCGTGGCAGGCGACGCTGAGGCACAACTCGCATTCGTACGGGCGGGACTTGGCATCGCGCAGCTCGCGACGTGGCTGGTGACGGATGATCTGAAGGCCGGCCGCCTCGTCACTATCCTTGATCAAACCGCAACAGATGGCTTACCGCTCAGCCTGCTATGGCCGGTCGCGCGGCAGTTGACGCCGAAGGTCAATGTGCTGGCACAGATGCTCGAAGCGCATCTGCATATTCGATGAACGAGCTCGTCTGATCTGCCCCATCGCCCTCTCGCTCGGATACTTTCGATCACAAAAGCCACGCGGTCGATCTTCAGTGTTGATTCATGCAACGACACCATCAGATGCATACCCTGCGTCGTGCAAACGAGCTGGGTATTCGAGTCGCTGTCGATGTACTTGCTCACCAGATGCTCAACAAGCGCCAGATGTAGGCTACTCTCCGGCTCGTCAACCACGTCACCCGGCTGTCTGGCGCCTTTCGTCGTCAGCACGCGACGCTTACAGCGTTCATCACGGCCGTTGTCCGCCCCGTAATAAAGGTAACGTCACATTTCTAAAGCGGCTTGCGGTCGGCCGGCTAAGGCAAATTGGCGTTAAATACTTGACAGCGCTACCAGTTTTCCGGCGACAGCTCTTTGCGGCAGGAGCCCGGCAGTGGCTCCACCGGCAGGCACGACACGTTGGGGTATTTATCATGAGCGGACGCAAGCTTGGCCTTATCGTTGTGGCAGTGGCGGCAGCCGCGGCACTTCTCGGAAGCGGCACCGCGGAGGCGCGCGGATTTGGACATGGGTACGGGCATGGGTACCACGGGCATGGGTACGGGTACGGGCACAGGCACTTTGGCGTGGGCGTGTTTGTCGGCCCTGGCTGGGGTCCGGGATGGGGTGGTGGCTGGGGTTATCCGGATTACCCCGGCTACTATCCACCGCCAGCCGTGGTTGCCGTGCCAACGCAGCCGCCGCAGTACATCGAGCAGGGCGCCGACGGCAATCCGATCGTTGCACCAGCCGACCCGGGCCTGGGTGGTGGTTATGGGGGGCCAGCTGGCGGTGCCGGCGGCGCGCCGGTTGCCGGGAACAATGAGAATCCGAATCAGTTCTGGTACCACTGCACGCGGCCGGAAGGCTACTACCCGTATGTGAAGACCTGCCCAGGCGCCTGGGAACAGGTGCCCGCGCATCCTCCGGCCGGGTCCTGAGACAGGGAGGAAACGATCATGAATACGCGTTCCATCGCTTTATTGCTGACCTCCACGCTCGCGCTCGGCGCCTGCGCGGTGCTGCCGTCGGGCCCAAGCGTGATGGCATTACCGGGCACCGGCAAGAATTTCGATCAGTTTCGGTCTGAGGACTACAACTGTCGTCAGTATGCGTTCGGACAGGTGGGTGGCACCACGGCGCAGGACAACGCCAACGCCAGTGCAGTCGGTAGCGCGGCGATCGGTACCGCGCTGGGCGCCGCAGCCGGTGCCGCATTCGGTGGCGGCTCTGGTGCTGCGGTCGGTGCCGGCGTCGGCCTGCTGACGGGTGCCGCGGTTGGTGCGGGCAACTCGTACCAGTCGGGCTACGGCACGCAGCAGCGTTACGACTCGGCGTACACGCAATGCATGTACGCGAGCGGCAATCGTGTGCCGGTGTACGGCACCATGGCATCGCAGATGACACCGCGCCGCGCGGCTGCCGTGCCGCCGCCGAACTACCTGCCGTACTACCCGCCGCCTCCGCCGCCCGGCTATATGCGCTGAAGTTCGGTTGGTTGGTTAGGCTGGTTGGTTGGCAAGCGCGCTTCGGCGCGCTTTTCTTTTGGCGTAAGCTGCCGGACCAGCGCCGGGACTTCGCGCGTATCCACGTGCAGAACCCGCGCGGCTGCATCTCGGCTTTGCTGCCCTCGCTCAACTCCTCGCAGTTACGCGCGAGCGTGGCGAACTGGTTGCGTTCGTCGCCCTGATAATAGTAGCGCAGTCGATCCACCCATAACGTGCCCGCTCCTGTTCGCCTGAGAGCGCGAACAGCCACGCGGTACGCGCGATGGCCGCTTCGGGGTCGGTGGCTGCCTCCGGTACCCGCGCGGCCGAGGGCAAAGACAGGCTGGTCCCGCCCCGGCCCCGGAACCTCAATCGAGCGGGAGCTGGATCCCTGCCTCTGCGAAAACCTCGCGCACGACGGCCAATCCGTTTAGCGCGGCGGGAAAACCGGCGTAGACCGCCATCTGCATCACCACCTCAACCACCTCACCAGGTTTGCAACCCACATGCAATGCGGCATGTACATGCATACGAAGTTGGGGTAACGCATTTCCCAGTGCGCATAGCGCTGCGACTGTGGCCAATTCCCGTTCGCGCAAGCCAAGCCCTTTTCGCGTGTAGATGTCGCCGAACGGGAACTCAAAGTCCGGGAACGATTTTGCCAATGATTCGACCACTTGAAGACCTGCCAAGCCATCCACCGGCGGACAAAGAATCTGCGCGCCGCGCAGTTGCTCCTTGGTCACACGAAGATCGAGAGCACGGTGAGATATTTGGGCATCGAGGTCGATGATGCCCTGGAAATGGCGGAGCAGCTCATCTACGAATCCGCTCAAGTCAAAGGGCAGGCGAACGTTGCGGCTGCGCGGCATCAACTCGATGTCCGACGCCCACTGCCCTAGAACGCCTCAAGGCGCCTGTGCGAACGCGACGTCAATCGTCACGTGTACAGCGTCGCTTACTCCAGGGAACCACGTCGACAGACCAAACTTCTGCAGGCTGATGTCTCCGGACGCCGCGAATTCCAGCGGGCCATCGTTCGGTGGTTGTATGGCGCCGGGGACCTGCGTAACCAAAAAATCTACCGGGCACACGACACCGTGCATCGTCAAGTCTCCGTGAAGCCAGCCACTGCCCGCCTGATCTCGCACAAACCGAGTGCTGACGAAGCGGATCTCGGGGTAGTGAGCCTCGTCAAGCATGCCACTGCCCCGTACGATGGGTGACAGGAAGCGTGGGCGTGTTTCTACGCTCGCGACGTCGATCTTGACCGCCACCTGAGCATAGTCACCGCTGACGCCCCGCTCCAGTTGCGCGTCCACGCGCGTAAAGCGCATCCGGAGCGGTTTGTGGGACACGTTCACATCGAAGAAGACGTTTGCACGCTGCAGGACATAATGCGCCGGCAGCAAGTCCACGTCGGTCGGTCGCGCCTGACCGACGGCTCCTGCCAGCAAGGAAAACGTGGCAAAGACGATCCCGGCGATCACGCGCCGTCGGGCAGCATAGGACCAGAGCGAAAAGTCGTGCACGGCGACTCCTTGTCGAAAGATCGTGCTCCCTCCTGTAAACACTTGACGGGGGGGCAATATTCCCTCGACGCTGCAACCTCGTATGCAAGATCACGATGCATTCCGAGATGGACGGCGCGCTTGCGCCGTGCCCTGCCGCGTTTTGTCCGATCCCCTGCGCTATGCCGGCCGCACGGTGCAAATGAAATCCACGTCCACCGATGCGCCCTACGGCAATTGCAGGACACCGATGGACGAGCGCGTATGTATGCCGACCTCGCCCAGCACCGAATACAAGACGTCGGAGGCGCCGTCGGCGACTTCGCTTTGTATCGTGAAGTCCGGCGCGCTTCGCACGAATACGTTGATGCGCGGCACGGCCTGGATGGCGTCGAGCGTGCCGCAGCTTTTTTTGATCAGCGCCAGCGCGCGCAGCGTCGACGCCACTGCCGTACGACGCGCCTCGTCGAGCGAGATGGACTCGCCCACGATTCCGACGAAGCACACCACGTTTCCTACCCGCGGGATCTGGCGGGCAATGCGCCAAAGTCCGCTCGCTTCCGGGACCTCCCGTCAAGCGTCCTCGCGCGTTCCGGCAGGCGTGTCGAGCTTGTCTCCGAGCACTCGCCTGACCGAGACATAGAACACAGGAATCAACAGCAGTCCAAGTACCGTCGCCGCGAGCATCCCGCCGATGACGCCGATGCCGAGTTCATGGCGGGACGCCGCGCCGGCGCCCGTCGATACCACGAGGGGGAACACACCGAGGATGAACGCCATCGAGGTCATCAGGATCGGGCGCAGGCGCAGCCTTGCCGCAGCGACGACCGCGTCATAAAGGCTCAGTCCGCGAGCCTGTCCTTCGACTGCGAATTCGACGATCAGGATGGCGTTCTTCGCGGCGAGGCCGATGACGGTGACGAGGCCGATCTTGAAGTAGATGTCGTTCGGCACGTTTTGCCACAGGCAGAAGACCAGCATGCCGAGCATCCCGATGGGGGCTACCAGCAGTACCGAGGCAGGGATCGACCAGCTCTCGTAGAGCGCGGCGAGGCACAGGAACACCACGACGATGGAGAGCGCCATCAGCGTGGTCGCGGAGGATCCAGCCAGCAGCTCCTGATAGGACTGCCCCGTCCAGTCCGCAGAAAAGCCCGGCGGCAGCTTCTGGTCGATGATGTTCTGGAGCACCTGCATGGCCTGCCCTGTCGAATAGCCCGATGCCGGATTGCCCACGATTTCGATAGCGGAATAGCCGTCATAGCGCGGTTGCACAGTGGGTGCGACCGCCCAGTTGGTGCTGACCACGCTGGATAGCGGGACGATGTTGTAAGGACTGACCAGCGTGTTGGCCGCCGATGGGTTCACCGGTGCATGCGTCGCCGCTGTGGCGGGCGAGCCGGCGTTCGTCGTGCCGGCAGCGTTAGGCGCGGGCGTAAACAGGTGCCGGAACGCATCGATGCCCATGCGGAATGGCGCGTCCGCCTGGATGTACACGCGCTTGACGCGGCCCCCGTACGTGAACTGGTTCACGAAGAACGGCGCCAGTTCCATCTGAATCGTGTTGTAGACATCCGTCAGCGACAGTCCCATGGACTCCGCCTGCGTGCGGTCCACCGCGATGTGCAATTGCTGCGCGCTCGGCAGCGAATTGGCGCGGATGCCGTAGAGATCGGGGCTCTTGCCGGCTTCCTCGAGCAGTGTTTTCTCGGCGGCCTCCAGTTGGTCACGCGACTGCCCGCTCCTCGCCTGCAGGTACATGTCGATGCCGCCAAACTGGCTCAATCCGCGGATCGTCGGCAGATCGGTCGCGAAGATCTGCGCCTCGGTGACGCCATGCAGGATCTGGTTGACCTGCGGAATCAGCGCCATCGCGCTCTGCGATCGCTGGCTCCAGTCGGTCAGCTTGATGAACGTCATGCCGACGTTCTCGCTCGTGCCGACGAAGCTGAAGCCGACCGGCTGAAACATGGCATTGATGTCCTTCCCGATCGGGCTGTGGAGAAGCTTGTCGCGGACTTCGCCCATGACGCGTCTCGTGCTGGCGAGCGTCGATCCCGACGGCAGGTTCACGAGCACGAGGATGAAGCCCTGATCCTCGTCCGGCACGAAGCCTGTTGGCAGCTTCGTGTACAGGAAGCCCGCCAGCACGACGAACAGCACGAAGCCCATCATCCATCGCGGCGCATGACGGACGGCGCGGCTGACGTGGCCAATGTAGGTGCGCGACATCCACCCGAAACCGCGATCGAACCAGCGGAAGACCAGTCCTTTATTGTCGGGGTGGACCGGCCTCAGGATGGCGGCGCACAGCGACGGCGTGAACGACATGGCCAGGAACGCGGAGAAGATCATCGACACGGCGATGGTCAATGCAAACTGGGCGTAGATGATGCCCGTCGCGCCTGGCTGCAGCGCGGACGGTACGAACACCGCTGACAGCACCACCGTAATCGCGATGATGGCGCCCGTGATCTGCCGCATGGCCTTGTGCGTGGCGGCTTTGGGCTCGGTGCCCTCCTCGCTCATGATGCGCTCGACGTTCTCTATCACTACGATCGCGTCGTCGACCACGATACCGATCGCCAGCACCATGCCGAACAGCGTAAGTTGATTGAGCGTGTAGTGCAGCAGCGAAAGGCCGATGAACGTGCCCAACAGCGCCACGGGAATGACAAGCGTGGGAATGATGGTGGCCCGGAGATTCTGCAGGAACACCAGCATCACGATGAACACGAGCGCGATCGCTTCGATCAGCGTGTGAACCACATCGGTGATCGAGGCCGTGATGAATGGCGTGGTGTCATAGGGCACGCTCCACGTCACCCCGGCGGGCAGATCCCGGGCAAGCGACGCCATCTGTGCCTTGACCGCATTGGCGACCGACAACGCGTTGGCACCGGGCAGCAGGAAGACCGCCATCCCACCGGCGGGCTTGCCGTCATAGACCGGTGCGATACCGTACGTCTGCGCGCCGAAGCTGACCCGCGCCACGTCGGAGAGCCGCACCGTCGTGCCGTCGCTTCTCGACAGCAGGATGATGTCGCGGAACTGTTGCAGCGATGAGAACAGGCTGTCGCCGGATACCGTTGCCGTGAAGACCTGCCCCTTCACGGCCGGGTCCGCACCGAGCGACCCCGCCGCGAACTGTGCGTTCTGGGAATTGACTGCGTTCAGCACCTGCGTCGTCGACAGCCCATAGCCCTGCAGCTTGTCGGGATCGATCCAGATGCGCGCCGCATATTCCGAGCCGAGCAGCGTCGTGTTGCCCACCCCGCTGATCCGCCCGATCACCGGCTGGATCTGCGACGCGAGGATGTCGCTCAGCCGCGGCGCGTCTACCGCGGGACTGTTCGAGCGCAAGGCAATGAACATCAGGATGTCCGGACTGGCCTTGGCCACGACGACGCCCTGCTGGGTTACCTGCGCGGGCAGCAGTGGCGTGGCCAGCGTCACCTTGTTCTGCACCTGCACCTGCGCGATGTCCGGGTTGGTGCCGGTGGCGAACGTCAGCGTGATGACGGTCTGGCCGTTGGCGCTCGATTTAGAGCTGAAGTACAGCAAGTTGTCGATGCCGGTGAGCTGCTGCTCGATGACCTGCGTCACCGTCGATTCCATCGTCGCCGCGCTGGCGCCAGGATAGTTGGCCGTGACGGTCACCTGCGGCGGCGCGATCTCCGGATACGAGTCGATGCCCATACTGCGCATGGCAATGGCACCGAACAGCGAGATCAGGATAGCGACGACCCACGCAAATACGGGTCGATCGATGAAGAAGCCAGCCATGCATACCTCCTACTTGCGCACCGAGACCTGGCCGCCTTCGCGTACGGCCTGCAGACCCGTGACGATGATCCGGTCGCCCTGAGCGAGGCCTTTGGTGACGATCCAGTCGGTGCCCTGACTGCCGTCTGTCTCGACATCCTTGCGCACTGCGTTGTCATTGGCGCCCACCGCCAGTACGTAAGCCCCGCGGGTATCGCGCAGCAGCGCGGGCTGTGGAATCAGGAAGACATCGTTCTGACGGCCAAAGTCTGCCGTGAGCGTGACGTACATCCCCGGCAGCAGCAGGTGCCGGGGATTGGAGACCAGCGCCCGCAGGTTGACAGCGCCGGTGGTCGCGTTCACGGCCACGTCCGAGAAGTCGAGCGTGCCAGTGTGATCGTAGGGCGCGCCGTTGGGCAGGCTCACTTGCACCGTCGTCGCATTCTGGCTGACCAGATCGACGCCGCCATGGTCTGCGGACTGGCGCAGCGACGTCAGGTCGGCCGAACTCATGGTGAAGTTCACGTAGACCGAGTCGATCTGCTGGACGGTCGTGAGTAACGTGCCCGCCGTACCGGCATCGTTGGTGCCGTTGCCGACGATCGCGCCTGCCGTCACGAGTTGCTGCCCCGCGATACCGGCGATCGGCGATGTCACCCGGGTGTAGCCGAGACTGATGCGCGCGCTCTCCACCGACGCGCGATCCGCCTGTACGCGCGCGGCGGCACTGCGCTCAGCCGCATCCGAGTTATCGACGGTCTGCTGCGATATCGATCCCACCGGCAGCAACGCGCGGTTACGCTCGGCGGTGACACGATCGTCGACATAGGTCGCTTGGTCCTGCGCGAGCTGCGCCACGGCGCTGTCGAGCTGCGTCTTGTAGAACGACGGGTCGATCTCGAAGAGCACCTGCCCTTTCCGCACTGCCGTGCCCTCGGCATAGACGCGCTTGTCCAGCACGCCCGACACGCGCGCCGTGACGTTGGCGCTGTAGAACGGGGACAGCCGGCCAACGAACTGACGAATCAGCGGGATGCTTTGCGCGTGCGCGGTCAGGACGTCCACCGTCGGAGGCGGCGGTGCCGGTGGCGTGCTATGGGAACAGGCAGCGAGCATGGCCGCGCCCAGAATGAGTACCAGCGCCCTGGATGGAGACAACTTCATGGCAAGGCCTCCCAACCGCCGCCGACGTTCTTGATAAGGGTGACTTCGCTCTGCGCGAGCGCGGACTGGGTATCGCGCAAGCTCTGCTCCGCCTCGATCAGCGTGAGCTGCTGATCGAGCAGATCCTCGACGCTCGCGGTGCCGATGCGGCGCTGCGCCTGCACGCTGGCGAATAGCTGGCGGTTGCGAGCCAGTATGTCCGCCGAGGACGCCGCCTGCGCGCGGAGATGGTTGAGCGAAGACAGGCTGTCTTCGACGCTCTGGAATGCGGTCAGCACCGTATTGCGATACGTGGCCACCTGCTGGTCGTAGCTCGCGCGTGCCACGCTCACCTCGGCACTGCGCTCTCCCGCATCTAAGATCGTCGCCGCGACATCGGGACCGAGCGTCCAGAAGTGGCTCGGCAATGAGAACAGGCGCGCGAACGTATTGCTCTGGAAGCCGCCCTGTGCGGACAGCGTCAGCGTCGGGAAGAACGCCGCAATCGCCGCGCCGATCTTTGCATTGGCAGCGGCGGCGAGGCGTTCGGCACTGACCACGTCGTACCGCCGCTCCAGCAACTGCGATGGCAGTTCCAGCGGCACATCCGGTGCGCGGAACGCGTACGCGGGGTCCGGCGCGATCGACAATGCGGCCGGCGGTACGCCCGTCAGCACGGCGATCGCATGCTCGTCCTGTTCGCGTGCGATCCTTGCTGCCTGCAGGTTCCCGACCACCGCATCGAGCACGTCCTGCGCGACCAGTACGTCATTGCTCGATGACGCTCCCTCGCGGAAGGATGCCTGCGTGATGTCGAGAATGCTGCGGTCGATGTCCTGCTGCCGCTCCAGCGAATGGATGTCATAGTCGGCCTGCCGCAGTGCCAGATAGTCGATCACGACGCTGGCTGCAATCGATAGCCGCACACCGGCAAGCAGGGCATCACTGGCCTGCGCGCTGGCCTTGGCCGACTCGATCTGGCGTCGGATCGCGCCCCATAGATCGAGTTCCCACGATACCGAAGCGCTGGCGCTCACGCTGTTGAAGACACCGGTACTCGCCGTCCTGCCGATCGATGAGGTTCCTGCCCCGGCCTGGGTCACGCCCGTAGCGGTGCCGGTGCGCGCGCCGGACGCCCCCGCCGTCACGATCGGAAACAGCGCGGCAGTGTTCACCTGCACAGTCGCCAATGCCACGCGATACGCCGCCTCGGCGGCTACGATGGACTGGTTGGCATCCAGCGCGCGCTCGACGAGTCCATCGAGCGTGTTGTCCCGATACTGGCGCCACCACGTACTCGATATCGACGCCTCCGGATTCGCCTGAGCGCGCTGCCAGCTGACGCCTTCCTTGAAGCTCTGCGGGATCTCCACCGCAGGCCTGCGATAGTCCGGGCCAACGGCGCACGCGCCGAGCAACAGGGCCAGTGCGAGCGTCGTGCCCTCGCGCGCGAGCCGCCGGCATGCCACTCTTGGCTTGCGGCGATCCTCCGGGGATGCGTCCAGCAGGTCCATATCCACGCGTGCTCCTCGAAAGCCTGTCGCCGTGCGTCGTCGTCCGGTCAGTTCAGGCGCTTCGGTTCGCCATCTTCGGCATACCAGTCCGTCGTCTTCCCGGAGGTGTTGATCGTGACCGCACGTGGCTCGCTGAACTGGTCGAACGACTCGACGCCGGTCTCACGACCCACACCGCTCTGCTTGAAACCGCCCCACGGCGAGGCCGCGTCGAGCCGGTGATGGTCGTTGATCCAGACCAGGCCGAACTCGAGCTTGCCGGCGATCCGATGCGCGCGTGCTACGTCCCGCGTCCACACCGATGCCGCGAGGCCGAACCGCGTGCCATTGGCGATGCGCAGTGCGTCGGCCTCGTCCTCGAACGGCATCACGACCGTCACGGGCCCGAATACCTCTTCCTGACAGATCTCGGATTGCGGGTCGGCGTCGTAGAAGACCGTCGGTTCAAGATAGAAGCCTCGCGCGAAAGCGGCCGGTGCGCAGCCGCCTGTCAGCACCTTCGCGCCGTCCGCTTTCGCGCGGTCGAGCATGGCGAGGATGCGCCGGCGTGACCGTTCGGATATCACCGGGCCGAGTTGCGTTTGGGCATCCGACGGGTCGCCAATGCGAATGGCGGCCACCTTCGCCTGGAAGCGCTCGAGAAATGCGCGATAGATCGATCGCTGCACGAGAATGCGGGCGCCGCAGACGCAGGTCTGTCCGGCACCGATAAAGGCGGCGAACGCCGCACCATTGACCGCGCGCTCCAGATCGAAGTCGTCGAACACGATTGCGGCACCCTTGCCGCCCAACTCGAGCGTCGTCATGGCGAAGCTGCGCGCCGCCGCTTCGCCGATGGCGCGCCCGACTTCCGTGCCTCCTGTAAAGACGATTTTCCGCACCAGCGGATGGCTGGCCAGCGCCGCGCCGGTTTCACTTCCCACACCGTTCACCACATTCACCACGCCGTCTGGCACGCCCGCCTCGCTCAACAGACGCACGAGCCGCACGGTGGTGAGCGGGGTCTGCTCGGACGCCTTGATCACCACGCTGTTGCCCGTGGCCAGAGCGGGCGCGAGGCTCTTGGACAGGATCATCAGCGGGTGGTTGAACGATGTCATCAAGGCGACCACGCCGAGCGGTACGCGCTGCGTGTAGCAGAGATAAGGACTTTCGACCGGAATGACGTCACTGCGGCGCGTGAGCGCGAGCGCGGCGAAATATCGGTAGAACTGCGGCAGGCGTGCGATCTGCGCGCGCGTCTCGTTGATCGGCCTGCCGTTGTTGAGCGTTTCGAGTTGATAGAGGTGTTCGAGGTCCGCCTCGAACAGGTCCGCGAATCGATCGAGCACGCGCGCCCGCTGCGGGATCGGCATGTCGCGCCACACCCCGCTCTCGAACGCCGCATGCCCCGCGCGGACCGCGCGGTCCACATCGTGTGAAGACGCCACGGCGAGCACGCCGATGGCATCGCCCGTGGCCGGATTGACGATCTCCAGCGTACGTCCGTCAGGGGCCTGCCCCCACTCGCCATCGATGAAGAGCAGCGCCTCATGGCGCGATGTATTGTCGAAGTCCATGGAAATATCCTTTAATGACCGGCACGCTGCATGATGCGGAGGCTCGTAGCGGTAAGCAGTTCCGTCGCACAACGGAAGTTCTGCTCGACCGACCCTTCTTGCGCGGCCTGGAAAAACGCCTTGCACTGGCGCGCACCGGCGTCGTCAATGCCGACCACGCGCGCGATCAGCGCGTCGGTCTCTGCCTGCAGGCGTGCCGGCGCCGCGATCTGCGTGACCAGGCCCGCCTGCAGGGCGTCGGCGGGCGTCATGGCGTCGCCGAACAGCAGCATGGGAAACAGTTGCTTGGGGCGGCCGTAGTTGCCGAGGTAGGCCATGATGGCGGCTGGCGGCAGGCCTTTGCGCATTTCGGGAAAGCCGAGGGACGCGCGCGACGACACCAGCGTGAAGTCGCAGAGGATCGCGATGCCGAACCCGAATCCCAGCGCGTCGCCCTGTACCTGCGCGACGGAGATGAGCGAGGTGGAGCGCAGCAAGCGTTTCAGTTCGATGAGGCGGCTGACTTCGGCGTGCAGGGTCTCCGCGTCGCGCCCCGCTCGCTCGCGCCCCGCACAGAAGACCTCGCCTGCCGCGCGGAGGCGCAACACGCGCGCGGTCGGTCGTTCGACTTCCCTGCGCAGCGCAGCCACCATCGCCTCGAACATGGGCGCCGACACTTCGTTTCCCGCCTCTGGACGATTGAGGACGAAGGTCAGGACGCCGCCAGCGCGTTCGATCAGCACTGGCGGTGAAAACGATGCTGGTGCCATATGGCCCCCAAAGGTGCAATGGTGTATACTTCGAATACCCTGTATACAGGGTATGCAAAGATCTGGGAGAAGTCAATGTCTGCATCGAGAACCGAAGGGAAGGCGCTGACGCTGGAAGCCATTGCGAGCAAGTATCACGAGCGTCTGCGGACGCCGGCGGGGTTCAGCGACTCGTTGAGTGAAGCTCTGGTCGTGCCTGCGTTGCGTGAGGCAATCGTGGAGGGGGTACTGTCGCCGGGCAGCCGGCTGTCGGAGGTGCAGATCGCCAAACAGCTCAATGTGAGCCGCACGCCCATGCGGGAAGCGTTCGTCCAGCTGGAACGCGAAGGCCTCGTGACGATCCTGCCTCGCGTCGGCGCGCATGTGCGAACAGTCACGCGCAGGGATGTGGAGGAAATCTATACGGTGCGGGCAGCGCTGGAATGCCTCGCGGTACAGGAAGCCGCGGCGCGCATCACGCCGCTGGGCGCGGCCCAGCTCGATGATGTCCTGACCGCAATGCGCGTGGCAGTGGATGCGGGCGATGCGACAAGCTACGTCGATGCGCTCGACCGTTTCTACACCATCATCATGGCGATCGCGGACAACCGAACGCTGCAGGAAACCCATCTGAGCCTGATGGGACCGGTCAGGCGGCTGCGCCGCATCGCCATGGTTCGCGGGGGCCGCATGCGCGCCTCGTTCGACCAGTCCGTCCGCATTCGCGACGCGATCGTTCTGCAGTCCGCCGACGTTCAGGACCTGATGCGCGAGCAGCTACGCGGGGCCTGCGCGGCGGCGCTCGCTGTTCTGGAGGGGGCGGCTGAATGAATGCGGGACGGGGACACTCGACCGACAGTGCAACGGAGATCGGCCGTTTTTCCTAATGTCGTACTTGGGCTGAATTCAAATGTCGCATCCCGGCCCCCGGATCATGGCTCTCGCGGTAGAAACGTACTTCCAGGCGCTATATCGGCGAGATCGCGCAGTGATCGATGTGTGACATGCACGGCACTTGCCGACGGCGGTTCCTTGACCGCTCCGGCCATTTGGAAGCTGGCCGCGAATAGCCGAAACTGGCCGAACGCAGAAGCTAGCCGGTCGCCTGGCGATCGCAGCGGATACGGGCCCTGCCCGTCAGCTCTCCAGGTCATACCCAAACTCGCGGAGTTCCTGCGCGCAGCGGCAAGCCTTGGCGATCCGTGCGGCCCACTGGATGGCGGCTTCGCGCGACGGGAGCTCCAGGACACAGAAGCCGCCGTCGAACTCCTTCGTCTGGGGATAGGTTTCGCTTGTGACTGTGCCGTCTGGGGCGACCATGAGTGGTGCGACATCCGCGTTGATGCCGCCCCCGAACACGTATACACCAGCAGCCTTCGCCTCGCGTATGACCTCGCGCGCAGCTTCGCCCACCGCGGCAAATTCCTCGGCGGGGACTGCCATTGCCTTTCCAGGAAAGGAGATTAGGTACTTCGTCATCGTTCGGTCCTTCGGTGTAATGCGATGTGGCGTTCGGGAAACGCAACCGGCTTGCCAAATCGCCGATGCACCAAAGCGTGGCCCCAAAAAGGGGCCGTGGCGCACCAGTCCTCCGCTTTTTTCGCCAATCCGCCGCTTTGATGGAATGACTCCCGGTGGTTTTCGGGTTGGCCCGACTTTTGCATAAGAAAAATCAAATTTTTGGGACGTATGGTCCCGAAAATTTAAAAAGTCGTTCAACCATTTGCGCACCCCACTGACGTGCGCCAGGGAGTCAGCATGTTTCTCCGTTCCGTCACCCGTCGCGCACGCGACGTACTTGGGTTGGCGCTTGCCGCCACCACGTTCTCCGCAGGGGCTGCGCAAGTTGTCAATATCGGTGTGCAACCCGCCACGCAGCCCATCTATATCGCCAAGGCCGCCGGCTATCTGGCACCGCTGGAAGCCAAGTACAACGTCACGTTCAAGTTCCACAGCTTCCCGTACGGCGCGCCCGAGAATCAGGCGATGGCGGCAGGCAACCTCGACCTGGCCTCGGCAGGCATGGGCCCGGCCGTGGTGGCCTCGGCGCGGCTGCCGGCCAAACTGCTTGGTATCACGATTCTCGAACAGACCGCCATCGTGGTGCCTTCCGACTCGCCGGTGCGCACAATCGCCGACCTCAAAGGCAAGCGCATTGCCTATCCCGGGGAGGGCTCCCAGCAATATCCCCTCCTGCTCAACGCCTTGCAGAAAGCGGGCCTGAAAGCGTCCGACGTGCAACTGTTCAAGACCTCGGGCTCGCAGGTAGGCACGCTGGTGGAGCAGCACAGTGTCGATGCCGGCATTACCTGGGATCCACACATCTCGA
Organism: Cupriavidus campinensis; assembly: GCF_905397395.1. Lineage (GTDB taxonomy): Bacteria > Pseudomonadota > Gammaproteobacteria > Burkholderiales > Burkholderiaceae > Cupriavidus > Cupriavidus campinensis. The sequence goes on from NZ_CAJPVH010000001.1 coordinate 149,456, forward strand.
TGGCACTCGCTGGCGGCAAGACGCGCGTGCTGCTCAAGGCCGAGAAAATCCTGCCGCTCAAGGGTGGTCACTACGTGGGTGACGGCTTCTATGGCCGTACCGAATTTATCGATGCCCACCCAGACCTCGTGCGCGACATCATGGCCGCACAGATCCGCGCCATCAAGCTGATCAACAGGGAGCCGCAGAAGGCCGTGGAGATGTGGGCCAAGGAGATCGGTTTTCCGCCGAAGGTAATCGAGTATTCGTTGAAGGAAGGCATCTCGGTCTATTCGACCGACATGGTGCCGGATGCCGAAACCCTGAAAGTCTACGCGTCGTTCCTCAAGCAGGCTTCCATCCTGCAGGAAGGTGACGAGCCAAAGCTCGCGCCCGAGCCGGCACGCCAGGCATTGGCCGCCGAAAAGCCCTGATCGTCCATCGTCGCAAAGGAGTTGCTGATGGTTTCGCTTTCCCGGTCCGTGGCCAGCCGCGTGTTCCCTTACCTTGCGGCGATGATCGCCGTGGTGCTGGTATGGGAAGCCGTGGTGGTCATGACCCATCCCAGTCCGGCGGTACTGCCCTCACCGGAGTTGACCGCGTACACCCTGTATGACCTGTTCGCGTCCGGCACGATCTTCCGCGACATCGGCGCCAGCCTCGGCCGCGTGCTGGCGGCCTGGCTGCTGGCGGCGCTCGTGGCGATTCCGCTGGGGCTGCTGCAGGGCACGCGGCCGCGGCTTGCCAGCGTGCTCGAACCGCTGGTGGAGCTGTTCCGGCCGATCTCGCCGCTGGCCTGGATTCCAATGGCGATCCTCTGGTTCGGCATCGGCGAGGCGGGCAAGGTCTTCATCATCTTTATCGCCACCTTCTTCCCGATCCTGCTGAACACGGTCTCGGGCGTGAAGGCCGTCGATCCTGTGCTCGTGCGTGCCGGGCGCGTGCTCGGCTGCAATTCGGACGCGCGGCTGTTCTGGCAGGTCATCCTGCCGGCCGCAATGCCGACCATCCTCGTGGGCCTGCGGATTTCGTTCGGCATCGGCTGGGCCGCGATCATCGCGGCGGAACTGGTGGCCGCCAACAAGGGACTCGGCTACCTGATCGCCAATGGCATGGAGATCCTGCGGTCCGACCAGGTGCTGGCGGGCATGGTGATCATCGCGCTGCTCGGTATCCTGATCGATGCCGGCTTTCGCATGCTTGGCCATCGGCTGGGCTTCAAGGAGTGAACATGGACCAGGCTGTGTCCAACCCGACCCGTGAAGGCGTGGTCATCAACAATGTCTCCAAGCTTTACCACACGCGTGCCGGTGAAGCGGTCGAAGCCCTGCGGCCGGTGTCGCTCGACATCGCCGCCGGCGAGTTTGTCGCGCTGATCGGCCCGTCCGGCTGCGGCAAGAGCACCTTGCTCAATATCGTGGCCGGCTTCGAGGCGCCAAGCGCGGGCTCGGTGCTTGTGGACGAAGAAAAGGTGACCCGTCCCGATATGCGGCGCGGCATGGTGTTCCAGCAGTACGCGTTGTTCCCATGGCTCAACATCCGGGACAATATCGCTTTCGGGCTGCGTCAGCAGGGCGTGCCGCGCAAGGAGCGCGAAGCCATTGCCAACCGCTACCTCGAGTTGGTGGGTCTCGGCGAATTCGGCAACGCGCGGCCCGATGCGCTCTCTGGCGGCATGAAACAGCGTGTGGCGCTGGCGCGCGTGTTTGCCACGGAGCCGAGCACGATCCTGATGGATGAGCCGTTCGGCGCGCTCGATGCGCTGACGCGTGGCTTCCTGCAGCAGGAACTGTTGCGGATCTGGCGCGAGCACCGCAAGACCGTGCTGCTGGTGACCCATTCGGTGCAGGAGGCATTGTTCCTGGCCACGCGCGTGGTGGTGATGACCAGCCGGCCGGGCCGCATCAAGCTCGACCAGCATGTCGACCTGCCGTACCCGCGGACGTTGGGCACGCCCGGCTTCCGTGAACTGGAGTCAACCATCCTGACCGCGCTTGACGATGAGTTGCGCAAGACGTATGGAACCGCACCCGCGATGGTGTCGGACTGATAGGAACATGGAAGCCCTTAATTCGTCGTACCCCCCGGCCAGCGTGCAGGAGCGCATCGCTTCCGCGCTGGTCCGCGCGCGGCAGCGTAACCGTACGCTACGCGCATTTGTCGAACTCGATGCATTGGGCGCGATGCGTCGCGCAGCCGAACTAGACGCCCTCTCCGCCGATGCGCACGGGCCGCTCCATGGCGTGCCGGTGGCCGTCAAGGAGGTCATCGATGCGGCGGGTCAGCCCTGCGCCTGGGGATCTCCACTGCATGCCGGGCGAAGGCCCGCCGGGAATGCCGCGCTGTTGCAGCGGCTGATAGATGCCGGCGCCGTGCCGATTGGCATCACGGCATCCACCGAGTACGCGCTCGCAGCCGCTGCGGCCACTGTGCACCCGCGCGACGCGCTGCGCTCTCCGGGCGCTTCGTCAAGCGGCTCGGCAGCGGCATTGGGCGCGGGCCTGGTGCCGCTTGCATTGGGCACACAGACCATCGGCTCGATCATCCGGCCCGCCGCATATTGCGGCGTAGTGGGATTCAAGCCGAGTTTCGGGCGCTACCCGACCACGGGCATGCTGTGCCTGTCCGCGCGGCTGGACCACCCTGGCCTGCTGGCCGCTAGCGTGGCGGATGTGATGGCGGCGGACCACGTGTTGACCGATAGCCCGGCCGAAGTGTCCGGGAACACGCCGTTGGCACTGCGGGTGTTGCAGCCGTGGTTCCCGGAGGAGGTATCGGCACCGGTATCGTCTTCGCTCGATGCGTGCTATCAGTACCTGCGCGGTGCGGGTTTCGGTCTCGATCCACTCACGATCGACGCCGATATCGTGGCGGTGGAGGCTGAACTGACCGATATATTGCTCACCTACGAACTCGCCCAGCGTCATGGCGCAACGCTTCGCGCCGCGCCGGCAGGCCAGGTGTCGGCGAAGCTGATGGCAATGGTCGAGCGTGGCGATCAGGTGAGTGCCGTGCGCTTCGATGAGGCCATCGCGCAGCAGGCCGCGATTTCCATGCGGCTCAATGCCATGCTGCGTCCCGGCGAGGTCGCGCTGGCGCCGGCCACGATTGGCGTGGCTCCGCTGCTTGCCGAGGGGTCCGGTTCGCGTGCGCCACAGCGCCTGTGGACACTGTCCGGCCTCCCCGCGCTGACGTTGCCCGTCGGCGAGCGCGATGGCCTGCCGGTTGGCGTTCAACTGGTCGGCCGCCTTGGCGAGGATGCCGCGCTATTGCAAGCGGCCGCACGCGTCGAATCGATCTTGCGCAAACGGTCCAATGACTAGCACGAGCTGGATGCCGCTGGCGGCCACCACCGCGATCGTATTCTCGGGCACACTCGTGCGCGCGGTATCGGGACTTGGCTTCTCTCTGGTAGCGGTTCCGCTGCTGTCGCTGGTATGGTCACCGGCGCAGGCGGTCGCGATCGCGGTGCTGTTCCAAACGTTGAGCACGCTGCCAATCGTGGCGGGCGAGTACCGGCTGCTCGACTGGCGGCTGCTGGCGCGCATCTGTGCGGGAGGCGTGGTCGGCATGGTGCCCGGCCTCGCGCTGATGCAGTGGTTGCCAGAGCCCGCAATGCGCGTCGCGCTGGCAAGCATCCTGTTACTGTCGATCGGTATCATCGTGGCGGGCCGGCGGCTGATCCGCACGATGACGCCGTCCCGACTCATGGTGGTGGGTGTCTGCGCCGGCGTGGCACAGGGCATGGCCGGCGTATCGGGGCCGCCGCTGATGGCGGGCCTGATGGCGATTCCCGGCCTGGAGCCACGCCAGGCCCGGCTGACCGCGACATCGGTATTCCTGCTTCTCGGCATGGTCTCGGTGACCACGCTCGGCATGCGCGGCGCGTTTGGCGTGATGAGCGTGAGCGATTACGCCATTGCTGGCGTCGGTATGATCGGGGGCCATATGGCCGGCGAGCGGCTGTTTGCGCTAGGCGGTGCCGATGGCTTTCGCAGGTATGTACTGCTGGTATTGTGCGCGTCAGCATTGCTGACGCTGGCGCCCTTGTGGCGATAGGCCTTTGTTGATGATCGATATGGAAGAGAACGAACGCACCCGCACCACAGGCTCAGCGCTCGAGAAGGCCGTTGGCATTCTGGAAGCACTGGGCGAACACGTGCGCGCACTAAGTCTTAGCGAGCTCGCCGAACTCACGACGATGCCCAAGCAGACCGTCCATCGTGTGGTGCGCCAGCTTGAGGAGCTCGGGCTCATCGCACGTGAAACCGGTAGTGACCGCTTTATCTTTGGTGCGCGCCTGCGCCAGATCGGCGTGTCGGCACTGTCGGCACCGCGCCAGTCACTGGCCACACGCCAGATCCTGACCGAGCTGGTAGCCGAGATCGGCGAGACCTGCAATATCGGCGTGCTCGACGGCGAGCAGGTGCTCTACGTCGACCGCGTGGAATGTCATTGGCCACTGCGCGTGCAGTTGCGCCCCGGCAGCCGCGTCCCGTCGCACTGCACCGCCATCGGCAAACTGCTGCTCGCTCACCTGCCAGGCGCCCAGCGGCGGGAACTGCTGCCGCGCCTGGAACTTGCCGCCTTCACGCGCAACACGCTGGTCACCGTGCCGGACCTCGAGGCCGCACTGGCCACCATCCGCGGCCAGGGCTATGCGATCAACCAGGAAGAGGACTCGCTCGGCCTCAATGCCATGGCCGTACCGGTACGTGATGCATCGGGGAAGGTGCTGGCCGCGCTGGCGGTACATGCGCCGACCGCGCGTCTGCCGCTTGACGAGATGCTGGCACGCCGCCCGCTGCTCGAGGCAGCAGCCGGGAAGGTGGCGGAGATCCTGTTCGGCGCCTGAAGGGGCTGACCAGGAGCTCCCGCAGCGGATCCACTCACGACGAGTACGTTCCACGTCACTAGCACGTGGTGACGCATTTCGACGCCCGAAGCCCGGATCGTGGTCGTTAGTCCGGGAAGGATGTGCCACGTCTCCCGCCGCCCTTCGATGGCTTGCGTTGCGTCAACGATAGCCTGTGAATGTCGCCTACTTTTCATGGAAAGCAGTCGCGACTGTTCGACAGACGTCCGATCGAACGCAGCAGATGACATGCATACCAGAACGTCTGTTTGCCAATTGGCGACGCTGCAGTAGCGAAACACAGGCAGGAGACGATGTATGCACAAGCGCAACAGCCCTCGACAGCAGGGCCCGGCCTCGGACGCCGAGGGTCTGAGCGCCCTCCTCTATCAGTTGTCTCACCTGATCTCGCAGGGCATGTTGCGTCCGGAGTTCGTGCGCGATCTGGGTGACGAACTTCATGCGGAGATCGATATGCTGCTTAAGTCTCCACGCGCGAAGCACCAGGACGTGGCGGGCCTTAGCGATGCCAGGGCACGCTTCGACGAAACCCTGTTATGTGCCCGTAGCAAGTTGCTGCTAGATGCTGTCAATCGTACCGAAGCACCGCTAAACCCGTCCTGCGAATAAAGCGCAGATCTCTTCATATACCCGAAGGCCAGAGCCGCGTCGGGGTCGGTTCCACGAAGATGGGGAGGACGTCATGCGCGAGCAGCTCGCGAATCCAGACGCATCGCAACCACCGGCGCCGTCGTCAACTGGCTGGCGCGCTGTGTTTCCGCCATGGCAATGGCTGTCCAACTATTCGTGGGGATATCTTCCACACGATGCGGTGGCAGGTGTCACGCTGGCCGCGTATGGCATTCCGGTATCCCTGGCGTATGCCTCGCTTGCCGGATTGCCGCCGGAGTACGGCATCTACTGCTACCTGGTCGGCGGCCTGTTCTATGCAGTATTCGGCACATCGCGCCAGCTCGCGATTGGACCGACATCGGCCATTTCAATGCTGGTTGGCGTCACCGTGGCCGGGATGGCCGCCGGAGACCCGGCGCGCTGGGCTTCCATTTGCGCGCTGACTGCCGTGCTGATCGCCGTGATGTGTTTCCTGGCATGGCTGTTGAGACTCAGTTCACTCGTCAATTTCATCAGCGAGACCATCCTGTTGGGCTTCAAGGCCGGCGCGGCCCTGACCATCGCCCTGACCCAGCTGCCAAAACTGTTTGGTGTCAAAGGCGGGGGCGAGTTCTTCTTCGAGCGCGTGGAAATCCTCGCCACCCAGCTTCCACATACCAACATCACAGTGCTGGCGTTTGGCGCAGCAGTCATCGTGGTACTGCTGCTGGGGGAACGATTCCTGCCCGGCAAGCCCGTTGCACTCGCCGTGGTCATGGTCTCCATTGTGATCGCGTCGATCGCCTCGCTGGAGCCGCTAGGGTTCAAGGTGGTGGGGGCCATACCGCAGGGCCTGCCAGCATTTCGGGTGCCGGAGTTGCGGCTGCGGGACGTTGACGGCATCGTGCCGCTGGCCTTTGCATGCCTGCTCCTATCCTACGTAGAGAGCGTATCGGCCGCGCGGGCACTTGCGCAGGCACATCAGTATGAGATCGATGCGCGGCAGGAGCTATTGGCCCTGGGTGCGGCGAACCTGGCGGCGGGACTGTTCCAGGCTTACCCGGTCGCAGGCGGACTCTCCCAGTCGTCTGTCAATGACCAGGCCGGCGCGAAGACCCCACTGGCACTCGTGTTCGCCTCCATCGCGGTTGCGCTGTGCCTGATCTTCCTCACGGGCCTGCTGGCAGACCTGCCCACTGTCGTGCTGGCAGCCATCGTCCTGGTGGCAGTGAAGGGATTGGTCAATTTGACGGAGCTTCGCCACGTCTGGCGCGTGAGCCGGTTCGAGTTCGTGGTCTCCATGGTGGCGTTCGCCGCCGTGCTTCTGCTCGGCATCCTGAAAGGCGTGATCATCGCGGTGCTGGTTTCAATGGTGCTGATCATCCGGCGCGCCGCGCATCCGCATGTTGCGGTGCTGGGACGGATACCGGGTACGCGGGCATTTTCAGACGCTGAGCGCCATCCAGAGAACGAACCCGTGCCGCACACGCTCGTGCTGCGCCCGGAGGCCTCGCTGCTCTATTTCAACGTCGACCACGTCCGTGCCCGCATTCGCGAAGAGTGCCGCAAGTTCGCAGGACCGTTGTCGCGGGTCATCTGCGACCTCTCGGCCGCTCCCGCCGTGGATATCGCGGGGGCACGCATGCTGGCCGCCCTTGCCGACGAGCTGCATGCGGCGGGCGTACAGCTACGGCTCGTAGGCGCACTCGGCGAGGCGCGAACCCTGCTTCGCGCGGAAGGGCTGGACCACAGTGTGGGCGAGATAGACCGGCAGACGTCAGTCGCCGATATCGTGGAAAGCGATCATGGATACGAAACAGCGCAGCGCGAGCCGGCCTTGCTGCGGGGCGATCCGGTTTGAGAAAAGGAGTCCGGGATGACGAAACTAGACAAACGCCAGATGAGTACCGCAGTCCCGACACATCCGGCGGGTTACCTGACGGCGGACGAACGCGCCGCCAAAGGCCGCGCCCTGCGCGACATGGCCCCGCGCGCATCGCAGGCCGGTTGGCATCCCCCGCCAAACCGCATCGATCCCGTGGAGTGCCTGAAGGCATCGAATGAGGGGCGGATCCTCCAGCTGGTACCCATCCGATTCGGCCGCATGGCGGCCTCCCCGTTTGCCTTCTATCGAGGCGGGGCGGCCATCATGGCGGCGGACCTCAGCACCACACCGACCAGTGGTATCCGCGTGCAGGCGTGTGGGGACGCGCACCTCATGAACTTCGGGGGGTTCGCCACGCCAGAGCGCAACGTGATCTTCGATATCAACGATCTCGACGAAACGCTGCCGGCGCCATTCGAGTGGGACCTCAAGCGTCTGGCGGCCAGCGCCGCCATCGCCGCCGAACATCTTGCCTTGCCAAAGGCCGACGCGGCCCGCGTGGTGACCGACCTGGTCAGGGAGTATCGCGAGCGCATGTTCAACTATGGCTGGATGCGATCGCTGGACGTCTGGTACGACAGGATTGATCTGCAGAAGTATGAGGATCGTAATGGCGACCCCGCGGTGGTTGCGCAGGCGCGCAAGCGTCTGGCCGAGCGCCTCGAGGCGGAACGACGCAAATCGGTTCCGGACTACCTCTATCCGAAGCTCGTCACGGATGCGGGCACCACGCCGCGTATCAAGGACGAGCCACCGCTGATCTTCCATCCGACAGAGGAACTGGCGCCCGGCATGGCATCAGGTTTCTCCGAGGCGCTGTCGGTCTATCGCGACAGCCTGCCGGCCCACACCCGCGTGCTATTCGACCGCTTTCACCTTGTGGATCTTGCCGTCAAGGTGGTTGGCGTCGGCAGCGTCGGCACAATGTGCGCCGTCGCCCTGTTCCTGGCGTCCGATAACGATCCCATCTTCCTGCAGGTAAAGGAAGCAAGAGCATCGGTGCTGGAACCGTACGCGGGCGCGAGCCAGCATGAGAATCATGGCGAGCGCGTCGTCGCCGGGCAGCGCCTGATGCAGGCGGCCAGCGACGTCTTTCTTGGGTGGACCCGAGGCAAGAACGGCCGCGACTTCTTCGTCCGACAGTTGCGCGACATGAAACTCAGCGCGGTGATTGAAGACTGGGACACCGGCATGCTTCGCCAGTATGGACGGATGTGCGCCCACGCGCTGGCCCGCGCCCATGCGCGCTCCGGGGATGCCGCCGTGATCGCCGGATACATGGGCTCCGGCCAAACGTTTGACGACGCCATCTGCGAATTCGCCACAGAGTACTGCTCGCAGAATCGCGGAGATTATCGAGCCTTTCTCGCAGCCATCCGGGACGGACGCATCGAGGCGCAGAGGGAGGAAATATAGGCAGGGAGAGGCCAATAGGCCCCTCCACTCCTCCCACTAGCACTTGACCTGCGTTGTCTTCTCCTTGGCGTGGAGCATGGGAGGCTTCGCATTGCCGCCATTCTTTTCGAGGTATTGGCAGGCCTTGACGATATCCTGCGCGAGCAACATCGCCACGGTGTGATTGATGTGCGGCCGAATGACAACGCGCAGGCTCGTCACCGACTCCGCGTTCGGCGGCATCGTATAGGCAGACAATACCCAGCCGCGCTCCCTTACCTTGTTCGAGACGTCGAATTCGTTGAAATTCTTGAACTTCTTGTTCAGGGTCACAGCCACTACCGGAATGCGCTGGCTCTCGTTCATGATGTCGAAATACCCGCTTTCGACCAGAACCTTGCGCAATGCAATCGCGTTGTCCAAGGTGTGCTTCATGACCCGCCGATACCCATCGAAGCCGAGATGCAGGAAGAGGTAGTACTGCACGGCGACCTGGAACGCGTTGCGGCTGAAGTTGAGCGTGGCGGTGGGCATCTCCCCGCCGAGATAATTCACATAGAAGACCAGATCCTCGTTGAAGATCTTGCGCTCGCGGAAAATCACCCATCCCAGCCCCGGCGGCGTCAACCCATACTTATGGCCCGAGGCATTGATCGATAACACCCGTGGCAGACGGAAATCCCATTTGTAATCGGGGTACAGGAACGGGTTCACAAAGCCGCCGGAAGCCCCATCGATATGCATCGGCACCGAGATGCCTGTGCGCTGCTCGTAGGCGTCCAGCCAGTCGTGAATGGCCTGGATGTCGTCGTCTTCCCCGGTGAATGTCTGTCCAGCAATCGCGACGACAGCAATCGTGTTTTCGTCAACGTACTTGTCAAGGTCTTCGGCAGTCAGCCGATAGTTACCTGGCTTGAGCGGTACGATGCGTGGCTCGACATCGAAATAGCGCAGGAATTTCTTCCAGACAATCTGCACGTTGCCGCCCGTCACCATATTGGGTCGCGTGGCGTCCTTGCCCTCCGCCTGGCGTTTCTGCCGCCAGTTCCATTTGTGCGCGAGGCCCGCAAGCATGCAGGCCTCGGACGAGCCGACGGTCGCCGTGCCATAGGGCTCCGCACCTTTGGGCCCGTTCCAGAGCTGATGCAGCCAGCGCACCATCCGTTGCTCGTTCGCGAAGACCTGCGGGTACATATCGTGGTCGATATAGTTCTTGAAGATGTTGCGCGCAGCAACCTCTCTCGCCTCCGGCTCCGCCCACGTCGTCACGAAAGACGACATATTCAGCATCGGATTCGCGTCGGTCCATTCTTCACTGATTACCACCGCGGCCGCTGCACGCGCTGACATGCCCTCCTTCGGAAATTGATCATCGGGCACCTTGAAATTGAATTCATCGTAGGCGGTAACCTTGTCTGAAATGACGGCCATTATTCACCTCGCTTAGCGCTTAACCCAATGGACGAAGCGTCCTTCGGGATTCTTTTTGTCCAGCGCCACGCGCTCGCGACAGTCGCTTACGCCCTCGGCCCACTGGGTAATGTCCACGCTAGGTGATGTCGTACTGAAATGCTTGCTGCAGATCAACAAAAATGGCAGGGCGGCTCGCCCTTGCGTGTCGGATACCCGACAAGAAGACGACTGAGCAATTCCAGCGCACTTCGCGCGAACAGGTTGATATAGCGCAATGGCGGATGGAGATAATCGCCTTTCCTTATCTGTGAAGGGGGAGTCTTACGCATCTGGCGAGGCCTTATGAATATCGAGCGCAGGAAGGTCAGCACTGTCCTGACTGTCATCGCCGTACTGATCCTCGTAGCTGCGCTGCCGTCGGCCGTGCGCGAGACGTTCGAGACCGGGAGAATCTATCTCTTCTCGCACCAGTTTCTTGAGGAGCTGCCGCAACGTCTCACGGGCCCTGGCCGGATGCGTTTTGTCCTGCAACCGCTGATTGCCGTCATTCTCGGCGTTCGTGCCGGGTGGCGCGATGCTCATGCGGGACGCCTCCCCTATATCCATGCCCTGGTCACCGATGCCGCGCATCGCAAGGATCTGCTGCGCAGCGGCTTGTCTGCAGTACGCGACTTGCTGGCCATGGGCATTACGCTGGATGCCCTGGCGCAACTGCTTATTTATGGTGTGGTGCATCCCGGTGCGGCGGCCGTGCTCGGGCCAGTACTGATCTGCCTCCCGTACGCCGTGGCACGCGCCCTGGCCAATCGGGTGGTCAATCTATTTCCCCGCGCGCGCTGAGACGCTCTCGTTTATCGGAGAAGACCGTGGAACTGGTCGTCAAGGATTACCCGCTACTGGTGTTCCTGATCACACTCATCACGTTATGGTTGGCCGAATGGCTCGGCTCGCGCCTGCTGTTTCAGGAGCGCGATGCAGCAGAGCGATCCGATTCGAGCGACGGCGTCATCCAGGGTTCCGTGCTGACACTGCTGGCCTTGCTGATTGGCTTCAGCTTCGCCATGGCGGTGAATCGCTACGATTTGCGCAAGAACTACGAGGAAGCGGAAGCCAACGCCATCGGCACGGAATTCCTCCGCGCGGGATTTCTGCCTGGTGAGGACGCAGAGAAGACTCGTAACCTGCTCAGGCTGTATCTGGACCAGCGGCTGCGCTTTTACACGATCCGTGACGCTACGCAACTCCAACACGCCAATGCCGAGACTTCGGCATTGCAGACGCAGCTCTGGACCATCGTGCAGCGGAACGCCATCGCCGAACCAAATGTGGTCCTCGCGCTGGTGGCGGCGGGAATGAACGATGTACTGAACAGCGAAGGCTACACGCAGGCAGCGTGGTGGAACCGCATTCCGAGTGCCGCGTGGTTGTTCATGCTGCTGGTTGCGATCTGCAGCAATGTACTCATCGGATACGCAGTCAGGAAGTCGCGCTCGGAGCGAAGGATGCTGTTCGTGCTGCCACTGGTTGTCGCGGCGTCGTTCATGCTGATCGCGGACATCGATAGCCCGCGCGGCGGCCTGATCCGGGTGGACCCGCACAACCTCCTCCGGCTCGCCGAATCGCTTCGAGCCCAATGAGCGTCGCTTGGGAGCCGGCGCACAGTCCCGCGTGGTTCTGGACGAAGAGATGGAATCCACGCCGTATCCCTTGCTGACAATGGAGTATCACCATGTCCTGGCTCGCATCGACGTTAAAGGCGTATCCGGAGATCGCCATCTTCCTCGCGCTGTGCATTGGCTACTGGGTGGGGGGCAAGAGCTTCAAGGGCTTCAGCCTTGGCGCGGTCACTGCAACCCTGCTCGTCGCCATCGCCATCGGCACGCTCGGCGTCACCATCTCACCCAACGTCAAGGCTGTGTTCTTCCTGATGTTCCTCTTCGCCGTGGGGTATAGCGTCGGCCCGCAATTCGTGCGTGGCATCGCCCGTGACGGCGTGCCCCAGGTCATTTTTGCGGCCGTGTCATGCCTGCTCTCCCTGGCTGCCGTGACCGGGGCGGCGGTCATGGCCCACTACAGCCTGGGCTCGGCGGCCGGATTGTTCGCGGGATCGCAGACCATCTCCGCCTCGATGGGCCTGGCCACCGATGCCATCAACCGCCTCGGCCTGCCGCCGGACGAGACCCGCGAACTGCTGGAGAGCATGCCCATCGCCTATGCCGTTACCTATATCTTTGGCACGGTGGGGTCAGCCCTGATCCTCGCGCAGCTCGGGCCAAAGCTGCTGGGAATCGATCTTGTTGCCGCATGCAAGGACTACGAGCGGGAACTCGGCGCAGGAGAAGCCGCCGAAGCGGGGACGGAATGGCATGACTTCGAGATCCGCGCTTATCGCGTTGGGGCGGACAGTCCGTTCATCGGCAGGACGGTTGCAGACCTGGAAGCCCACACCCCGGAGGGCCATCGCGCCTTCATCGAGCGCATTCGGCGCGATGGCGGGATCATCGAACCGGCGATGGACACAAAGCTGGCGCCCGGCGATATCGTCGCAATTGGCGGCAAGCGTGACCAGCTGATCGAACGGATGGGGCCGATGTCCCTGGAGGTCGAGGATGCCGAACTCCTCGATGTGCAGACCGAGGGGGTCGACATCTATGTCACCAACAAGGCGGTGGATGGCCGCACGCTCCGCGAACTGGCCCGCTGGCCGGGAGCGCGTGGGGTGTTTCTCAAGCACATCAAGCGGGGGCCGACCGAAACCGGCATTCCGCTATTGCCGAAGACCAAGCTTTACCGTGGTGACGTGATCACGGTGGTGGGCCGAACCCAGGACATCAACGCTGCGGCCCGGCAACTGGGTTACATCGACCGCCCGACCAAAGTGACGGATGTGGCCTCCATGTCGCTGGCCATCCTGATCGGTGCGCTGGTGGGCGCGGCCGTGCTGAGGCTGGGCAGCATCCCACTGACGATTTCCACCGCCGGCGGCACGCTCATCGCTGGATTGCTGTTCGGGTGGATCCGGGCGATACGGCCAACGTTCGGCCAGATTCCCGAGCCCACGATCTGGTTCATGAGTTCGGTCGGCCTGAACGTCTTCATCGCCGTGGTGGGCATCTCCGCCGGTCCGGGCTTCATCGCGGGCCTGCAGAAGCTCGGCATCAGCCTGCTGCTCTGGGGCATCTTCGCTACCACTGTGCCGTTGCTGGTCAGCATGTTCCTGGCCAAGTACGTATTCCGCTTTCACCCGGCCATCCTGCTGGGGGCTTGCGCCGGCGCCCGGGCCACCACGGCGGCACTGGGCATGATCTGCGAAGTGGCACAGAGTCAGGTTCCGGGTCTCGGCTATACGGTGTGCTATGCCGTCGGCAACACGCTCCTCACGATCTCGGGGATGGTCATCATCATGATCCTGTCTTGAGGCTGAAGACCCCCTACCACGTGTACTTCACCCCCGCGCGCACCACATATTGGTAGAAGCTCTGCGCGCCCCACGCGCCCGAGACATTGGTCCAGCCGGTCCAGCGTTTGCGGAAGTCCACATTGACGCCGATTTTCACTTCGTACCGATTGTCCGGGTACATGCTCCCCACGGGAAGCTGATTGAACGACACGTTGCTGCCCACGCTGGTATGCCACCAGTTGAGGGTCAGGTACGGCTGCCATTTGCGCGCGTCATCGCGCACATAGGTGCGATGCAGTCGCGCCCCGAGCCGCGTGATCCAGCCGTGCGAATCCGCCCCGCTCACGCGCGTGCCATTCGGCTCCGTGATGTCGTCCTCACTGTAGCCGACGTAGATCAACTGGCCCTGCGGCTCGATGACCCAATCGTGGCGCAGTGGCATGGCGTAACCGCCCTCCGCCGATACGGCGAAGCCCTGCGCGTGGTAGCGGACCACCGGCAGCAGGTCGCCCTCCACGCGATTGGTGAACCAGCCGTACTGGAACCAGGTGTCCACGTAGGCGCCGAGCTTGTGTTCGTCATTCTGGTACCAGGTGCCGTAGGCGCCCACGCTCCACCCTTCTACCCGCCCCTTGGCTCGGAAGGCGTTGCCCTGCGCTTGCGCGTCCGTCCAGGCGTTGCCGTAGCTGCCCATCAGGCCGAGGTGCGCGCGCGCGGCTTCGCCGAAGACCTTCCACTTGGCCAGTTCGGCGCCGCCCTGGAGCAGGAAGGCGTCCGTGCTGGTCTTGAACACGCCATTGCTGCTGTGGCTGCCCTCCCACTTGCCTACCGCGCGCAACCAGCCTGAGCGCGGCTTGTCGTTCTCGCGGTCGAAATCCTGTCCTTCTACATACTGCGGCTCGCCCAGCCGGTCATGCAGGCTATGGACAAACATCTGCCCGGCCAGGCGCTGGTTGGCCAGGTAGGCCGCCACCTCGGGGCGATAGAGCGCGCCGGCCGGCGTTGGAGGCGGGGTCGGGCCTGGGTCCTGTTCGGACCGCAGATACCAGACGTTTGCGGCGCTGCCATCCGGCGCGCCCTGGAACAGCCGGTATTCGTAGGCGCCGGCCACGGCGCGGCCATCCAGCGCAAAGGCGCCGGGCGCACTGTCGCTGGCCGCCGGACTCAGGATTTCCACGAGCGGAATGCCGTTGGCGACCGTGAGCGCACCCTGTCCGCCGACGTTGTTGACCCGAATCCGCGTGGCGCCGCCGGAGCCGGTCGCCGTGGCATCCGCAACGAGCATGTCGGCACGCGAGGCAGGCCCGCCCTCATTGAGCACGGCATTGAGCTTCAGTGTGCCGCCATTGGAGACATAGCGTCCCCCGCCGTACTGCCCCGCCGTCTGGCCGCCGCCGATCAAGAGCACGTTGCCGACCGCCGTACCGCCGCCTGTGAGATCGATGGTTCCACTGTTGGTGAACGTCTGCACGCCAAGGATCTGCCCCTGCACCGCGCCGCCGGCTACCGGCGTGTTGGCCGTCTGGCCCAGCGGCAGATAAGCGCCGGCCGGGTTGAACGTGACGATGGCGTCGGCCGGTTGCCGCGTGCCGCCCGCCCCTGACACCGGCTGCGCGGCCAGCGCAAGCGTGCCGGCGTTATCGACCGTGTTGTTCAGGCCCGTGCCGAGGTTGGCGATTGCCACGTTCCAGCTGTCCCGCGAGCCGCTTCCCGTGCTATCCGCGAAGCTGCGCAGGTTCCACGTGCCGCTATTGTTGAGCGTGACGTCAGACGTTGCCGCCGAGACAACACCCGTCATCGTGCCAGTGTTGTCGAGCCGGAACGATCCCGCCGAGCCGTTGCTGTCGGCACGCACGGCCTGATCGCTCAGGGCCTCGATGGAAGACGCATTCCGC
This sequence comes from Cupriavidus campinensis, assembly GCF_905397395.1. Classification (GTDB taxonomy): domain Bacteria; phylum Pseudomonadota; class Gammaproteobacteria; order Burkholderiales; family Burkholderiaceae; genus Cupriavidus; species Cupriavidus campinensis. Next base: position 164,890 of record NZ_CAJPVH010000001.1, read on the forward strand.
ACGAGCTGTGTCAGCCCGGCCGTGGCGATGCCCGCGCTCGTGCCCCATCCCGCCCGAACCGGCTGGAGGTTCTGCACATCGACCGCGCCGCCCACCGAGGTGATCTCCAGGCCCGACGCATTGTTCCCGACGGTCGAGATCGCCCCTTCATTGACGACGGACATCGCTGCCGCGCCGCTGCCCCGCGCCAGGATGCCCTGCGCGTCGATCGCGCCAAGCGTCTGGATCGCGCCGCGATTGATGATGGTCTGCGCGCCCGTTCCCGAGAGCGTGGCGATCCCACGCTGGGCGTTGCCGCGCGCCGTCAGCGTGCCGGCATTCTGCACGGTGACTTTCCCCAGCCCAGTGCCGCCGTTGTAGCCGCTGCCCGCCACGATGGCCGCGCCGCTGCCATTCACGTCGATGCTGCCGCTCAGGAAATTGATGTCGACATCGCCGCCCAGACTGGTGCCTTGCAGACCGAACGAACCGCCGCCGGATCCTTCTCCACCGCCATTGTCCGAGTGCGTGATGATCGTGCCCTGCGCCGTGATGCCGACCGTGTTGGTCGCCGCACCCGTGGTGGCGTAGATCCCGTTGGCATTGCCGTTGAAGGTTTCGAGGCGGGCACCGGTGTAGGTCACCTGCGTATTGCCGCTGACGGAATGCGCGCGAATGGCAGCCGAGCCGTCGCCGTAGGTGGTGATGTTGCCCGAATAGTCGACGGTGACGGCCCCGGCTTCCGCGCCAACGGTAATGCCGAAGGCGCGCACCGTTGCAGCGTTGCCGAACACTGTAATGTCACCGGTGCCCGTGACGGTGGCCGTCCCGCCAGCCCGGGCGATCATATAGATGCCGCGTGAGCCCTCGGCATTCCCCGTGGCGCCAACCGTGATCGGCGCCCGGTTGTCGACCGACAGCGAGCCCGATGTGGTCAGCCCCGATGTGACATAGATGCCATGCCCCGCCTGCCCCGTGGCCAAAATGGCGCCCTCGTTGACCACCGCGACGTCGCCGCCCTGCGTGCTGGATCGGATGCCGAAGCCGTTCAGCCCGTCGGTGGTGATGGCGCCGCCGTTGCGGATGCGGGTGGTGCCGGTACCGGCATCGGTCATGATGCCGAACGCATTGGTCGCGGTCGCCCGGACCGTGGCGTTGCTGTCGATGGTGATGGCGCCGCTGCCGGGGCTGTAGGCGCGTATACCGGCATGATTGGCGGGGCCCGCCTCGAGACCCGGGTCCGACGGATCCTCGATTGCCGTGGTGTTGTCGATAAGGAAGGTCACGCCGCTGCCGACCGTCGCCGAGACCGCGCCCGCACTGGTCGCCGTGGTTTTCACGTTCATGCCGTGGCCGCCGACCGTCGAAATGGTCCCGCTGCCCTGATGCACGATGGCGGCGCTGCCGCCGCCGTTGGCAGTGATGTCCAGGCCGTCGTGCTCGTTCCCGCCGACCCGGTTCGTGATGTTGAGCGTCGTGCCGGGCGTCACGGTAATCGTCGAACTGCCCGGGCTCAGGTTGATTACGCCAACCCCGTCCAGGCCAGCGCCCTGCATGGTGATCGACGTGGTGCCGCCGTCGAGGATCGCGGCGGCATTGCCGGCAGTGACGGTGCCGGTGACCTGGGCCGTCACGCCGTTCGCGGCCGCCGCCGGCTGGTTGATGATGGTGGTGCCCGCCACGGTTGCCGTGGCGTTGGCTGCGGACGTGGTCGCCCGGATACTGGCCCCGGCCGTCGTATTGAACGTGGTGCCCGTCAGGGTGCCGATATTGGCCGCCGTACCCGCTGTCGGCTGGCAGAACACGCCAACCGAGAACGTTCCGCTGATACTCGTACTGCACATGGACGTCTGCGCTTGCAGTGCCGAGGGGAACAATGCTGCGGCGCCCAGTGCGATCCGCGTCCTCACACAACGTCCCGGCCGCCCCATATAGTCTCCCGTGCCATAGTCAGACGTGGTCGAACCAGTATGGAGTGCCAAATCTGACGGGCAAGTGAAACTTTTGGCAAAGCGAGTTAAAGCCGTTGCATCGCCCCGATTGCCCGCCGGCCCACCACCACGAGCACCCCCGCCCCGAACACGATCAGCATGCCGCCCGCCGCCCGTTCCAGTTTCGGCAGCGCCCGGGAGAAGCGCCGCAGCACGCGCGCGTGACCGATGGACACCGCGACCAGCAGGTCCCACCCCAGCACCGCGGCGAACATCCACACGCCGTACGCCACCTTCCACGGCGCGCTGGCGTGCGGCCCGCTCAGCATGGCGGCCAGGCTGGCGTAGAACAAGGCGTTCTTGGGGTTGAGGATGCCGGACAGGAAGCCGCTGGCCACCGCCTGCGCCAAGCCGGTGGCCGCTCCGCCACCCTGGTTCGCCGCACCCAGCGGGGTGGCCCCGGCGAACCGCACGAACTGCCAGCCGAGATAGAGCAGGTACAGGCCGCCGGCCAGTTGCGTCAGGCCGAATAGCGCGCTGTCTGGTTGCATGGCCGAGACCCCCGCGAATGCCCCGGTGATGAACACGCCGTTGGCCAGCGCAATGCCGAGACACGCCCCGGCGGCGCGTCGCCAGCCGGCGGCCAGTGAGGTGCGGGCGATCAGGAAGAAGTCGGGGCCGGGCGACAGCAGCGCCAGAAAGTGGGCCGTGGCGACGATGAGGAATAGGTGCATGACGCGGACTCGCTGAGGAAACCGGCGGAGTCTGCCGCCCCGCACGGGCCGCGTCTTGAAGGAAATTGCAGGATTGGGGGGATCAGGCCCGATCAGGCCCGATACCGGGCCGGCGTCACGGCGGCGTGCGCCTTGAACACGCGCTGGAAGTGGCTCTGATCCGCAAAACCAAGCCGGTAGGCCACATCGGCAATCGCCTCGCCGGCCCGCAGGTGCTCGCGGGCCATGTTGACGCGCTGGTTGACCTGCCACGCGTGCGGCGTCATGCCGGTGGCCCGGCGGAAGGCGCGAATCAGCTGGTAGCGGCTCAGGCCAGCCAGCTCTGCCAGTGCCGCGAGCTGATGGCCCTCCACGGGCGAGTTGGCCAGCGCGGCGAACACGGCGGCCAGCCGCTGGCGCCAGACGGCCGCACCGGGCGGGTTCGTGTCGATGGCTTGCCCGGCCAGGCGCAGGGCGTCGCCCACAAAGAGAATCAGCGCGGCTTCCTTCTCGGGAATGCTGGCGGCGGAAAAAAGCAGCGCATTGAGCCGGCAGAACGCCTGGTAGTGCGCCGGCCGCTGCGTCACCCGAACCGTCGCGCCAAGGGCATCCGCCCCCTCCTCCGCACAGATCGCGGCGACCCAGCCGGGCTCAAGATGGAGCATCTGGTAGCTCCAGGCGCTGTCCGGCGCCGGGTTGCAGGCATGAACGTGGCCCGGCGGCACAATCACCAGCGTTCCGGGGTGCAGCGTCACCGGCGCGGGGCCGGTGCCCGTGAAAGCGCTGGCGCCGCCATCCACGGCGCCAATCGACCAGGTCGGATGGCTATGCGGCCGATAGGCCGCACGGCTCTGGCACGCCCGGCGGCTCTCGACGCAGGGCATGGCGGGGTCGCGCCAGAACTCGGTGGTGTCATCGGGGCCAGTCATGGCGGCGATTCTACCTTCGAGGAACCGCCGCACCCTGCCCCTATCCATCACTTCGACTGCACGATCACCGTACCTTCGGTAATCGTCGGTGCGCCCACGGAGATTCCGGTGGCGTGCTCCGCGATCCAGGTCTTGGCGACCTTGACGCTTTCGTCCGTGCCCGCCTTGTCGGTGCAGGTGGTCACCGAAAAGCCGCCGGCGTCTCCGCGCACCAGCGTGTAGCTGAGCAGGCCCTGAACTTCCCGCATCAACGGTTCGATCTCGTCCTTGTGTTGTGCCAGCAGGTCGAATAGCTCGCTGGCGCCGCTTCCTGAATACGTTCTGACGACGGTGTGCATGATGGGTCCTCCATTGCTTGGGCCCCGGCTTTTCGCGCAGTGCGCAAAGTTAAGCTGCAACGGAATCAGTCTAGATGCCAGTGGGCCCGGCAAGCCCCCGGGCGCGGGATTAACCGCCCAGCAAATCGCCGTTGACCAGGATGTGCAGCGTCCGGACGAACAGCACCACGATGGCGATACTCCTTGGGCGCCAGCGCCAGGAAGATGAACAGACCGAAGTAGAACAGCAAGGCGGCGAAGGTATCCACGCGCTGGGTCATGTTGGCTGGAGCTGGCGAAGCAGATGGCGAGGGTCGCCACGGTGCCCACGGTCCACATCCCCTCGGCCAGCGCCTGGCTCAGCGGAGCGACCACCGTAGACAGCAGCAGGATGGCGATGGTGATGGCGATGGTGATGGTGCCGAAGAAATTCCCCGCCACCGGGTGCCGGTACTCGCTGGCCTCCGCCGCCGGGTAGTCGAACCGCCTTGACCAGATAACCGGCGCCCAGCACGACGAACACAGCCAGCGCCAGCAGGCCGGCGCCTTCGGCGATCAGCGGACTGGCCCCGAAGGCCCGGCTGGCCTGCCGCCACGCCAGCGACAGCCCGGCGATCCCCATCACCGACGCGAACAGGTTGACGGGCAGGTGCCTGACGGAGGCGGATTTCCGCAGGGTGTGGGGGTGAGGGTTCGAAAGCGTCGACACGGGAGGGACTCCAGATTGAGGGGGTTCGCCCGATACTAGATCCTTCCATCCATAAAGATAATCTGGCACGATCGGGAATCACCCTCCCAAAAATCGAGAATATGAGATGGCGGGCGCCCTGCGCGCGGGCGCGTTGCAGATCGTGCTCGAAGCGTTCGAGCCGCCGCCGTGGCCCATCAGCCTGGTCCACACCGGGCAGGGCCTGCTGCCGCTGAAGCTGCGCGCCTTCCTGGACTTCGCCGCGCCCCGGCTCAGGGCCCGGGTGGCGGAGGTAAGCGTTTGACGTTGGACAAGCTATCGATCAAGGGGCAGGACGTCCCGCTGCCATTGGCATGGCATTGCGCGATGAGGGTCTTCAGTTCGTCCCGCAGGCGTAGCAGATCCTTCAATCGATCTTCCACAAGCCCGAGCTTGTGTTCGGCCAGCGCGCGCGCCGTGCCGCACATGTCGCCATCGTCCTGGCGCAACAGGACGCGGACTTCGTCCAGCGTGAAGCCGAACGATTGCGCCCGGCGAATGAAATGAAGCCGTTGCAGGCTCTCGTCCGAATACTGGCGAACGGCGCCAAAGGCGCGCTCCGGCACCGGCAGCAGCCCGCACCGATGGTAGTAACGCACCGTCTCCACGCCAACCCCTGCTGCCTTGGCGAGCTTCCCGATTGTCATGGTGTGATGCATCGCGCTTGACTCCGTACCTTGGTACGCATCTAGGCTAGCGATAAATTTCTCGAAAGAAAATAGCGGCGAATACGGGGTTGCGGAGTTGCGGAGTTGCGGAGTTGCGGAGTTGCGCTGGGCTGCGTAGCGGTCCGGAGAAAACAAGAACATCCTGGAAAGGGAAGCGATATGCAATCGCGCATCATTCGCGTTCTGCCCGCGGAGACTGGCTGGTTATTGCAGTTTGATGGCCTCGATTTCAAGCCCCAGCGATTCACGACCATGGAAGCGGCCATTGCCGCCGGCTGGGACATGGCCCGGCGCGAGAACGCCGAGTTGCACATCCATCGTCAGGATGGGGATGTGCACCTGCGCAGGGCCTGGTACGACCCCTATCAGGATCGCTAGCCGCGTGCCGGAAGTGCGGGATCAGCCGCTGGCCGGTCCCGCCTCTCGCTTGACACCGCCGGCGCTCAGGCCGGCGGGGCACCCTCCTTGAACAAGGACTTCAGCTGCGTGCGCAGTTCAGGGGAATCCTGATGCTGATGCACCGCCACCGCATGCTGGACCGCAGCCTCGAGCAATTCGTCTTCATTGTCGGCGCTAAGCGCCACAGTGCAGTTTTTCTCGCTCGGATAGTCGCGGCAATCGATGTACTTGCGTCCCATATTGCCTCCTGACACCGGCCTGGGGCCGGTGCCTTGAAGTATAGGAGCGACGGCGGCAACGCCTAGTCCGGCTTGATGCCTGCGCGCGCCACGATCGGCTTCCAGCGTTGCTGCTCGGCCGCGATGAAGCGGGCGAATTCCTCGGGCGTGCTGCCCGCCACCAGCGCCGCGTCCGCGCTGAGCCGCTCCACCGAGGTGGGACTCTTCACCGCCTTGATCGTGGCCTCCGCCAGCTTCGCCACCGCCGGCTGCGGCAGCGAGGCCGGCGCCAGCAGCCCGTACCACTGCGTCATTTCGAAGCCCGGATAGCCCTGCTCCGCCACCGTCGGCACGTCCGGCAGTTGCGGAATGCGCTGCGCCGTACCCGTGGCGATACAGCGCACCTTGCCCGTCTTGATGAACTGGATGATGGCCGGCGCGCCCACCGCCGCCGCGTCCAGCCGCCCGGACAGCAGGTCGGTGATCTGCGGGCCGCTGCCGCGATACGGCACGTGGGTAATGAAAGTGCCAGTGGTCGCCTTCAGGTACTCGAAGGCCAGGTGGCCGGCGCTGCCGTTGCCCGCCGAGCCGTAGTTCAGCTTGCCCGGCTTGCTCTTGGCCAGCGCCACGAATTCCTTGAGGTTCCTGGCCGGCAGGTCCGGGTGCACCACGTACAGGCTGGGCACCTTCGACAGCAGCGAAATCGGCCGGAAGTCCTTGTTCGGGTCGTACGGCAGCTTGGAGAAGATGTACGGATTGACCGCCAGCGTGCCGATGTGGCCGAGGATCAGCGTGTGGTTGTCGTCGGCCCGCGCCACCTCCCCCATGGCGATATTGCCCGCCCCGCCCGGCTTGTTTTCAACGAATACCGATACGCCGAGCAGCTTGGTCAGCTCCGCCGCCGTGGAGCGCGCCACGATCTCGGAACTGCCGCCCGGCGCAAACGGCACCACCAGCCGGATGGGTTTGGACGGCCAGGCCTGCGCCAGCGCCAGCGTGGGCGCCAGCGCGCCGGCGCCCAGCGCGGCCATCAGCCCGAGCAGGTGCCGGCGCTCGGCGTCAAAGGGGGAATCTGCGGACATGGGGGTCTCCTTCGTTTTGAATGTTCTACGACGTCGCGCCGGCGCTTATTCCGGCTTGACGTTGCCGTCCTTGATGACCTTGGCCCAGAGCCGCGTCTGGGTATCGATAAAGCGCGCCGCCTCGGCCGGCGGGGCGCCTACCACCTCGCCGCCCAGCTCGGCCACGCGCTGGCGGATCTCCGGACTACCCATGACCTTCTGGAGCGCGCCCGACAGCCGCGCCACCACGGCTTCCGGCGTGTTGGCAGGCAGGAAGGCGGCATTCCATTCATAGACCTCGTAGCCCGCCACGCCGGCTTCCTGCATGGTCGGCACGTTGGGCAGCGCGGACGTGCGCGTATGGCTGGTCACCGCCAGCGGCCGCAGCTTGCCTGCCTTGATGTGCTGGAGGCTCGAAGCCACGTTGGCGAAGAACAGCGGCACCTGCCCGGCAATGACATCGGTCATCGCCGGGCCGCCGCCCTTGTATGGCACGTGGAGCAGGTCCACGCTGGCGCGCTGCTCGAACAGCACGCCGGACAGGTGCTGCGCCGAGCCGTTGCCTGACGAGGCAAACGCCACCGTGCCCGGCTTCTGCTTCGCCAGCGCCAGCACGTCCTTGACGTTCGTCGCCGGGAAGGCGGGATTGGCGACCAGTACATTGGGGTAGCGCGCCAGCACGCCCACCGCCCGGAACGCCTTGGCGGGGTCGTAGGGCAGGCGCGGATAGAGGCTTGGGTTCACCGCGTAGGAGGACGCGTCCACCATCAGCGTGTAGCCATCGGGCGCGGCCTTGGCCACGTACGACGCGCCAATCTGCCCGCCCGCCCCGGGGCGGTTTTCCACGATCACCGTCTGGCCGAGTTCCCGGCCCAGCCCCGGCGCAATCAGCCGCGCCATCAGGTCGGCGCCGCCGCCGGGCGGATAGGTGACCACGATGGTCAGCGGCCGCGTGGGCCATGGCTGAGCGGGGTCGGCGGCGTGCAGCAGGGTCGGCTGCAAGGCCAGGCAAGCCAGGGTGAGAGGGATCAGGGAACGCATGGGGTGTCTCCGTCGAATCAGTTTTTGGGGGGAGGTCAGCGGATCTCGGCCGTGTAGCGGAAGGCATAGGCATCGCCCCGGGTCAGCCGGTATTCGACGCACTGGCCCTGGATATCGAACGCCTGGCGTGTGACCAGGGCACAGGGGTGGGAGGGCGGCAGCGCGAGCAGGTCAGCTTCCTCGGCATCGAGCAGGCGGAAGGTCACCTCGTCCATCGCCCGGTGCACGGTGATGCCGCAGCGCTGGCTCAGCAGCGGATAGAGCAGCTCGCCCCACTCGGCCACCGGGGTGTCCTGCAACGCCGCGCAGCGCGGCAACGGCAGCCAGATCGATTCGAGCAGGCGTGGGGTGTCCGCCACCCAGCGCCGGCGCGAGATGGCCAGGCCCCGCGCGCCGGCCTCCAGCCCGAAGCGGCTGGCCATGCCCTTATCCAGCCGCACGCTGCGGCAGGACAGGATTTCCGAGCGCGGCACCGCCGTGGGCGCCGCATCGGCGTCCGCCTCCGAGCGGAAGCGGAAAAAGCGCATCATGCTGGCGCCGCTCCCCCCGGTCAGGCCGGTGCGTACGAAGGTGCCCTTGCCCTGCACCCGCTCCAGCAGCCCCTGCTGCACCAGCACGGCAATCGCCTGCCGGATCGTGCCGAGCGCGATGCCGAATTCGACTGCCAGCGCACTTTCGGCCGGAATGGCGGTGCCCGGCGACCATTCGCCCGTGACGATCTTCTGCTGCAATTGCGCGGCAATCTGCCCGTAGCGGCTCATGCCTGCCGAGGCGGCTGCCGGTTGGCGCGTGGCATTGTCTGGCATCTGGTGTCCGTGTTAGATTCCACTCCTATAGAGGACTAGAGTACCCGGACCGGGCCAGCCCGCCATATCGGGGCTAACCCGCACAGAGGAGAATCGTGCCGATGACGACAAGCCAGACGCTGGTGGATTGCCACTTTCATGTCTTCGATGCCGGCGTGGCCGTGGCCTCGGCGCGCTATCGGCCGCCCTATGCCGCGCCGCTGGCGGACTGGCTGGCCATGGCCGGCGCGCTGGGCGACCCGGCGGTGGACCCGGTGGACGCGGTGGACCCCTACGGCGTGGTAGTCCAGACCAGCTTCCTGGGCACCGACAACTCGGCCATGCTGGCCGCGCTGGGCCGCATGCCGGGGCGGCTGCGCGGCGTGGCGGTGGTCGATCCCGCCGTGAACGACGCCGAACTCGCCACGCTGGATGCCGCCGGGGTCCGGGGCATCCGCCTGAACCTGTATGGCGATGCCGGCTGGCGCCGCATTGACACCGCGCCGTGGCGCACGCTCTTCCAGCGCGTGGCGGCGCTGGGCTGGCACGTCGAGCTCCACACCAACAACGGCGACGGCGCGACGGTGCTGGCCGCGCTCGACATCGCGATGGGCGAAACATCAGCCCCCATCGTGCTCGATCACTTCGGCCGCCCCGGCCCGCTCGGCGTGGACGACCCGGTCTTCGACACGGCCCGCACCGTGGCCGTGCGGCGCCCGCTCTGGATCAAGATCAGCGCGCCCTACCGGCTGGCCAGCCCTAATCAGTGGCCGGCACTGGCCGCGCATTGGGCCGAAGTAGCGGGGCCGGACCGCCTGCTCTGGGGCAGCGACTGGCCGTGGACCAACCACGAAGCCCCGGCGCGCGCCGACGAGTGCCGCGCGGTGATGGCCTGGTTCGCACAGCGGCCGGATCTGACGGAAGGCTTGCGCTGGCGCAATGCCGCCGCGCTCTACGGCTTCGCGCTGGCGGGCTGACACCGAATCTGCTTCCAGCGCGCGTGGCCGCGAGCACCGCCTGACGCGCTGACGCGGCGCGTCCGTGCCGGTGCACCAGCCCCGCCGGCGGTGCAAGGCATGCCCTGCGCCGGGGCGAACCCGTTCGCCCCCCCCTCCCCCCTTTCCGTCCATTTTTCCCTCCTCATTCCCCCAATCCCAGCCCCCAAGCCGGATTCCGGGCGCGCCGGCTATCAGGGTATTCACTGGCATTGCTCTTGCTAGACCAATGCTGGAAGATATCCTAAATATATTAAGCAGATATTTGCGAGCCCAACCCGACCCAACCGAGGAGTCCCCTGTGACCAATTCGACCAATTCGAGCAACGCCACCAATCCCCGTTGGACCGGCATCTTCCCCGCTATCACCACCAAGTTCCACGCCGACGAGCGGATCGATGCCGAGGGCACGAGCCGTCACATCGAATTCCAGATCCGCAATGGCATCCACGGGCTGGTGACCTGCGGTTCGCTGGGCGAGGCCAGCACGCTGTCGCTCGAGGAGAAGCTCGACGTGGCGCGCATCGCCGTGGAAGCCGCCGATGGCCGCATCCCGGTGCTGGCCAACGTCTCCGAAACCAGCACGCGAGACGCGCTGCGCTATATCGACGGCGCGAACAAGCTCGGCGTGGCCGGCTTCATGGTGATGCCTTCGGTGATCTACGTGGCCGATGCCCGCGAAGCGATGCAGAACGTGCGCGTCATGGCGGAAGCCGCCCAGAAGCCGGTGATGGTCTACAACAACCCGGTCGCCTACCGGGTGGACCTCAAGCCCGAGCACATGGTGGAGCTGGCGGACTGCAAGTGGGTGGCGGCGATCAAGGAAAGCACGGGCGACATCCGCCGCGTGACCGACCTGCGCAACACCCTGGGCGACCGCTACCAGATCTTCATGGGCGTGGACGACCTGGCCTACGAAGGGCTGGCGCTGGGCTGCGACGGCCTGCTGGCCGGCGTGGGCTGCGCCTTCCCGCGCGAGACCGTGGCGCTGTTCGACCTGATGAAGGCCGGCAACTTCGCCGAGGCGCTCAAGCTGTACCAGTGGATGACCCCGATGCTCCACCTCGATGTCTCCAACAAGCTGGTGCAGAACCTCAAGCTGATCGACACCCTGGTCGGCGTGGGCTCCGAGTTCATGCGCCGCCCGCGCCTGCCGCTGGTGGGCGAGGAGCGCGCCTTCGTCGAGCGCGTGGTGCGCCAGGCGCTGGAGACGCGGCCGGCGAAGTACCAGTCGGTGGTGTGATGCGGGCCTGCGGCGGTTCCGTGCCGCCGCAGGCATCCAACTTGCACCAGCCGTCGCGTCCGCGATCGTCACGACCGCCCTTCGTCCTGGAGTCTGCCTGCCATGCCTGACCTTTCCTCCCTCACCGCGGCCGAAGCGCCCGCCACGGCCACCGTTGCGCGACCGGTACGCTGGGTGCTGCGCGCCTCGGACGCCGTGCTCGCCGTGGAGCGCTACGTGCTCGGCGGCCTGATGACGCTGCTGGTGCTGCTGATCCTGCTCAACGTGGTCACGCGCTACGCAGGGCTGCCGCTGTACTGGGTGGACGAGGCATCGGTCTACGCGGTGGTGTGGCTGACTTTCGTCGGCGCCTCGGTCATGACGCGCCTGCGGCTCGATTTCGCCGTGGGGCTGCTCACCGAGCACCTGCCCCCGAAGGCCGCCCGCGCCGCCAAGGCCATCGCCACGGGCGGCGTGCTGGTGTTCGGGCTGGCGCTGCTGGCGATGTGCTGGGTCTGGATGGACCCGGTCGGCATTGCCCGCTACGGCTTCGACGCCCGCGAGTACGCGGCCGAATCGTTCAACTTCCTCTACACCGAGCACACCCAGACGCTGGAATGGCCGGTCTGGGTGCTCCAGCTGATCATGCCGCTGTTCTCCTGCACCCTGAGCCTGCACGCGCTGGCCAACCTGCTCGAAGACCTGGACCTGGCGCCGCGCCGCACCTTCCCCGAGTTCCAGGTGGGTAATTCCGAGACGGTGAACTGACATGCCGACAACCTTCTTCTTCTGCGGCGTGATGCTGGTTGGCGTGCCCATCGGCATCTGCCTGTGCCTGGCCGGGCTGGCGTTCATCTTCAGCACCGGCGCCACCGTGCTGCTGCAATCGTTCCCCTCGCAGATGTTCGCGGGCGTGGACAGCTACGGCCTGATCGCCATCCCCCTGTTCATCCTGATCGGCGAGATCATGAACAGCGGCGGCATCACGCGCCGGCTGGTCGACCTGTCGATGGCCTTCGTCGGCTCGATCAAGGGTGGGCTGGCCTACGTCAACATCCTGGCCAACATGCTGGTGTCGTCGATCATCGGCTCGGCCACGGCCCAGGTGGCGATCATGTCGCAGGTGATGGTGCCCGAGATGGAGAAACAGGGCTACGACAAGACCTTCGCGGCCGGGCTGACCGTCTACGGCGGCATGCTGGGGCCGATCATCCCGCCCTCGGTGATGTTCGTGGTCTACAGCGTGCTGGCCCAGGTGGCCGTGGGCGACATGCTGATCGCCGGCATCCTGCCCGGGCTGCTGCTGACGGTGCTGTTCTTCATCATCATCGCCATCATGGGGGTCTTCTACAACTACCCCCGCAGCGCGCGCAAGACGCTGCGCGAGCGCGCCACCACCGTGATCCAGGCCAGCCCGACGCTGCTGATCCCGGTGGTGATCGTCGGCTCCATCCTCGGCGGCGTGGCCAATCCCACCGAAGCCGCCGCCGTGGGCGCGCTGGCCGCGGCGCTGGTCGGCCGCTACGTGACCAAGGAGTTCGACCTGCGCACGATGCCGGCCATCCTGCTGCGCTCGGCCATCTATTCGGCCATCGTGCTGTTCCTGGTGGCGGCTGCCGCCGTGTTCTCGTGGCTGCTGATCTACGGCAAGATTCCGCAGATGGTGGCGGCCTGGATCCAGACCATCGCCCACAGCCCGGTCGAATTCCTGCTGCTGGCCAACGTGATCCTGCTGATCATCGGCACGGTGATCGACGGCATTCCGGGGCTGATCATGACCGTGCCGATCCTGCTGCCGATCGCCACCGAGGTCTACCACATCGACCCGCGCCACTTCGGCGTGGTCATCGTCATCAACCTCGTGCTCGGGCTGATGTCCCCGCCCGTGGGGCTGAGCTTCTTCGTGGCCTCCGCCGTCACCGGCGCCAAGCCGGGGAAGATGTTCATGGTCACGCTGCCCTTTTTCCTGATCAGCTGCGTGGCCCTGGTGCTGCTCTCGCTGTTCCCGAGCCTGTCCATCGGCCTGCTGGACTAGCCGCCCGATCCAACCCGATCCAACCCGATCCCTTGCTGTCCCATCCGCCTCGCCGTTACCCATCGAACCGCACTGGAGCCGCCATGACCCTCATCACCCGCCGCCGTTTCCTCAAGACCACCGCGCTGGCCACCGTTGCCGCGCCCATGGTCATCACCTCCACCACCCGCGCCGCCACCACCAAGGAATTCCGCCTGGGCCTGATCACGCCCGCCGGCCATTCGTGGAACCGGGCCGCCGTGGCCTTCGGCGAGTCGCTCAAGAAGGAAACCGACGGCCGCCTGACCGTGACCGTGTTCCACTCGGGCCAGCTCGGCAATGAGTCCGCGATGATGCAGCAGCTCCAGTCCGGCGCGCTCGACATGGGCTGGATCCAGGCGGCCGAACTCGGCTCGCGGGTGTCCAGCGTGGCCGCCATCAACGCGCCCTACCTGGTGCGCTCCACCAGCAGCGTGGCCAAGCTGGTGCGCACGCCGGCGGCCCTGAAGCTGCTGGACGCCCTGCCGCGCGAAACCGGCACCATCGGCCTGGGCTGGGGCATCACCGGCATGCGGGTGGTGTTCGCCACGCGCGACATCAATTCGCCGGACGACCTCAAGGGCATGAAACTGCGCATCAACCCCACGCCGGTCTACCGCGACTTCTATTCGATGCTGGGCGCCGCGCCCACCCCGATCCCCACCCCGGCCGTGTTCGACGCCATGACCAATGGCCAGGTGGATGGGCTGGAGGCCGACATCGAACTGTCCTGGAACCAGCGCTACGACAAGATCTCCAAGTCCCTGCTGCCGATGAACGCGCTGTTCATGCCGTTCGCGCCGCTGGTCTCGGGCCGAATCTGGCAAGGGCTGGACGCGAAGGACAAGGACCTCGTGCGCGCGCTGGTCACGCAGTCCCTGACCGCGCAGATCAACGACATCGTCACCACGGAGGCGGGGCTGATCGAGAAGCTCAAGCAGTCGTCGGTCCACTTCAAGAGCGTGGCCAACTACGACCCGGCGCCGGCGATCCAGAAGTTCGACGCCCTGTGGGTGGCCAAGGCCCCGGCGATTCCCGAGCTGCGCAAGATCGGCGCCACGCTGTAAGCGCACTGAGCGCACTAAGCGCCCTGAGCGCTCTGAGCCCCGCGGGGGCGGTCACGGCATAATGTCGACCGCCGCCCCCGCTGCCAACCTGTTCGAGATGCCGACACCTTCCAGAAACCAGAGCGCCGAGACTGACAATCGTGAAAAGCGCCGCGCCGCCGACGTGGCCTACGACCGCATCGAGACGCTGATCTCCAAGCTCGAGATCGCCCCCGGCAGCCCCGTGGTGGAGGCCGAGCTGGCCGAACTCACCGGGCTGGGCCGTACGCCCGTGCGGGAGGCGCTGGTGCGCATGGTGTCGATGGGGCTGGTGCTCCAGCAGCCCCGGCGCGGGCTGATTGTCTCGACCATCGACGTCATGGACCATCTGGACGTGCTGGCCACGCGCCGCGTGCTGGAGCGGCTGATTGCCGCCAACGCCGCGCGCCGCGCCACCGACGCCCAGCGCAAGGCGCTGATCGCCTGCGCCCAGAAGATGGTCAAGGCCGCCCAGCGCGGCAACCTCGACGAATACATGGCCGCCGACCAGGCGCTGGACCACGTGAACCACGCGGCCTGCCGCAACCGCTCGGCGGTCAAGGCGGTGATCCCGCTGATCGTGCAGTGCCGGCGCTTCTGGTACGCCTACCAGCACGAAGGCGAGATTGCCGAGGGCGCCCAGGCCCACCTGGTCATGGCGCAGGCCATCGCCAGCGGCAACGAAGCCGAAGCCGCCAACGGCGCGGAGCGGCTGATGGACTACCTGGAGCGCTTCGCGCGCCGCGTCGTCAACGCCTGATCCCTCGTTATTGCATCGGCTGCCAGCCACCGCTGGTAGCCACCAACTGCTGCGTCAGCGCCATCGTGCCGCTGCCCCGCACCACGCGGGCCAGCACGGGGAAGGCGCCCTGCACCGCCGCATCACTGGCCCAGGGGGCCGGATCGAGCATATAGGTGTAGCGGACGGTGGCGGTGGCGTGCGCCGGCTTGTCGTCGCTGCCGCTGCCGCTGGCCTTGGGTGTATCCCAGCCGGTGACCTTGTTCACGCGGACGTGGCCGTAGCAAAGATCCGGCTCGGCGGTGTCCGCACCTTTCGCAGCCGTCTTGGGATGGGCGTTGACGAAGCCGCGCCCCTTGTCGGTCAGGTCATAGCGCAGCGCCTTCACGGTTTCCGTCTCGCCATTCTGGTGGCGCAGCGTCATTTCCGCGCGGGTGTGCGCCACCAGCCCGGCATGTTCGAGCGCGGGCATCTGGATGCCGTCGCGCAGTGTCCCCGCCACGGGCAGGTCCGGCACATCTACCGGCCAGCGATGGCGGCCGATGCAGAGGTCGCCGTGCGCTTCGAGCTGCTTCTCCAGCGCGGCGCGGAAATTGGCCTCATTGGGGGCGTCCGGGGCGCTGCAGCCGGCGAGCACGGCCAGCGCGGCAAGGCTGGCGAAAAGAATGGGTTTCATGGTCTGGGTGTCGGTGAAATAACGGGTCATGGCGTCTTTGGCTTGTGCGCGGCGTTCGCGGCCGCATTCACGGCAGCGGCTTCCGCCACCGTGTGGGCCTGCGGACCGCTCTCGGCGGTGCCCGCCGGCGGCACGAAGCCATCGGTCAGCGTCTTCAGGAAAACGATCAGGTCCTGCATCTCGGGGTCGGTCATCGGCGTGGCGCTGCCGGGCTTGCGCAGGTCCAGCGGCATCTGGTCGTCCAGGTTGGCGCGGTATGGCGCCGGCAAGTCGTTGAACTTGTTCACGCGGCCCTTGGCATCGCGCGGATACCACTTCTCCGGCGCGGTATCCCGGGTGTTGTAGAAGCGCACCACCTCCTCCAGCGACTTGAACACCCCGTTGTGCATGAACACGTGGCGCGTAGCCACGTTGCGCAGCACCGGCGTCTTGAACATGCCGCAGGTGGCCGCCGCGCCCTTGTCCTTGCCGGGGCGGTGGTCGGTGCGCAGCGGGCCGCACAGGCCGAGGTCGAAATACTTCGGATCGGCATTGGCCGGGATCTCCATATTGCGCGGCACCCCGATCGCGGCGAACGAGTAGTCGCTGGTCATGTCCTGGCTGCCGTCGTTGCCGCCGCCAATCAGGTGACAGGCCATGCAGTTGCCCTTGTTGGGGTCCAGGAACACGCGCAGGCCACGGATCTCCGCATCGGTCAGCGCGCCGCCCAGCTTGTTGTTGCGGTAGCGGTCGAACTTGCTGCTGTAGGGGTGGAAGCTGCGGTCTTCCACCTGGAACGCCTGCAGGGCGGCGCCGACCAGCGTGAAGGCCCGCCCGGTGTCGTCGAACACGGTGGCGCCGTAGGTCTGGCGGAAGGCGTCGGCGTGGGCGCCGTGCTGTACGGCCTCGACCACGGCGGCTTTGCTCGCATTGGCCATCTCGTTGGACGCCAGCAGCGGAATCGCGGCCTGCTCGGCGATGGTGTTGGCGCGCCCGTCCCAGGTCAGGCCGCCGCCGGGGCCGGGCGGGCTGACCATGTCGGGGTTCTCGAAGGTATCCGAGTAGGCGTTGGTGTACTCCTTGTACATCAGCGTGGGCACGGCGCGCGTGCCCGGCACCTTGCCGTCGGCGCCGCCCAGCTGCACGGAGAGGTCGTTGGCCGGCGCGTAGGCGTGGTTGGGGTCGTGGCAGGTGGCGCACGACATCTTGCCCGTGCCAGACAGCGAGGGATCGAAAAACAGCTTCGCGCCGAGTTGTGCGGCGGGTGACAGAGGCGATGACGGCGCCGATGCCGGCGCGGCAACCGTCTGCACGGCGGCCTGGGCTGGCGTGGCAGCGTGCGGCGCCGTCTCGGTCGCCGGCTTGCAGCCGACGAGCGTGACAGCACACGCAGCCGCCAGCAGGCTGGCGGCAAGAATGGAGTGGGACATGGTCTGGATCAGCGGTGGCAGCCGGGCGCACAGTCGGGCCAGGCCCGGTTGCGCACCATAAGAAGATCGGGGCCCCGGGCGACGGCCTGCGCCGCGCGCCCGGCGCCCCGCCACATCAGGACTTGATCGCCCAGATATTGGTCTGCGTGGCATCCGGCCCGCTGGCCGTGTTGCCGCCACTCAGCGTGCCGCTGCCGCTCACACCGGGCGTGGCGCCGCCCGAGACGATATCGCCGGCCTTGACCACGTAGTTGTGGTTCATCGGACGCACCGAATCGAAGTGGGTGTTGGCGCTACCCGAGTACTCGGCCAGGTTGGCCAGGTTCTGGGCGATGTACTGCTCGGTGTACTTCGAGCGGTTCATGTACGACGTCGGCACGCCCGGGTCGGCCAGCGCGAACATGTCCTGCATCGTGCGCACGAACGAGAAGTGGCTGTAGGCGTCCGAGTCGATCACCTGCTTCGGCGCGCCCGGCTGGTTGGTCAGCAGACCGAAAATGGTCGGACCATCGCCCTTGTTGCCGCCGTTGTAGCGCGGAATCGCCGTGGTGATGCCTTCGCCCAGCGGCGCGCCGCTGGTGGTGCCGCCGCCCACGTTCCAGCCGCAGCACGACGAACTGCCGAAGAAGCTCGAACCCTCATCGAACAGCATGACGATGGCCGACCGGCGGCTGGTGTTCTGCCACACCGGCGATGCCTTGATGGTCTCCACCAGGTACTTGGCGTAGGCGTCGCCGCGCTTGATGCCCGGCACGCCCGAGGTGCAGTCCGCCACCGCCGAGCCGGTACCGTGGATGTCGTCGCACTGGTCTGGGACGATGTAGTTCAGCGCGCCGATGTCGCCGCTCTTCAGGTCATCCTCGAACTGGTGGGTGTTCCAGGTGATGCCATGGCCCTGCGCATAGGTCTGGATGGCCGCATCCCACTGGCCGCCGCCCACGGTACGGTTCAGGTTCCTGAAGAAGTCCGGACGGTTGCGCACCTCGTCGAAGTTCACCGCCGGGTGGTGCTTGGTCTTGTACAGGCTGGAAATCATCGGCTCGGTGGCACCGGCGCCGGAGGTCACGTTGACGGCGGTGATGGTGGCGTTGCCGGCACCATCCCGGCGCGGGTCCTGGCCCGGGTCCATCGACTCGCTGTACACGCGCGTGCCCATGCCGGCGTTGTACATCGCCGTGAACAGGTTGCGGTGGCCCTTGAGGTTGTGGACCTTGGTGTCGGCGTTGCAGGCGGCCAGCGGCTGGTAGACGTCGGTGGGCTGGTTGGCGGTATCGCCCGCCGGCAGGCAGTTCCAGGGGTTGTCGTCGGCCACGCCCCAGTCGTCGGCGCTGGCCAGCGAGATGTAGTTCGGCTCGCTGGGGTTGCCGGTGGAGAAATAGTTGGCCGCCTTGTTGCCCTCCTGGTTCAGGTACTTGTAGAAGTTCGGGTAGGCCGGATCGTCGATGGTCTGGTTGCTGTGGTTCTCGAACACCACCACGAACAGGTGGTCATAGCGCGGAATGCCTTCCGGGTTGAACGCGGCGTCCTGCGCGGCCTTCAGCGTGGTGACCGGATCGGTGGCGGCATCACTGATAAAGCCCCGGTCCAGGATCTTCGAGGCCAGGGTGTAGCGGCCGGCGAGCGTGTTCGACTCGGTCAGCAGCGCCGTGGCGGCGTGGGCATCGGCCACGCTGGCCGGCAGGGCCAGTACGTCGTCGGCCTTGACCGTGACATCGGCCGTGCCGCCGGTGAGGCTCAGGCGGCTGGCGATGGCGGTCTTGGCGTCGGCCACGGTCAGGGATTCGGCTTCGGTCAGGCGCACCACTTCCGTCGATAACGGGCTGATGACTACCTGAGCGCCATTTTCCGCCTGCTCGGCCGCGCTGCGCAGCACCAGCTTGCTGGCGACCTTGGCGGGGGCGCCGCTGGCGTCGGTGTAGGTGGCGTCCGTACCGACCACGGCCACCAGGCTGGCGGCTGCGGTGGCCAGGGTGAAGCGGCCATCGGCGCCGGTGCGCGTGGCGGCCTCGCCGTTGTCGCACACGCCGTTGCCGTTGGTATCGGCGCACACGGTGGCATTGGCGTAGGCGATGGGGACGATGGTCTGCTGGACGTCATCGCCCGTGCTGCTCTTGGCGTAGTCCACGCCCGCGGCGGACGACATGGCGACGCCAGTGGGGTTCTTGAGCGCCGTGCCCATCACGCTGCCGCTGACCGTGGCCGGGGTGGCACCGGGATTGGACGCGGCCGGGGTGCCGCCGCCATCGCCGCCGCAGGCGGCCAGCATGGCGGCTGCGGCCAGCGCCGTGAGTAACGGAACAAAGCTGTGGTGTCTTGGGTGCATGTTTTTTTGGCTCGCCGGGCTAGGGCGATATGTAGTGGGTATCGTTGGCGTGCCGCACCCAAAAAGCCCGCCCCGTCGCGATGGTTCGAGCGGGTGGGCCGCCTGCGCGAGGGAGTTTTCGACGGGGGAAAGCCTGTACGCGATCCCTCGTCATGTGTGCAGCGGCTCTGATCCTAGGAGCCAAATATGACCGTTTGATTGCCCCGGCACCACGCGAAAGTTACAGAAAATTTCAAGCCGGCAACGGGTTGCAACCCGTATGCAATGCCGGGATACTGGCGCCGCCCGCTACCCATGCCGTCCCATGCACGCCTCGCCCCAACCCATGGCCCCCGCCTCTGCACCCGCCTCTGCTCACTCTGCGGCCACCCCGCCGCGCCAGCTTGCCACGCTGCATTTCACCGCCGAGTTGCGCGACTGGATCGTCCAGGCCCTGCAGCGCGGCGGCCGCCCGGATGAGCTGGTGCGCGCGCTGGCCGCGCAGCGCTTTGCGCCGGACGTGGCGCGGGAACTGGTGGAGGCCTTCGCCCGCGTGCTGCGCGAGGGGCTGCCGATGCCGGAGGGCAGCATCACGGTGGCGCGCGCCGCCCCGGCCACGACGCCCGCCCAACCCCGGCTGCCGCGCGCGTCGGTGCTGCACGGCGGCGACCGCAACATACCCGTGCTGTCCCGCACCGAGCGCCCCGTGGTGGCCGTGCTCGAAGGCGTGCTCAGTGATGAGGAGTGCGATGCATTGATGGCCGAGGCACGGCCGCGCCTGGCGCCCTCCACCCTGGTCGATCCGCGCACCGGCGAGCACATCGTGAGCCCGGACCGCACCAGCGAGGGCATGTTCTTCCGCCTGGCCGAGGCGCCGTGGCTGGCCACCCTCGACGCCCGCATCTCCGCCCTGATGCAGATGCCGATGGAGAACGGCGAGGGCTTGCAGGTGCTGCGTTATGCGCCGGGGGCGCAGAGCCGCCCGCACTTCGACTTCCTGATGCCGAACAACGCCGCCAACCAGGCGTCGATCGCCCGCAGCGGGCAGCGCGTGAGCACGATGGTGATCTACCTGAACGACGTGCCAGCGGGCGGGGAAACGCTCTTCCCCGAGATCGGCCTGTCCGTGGTGCCGCGCAAGGGCAATGCGCTGTACTTCGAGTACTGCGACGACCACGGCCAACTCGATGGCCGCACCTTGCATGCGGCTGCCGAAGTGCTGGCCGGCGAGAAATGGGTGGCGACGAAGTGGATGCGGCAGCGGCGCTTCGTGCCCGCTGCCGAAGCCGAGCGCCAGGAACTTACTCCACCCGAATCCCGCGCGCCTTGACCAGCGCCTGCCAGCGCGTCGATTCGGTGTGGAGGAAGCTCTTGAACGCCTGCGGCGTGTTGCCCACCGGATCGAGCCCGGCCTGCTGGAGCTTGGCGCGCACCGCCGGGTCCGCCACGGCCTTCTGCACGGCGCTCGCGATGGCCTGCACACGGTCCGGCGGCGTGCCCTTGGGCACGAAGACGCCGTTCCACTCCAGCACCTCGTAGTTCGGCATGGCGCTCTCGGCCAGCGTCGGCGTATCGGGCAGCGCCTTGAGGCGCGTCTTCGAGGTCACCGCCAGCGCGCGCAGCTTGCCGCCCGTCACGTACTGGAGCGTGGAGGCGGTGTTGCCGAAGTAGGACGCCACTTGCCCGCCCATCACATCGGTCAGCGCCGGCGCGCCACCCTTGTAGGGCACATGAAGCAGTTCAATCTTGCCCTGCTCGTTGAACATCTCGGCGGCCAGGTGGGAGCCCGTGCCGGCGCCAGCGGACGCGTAAGTCAGCTTGCCGGGCGTCTTCCTGGCGGCAGCGATGAACTCGGCCACGGTCTTGTAGGGCGCGTTGGTGGCCACCACCAGGATCTGCGGCGCCGTGGCGACCAGCGAAATCGGGATGAAATCGGCCGATGGGTCGAACGGCAGCTTGCGCAGCGCGCCGTTCACGGCGAAGGCGGAGGCGTCGTAGAGCACGGTGTAGCCATCCGCCGGGGCCTTCGCCACGGCATCCGCACCGATCACGCCGCCGGCACCCGGCTTGTTGTCGATCACCACGGTCTGGCCGAGGAGTTCGCCCACCTTCTGGGCGACTACCCGCGCGGTGTTGTCCGCCCCGCCGCCGGCCGAGTACGGCACCACCATGCGGATGGGCTTGTCCGGGAAGGCGAAAGCGGCGAGCGGCACGGCCGCGACGAGGGTGGCCACGGCCTTGCCGAGGCGCTGCAGGGTCTTGCTCATGAATGTCTCCGAAGTTTTATTGTGTTGGCGTTTATGGCGCCTCGAATCCGTACAGCGCGGCGGGGTTGTCCACCAGGATGCGGCGGCGCGCCGACTCGGTGCCGGCCCAATCGGCCAGCAGGTCGAACAGCAAGGCGTCGTCCGGCTTGGCGTGCGGCTCCGTGGAATGGGGCCAGTCGCTGCCCCAGACGAGCCGTTCCGGCGCCGCCTGCACCCACGCCCGGGCCACTGGGGCGATATCGGCATACCCACCGCCGGCGCCGACCATCGAATCCAGATAGGCGCCGGACAGCTTCAGCCACGCACGGCCCTTCGCCAGCAGCCCGGACACCAGCGCGAACGCCGGATGCGCCGTGCCACCGGGCAGCGGCAGGCGGGCCAGATGGTCGAACACCAGCGGCGTGGGCAGCCGCGCCAGCAGGTCGCCATGGGCGACGATCTGGTCGGCGGTCCAGTGCAGTTGCAGATGCCAGCCCAGTTCGGCGATGCGGTGCGCCAGCGTCTCCACCATCTCGAAGCCCACCACGGCGTGGGCCGGGGTGTACAACGAGAAGCGGATGCCCCGGATGCCGCCGGCATGGAGCGCCTGCAGGGTGTCATCGGACACATCGGGCCGCACCACCCCCACGCCGCGCGTGTTGGCGAGGCTAAGCTGGCGGATCGCATCGAGGGTGCAGCTGTGATCGGTGCCGTAGCAGCGGGGCTGGACGATCACCGCGCGACGCGTGCCCAGCAGCGCCTGCACCCGCCGGTAGTCCGCCACGGTGGCGTTGGCCACAGCCGGGGCGATGGCCGGGAAGCGTGCGTCGTAGATATGGAGATGGGCGTCGCAGGCGTCCGGCCATGCCGTGCTGCGTGGCGCGGCGCTGGCCGTGCTGTTCGGCACGGGCTGGAAGCCAGCCTCGGTCTCCCCCTCAGCCACGGCCGGCCAGCCGGTCGGCCGCCTCGCGGACGGTGTCCCCATGCTGGTCCAGCGCCGGCGCGGCAAACGGCTCCGGCCCCGGCGTGCGGCCAAATTTCACGGCGCGCGTAAAGCCGCGATAGCGGCCCACCACCGGGTGGTCGAACGTGGTCACCATCTCTTCGGCCAGCACCTGCGGGAAATCGAACATGTCTTCCACCGAGCGCGCCGCCGCGCAGGGCACTTCCTCGCCGAACTCGGCCTCCCATTCCAGCGCCGACCGCTGCTGCAGGGCCGCGTGCAGCTTGGGCAGGATTTCGCCCTGATGCTGGGCGCGCTTGCGCACGCTGTCGTAGCGGTCGGTCGAGAGCAACTCCCCCAAACCCGTCTTCTCGCACAGGGCGCGCCAGAAGTGCGGGGTGTTGGCCGAGATGTAGAGATAGCCGTCCCGGGTGGGATGGATGCCGGTGATGCCGCCCGAGCGCATGTCGCGCCCCACGTCGCGCGGCTCCGAGTCGGCCCAGACCATGCGGGCTGACTGCATGGTCAGCGCCGCGCGCAGCAGCGACACGCCCACGTACTGCCCCACCCCACTCTTCTCCCGCTCATAGAGCGCGGACGCCACGCCGCCCGCCACCAGCGCCGAGGCGTAGTAGTCCACCACCGAGCCGTACAGGATCTCGGGCGGCCCGCCGTGCTTGCCCTGCAGCGTGCACATGCCGGTCATGGTTTGCAGCACCTGGTCGTAGCCGGCCTTGTCCTTGAGCGGCCCGGCCTCGCCGTAGCCGGTGACCGCGCAGTAGATCAGGCGCGGATTGACGGCGGCCAGCTGCGCGTAGCCAATGCCCAGCCGCCCCGGCACGCTGGGCCGGAAGTTATGCACCAGCACATCGGACTCGCGCACCAGCGCCAGCAGCCGGTCCAGATCGGCCGGGGCCTTCAGGTCGAGCACCACGCCCAGCTTGCTGCGGTTCACGCCCAGGAATGCGCGGGACTCCGACTCCAGCGTGGACGGGTACTTGCGCAGGTTGTCGCCGACGGGCGGCTCCACCTTGATGACGTCCGCGCCCTGATCCGCCAAGAGCGAGCAGCCGTACGGCCCCGCGATATAGGCGCTCAGGTCCAGCACGCGCACGCCGCTCAGCGGGCCGGGCTGTCCTGCCCGCTGCGTGCCGAAGTCCGTGGCTTGGCTCGTGGCTTGGCCATTGGTGTTGGGTTGCATACTTGCTCCGAAAAATCTCTCAATACTCAATCCGCGACGATGTTCTGCTGCTTGGCCAGCGCCTTCCAGCGGGTCACATCGGCGGCAATCGTCTCGCCGAACTTCTGCGGCGTGCCCGGCGTGACCTCGGCGCCTTCCTTCAGGATCGCCTCCTTGACGGCGGGCTTGGCCAGCGCCTGATTCACCGCCGCATTGAGCCGCGCGACAATCGCCGGCGGGGTGCCAGCGGGCGCCAGGAAGCCCCACCAGAGTTCGAACTCGTAGCCGGGCACGGCGGTGGCCATCGGCACCAGATCCGGCGCAATCGGGCTCGGCCTCAGGCTGGTAATACCCACGGCGCGGACCTTGCCGGCGCGCACCATCGGCAGCAGGGAGGGCCCGCTGGAAATCAGCAGCTGGGTCTGGTTGCCGATCAGGTCGGTCACGGCCGGGCCCATGCCCCGGTACGGCACGTGCGTGATGGCCAGCTTGCCGGCCTGCGCCTTGAGCAGCTCGGTGCCGAACTGGTTCACGCTGCCCGGGCCGGACGACGCGTAGTTGTACTTGCCGGGATTGGCGCGGATGGCGTTGATCAACTCCTGCGGCGTCTTGGCCGGGAAGTCATTGCTGACCGCCACGATGAACGGCCCGTGGGCCACCATCGCCACCGGCGCGAAGCTCTTCACGGCATCGAACGGCAGCTTGCTCTGGATGGCCGCGTTGGTGGTCATGCTGGAGGACACCGCGACGAGCGTGTAGCCGTCCGGCGCGGCCTTGGCCGCCAGCCCGGTGCCGGTGTTGCCGCTCGCGCCGGGCCGGTTGTCGATGACCACGGGCTGCTTCAGTTCCTCGCCGATCTCCTTGGCCACGATGCGCGCGAAGATGTCGTTCGAGCCCCCCGGCGGGTACGGCACGATCAGGGTGATGGGCTTGGAGGGGTAGGCGCCCTCGGCGGCCAGGGCCGGCGCGGTCATAGAGGCGGTTGCGGCGATCAGGCCAAGGCATACCACGGCACGCAGCGACGATGGATTCGTCATGGTGTTTGTCTCCTGTGTTTTTTATGTAGGAATGCGGGGGGAATCCGATCAGGCGGGGATCAATCCAAGCCTCCGGCCAATCTCGACAATCGCCTGCGCGCGGCGCACAAACGGGGGATCGATCATCTTGCCGTCCACCACATAGGCACCCACGCCCTTGGCGTCCGCCTCTTCGGCAGCGGCCACCACACGCAGCGCGTGGGCGATTTCCTCGTCGGACGGCCGGTAGACCTCGTTGGCCAGTGCAATCTGGCTCGGGTGGATGCAGCTCTTGCCCAGGAATCCCATCTGGCGGGACATCTCGGCCTCGGCACGGAAGCCCTCGGTGTCGCGGATATTGGCGAACACCGTGTCGTAGGCATAGACACCGGCCTCGGCAGCCGCCATCCGCACGGCGAACATGGCGGAGGCAATCGCCGCCGTGTTGCGTCGATGCACGCCGGCCGGCTCGAACAGGTCGCCCAGCCCAAGCTGGAGGCCCGCCACGCGCGGATGGGCGCCGGCCAGCTCGGCGGCCAGCCGCAGCGCCCGAGGCGTTTCGATATTCAGCAGCAGCCCGACCTTGCCAACGGTGCCTTGGCCATCGCCAAACCCATTCGCCCGCTCGGCCTGCTCGATGGCTGCCGCCGCACGGCGCACGTCATCGGCGCTCTCCGGCTTGGGCAGGTTGACCAGATGCAAACCCGGTACGACCACCGCTGCCAGATCGGCCTCGAAATGTGACGTATCGAGCCTATTCACGCGCACGATCAGCGTCTTGGTACTGGCGCGCGTCTCGGCGGCACGCAGCAGGCCGGAGAGCAGCGCGCGGGCCTCGCCCTTCTTCTCCTCGGCCACCGCATCTTCCAGGTCGAAGGACAGCGCGTCGGCATCGCTGGCCAGCGCCTTGGCGAAAAACTCGGGGCGGGAACCGGGCACGAACAGCTTGCTTCTCATGGCGAATACCGTATCTCCGTGGGGGTGACAGGCAGTGTCCGTGAATCGATGAAAAAGATAAACTATCCTTTACTACGTTCGTACATTAGAACTTCTATGGAAACCGCTTACCTGAAGGCTTTCGCGCTGGTGGTGGAGACCGGCACGCTGGCAGAAGCCGCGCGGCGGCTCAATGTGACGCCGGCGGCGATCTCGCAGCAGATCCAGGTGCTGGAGCGGCAACTCGGCACCACGCTGCTGGGGCGGGCCGGCCGTACCGTGGCGCCCACCGAGTCCGGGCGAAGGCTGGCGGCGCGTTGCGTAACGCTGCTGCGGGAAGTGGATGAACTGAGGGGATGGGTGAATCAGGCGGATGCCGTGCGCGAACTGCGCATCGGCACGATCAACACCGCGCTGCACAGCCTGCTGCCAGAC
This sequence comes from Cupriavidus campinensis, assembly GCF_905397395.1. Lineage (GTDB taxonomy): Bacteria > Pseudomonadota > Gammaproteobacteria > Burkholderiales > Burkholderiaceae > Cupriavidus > Cupriavidus campinensis. The sequence continues at coordinate 190,895 of NZ_CAJPVH010000001.1, forward strand.
GCGCTCGCGCGGTTCGCGGCGGTGCACCCCGGGGTGTCGGTGCATATCCGCTCGGCGCTGTCCCACGAATTGTTCGATGCGGTGAAGGATGAGTCACTCGATGCCGCGGTCTGCCTGCATCCGCCCTTCGCCCTCCCCAAGACCTTCGCCTGGGATTTGCTGCGGCAGGAGCCGCTGGTGGTGCTGGCGCCCGCGCAGGACCGCGACGCCGATCCGCACGAACTCCTGCGCACCCGGCCCCTGATCCGCTATGACCGCAGCCTGGGCGGCGGCAAGCAGGCCAGCGACTATCTGCGCCGCGCCGGCATCACGCCCGCGCAGGAGCGCTTCGAGCTGAGTTCGCTGCTGGCTATCGCCATGATGGTGGACCGTGGGCTCGGGGTGTCGCTGGTGCCGGACATCGCCTCGCCGCTGACCGCCGGGCTCCATATCGCCAAGCTGACCCTGCCGATCGAGCCGGAGCCGCGCCGCTTCGGCCTGCTATGGCGCCGGACGTCGCCCGGGGCCAGCGTGATCCGCTCCTTCCTCGAGCAGGCCCGGCTGGCGGCGGGCACCTGATCCTGAGGGGCGGCGGCCCTGCTGGGTGATCAGCAGCCCGCTGACCACCAGCGCAATCGACATCAGCAGTGACCACGAGGGCCACTGGCGGCCCACCAGCAGTTCCAGCACCGCCGCCGTCACCGGTCCCAGCGCCTGGAAGCCGACGACCCGGCTCGCCTCCAGCCGCGTCAGCGCCCAGAGCCAGCAAAAGTACCCCACGCCGCTGGACAGCCCGATAAAGGCGACATGCCCCCACTGCGTCGACGACAAGGACGGCCACAGCGGCTGCCCGGTCGTCGCGCAGAGCGCCAGCAGGAACACCACCGCCGCGCACATCGCCAGCACGCTGGTCGGCAAGGCGGGATAGCACTGGAGCAAGGGCCGAACCAGCAGGCTGCACACGGCGCCGATCACGGTCGCGCCGATCAGCGCGGCCATCGCCCCGAGATGCGTGCCGCCGCCTACGCCAGCGGTGCCACCGAGGGGCGCCCCATGCAGCAACACCGCCACGCCCGAGACGGCGCAAACCAGCCCCGTCAGCTTGGGCAGGCTGAACGCCTCCTGCCCGCTCAGCACGGCCAGCAGCATCGTGAACAGCGGCATGGTCGAGAACACCAGCGCGCAGGTGGTGGCCGAGAGCACGCCGAGCGCGTGGTTCAGCAACACGATCAGCACGGCGAACTGGAACACGCCCAGCGCGGCGAGCACCGCCGCATCTTTCCAGGCGAATCGAGTCGGGGTCCGGGTGCCGAGCCAGGCCGGCCCCGCCAGCACGCACAGGCCAATCAGATAGCGCAGGAAGGCCAGCGTGGCCGGCGACGCATCGGCGGACACCGCCCGGGTCGACACCATCGCCGCCCCCACCAGGATGCCGGTCAGCGCGGCAGCGACGATGGCCGAGTGGCTGCCCCTCACAGGTCCCGCGCCCAGATCTGGCCGACGAGATCCTTGCCGAAGCTGTGATGGGCCTCCTCCTCCACCAGCGTGAAGCCGGCCTTTTCGTAGATCTTGCGGGCGTCGGTCAGGATGCTGTTGGTCCACAGCATCATCCGCTTGTAGCCGGCCGTCCGGGCAAAGCGCAGGCACTCATCCACCAGCCGATGGCCGATACCCAGCCCGCGCGCGCTGGCATCCACATAGAGCATGCGTAGCTGGGCGGTCTCCGCGTCGTGCCGCACGACGAAGACGGAACCCACCGCCTTGCCGTCCTTCTCCGCAATCCAGCAGCGCTCGCCGCTCGGGTCGTAGTCGCGCAGGTACTTGGCGACGATCTCCGCCACCAGCGCCTCGAACTCGCTATTCCAGCCGTACTCGCGCGTGTACAGCACCGCCTGCTGGCGCACGACCCAGCCCATGTCGCCCGGCTGCGGGTCGCGCAGGATGTAGCTCGGGGTCGATTCGCCTAGCAGGGCTTCGATCTGCGTCATGGCCTCCACCAACTGCTGCTGGCTGGACTCGGTCATGCGGCCGAGCATCCCCGTCACCTCGTTGCGCGAGGCCAGGTTCAGCACCTCGAAGGTCGCCCGGCCGGCATCGGTCAGCGCCAGTTCACTGACGCGTGCGTCCGCCTGCGAGCGGGTCTTGGCCACCAGCCCCTGCTTCTCGAAGCCGGCAATCACGCGGCTCAGGTAGCCCGCGTTCAGCCCCAGCTCGCGGCACAGGTCGGACGAGGTCAGGCCCGTGCGATGGGCCAGCTCATAGAGGATGCGGGCTTCGGTGAGGGAAAACTCGCTTTCCAGCAGATGCTCGTGCAGCAGGCCGATCTGGCGGGTGTAGAAGCGATTGAAGCGGCGCACGGTTTCGGCGCGCGCCAGCACTTGCGGATTGGGAGACATGTCGAGGACGATTTATTTGCCTGAGGCAAATTATTTGTTGCCCCAGGCAAATAAATCAAGAAATTCCGATTCAGTTCCGCGCGCCTGCCCTCAGTACCAACGCCAACTGGAGCGCGGTGGCCGCCACGGTGTCCACATCGGGTACGTGCCCGTGCCGAATCCAGTGCAGCGCCACGTGGATGATGCCGCCCGCCACGCCGGCCAGCAGCATCGGATCGGGCTCCGGGGCACCCGGGAGCAGCGTACGGGCGAGCAGTCCGCCGAATTCGCGCAGCGACCGGCCCAGCGCTTCGTCCACCAGCCGGCTCACACCCCGGATCTCCACCAGGAACACCCGGGCCGAGCGCGGCTCGCACTGCAATGTGCCGAAATAAGCACGCAGGATGGCCAGCGCGCGATGTTCGCCGTCGCCGCCGGCATCCTCGCCCGCCTGCTCGATGCGCAGCAGCAGCCGATGCGTGACCGTTTCAAACGAAGCCAGCAGCAGCGCTTCGCTATTGGCGAACGATTCGTAGAAGTAACGCTCGGTCAGGCCGGCGGCTTCGCACACGGCCTTGACCGTGGCGTTCTGGTAGCCGCGCTCGCCGTAGACCTGCACGGCAGCGGCAATCAGTTGGGCACGGCGCTGGGCGCGGCGCTCTTCGGCTTCGGCGCCGCGATAGCGGCGGGCAGGGATCAGCTCGGCAGTCATGGGCGCCAGTATGACATTCCCTATTGTCAGATGGCGTCTGACAACCTATGTTGTCAGAACTCCCAAGATCCGGATGCCCGTCATGACCGCCCCCACTTCCGATGACGCAGTCCTCGATGTCCTGATCGTCGGCGCCGGCCTGTCCGGCATCGGCGCCGCCCGCCAGCTCCAGCAGCGCTGCCCCGACAAGCGCTACGCCATCCTCGAAGCCCGCGAGACCCTGGGCGGCACCTGGGACCTGTTCCGCTACCCCGGCATCCGGTCGGACTCCGACATGTACACCCTCGGCTACCGCTTCAAGCCGTGGCGCGGCGCCAAGGCCATTGCGGACGGGCCGTCGATCCTGCGCTACATCCAGGAAACCGCCGAGGAAGCCGGCATCACGCCCCACATCCGCTTCGGCCACAAGGTGGTGGGCGCGGCGTGGGACAGCCGTGACGCCTGCTGGACCATCGACGCCGAACGTGTACCCGACGGCACCCACGCCACCCACATACGGCTGCGCGCCCGCTTCCTCTACGTCTGCGCCGGCTATTACAGCTATGCCGAAGGGCACCGCCCCGCCTTCCCCGGCGAGGAAACCTTCCGGGGCCAGATGGTGCATCCGCAGTTCTGGGATCCGTCGATCGACTACACCGATAAGCGCGTGGTGGTGATCGGCAGCGGCGCCACCGCCGTGACGTTGGTGCCGGCCATGGCCGAGACCGCCGCGCACGTGACCATGCTCCAGCGCTCCCCGACCTATATCGTGACCCGCCCCGGCGAGGACGCCATCGCCAACCAGCTGCGGCGCGTGCTGCCGGAGCGGCTGGCCTACCGCGCCACACGCTGGAAAAACGTGCTGCTGGGGATGTTCTTCTTCCAGCTCGCCCGCCGCCGGCCCGAGCGCGTCAAGCAGCGGCTGGTCAGCATGGCCGCCGCGCAGCTCCAGCCGGGCTTCGACGTCGCCACGCACCTGACCCCGCGCTACAACCCATGGGACCAGCGCGTCTGCCTGGTGCCCGATGGCGACCTGTTCCAGTCGATCCGTAACGGCCGCGCCTCCATCGTCACCGACCAGATCGAACGCTTTACCGAAGATGGCATCGTGCTGAAGTCCGGCCAGACGCTGCCGGCCGATCTGGTGGTGGTGGCCACCGGGCTCAAGCTGAACATGCTCGGGGACATCGCCGTCCATGTGGATGGCCAGCCGCGCCGGCCGTCCGAGCTGCTTGCCTACAAGGGCATGATGCTGAGCAACGTGCCGAACCTGGTGCTGGCCTTCGGCTATACCAATGCGTCCTGGACGCTGAAGGCCGACCTGACCGCCGAGTACGTCTGCCGGCTGCTCAAGTACATGGATCGCCATGGCCATCGCTACGCCCTGCCGCAGGTGGAGCCGGACGTGCAGCGCGTGCCCTTCCTCGATTTCAGTTCCGGCTACGTGCAGCGCGCCGCCGCCGTGCTGCCGCGCCAGGGCCACCGCAAGCCGTGGCGCGTGTATCAGAACTATCTGATGGACATGCTGACCATCCGCCATGGCCGCATCGACGATGGCGTGCTCCGCTTCGACACCACGCAGGCCACCACGATGCCCACCCCAGACCCCCTCGCCGAAGCCCAATCATGAACATGCTGCTGATCCTCGTACTTGTCCTAGCGATAGCGCTAGGGGTGCCGCTGGCACTGCTGTTCCTCTTCACCTGGCGCACGGCGCGCAAGATCGAGGCGGCCCTGCCGCCCACCGGCCGGTTCGTCGAGGTGCCCGGCGCCCGCCTGCACGTGGTGGAGCGTGGCGAAGGGCAGCCGGTGCTGCTGGTGCACGGCCTGGCCGGCCAGCTCGCCAATTTCGACTACGGCATGATCGCGCCGCTGGCGCGCGACTACCGCGTGATTGCGGTGGACCGCCCCGGCGCCGGGTATTCCACCCGCGCCCCCGGCGCGCCGGCGGACCTGCGCGCGCAGGCCGACACGCTGGCCGCACTGATCGACCAGCTCGGGCTGGAGCAGCCGCTGGTGGTCGGCCATTCGCTCGGCGGCGCCATCGCGCTGGCGCTGGCCACCTATCATCCGGCCCGCGTGGGCGGGCTGGCGCTGATCGCCCCGCTCACCCATCTGCCCGAGGTGGTCTCGCCGGTATTCAAGGCCATGACGATGCAGAGCGCGCTGATGCGCAAGCTGATCGCCTGGACGCTGTTGATTCCGATGTCGATCCGCAACCGCGAGCAGGTCATGCAGATCGTCTTCGGCCCGGACGCGGCGCCAGCGGACTTCCCCACGCGCGGCGGCGGCCTGCTGGGGCTGCGGCCTGGCCATTTCCTCGGGGCGTCCGAAGACCTGCACGGCGTGGCGCACAGCCTGCCGCCGCTGCTGCCCACCTATGGCGACCTGAAAATGCCGGTCAGCATCCTGTTTGGCCGCGAGGACCGCATCCTCGATTACCGCGAGAACGGCGAGGCGCTGGTCGCCAAGCTGCCGGCAGCCCGGCTGACATTGGTGACCGGCGGGCATATGCTGCCGGTGACGGCCGTGGAGGCCAGTGTCGATTTCGTGCGCAACGCCGCCGCCAGCCTGCGCGCGGCCGTGCCCGCCTGACCGTGATGACCGAGGAGCCTGCCATGGCCAGTTCTGCTTCCCCCTCGCCTTCCCCCTCGCCTTCCCCCTCCCCGTCGACCACGTCCGATCCCTACCAGCGCGACCTGCTCACCGCCTTCCGCGCCGTGCGCAAGCTGCTGGCGGACGGCAACGACACCGAGCAGGTCTTCCTCATCATGCGGGCGCTGAACGGCCCCGCCATGCCGAAGAACTACCGCCGCCTGCTCAGTACGCGGCAGGGTCGGCGGCTGGCCTACCAGCGCATCGAACTGGCCGAGCGTCTCACCGACCCGGCTTATATCGCCAGCTTCGCGCCGGGCACCGTGGGCGCCGCCTATCGGCAATTTCTGGAAAAAACCGGCTACAGCGCCGACGGGCTGGCCAAGGTGTCGAACCTGAACCAGGAGCCGGTGATGGAGGACGCCTATTTGTGGTTTGGGCGCCGCACGCGGGACATCCACGATATCTGGCACGTCCTGACCGGCTACCGCGCCGACGAAAGCCTGGGCGAGGCGGCGCTGGTGGCCTTCAGCTACGCCCAGACCGGCGGCACCGGCTGGGCCTTCATCGCCGTGGCCGCTGCCCTGAAAAGCCTGCGCGTCTCCCGCAGCACGGCCTTTGCCCGCGCGGTGCTGGAAGGCTACCGCCGGGGCCGCCGTGCCGGCTGGCTGCTGGGGGAAGACTACGAAACCCTGCTGCACGAACCGCTGGATGCGGCCCGCGCGCGGCTCGGCATTGCCGAACCGGCGCGCTACCTGGCCTGCAACCCGGCGCAGGCCTGGACGGCTTAGTCACACCGCCGATTTATGGCGTAGGCTGCACAATCGCCATGCCGGCGTTGATATTCCCCGTGGCGAACGGGCTGCCCGGTACCGGTGTCAGCGCGCCACTCGTCGCATCGATGGCGAAGCCGTACAGCGTGCCGCTGAGCGACGGCGTGTACAGGAAGCGCCCGTTCGGCTCGATGCGCAGGCGCTGGCCGTTGATGCTGGCGGGGGTGATGGCGAGCGGCAAGGGGCCAAACGTGGGGTCGATCCGCATCGTCTGGATGTTGTTGCTCCCTGTACCGAGTACATAGACAAACTGGCCCGACGGCGTGACGGCGACGTCGACGGGACGCGACACCCCAATCAGCATGTCCATGGCGCTCGTAATCGCGCCTGTGGCATCGAGCGTGCAGCTGCCGAAGCTATTGGTGTCCCGGTTGGCAAAGTACAGCGCGCTGCCATTGAGTGACAGGGCCGCCCCCATCGGCCCTAAGCCAAGCGATGACCTGGTGTAGGCAAACGTAAGCGAGCCCGTCGCCGCACTGACGGGGGCGTGCCACAACGCGTCCGCCGCGATGCTCGTGGCATAGACGTTCTGCCCGTCGGCGGACACCGCGACCCCGCCCGCACTGGCCGACCCGCCTGCGGACAGGCTTGACGTCAACTCTGCGGCTTGCGTCACGGGATTGATGGCAAAGCTCGTCAGCGTACCAACGCCGCCGACATAGACATACCGGCCTGTCGGATCCACCGCGACGACCTGAGGCGCGAGCGGTGTCGGGGCACTCGCCGCCGCAATCATGGTCAGCCTGCCGGTGGCGGCATCCAGCTGGAAGGGGACGATCGCGTTGTTATCCACCATCACCGCATAGCCCACCCGCCCGGACGGCAGGAAGGCGATGTCGTTGACCTCATTCACGGTCGGGAACGGGCTGTCCGGCACGGCGGCCAGCGCGCCGGTAACGGGGTCGATCCGATAGACCGACAGGGTCCGGTCATTGCGGTTGGCCACCACCACGAACTGCGCCTGCACGCAGGTGATCGCCACGTTGGTGACGTTGGCGGCGGCGATGGTGCCGCTGTCGTTCTGGATCGTGCAGGTCTGGCCGGCCGGCTGGGCGAACACGGTGACCGTGTAGTTCGACGCATCGGCCAGCCCGCTGGACACCGTGAAGGCACCATCCGCGCTGACAACCGCCGCATCCCCATTCACCCCGGCCAGTTGCAGGCTCTTGCCCGCCGCCAGCCCGGACACGGTGCCGCCCACGCTGTAGGTCGGGGGCGGCGCCGCTGGGCGAGCCAGTGCCGCGTTGGCGCACAGCCGGGTGCCGGTGGGCGCGTCCGCACAGGCCGCCAGCACGGCCGAGCCGGCCAGCGTGGCCGAAGACGGGCTGCTGACCTGTGCCGAATGGCCGTCCGCTGCCGCAGTCACGGGGAAGGTGGCATCGGCGGTGTTCCACGTCCAGTTGGTCAGGTCGGCGATGCCATCCACGCCATCCGAGCGCCGCACCGCTGCCGTCACGGTCTGCGGCGCTGCGCCAGCCGTCACGGTCAGGTTCGCGGGCGACAGCGTCAGCGTGTACGACTTGGCCGGCGCGGCCTGTACCACCAGATGGGTGACGGAGGTGGCGCGGCTGCCATCGGCCAGCGTAGCGGTGGCGGTGATATCGACTTCCCCGGCATTCCGGGTCTGCACGGTGGCATAGGTGCCGACGAAGACGGAAGCGGAAACACCCGCCGGCGCCTTGTCCGACGCCGCCGTGACCACGGCGACCGATTCATCCGAAGACGTCCAGGCGAAGCTGGCGCCCTTGACCTCGCTGCCATCGGCGGCCAGCAGCGTCGCCTTGAGCGTCAAGTTGCTGCCCGCCACCGGCGCGCCGCTGGTGGTGTCGACCACCACCTTGGTAGCGGCTGGCGTGGCCGAGGGGGCCGGCGTGGTGTTGTCATCGGAGCCGCAGGCGGTGAGCACCGCAGCGGCAAGCAAAGCCATGCCGAACGCGCGTGCGCCAGCGGAGAAGCGTGGAAACATGAGACCCGACCCGTAATCTGTGTTGAATGGATGAATCCGACTGGCTTAGGGCGTCGGCTGCACGATCGCCATGGCAACGTTGTTATTGCCCGTGACGAACGGGCTGCCCGGCACCGGCGTCAGCGCGCCGCTCGCCGCGTTGATCGCAAAGCCGTACAGCGTGCCGTTGAAGGACGGCGTGTACAGGAAGCGCCCATCCGTTGTGATGCGCAGGCGCAGGCCGTTGGCACTGGCGTTAGTCACGCCGAGCGACACCGGAGCGCCCGAGCCGCCAAGCTGGAACGTCTCGATGCGGCCGCTCGCCGAGTCGAGCACATAGCCAAACTGACCGGACGGCGCGAGTGCAATGTCGATGGGTGCCGTTCCCCAAGTCGGCATCACGAAGTCGTTGACGATTTCGCCTGCGGCATTGAGCGTTCCGATGCCGAGGGTGCCGGTGTCCAGGTTGGTGAAGTACAGCGTGCTGCCATTGGGCGACACGGCCACTCCCGTCGGCTGCACGCCGAACGATGACAGCGCGGAGCCTGACGCCAGCCCACCGGTAGCCGGATCGACCGCCAGACGCCACACATGGCCCAGGTCAATGTTCGTGGCATAGACGTTTTGCCCGTTCGGGGACACGGCGATCCCAGCCGGCATCGTCGGCACGCTGGCGGGAATGACAGACGTGCTGGTCAGGCCATACGTCAGGGGCTGGATGGCATAACTCGTCAGCATTCCAAGGGCGCCGACGTAGAGCCACCGGCCCGTCGGGTCCACCGCGACGACCTGCGGCGCCGGCGTGCTGGGGACACTGGCGCCGGGCATGGGCGTGAGCGCGCCGGTGGCGGCATTCAGTTCGAACGGGAAGATCAAGTTGTTGTCCGCCATCACCGCGTACCCGATCCGCCCGGACGGCAGGAAGGCGATGTCGCTGACCGGCACGAGGGTCGGGAACGGGCTGCCCGGCACGGCCGTCAGCGCCCCGGTCTCCGGATGCGTCCGATAAACCGACAGGGTCAGTTCATGGCGGTTGGCCACTACCACGAACTGGGCCTGCACGCAGGTAATCGCCACGTTGGTGACGTTGGCGGCAGCGATGGTGCCGCTGCCGTTCTGGACCGTGCAGGTCTGGCCGGCGGGCTGGCCGGTCACGGTGACCGCGTACGGCACCCCGGCGACCAGCGCAGTCGGGAACGAGAACGCCCCGCTGGCGCTGACGAGCGCCGTATCGCCGTTGGGCCCGCCCAGCATCAGGCTCTTGCCCACGGCCAGGTTGGACACCGTGCCGCCTACGGTGTAGGTCGGCGGCGGCGGCGCGGCCGGACGGGCCAGCGCGGCATTGGCGCACAGGCGGGTGCCGGTGGGCGCGTCCGCGCAGGCGGCAAGCACTGCGGAGCCGGCCAGCGTGGCCGAAGACGGGCTGCTGACCTGTGCCGAATGGCCGTCTGCTGCCGGCGTCACGGGGAAGGTGGCATCGGCGGTGGTCCATGTCCAGTTGGTCAGGTCGGCGATGCCATCCACGCCATCCGAGCGCCGCACCGCTGCCGTCACGGTCTGTGCAGCCGCGCCAGCGGTCAGGGTCAGGTTGGCCGGCGACAGGGTCAGCGTGTACGACTTGGCCGGCGCGGCCTGTACCACCAGATGGGTGACGGAGGTGGCCCGGGTGCCATCGGCCAGCGTCGCCGTGGCGGTGATATCGACCTCCCCGGCATTCCGGGTCTGGACCGTGGCATAGGTGCCGACGAAGACCGAGGCCGACACCCCCGCCGGCGCCTTGTCCGAAGCCGCGGTGACCACGGCCACCGATTCATCGGAAGACGTCCAGGCGAAACTGGCGCCCTTGACTTCGCTCCCGTCGGCGGCCAGCAGCGTCGCCTTCAGCGTCAGCGTGCCGCCGGCAACCGGCGTGGCGCTGCTCGTATCGACCACCACCTTGGTGGCCGCTGGCGTGGGCTGCGTGGCCGGCGCAGCGTTGTCATCGGAACCGCAGGCGGTGAGCACCGCAGCGGCAAGCAAAGCCATGCCGAACGCGCGTGCGCCAGCGGAGAAGTGTGAAAACATGGACCCGACCCGTTTTTTTGATGTTTAGCCCGGACTTGTCGACCGGAGCATTGCGCGCGACTGTAACAGCGCTGTCACGTTTTGACTGTCCCCAAATGGGGGGACAAGCAGGGACAAGCGGGGGCGACAAGCGGGGGGCGACAAGCGGGGGCTGGCGGGCACAGCGCCCAGCGCCCGGCGCCCGGCGGGAAAAACCGGATTGCAGCCCGGCCCGGTCCCCATTTTGGGGCGCCGTTTATCCGGGCTCGCATCCATATTGCGAAACCCGCCTATTCGGCCTATTACGTCAGGAAGCCCCGTTTTCTTGAATCGGCAACCTGGCAGCCCGGCTGCCCGCGCATCATGCAAGAGCTTGCGTTCCGCACGCTGCTATACCGTTTTTTCTTCTTCGGCTGGCTGTTCAAGGACGCCAGCCGGGGCGACTTGTTCGAGCGCTCCGCGGCGTGGCGCTTCAACCAGTCGCGCGCCCACTGGCTGCCCACTTATATGCGGCGCTGGCTCTGGTGCGGCCTGATCCTGTTCGCCCTCGGCGGCATCGCCGAAACCATGATGAGCGCGCCCGCGCTGTCGGCCATCTTCTACGTGCCGAGCGTGCTCAGCGTGCCAATCAACCTGGTGATCGGGGTCATCTGGGTGGGACTCAAGTCACTCCGAGGACCGTTGTAGGCGTCTCCTCCTCATGCTGCATACATCACTTAGTGCAGCGAGGGTCACGATTGTGTCATCCCTGACACATAGGCTTACGGGTCTGCTGATGTGGCAGACCCGATCCAACCAGCCCTGACCCCATGAAACAAGCCAGTTTGACGACCGCCCTCGCGGCCGCGTGCCTTGCCGCGCTGCTGCTGGCCGCCTGCGGCGGTGACGACAACAAGCCGAGCCCGAGCCAGCCGCCCGCCGGCGATCCGCCCCCCGCCTCCGCGCCGGCCCCGGACAAGCGCTGCGCCCCCTGAGCCCCCGCCGGGCACGCCTCCTCCCAACACTCCCCAGAACCCGAACAATGATCTCCCGCCGCAAGTTCTTGCAGGCGAGCATGGGCACGGCTTTCTCCGCCGCCGCCCTGGCCGCCTTTCCGCCCAGCATCCGCCGCGCGCTGGCCATTCCGGCCAACAACGCCACCGGCACCATCGCCGATGTGGAGCACGTGGTCATCCTGATGCAGGAAAACCGCTCGTTCGACCATTACTTCGGCACGCTCAGCGGCGTGCGCGGGTTTGGCGACCGCCTGACCATCCCCATGCCGAATGGCCGCAACGTCTGGCAGCAGGCGCGCACCAACGGCTCGCTGATCACGCCGTACCACCTGAACGGCAGCGCCAACAACGCCCAGCGCACCGCGGGCACGCCGCACGCCTGGGCCGACAGCCAGGCCGCCTGGGACCACGGCCGCATGTCGCGCTGGCCGGTGGCCAAGACGGACACGTCGATGGGCTACTTCAAGGAACAGGAAATCCCGTTCCAGTTCGCGCTGGCCAATGCCTTCACGCTGTGCGATGCCTACCACTGCTCGATGCACACCGGCACCGACGCCAACCGCGCCTTCCACATCTCCGGCACCAACGGCGCGATGCCGCTGAACCGGGCCTTCGTGAACAACGAGTGGGATGCCATCAACGGCGTGGCCGCCGACGCCAACATCGGCTACACGTGGAAGACCTACGCCGAGCGGCTCGAGGAAGCCGGCATCAACTGGATCAGCTACCAGAACATGCCCGACGAATGGGGCGACAACATGCTGGGCGCGTTCCAGACCTTCCGCCGCGCCAACCTGAACTCGGGCTTCCCGGTGTCCAGCGGCGGCTCGCCGGGCGCCCCGTACACCAACACCGGGCAGGCCGTGCCGTACAAGGCTTACGACGCGGCCACCGACAACGCCGCCAATCCGCTCTACAAGGGCATCGCCAACACGCTGCCGGGCACCCAGCCGGAGCAGTACCTGGACGCCTTCAGGCAGGACATCGCCAATGGCAAGCTGCCGCAGGTCTCCTGGATCAACGCGCCGTCGATCTACTGCGAGCACCCGGGGCCGTCCACACCCGTGCAGGGCGCGTGGTTCCTCCAGGAAGTGCTGGACGCGCTGACCGCCAACCCGGAGGTGTGGAGCAAGACCGTGCTGCTGGTCAACTTCGACGAGAACGATGGTTACTTCGACCACGTGCCGTCGCCGTCCGCGCCGTCGCGCAATGCCGACAGCTCGCTGGCCGGCAAGACCACGCTGGCCGATGCCGACCTCGCCGCCGAGTACTACACGCAGTCCCCGCCGGACGGCAGCACCAGCCAGCCGCCCCGCGATGGCCGCGTGTTCGGCCCGGGACCGCGCGTGCCGATGTTCGTGATCTCGCCGTGGAGCCGGGGTGGCTGGGTCAACTCGCAGGTGTTCGACCACACCTCGGTGCTGCGCTTCCTGGAGACCCGTTTCGGCGTGCAGGAGCCCAATATCAGCCCGTTCCGCCGCGCGGTCTGCGGCGACCTGACCTCGGCGTTCAACTTCAAGACGCCGAACAGCGAGGCGCTGCCCACGCTGGCCGGCCGCGGCACGCGCGCGTCGGCAGACGCCCTGCGCGTCGCCCAGCAGGCGCTGCCGGCGGTGCCCGTGCCGTCGGACATCAACCTGCCGGAGCAGGCCACCGGCACGCGTCCGTCGCGCGCCCTGCCCTACGAGCTGCACGCCAGCGCGCGCGCCCACGTCAACGGCCAGGTGGAGATCCTGTTCGCCAACTCGGGCACGCAGGCGGCGGTGTTCCACGTGTACGACCGCAACGACCTGAACAGCATTCCGCGCCGCTACATGGTGGAGGCCGGCAAGAGTCTGTCCGATAGCTGGGGCACGTCGGCCGCCGCGCCGGGCCAGTACGACCTGTGGGTGCTCGGCCCGAACGGTTTCCATCGCCATTTCAAGGGCGATACCACCGTGCTGGGCGGCGCGCTGGGCGTGCCGGAGGTGCGCGTCTGCTACGACATCGCCAATGGCGACGTCTATGTCGATCTGATGAACACCGGCAAGGCGGCCTGCACCTTCCGGGTGGCGCCGCTGGCGTATCGCACGGACGGCCCGTGGGAAGCCACGGTGGCGGCCGGCGCCACGCAGACGCTGCACTGGTCGCTGAAGGACAGCGGGCAGTGGTACGACTTCGCGGTGACGACCCCCAGCGACACCGCGTACTACCGCCGCTTTGCCGGCCGCGTGGAAACCGGCCAGCACACCATCACCGACCCGGCGATGGGTACGGTGTAAGCACGGTCTAAGCCCGTTTGTAAGCCCGCTGTCATCCGCACCAGCCATGCGGGGCGCTGTAAAAAGCGCTCCAAACATCACACGCCCCGCATGCGCGACCCCGACCTCCCGCAGGTCCTAGCACTTCCCCTTGCCCCTTATCGGTGGCAGAAAACCTGGCAATGTTGACTTATCATCACGCCCGGCGTAGCGGGGGAATCCCGGGTGCATCCCGGGTGAATCCACCCCGCGAGCGCCACGGCCGTTTGGTCTCGGCCTCTTTTCCATTCGATACATAACAGGCTCCGGACCGGCGACTCGCACGCCGGCGACGCGCCATTCCCAGGGGAATCCGATGAAACAGAACCGGTGGGCGCTCGCCCTTTCCATGGCCACGGCCCAACTGCTGACCGCCTGCGGCGGCGGCGACGATGCGGGCACCAGCGCCCCTGTGGCGGCCGCCCCGGCGGCGGCCACGCTCTCGGGCACGGCGGCCACCGGCGCGCCGGTCCAGAACGGCGCCATCGACCTGCGCTGCGCCGCGGGCACGGCCTCGACCACGAGTGACGCCAACGGCGCATGGTCGGTCTCGTCCGCCGGTCTGGCCCTGCCCTGCGTGGCGCGCGTAACCGGCCCCGCCGGGCTGACGCTGCATTCCTACATTCAGAGCCCGGGCACGACCAACATCACGCCGATCACGGAACTGGTGGTGGCCGCCGCCGCGCAGAACCCCGACACCGCCACGGTGTTCAACGCGTTCAACGCCACGCTGGCCAGCCTGATGCAGTCCAACCTGGCCACCACGCTCAACCTCGTGCGCGCCCGCCTGGTCAACCTGGGCGTGAACACCACCGGCCTGAGCCTGCTGAACCAGCCGTTCAAGCCGGTGTTCGGCGATGCCTATGACGACACGCTCGAGGCCCTCGCCACGCAGTTGACCGCCCGCCAGACCACGCTGGCCGCGCTCTCGCAGGATGTGGCGCGTGGCGATGTGGGCAGTCCGGGCGCCGCGGGTGCCACGGGCGCAACCGGCGCCACGGGCGCCACCGGGGCAACCGGCAGCACCGGCCCCTCGGGCGCGACCGGCGCCGCAGGCCCCACGGGTACGACGGGCGCTACCGGTGCTACGGGTGCCACTGGCGCCACGGGCATTACCGGCCCGTCCGGCCCGCAAGGCCCGACCGGCAACACCGGAGCTACGGGTGTCACGGGTGCCACAGGCGCGACCGGCGCCACGGGGGCAACCGGCGCGACGGGGGCGACCGGCGCCACAGGCGCAACGGGTGCCCAAGGCCCGACCGGCAATCAAGGCCAGGACGGCGCGAGCGGTGTATGCACGATTGGCGACGTCTGGCTGACCGCCCTGCCCTACCCGGAGAACTACGACATGGGCGGCATGGTGGCCAAGGGCCAGCTTCTGCCGATCCAGCTCTATGCGCCCTTGTTCTCGCTCATCGGCAACACGTTTGGCGGCGACGGCACGACGAACTTCGCCCTGCCGAACCTGACCGGCCAGGCGCCGGCGAACCTGACCTATATGATCTGTACCGAGGGCCTGTACCCGTCGCGCATCTGACGGTGAACTGACGGGCCACCGCCCGCCCCCGGCCACGGCAGCCCACGCCGCCGTGGCCGCAAGACACTACCCACCGTCCATCCCAATCCCCATGCCACGCATCTGCCTGAACATGATCGTCAAGAACGAGGCGCCGGTGATCGCGCGCTGCCTCGCGTCCGTGCGCCCATGGATCGATAGCTGGCTGATCGTCGATACCGGCTCCACCGATGGCACGCAGCAGCGCATTGCCGCGTGCATGGCGGGCCTGCCGGGCGCGGTGCACGAGCGGCCCTGGCAGGACTTCGCCCACAACCGCAACGAGGCGCTCACCCTGGCCCGGGCGCAGTGCCAGCCGGACGACTACATCCTGTTCATCGATGCCGACGAAACGCTGGGCGTGCCGGACGGCTTCCGCTGGCCGGCGCTCGGCACCGATGGCTATCGGCTGCGCTGCGAGCTGAGCGGCTGGCAGTACCAGCGCAACGCGCTGGTGCGGGCGGGGGTGCCATGGCGCTGGGAGGGCGTGATCCACGAATACCTGACCTGCGATACCCCGGCGGTCTGGGACGACCTGCAGGGCCCGGCCATCGTGGTCTCGCGCGACGGCGCGCGGGCCCGCGACCCGAACACCTATCTGCGCGACATCGAGGTACTGGAGCGCGCCGTGGCCGACGCCCCGGACAACACGCGCTACCGTTTCTACCTCGCCCAAAGCTGCCGGGACGCTGGTCGGCCGGCGGACGCCCTGCGCCACTATCGCGCGCGGGCCGCCATGGGGGGATGGGACGAGGAGCAGTGGTTCGCCACCTACCAGTGCGCGGCGATGCTCGCGCTGGACGGCGCGCCGGCCGAGACGGTGACCGCGGCCTACCTGGCCGCCTATCAGGCCCGCCCCACCCGCGCCGAGCCGCTGTGCGACCTGGCCCGCTGGCACCGCCAGCGCGGGGAATACGCGCTCGGGCACCTCTACGCCCAGCAGGCGGCGGCGATGCCGCTCCCCGCCGACGCGCTGTTCGTCGATACCTCGGTCTACCGCTGGCGTGCGCTGGACGAGCTGACGGTCTGCGCCTACTACATCGGCGCCCAGGAACAAGGCCGCGCCGCGCTGATCCGGCTGCTCGCCGAAGGGGCGTTTCCGGAGTCGGAGCGCGCGCGGATCGAGGCGAACCGGCCCTATTACGGGCTGTAATCGCCGTCCCGCCTACCCCAGCAGCCGCCGCAGCTGCACCGCCACGTCCTCGGCGGCGGACACCGGCAGCAGCGGCACGCCAATGCCATGGTGCCAGTCGAACAGCGCCTGGCTGTGCTGGCTGGCGAAGCTGCCGATCTGGTCGCGCAGCGCGGCGCGGCCGAAGCCCAGTTCCACCTGCAGCTCGCCGTCGCTGACCACGAGGTGGCCGGAATCGGGCAACTCCAGCAGGAAGGGGTCGTAGACCAGCACCGACAGCACGTCGTTGCGGCTGCGCAGCGCCAGCATCAGCCGGCGCGTGCGGTCGTCGGCGCCATCGAAGTCGCTGATGACGATGACCAGATGGTCGTGCCCGGCCAGCCGCACCGCGCGCTCCAGCGCCGCGTTGAACTGGCCGGCGCCGCGCCGGGCTTCGGCCTCGGCATGCAGGCGGCGGTTATGGGCGACGAGGTCGCCCAGCAGGTGCAGCACGGCGTCCCGGCTGCGGCGCGGCGCGCTGGCGGTCAGGTTGGTATCGCCGAACAGGATGCCGCCGACGCGATCCCCATCGGCCACGATGCGCCACGCGGCCAGTGCGGCCACTTCTGCCGCCACGACCGATTTCATCGCCCGCCGGCTGCCGAAGAACATGTTCATGCGCTGGTCCACCACCAGCAGCACCGGGCGCTCCTTCTCCTCGGCATAGACGCGCACGTGCGGCTTGCCGGTGCGCGCCGTCACGCGCCAGTCCATTGTCCGCACGTCATCACCGGGCAGGTAGCCGCGCACCTCCTCGAAGGCCAGCCCCCGCCCGCGCACCCGCGAGCCGTGGCGGCCGGACAGCAGGCTGTGCACCGGCTGGCGCGTGCGGAAATGGAAGTCGCGGGCGGTGGCCTCCAGCGCGGCCAGCGCGTTCATGTCGACATTGACGCCCGGCGTGGCGGTCGAGGGTGCTGGCCCGGCGCCGGTGGCGGCCCGGTCGCGGGCGGCGAAATCGCGCGGCATGGCGGCGAAGCTGTCAGGCCACGGCCACGCGTTGCAGCAGGCGGTCGATCACCGCATCGGCGCTGACGGACGCGGCGTGGGCCTCGTAGGACAGGATCAGCCGATGGCGGAACACGTCGTGCACCACGGCCTGCACGTCGTCCGGGGTCACATGGCCGCGCCCGCGCAGCCAGGCGATGGCCCGCGCCACCTTGTCCAGCCCGATCGACCCGCGCGGGCTCACGCCCACCTGGATCCAGCGCTTGAGGTCATCGTCGAACCGGCCCGGGTCGCGCGTGGCCTGCACCAGCGCGACGATATAGCGCTCCACCGGCTCACTGACGGCAATCCCGTGGATGGCCGCCCGCGCCGCGAACACGGACGCGGGCGAGAGCTTGTCCGCCGTGCCGCCCCCGGCGGCTGGTGCCGCCTGCGGCGGGGCTTCCTCGCTGCGCGCCAGCCGGATGATCTCGGCCTCCGCGCTGGCCTCGGGGTAGCCCACGTTCACATGCATCAGGAAGCGGTCCATCTGCGCCTCGGGCAGCGGATAGGTGCCCTCCTGCTCGATCGGGTTCTGCGTCGCCATGACCAGGAACAGCGGCTCCAGCTTGTGGGTCTGGCCGCCCACGGTCACCTGCCGCTCCTCCATGGCCTCCAGCAGCGCCGCCTGCACCTTGGCCGGAGAGCGGTTGACCTCGTCGGCCAAGATCAGGTTGGCGAAGATCGGCCCGGCCTGGAAGCGGAAGTCGCCCCGGCCAGCGTCCGTCACATAGATATCGGAGCCGGTGATGTCGGCCGGCAGCAGGTCTGGCGTGAACTGGATGCGCGAGAGCCGCGCGTCCAGATGGCGCGCCAGGCTCTTGATCGCCCGGGTCTTGGCCAGCCCCGGCAGGCCCTCCACCAGCAGGTGGCCATCGGCCAGCAGGCCGAGCAGCAGCCGTTCGATCATGCGCGCCTGCCCGACGATGGATTCGCCCATGCGGGCCTGCAGCGTGAGGATGTCGTCGCGGGCGCTCATCGGCCGCCTCCGGTGAACCAGCGGTAGTAGGGATTGTCGGGGTCGGCCTGGATCGCCTCCGTGATGTGGTGGCTCCAGGCTTGCCGGTTGCCCTCGTAGGCATCGAGGCCGGCAGCGTAGAAGGTCTGGAGGTTGTCACGCTCCCGGCGGATGGCCTGTTGCAGGCTATCGTCGGCGCCGGTGAGCGGCGGGTCCGATTGCAGCGCCAGTAGCTCGCGCAGCACCGGCACGAACGCCTTCTGGCGCACCCAGCCGGTGTACTCGATGCGCGGGCGGTCATCGGTCACGGCGGGCGCGTCACCGGCAAACCAGTCGAGGCCATCGCGGTCGGTGATGTAGGTGGCCAGCAGTGCCGCCGGCGAGGCCACGCCCACGGCGCGCAGCGCGCTGGCGACCTCGGGCTGCTGGAAGCGGGCGGCGATCGTCGGCACATCGAGCGCCAGCGGCTCGGCCGAGCCCACCAGCAGCATCTCGTGGAGTTCGGTGGTCCAGAGCGAGGCATGCGGGAAGACGTCGAGGAAGCTGCGCACCAGCGAGCGGGTGTCATCGCGATTCTGGGTCGGCAGCGGCAGCCACTGGGCGACGATGCCGCCCGGCTGCAGGCGGCTGGCGGCCAGTTGGTAGAACTCGCGCGAATACAGGTTGACCACGCCGCTGGCGGACGGCGGCGGCGGCTCCAGCGTGACGAGGTCGTAGCGCTGGGTGCCCTGGAGCAGCTCGCGGCGGCCGTCGCGCAGGCGGATGTCGATGCGCTTGTCGTGGCTGGCGTCGAAATTGCCCTGGAAGCTTGGCGCGGCGCGCACCACGGCGGGCAGCAGTTCCGCCACCACGCGGTGTTCGAGGCCCGGGTACTGGAGCAGCGCGCCGGCCGTGATGCCGGTGCCGAGTCCGATCACCAGCGCCGAGCGCGGCGTGCCGTTGTGGACGATCAGCGGCAACAGCGCCTGCAGGCGCATGTAGCGCAGCGACGTCATGGTATCGCCCGAATTCGACACCCCTTGGATATAGAGCCGGCGGAAGCTCTGGGTGCCCTTGGACTGCTCGACCACGGCCACCGTGGCGCCCCGGCTTTCCTCGTAGAACACCAGCTCGCCGCCGCGCGCCTGTGCCAGCAGGCGGGCCAGACGATCTGCGGGCGTGGCCACGGCCACCATCAGCGTGACCACGGCCAGCAGCGGAATCGCCACGCGGGCACGGCGCGTGACGCCATCGCCGAAGACCATCGCCAGCACAGCCACCAGCGCACTGGCGGCGGCGAGCACGCCCAGCGTATGCACCACACCAATCCACGGCACCAGCACCACGCCCGCCAGCACCGATCCGGCGATGCCGCCCAGCGTGTTGAGCGCCAGCACGGCGCCCAGCCCCGACCCGACCCGCGCCGGATCGACCGACAGCCGCACCGCGTACGGAAATGCCGCGCCCAGCAGCACGGTGGGCACGAAGACGATGCACAGCGCCGCCACGGTAAAGCGTGCGCTGGAGGCGGCGAGCAGGTTGCCCGTGCCCTCCAGCACGCGTGCATAGGCGGCGGATTGCAGGGCCGGCAGCCATTCCCCGAGCCACGCGAATTCGACCAGCGCCACCAGCCCCGCCCCGACCACCAGCAGCGCGAAGGCGCTCCACGGGTCGCGCGAACGGTCCACGCGCCGCGCCACCAGCGCGCTGCCGAGCACCAGCCCGGCGAGATAGGTGGCCAGCACCACCGCGAAGGCAAACGCCCGCGTACTCAGGAACTGGACGATGGCCTGCGACCAGACCACTTCGTAGCCCAGCGCGATGCCGCCCGCCACGGCGTAGAGCCCCAGCGCCAGCCGCCGCTGCGCGGGGACCGGGGTGGGTGCGGTGGATGGCGAAGGAGAGGCAACAGCGACAGTCGGCACCCGCCGGCTCTGCCAGAGCGCCCCGGCACCGGCCAGCAGGTTCAGCCCTGCCGCCGTGCAGGCGCTGCCGAACACGCCGAGCAGCGGAATGGCGACGAAGGCCGCCAGCAGCGTGCCGGCAATCGCCCCGGCGGTATTGGCGGCATACAGCCGCCCGCCATGGGCGCCAAGTTCTCCGGAAGGACGGATCGCGCGCAGCAGCACGGGCATGGTGCCGCCCATGGCCACGGCCGGGAGAGCCACCAGCAGCACGGGCAAGGCCCACGCCACGATCCCGGCGCGGGTTTCCAGCCACGCGAACGGCGCCGCCGCGTGGGCCAGCGCCACTGTGGCGCCCAGCGCCAGCACGGCAATCGCGCATTCCAGCCACAGGTAGAGCCGCCAGGGCGAGGCAGCGCGGTCGGCCCATCGCCCGATGGTCCAGCCGCCCAGCGCCAGCCCGGCGAAGAACGCGCTGACGCCAACGGTGACGGCGTGCACATCCACGCCGAGCACCAGCGAAAGCTGCTTGACCCACAGGACCTGATAGACCAGCCCGGCCGCGCCGGACAGGACCAGCAGCGCGGCGGGCACCCGCCAGGCCGTGCCGGCGCGCACCGCCGCCTGGGCGGCGGTGCGCGTGCCACGACTCTGGCGCGCGCCCATGGCGGGTTCCAGCTTCCGGTCTGCCGCCGTCACTTCTTCTGCGGTTGGGCGGACTGCGCCTTGGCCATCTGCTCGGCCACCTTGCGTTTCACGCTTGCCTCGGCCTGGTCAATCGTGAAGCTGGCCGGCAACTGGCTGGGCGGATAGTCGACAAAGGTCTGCAGGAACTGGATGGCCCGCCGGTTACCCTCGATGAACAGGTACGGGTTCTCGGTCTCGAGCTGGTGGTAAAGGTTGGTCGGCCCGGTGTCCGCGCGCTCGTAGGGGTCCATGCGCAGGTTGAAGTACTTTGGCGCGCGCAGGCAGGTGAACGGCTCCTTCCAGACCTCGAAACCGCCCCGCGCCCGCTGCTCGCAGAACACCACCTTCCACGCCGTGGGCTGGGTGGCGCCCTGCGTGAGCACGTCGTAGCGCATGGCCACGAGTTCGGCGTCGTCGTTGAAGTAGAAGAACTCGTTGCGCGCGCTCTTATCGGTCTGGCCGGTCAGCATCGGCAACTGGTTGTAGCCGTCCAGGTGCACCTTGGCGCTCTTGCCGCCCAGCGTAGTGCCCTTGACCAGCCGATCCTTCACATCACCATCACCGGCGGCGGCCAGCAGCGTGGGGAACCAGTCGAGCCCGGACATCAGCCCGTTGGAAACCGTGCCCGGCTGGATTTTCCCCGGCCAGCGGATCATCGCCGGGACCCGGTAGGCGCCTTCCCAGTTCGAATCCTTCTCGCTGCGGAACGGCGTATTGGCGGCGTCCGGCCAGGTGAAGAAGTTCGGCCCGTTGTCCGTGGTGTAGACCACGATGGTGTTGTTGGTGATGCCGGCGTCATCGATCGACTTGAGCAGCTTGCCCACGTTCTGATCCATCTCCCACATGCCGTCCGCGTACTCGTGGCCGCCGCCCAGCCCGGCCTTGCCGCGGTACTCGGGGCGCACGTGCGTGAACAGGTGCATGCGAGTGAAGTTCATCCACAGGAAGAACGGCTTGTCCCCCTGCGCCTGCTTCTGGATGTACTGGATCGCCGCGCCGGTGGTTTCGTCGTCGATGGTTTCCATGCGCTTGCGGTTCAGTGGCCCGGTGTCCTCGATCTTGCCGTCCGCCGTGCTGTGGATCACGCCGCGCGGGTTGTAGTACTTGAGGAAGTCGGGGTTGTCCTTGGGCCAGTACGGGCGCTCGGGCTCTTCCTCGGCGTTCAGGTGGTACAGGTTGCCGAAGAACTCGTCGAAGCCGTGCTTGGTGGGCAGGAAGCGGTCCTGGTCGCCCAGGTGGTTCTTGCCGAACTGTGCGGTGTTGTAGCCCAGCGGCTTGAGGGCCTGGGCGATGGTGATGTCGCGGTCCTGCAGGCCCACCGGCGCGCCGGGCAGGCCCACCTTGGAGAGGCCGGTGCGGAACACGGTCTGCCCGGTGATGAAGGTGGACCGGCCCGCCGTGCAGCTGTTCTCGGCGTAGTAGTCGGTCAGCATCATCCCTTCCTTGGCGATGCGGTCGATGTTCGGCGTCTTGTAGCCGACCACGCCGTGGCTGAACGCGCTGACGTTGCCGAGGCCGACGTCGTCGCCAAAGATCACGACGATGTTGGGCTTGCCGCCGCGCGCGCCAGCCGGCGCGGCGGCCACTGGCGAGGCGCCCTGCGCCGGGGCTGTGGCCGGGACAGGGGTGGTGGGGGCAGGTGTCGTCGATGTCACGGGCGGTGGCGCAGCCGGGGCCGGGGCCTGAGCAGCCGGGGCGGCCGGGGCCTGCGTCTCGGCAGGCTTGTTCTCATCGGCCCGCTTGCAGCCCGCTAGCGCGAGCGCCGCGACGACGGCCGTGGCCGCGAGTTGCCAGCGGCGCGCCGTGGCCCGCTGCGAGGGAAGTCCTTTCGCGTTCATCGATTGACTCCGGTTGAGGAAAGTTGGGCGGACAGGGCTTGGGGGCTGCCCTGAGGCGGGGGCTGCTTGCGCAGGGCCGTCCATCGGCTGTCATCCATCACGAGCCGGAAGCCGAGGTGCGACATGCTGGTGTACGGGTCCGTGCCGCGCCGCGCGCTGGGGCGGTAGCTCAGGCAGAAGTCCTCGTTGCAGAGGAAGGAGCCGCCGCGCGTGACGCGCCGGGGCGCCTTCACGGGCACGCCGGGCTCGCTCGGGTCCCAGGAGTCGCGGGGGCCGGCCGGGTTGAGCACCACGGTCTTCATCTCGGCAGCCTCGCGGCGGAACTGGTCGGCGCGGTACCAGTCGGCTACCCACTGCCACGCATTGCCGGTCATGTCATAGAGCCCATAGCCGTTGGCCGGGAAGGTGCGAACCGGGCTGGTGCCCGCCGCGCCACCTGCCTTGGCGCTGACCACCGGGAACGGCTGTACCTGCTGGCCCTGCCAGACGTTGGCCATCTGGCGGCCATCGGGCGCGAACTGGTCGCCCCAGGCGTAGGTGGCCTGCTCCAGCCCGCCGCGCGCCGCGAATTCCCATTCGGCCTCGGTCGGCAGGCGCTTGCCGGCCCATTTGGCGTAGGCCTCCGCGTCCTCGTAGGACACCTGCACCACGGGATGATCGTCCTTGCCCTCGATGCTGCTGCCGGGGCCGGTGGGATGGCGCCAGTCCGCGCCGGGCACGAAGCGCCACCAGCGCCAGTTCTCGCGCAGCGGCACCGGGCCGTTGGTGGCGACGAAGACCATCGCGCCGGCCACCATCGCGCTATCGGGCGGGCGCGGCGTGCCGGGCGGGAGCTGGACCTTCATGGTCTCCCAGTCGGGCGCGCGCTCGGCCGTGGTCAGGTAGCCCGTGGCCGTGACGAACTTGCGGAATTCGGCATTGGTGACGTGGTGCTGGTCCATCCAGAAGCCCTGCACGCGCACCTTGTGGGCCGGACGCTCGTTGGGCTGGGCCATCTTGTGGTCGCTGCCCATCAGGAATTCGCCGCCGGGCACGTGGACCATGCCGAGCGGACCGCTGACGCCATCGCCCGGCTTGACCGCCGATGCGCCGGCCCCACTGCCCTGGCCCGGACCGCTGCGCGAGGCATACCAGTACGAGCCACCCGCGCCAGCCAGCGCCATCGCGCCGGCCAGGGCCACCAGCAAGAGTCGGCCGCGCCATGTGGATTCGTGGGCCACCTTCGCGCCCAACTTAGCTTTCCCTCGCTGCCCCTGTGACATGCCACCCCTCGTCCAGTGCACTTCAGTGAACACTGAGAAGTTTGCAGGCTCCATGCAGCGAAAGGAATGCAAACTTTTTTTGTGCGATCTGAATGATTTCGGAAAAGAACTAGTCCTGGCCGGGACCTTGGCCGGGATTCAGCGGCGGCAGGCCGGAGCGGTGCCAGAGGTTGCTGCACGTCTCCGTGGTGCGCCATGCGGCGCTCGCGGCACCGTGCTCCCTACGCCATCGCCAAAGCCCGTAGCCCAGCACCAGCGCCACGAGGACGATCGCACCGGTCATGCGCCAGTCGATGTCGTCGAGCCACGCCGGCGCACGCCATGCCAGCCCGCCCGACGGCGACAGCCCCAACCCGGGTGCCGCACGCGCCACGTTCACGGTCACCGCCGGGGCCGTCGAGGCAGCGCGCCGGCCCGTGGCGGCGTCGTACCAGCTCACCGGCACCGCCGGCAAGGTGTGGCGCCCGCTGTCCTCGAACACATAGGTGATGGTTTCGATGCGGCGCCCACCGGAGGCGTCGTCCTGCAGGACCGGATCAGCGCGGAACTGCCGCACGCCGCGCGGCGGCTGCAGGGCGGGCGGGGCCGGCGGGGCGATCATCATCGCTGGGGTGCCCGGCGCGACGATGGTGATGGTGCGCACCAGTGCGTCGCCGGCGCGCAGCTTGCTGTCCTCGTCGATGGGCTTGTCGAACTGCTGGGTTACCTGGAGCGCGCCAGCCGGCAGTGCTACGGTGTCCTGCGTGCCCTGCCCGCTCTTGCCGGCCTGCCCGCTCGCGTGGATCGTCGTCGGCGGCAGCGTGACGGTGGCCGTCTGCGGTTTGCCATCGTTCCCGGCGTGGGTGAAGCGGAACTCGATGGGCGGCAGCGCAAAGTCCCCCGCGCCCTGCGGCGTGACCACGTAGGTCTTGCGGATGCCCGCGAAGCTGGCGCCGTCGATGGTCTCGGTGGAGTTGATGCCCCGGTCGTCCGGCATGGTCACCACGGCGCCCGGGATCTGCAACACCGGGAAGGCCGGTGCGGACAGGAAGAAGTTCGGGGCAAGCACGGTGACTTCCACCTGTACCGACTGGCCCGCCACCACCGGCTGCGGCCCGACCACCCTGACCCGCACGCTGGGCCCAGCCGCGTGGGCGAGCGTAGCGGCACACAGCAGGACCACGCCCACGGCGTGACGCATCCGGCACGCGCTCATGGCTTGCCCTCCTGGAGCGCGAACTTGCGCGCCAGCAACTCCGTGGGCGAGGTCTGGATCGCCCGCATCCACATCTCGGCGTTCTGCTGCACGCGGCCCATCTGCTGGGTCTGGTCGCTGGGCGGCGGCGGGGGCTTGCTCGGGTCGTCGACGATTTTGTCTGGCGGGATGTCGGGCGACTCCTCGTCGCTCTGCGGGGGCGGCTTGCGCGCCAGCATCTGCGTCATCAGCGCGAGGTTTTTCTGCGCCGGCTGCCAGCCGGGCCGCTGTTGCAGCACCAGCCGATAGCGCGCCGAGGCTTCCTTATATTTTTCCTGCCGCGCCAGCGCGTTGCCGAGGTTGAACTGTCCATCCGTCGTGTTGACCTGCCCGAAGGCGCGCGCGGCCTCCGCGTACTGGCCGTTGCGGTAGTAGGCCACGCCGCGCCACATCGGATCGGTGAAGCGCTGCGCGGCGGTGGCGTAATCGCCACGTTCGAAGGCGCGCCGGCCTTGCTGGTCGGGGGTGAGCCAGAGGTTGGCCCAGGTCCATGATTTCTCTGCGGCTTGGGCTGGAGCCTGGGCCTGTGCGGGAATCGGCGGCGCGCCAAGCGCCATCGCCACGGCCAGCCCGGCGATCCATCGCACGGACCAGCCCTTCCGGAACCACAGCACGGCCAGCAGCGCGATAGGGATGGTCAGCGGCCAACCGGCGTCGCGCCAGCGCTGCGTGTCGCTGGCGTGGGTCTGCTCCACATGCGATTGCACGTGGCGCTGCACCCAGGCCACGTCGGCGTCGCTGTCGGTGGTCAGCGTGGCCACCGGGATGCCGCTGTCCCGCAAGGCGTGCAGGCCGTCGGCATCGAGCCCGGGCGCGGTGCCGTCCCCCGCGCGCAGCGGCCCGCCCTCCGCCGTGCCGATGGCAAGCACCACCACCTGCGTGCGCCGGCTGCCGCGTTGCGCCTGCATGGCACGGGCGGCGCCGGCTTCCACGCCATCGGTCAGCAGCAGGGTCGTGCCGGGCACCGGCTCCTTGGCGAGCGCCGTGTCGATGGTGCGCACGGCCTGCGCGGTGTCCTTGCCCGGCACCGGCATGATGCGGGTCTGGAGCGCATCGACGAAGGTTTGGAGCAGGTCCGCGTCATCCGTCAGCGGCAGAACCATATGCGTGGAGCCGGCGTAGGCATACAGCGCCGTGCGGCCGCCGTCGCGGTGGGCAAGCAGCGCCTTGACCTTGAGCTTGGCGCGCTCCAGGCGGGTGGGGCTGACGTCGATGGCGTCCATGGTCGTGCCGAGGTCGATGGCGATGGCCAGCGGCGCCTTGTCGGCGAGGAACGGCGGGCGCTCGCGCTCCCAGGTGGGGCCGGCCAGCGCGATGGCGCCCAGCGCCAGCAGCGCGGCAATCCCATGCACCGGGCGCACTGCGCGGCGGCGGGTCTCGCCCACCACCAGGGCATCGAGCAGATGCGGGGCGATGGTGCCGCGCCAGCGCCGGCGCACATCGCCCTGCCGCCCCACCGCCCACGGCAGCCACACGGCGGCCAGCAGCACCAGCAGCCACCACGGGCGCAGGAAGTGGAACTGGGCGAGCGATTCGAACAGCGCGCTCATGCGGCAGGCTCCTGCCGGGTGGTGCGCGGAGTGGGCTGCCGGGCGCCGCGCAGGGTCCAGCGCGCATAGGCGGCCATCGCCAGCTGGTAGCCCAGCACGATCAGCACGGCCACGCCGAGCGGCCACATGAACAGCTCGCGGCGCGGGCGCCAGCTCAGGGTCTTTTCCTGATGCGGGGTGACGCGGTCCAGCGTGGCGTAGATCGCCGCCAGCGCGTTCTGGTCCGCGCCAAAGAAATAACGCCCGCCGGTGCTGCTGGCGATGCGCTTGAGCATGTCCAGATCGACCTTGGCCTCGCCCGTGGCCGCCGGGTCGCCGATACCGACCGTATGCACCACCACCCCGCGCGTGCGGGCAATCTCGGCGGCCTGCGCCGGCGGCATGCGGCTGGCGGTGTCGTTGCCATCGGTCAGCACGATCATCACCTTCTCGGCGGCGTGGCTGTGGTCGAACAGCTTGATGCCGAGGCCGATGGCATCGCCCAGCGACGTGCTGGCGCCGGCCATGCCGGGCACCATGTCCGCGATCAGCGTAGCCACCAGCGCGTGGTCCAGCGTGAAAGGGGCGAGCGGGTACGGGGCATCGCCGAAGACGATCAGGCCGATGCGGTCGCCGGGGCGGTGGGCGACGAAATCCCCCACCACCTGGCGCACGGCGTGCACGCGGGTGTCCAGCGCGCCGGCGGTGTCGCGGAAATCGCGGGTATCCATCGACTGGGAGAGGTCCAGCGCCACCAGCAGGTCGCGCACGGGCTCCTTCTTATATAGCGGGGGCTCCAGGAACTGCGGCCGGGCCAGCGCCGTCACCACCAGCGCCCAGGCAATCGGGGCCAATACGCGCTGGACGAGGTTGCGGCGCGGCACGTGGGCGCCGGTGGCCGGCTTCAGGCCGACCGCATCGGCCACTTCCTCGAAGAACGGCAGCCGCACGGAGGCGCTGCGCTCCCGGTACGGCGGCAGCCGCCACCAGACCAGCAGCGGCAGGGGCAATAGCGTGAACAGCCACGGATAGGCGAAGACGATCATCGGCGCTTGGGCGGCGAGTCCCGGCTATCCCGGCTATCCCGGCTATCCCGGCTATCCCGGCTATCCCGGCTATCCCGACGGTAGGCCGCGATCCACCGGCGGCAGGCATCGGCAGTGGCATGGGCCTGTTGCGGCGGCCATGCGGCCAGCACGACGGCGCCCCGGTACTCGGCGTCATCGACCAGCGCGGCGAGACCGGGCACGGCGTCAGTGGCGGTGCCCGCATGGGCATGGAGGAATTGGTGCCAGCTGGCGCCGGACAAGGACGCGACGGCCTCGCGCGGCCATTCGGCCAGGGCCACCCGCTTGAGCAGTTCGGCCAGCGCCAGCAGGGCCTGGGCCCGGGTGCGATCGTCGCCAGCCAGCCGGGGCGTCCAGCGCGCCAGTTCCGCCAGCGCCGCGCGCCGATGGCGGTTGGCGTACCAGCGCCGCCCGGCGCGCCAGCCCAGCCAGGCAAGGCCGGCCAGGAGGATCAACGCCACCACGAGCCAGCCCGTGGTCTGCGGCATCCACGAGGGCGGCGAAGGCGTGACGAGGTCGGCCAGCTCGGGCATGGGGGCGGTCAGGATAGGGATCCGCACAGGCTACGCCGCCGGCCCGTGCGGCTGAAGTCAATTTTTTCGGGCGCCTTTTCAATAGTTTTGTTGCGGACGTTTCGCATGTCGATCTGCGGAAAAAGTGGTGGCGTATCCGTCTCAAACCTCCCTATAATGCAACCCTGTTGCAAAAAGGAAGTCGCCCCGCCCGCTCCGCCAAACCGTTTTCATCGATGCGAACCCGCTATTTTTCCGCCCGCCGCCACCGGCTGCGCTACGCCGCGCTTGTCACGACCACCGCCACGGCAACCGCCATGGCATCCGCCGCCGAGGCTGACGACGCCCCGCTCCTGCCCGAGGTGTCCGTGGTCAGCCAGTTGGACGACGCCTACGCGCCGGCGCTGGCCAGCGGCGCCACGCGGACCGAAACCCCGCTGCGTGAGGTGCCGCAGTCTGTGCGGGTGCTGCCGCGCGCGCTGCTGGACGATATCGGCGCCACGCGGCTGGACCAGACCTTCGACTACGCGAGCGGCGTGGCGCGCCAGAACAGCTTCGGCGGCCTCTGGGACAACTACGCGATCCGCGGCTTCTCCGGCAACGAGAACACCGGCGCGGCCTATCTGGTCAACGGCTTCACGGCGAACCGGGGCTTCACCGCCCCGCGCGATGCCGCCACCATCGAGCGCGTGGAGGTGCTGAAGGGGCCGACCTCGTCGCTCTATGGCAGCGGCGAGCCCGGCGGCAGCCTCAACATCGTCACCAAGCAGCCGCGCTTCCAGCCCGGCCAGACCTATGACCTGGAGGTGGGCAGCCGCGATGGCTACCGCGCCGCCGCCGACCTCACCGGGCCGATTACCGAGACGCTGGCAGGCCGGCTGGTGGCCGTGGCCGACCACCAAGGCAGCACGCGGGACTTCATCGACAGCCAGCGCTATCTGGTGGCGCCGTCCCTGACGTGGATGCTCGGCGCCGACACCATCGTCCAGTACGCGGGCGAATTCCAGCGCTTCACCACGCCGCTGGACCGTGGCGTGGTGGCGGTGCAGGGCCGGCTCGGCGCGGTGCCGCGCTCGCGCTTCCTGGGCGAGCCCGATGACGGCGCGATGCGGCTGGACAGCCAGTCGCACCAGTTGAGCGTGGAGCACCAGTTCTCGCCCGACTGGAAGGGCCGGCTGGCCGTGGCCTATCGCGGTGGCAGCCTGGAAGGCTATTCGACCGAGGCGAGCGCGCTGCAGGCGGACAACCGTACGCTGACGCGGCAGCGGCGCTATCGGGACTATCAGTCCGACGATGTGTCGCTGCAGGCCGATGTGACCGGCAAGTTCACCACCGGGCCGGTCGGGCACGAGGTGATCGTCGGCCTCGACACCTACCGCTTCGCCAATACGCAGGTGCAGCTGCGGCGCAACCCCAGCGCCGCCGCGCCCTACGCCATCGACATCTACCAGCCCGTGTACGGCCAGACGCCGCCCGCGCTGGCCCCCAACACCGACACCTACGAGCGCCAGACCAGCCTCGGCCTCTATGCGCAGGACCAGTTGCGGCTGGGCGAGCGCTGGCGGCTGCTGGCGGGCGTGCGCTTCGATACGTTCAATCAGTCGCTCGACAACCGGCTGCGCGGCACGGAGACCAGCCAGCACCAGACGGCGGTGTCGCCGCGCGTGGGGCTGACCTATCTGGCCAGCCACAATGTGTCGCTGTTCGCCAACGCCAGCCGCTCGTTCCGGCCCAACGCCGGCAGCGACGCCGCAGGCAACGCGTTCTCGCCCGAGCACGGCCGCGCCGTGGAGGCCGGCGTGAAGGTGGACAGCGACGACCGCCGCATCGGCGGCACGCTGGCCGTGTACGAGATCCGCAAGCGCAACGTGCTGACCGCGAACCCGGTCGATCCGTCCTACTCGGTGGCTGCCGGCGAGGCGCGCAGCCGGGGCGTGGAACTCGACGTGGCCGGGCAGCTTGGCAAGCACTGGCGCCTGAGCGGCAATCTGGCCTATACCGATGCGGAGATCACCGAGGACAGCACGCTGGCCGCCGGCACGCCGCTGCTCAATATCCCGCGTACCAGCGGCAGCCTGATGGCGGTCTACGAGGACGCCGCGCCCATTGGGCAGCGCTATGGCGTGGGCGGCGGGGTGCGCTACGTCGGCAAGCGGTCGGGCGATGCGCAGAACAGCTTCTCGCTGCCCGCCTACACGCTGGCGGACCTGCTGGCCTACTGGCAGTACAGCAAGACCGTGCGCGTGACGCTGAACGTGGACAACCTGTTCGACAAGACCTGGTACGCCAGTTCGTACAGCAGCGTCTGGGTGCTGCCGGGCGCGGGCCGCACGGTGCGGCTGGGCCTGCGGCTCAGCTACTGACGCCATGGGGAACATTGGGAAGCGCAGGCGGCTGCTGAAGGCTGCGTTGGCGGCGCCGATTGTGTCGACGGTGGGCGCTGGGAAAGCCGTGTTCGCCCAGCCGCTGCCCACCTTGCGCGTGATCGGGCCATGGGAGCTTTCCAGCCTCGATCCGCTGCGCAACGGCTATCTGTTCTCGCGCATGCAGGTCACCGAGACGCTGGTCGACTACGACGCGGCCGGCGTGCCGGTAGCGGGGCTGGCGGCTGGCTGGCAGATGTCGCCAGACGGCCTGCAATGGCGCTTCGCGCTGCGGCCAGGCGCGCGTTTCCATGACGGCACGCCGGTGATGGCCTCCGATGTGGTCGCTGCCCTCGGACGCGCCCGCCATGCCGCCGGGGTGCTGGGTGCGGCGCCCATCGCGGGGATCGATGCCGAAACCGGTGCGGTAAGCATCCGGCTCGCGCGCCCCTTCGCCCCCCTGCTAGCCCTGCTCTCCCATAGCAGCACGCAGGTGCTGGCGCCGGCCTCGTTCGGCGCCGACGGCACGGTGCGCGCGATCATCGGATCGGGCCCCTACCGCGTGACCGAACTCGCGCCGCCGCAGCACTTCGCCGTGGAAGCGTTCGACGGATGGCACGGCGCCCGGCCGGCCGTGACGCATGCCGAGTATCTGTCAGTGGGCCGCGCCGAGATGCGCGCGCTGATG
Source organism: Cupriavidus campinensis (assembly GCF_905397395.1). Lineage (GTDB taxonomy): Bacteria > Pseudomonadota > Gammaproteobacteria > Burkholderiales > Burkholderiaceae > Cupriavidus > Cupriavidus campinensis. The sequence goes on from NZ_CAJPVH010000001.1 coordinate 222,361, forward strand.
GCCGAGGCCGGACAAGCCCATCTGGCCTATGGGCTCGACCCGGGCAGCATCGCACGGCTCCAGCGTGGCCGCGCCGTGGCCGTGCATGCCGTGACCGTTCCCCGGACCACGCTGCTGAAACTCAATGCCAGCCATCCCCTGCTGGCCGATGTGCGGGTGCGCCGCGCGCTGGCACTGGCGCTGGACCGGCGCGGCATTGCCAGCGCCATCCTGCGGGACCCTTCACTGGCGGCAGGCCAGCTGTTCCCGCCCGCCCTGCCCGGCTGGCACGATCCGCGCCTGCCCGCGCTGGGCTACGACCCTGCCGCCGCGCGCGGCCTGCTGGCTGAGGCCCGCTTCCGGCCCGATGCCGACGGCGTCCTGCGGCGCGGCCCGGATCGGCTCGCGCTGACGCTGCGCACCTTCCCGGACCGCCCCGAGCTGCCGGTGATCGCCGCCGCCATCCAGGAGCAGTGGCGGCAGGCGGGCGTGGCGGTGCGCGTGGCGGTGGGCAATTCGAGCGACATTCCGTTCGGGCATCGCGACGGCACGCTCGAAGTGGGCCTGCTGGCGCGCAACTTTGGCGTGGTGCCGGACGCCTTCGGCGCGGTGGCGCAGGACTTTGCGGGCCAGGGTGGGGATTGGGGGCCGATGCGCTGGTCGTCGCCGGTGGTGACGGCGGCGCTGGCCGCGTTGCCGTCCACGCCGGAAGGCCCGCGCGCCGAGGCGCTGCGTCGGCAGGTGGCGGACACCCTGCACGACGCGATGCCGCTGATCCCCGTGGTCTGGTATCGCCAGACGCTGGCGGCCAGCCCCCGGCTGGCGGGGGTGTCCATCGATCCTTTCGAACGTTCCTACCGGCTGACGCAACTGCAATGGAAAACCTGACCCGCGCCGCCCTGCCCGGCGCCGCCCCGGTGGCCGAGCCTACCGCCACCTTCCGGCGCGACACGGCGCGCCAGCTTGCCCGCATCGTGCTCCAGCGCGGCGTGCAGGCGCTCGTGGTGGCCGCGCTGGTCGGCACGGTGAGCTTCCTGATGATGCGGCTGTTGCCCGGCGACATGGCGTTCCGGATCGCCGCCGGCCGCTATGGCTACGACATGGTCACCGCGCAGGCCGCCGAGGCAGTGCGCGCGGAGCTGGGGCTCGGCCTGCCGTGGTTCGAAAGCCTGGTGGCGTGGTGGGGGCACCTGCTGCGGCTGGACCTGGGCGTCTCGGCGGTCACGGGCGCGCCGGTGGCGGCCGAAATCGCCCATCAACTGGGCCACACGCTGTCGCTGGCGCTGGCGGCGCTGGCGGTGTCCTGCGCCATCGCCGTGCCGCTCGGCTTCGCGGCGGGGCTGCGGCCCCGGGGCCGGCTGGACCGGCTGACGCTGTGGCTGTCCGTGCTGCTGCGCGCGCTGCCGCCGTTCGTGCTCGGCATCGTGCTGGTGGCCGTGCTGGCGGTGCAACTCGGCCTGATTCCAGCCGGCGGCGATGCCGCGCACGGCTCGCTGATCGCCCCGGCGCTCACGCTGGGGCTGGGCCTCGCCGCCACGGCGATGCGCGTGGCACGTGATGCGATGGCCACGGTGACCGCCTCGCCGTATTTCCTGTTCGCGCGCACCAAGGGGCTCTCTGACCGGGCCGCGCTGCTGCGCCACGGCGTGCGTAATGCCGCCGTGCCGCTGGTGGCCTACCTCGGCGTGCAACTGGTCTTTCTGGTGGAGGGCGTGGTGGTGATCGAGACGCTGTTCGCATGGCCCGGCATCGGCCATGCGCTGGTGCACGCGATCTTCGGGCGCGATGTACCGATGATCCAGGGCACGGCGCTGGTCATGGGGCTGCTGTTCGTGGCGCTCAATACGCTGGTGGATCTGGCCTGCGCGGCGATCGATCCGCGCGTGCGCATCGGGAGGGGCCGATGACCTGGCATCCCCGCCGCAAAGCCGGCGCCGCCCTGCTGCTGATGCTGGCGCTGTTTGCCATCGTCGGCCCCTGGCTGGCGCCGCGCGCGCCGTTCGAGCAGAACCTCTACGGCATTCTCCAGGTGCCGCAACTGGCCGAGCCGCTCGGCACCGACCATCTGGGCCGCAGCATGCTGGCGCGGCTGGCCAGCGCGGCGCGGCTCTCGCTCGGGCTGGCGCTGCTGAGCGTGGCCTCCGCCGCCGTGCCGGGCACGCTGCTGGGCCTGCTGGCTGCGTGGCGCGGCGGCTGGACCGAGCGCCTGACCGGCGCCGTGGCGGACGCGGTGCTGGCGCTGCCGGGCCTGCTGCTGGTGTTGCTGCTGAGCGCGTTCGCGCCGGGCGACTACTGGCCGCTCTATGTCGGCCTGTCGCTGGTGCTGTGGGTCGAGTACTACCGCGTGACGCGGGCCACGGCGCGCGTGGTGCTGGCCAGCCATCATGTGGAAGCGGCGCGGCTGCTCGGCTTTGGTCCGGGCTATATCGTGCGGCGGCACCTGCTGCCGGAACTGGCGCCGCTGCTGGCCACGCTGATGAGTTTTGGCGCCGGCGCGGCGGTGCTGGCGCTGGCGGCAATGGGCTTTGTCGGCCTGGGCGCGCAGCCGCCGGCGGCTGAACTGGGACTGATGATGACCGAGCTGCTCCCTTACGCGGCGGAGGCGCCGTGGATCATCGCCTGGCCGATCCTGCTGCTCGGCCTCGCCATCCTGGGGCTGGTGCTGGTATCGACCGGCGCGCCGGCGGAGGCCGCCGCATGACCCGCATCGACACCCATCCCCTGCTGGCCGTGGATGCGCTGAGCGTAGCCAGCGCCGATGGCCAGCTGCTTGCGCCGGTGTCGTTCACGCTGGAGGCGGGACGCGCCCTGACGCTGCTCGGCGAAAGCGGCTCCGGCAAGAGCCTGCTGGCGCATGCGCTGATGGGCACGCTGCCGCGCGGCCTGCGCGCGGGCGGCACGCTCACCGTCGATGGCCGCCGCTGCGACGCCGCCGACCCCGCCACGCGGCGGGCAATGTGGGGCCGCCAACTGGCGCTACTGCCGCAGGAGCCGTGGTTTGCGCTCGATCCGACCATGCGGGTGGGCCGGCAACTGGCGGAGACGCATGCGCTGGCCGGACTCGGCAACGCGCAGGCGTGGCGCCGTGCCTTGCACGACCTGCACGGGCTGGGCATGGCGCACGCGGCGCAGGCGTGGCCGACGACGCTGTCTGGCGGCATGGCGCAGCGGGTGGCGTTCGCCATCACGCGGGCGGGCGGCGCGCCGGTGCTGATTGTCGATGAGCCGACCAAGGGCCTCGACCGCGTCTGGCGCGATGAACTGGTGGCCCGGTTGCAGGCGGCGCTGGGCGAAGGCTGCGCGCTGCTGACGATCACCCACGACATCGCCGTGGCCCGCGCGCTGGGGGGCGATGTGGCGGTCATGCTCGACGGCAGGCTGGTCGAACGGGGCGATGCCGCGGCGGTCCTCGGCGCTCCCGGCCATGCCTATACCCGCGCGCTGGTGGCCGCCGAACCGGCGAACTGGCCGGCGGTGCGCGCGCCGTCGCCCGGTGGCGATGAAATCCTGCGCGCGTGCGGCGTGAGCAAGCAATTCGGCGACCGCAGCTTGTTCCGGTCCCTCGACGTCACCCTGCACGCCGGGGAGCGGCTGGCGGTGACCGGGCCCAGCGGCAGCGGCAAGTCCACGCTCGGCAACGTGCTGCTGGGGCTGGTCGCGCCGGACGCCGGGACGGTGCATCGGCCGGATCGGATCCAAAAAGTGCGTTATCAGAAGCTTTACCAGGACCCTGCCGGCGCGTTCGCCCCACATGCCAGCATTGGCCGCGCGCTGGAGGATCTGGCCGCGCTGCACCGGATCGACCGGACGCGCATCGCGCCGCTGCTCAAACGGTTGAAACTGGCGCCGCACCTGCTCGCGCGGCGGCCGGGCGCGGTGTCTGGCGGCGAACTCCAGCGCTTTGCGCTGCTGCGTGCGCTGCTGCTGACGCCCGCCTTCCTGTTCGCCGACGAACCCACCTCGCGGCTGGACCCGGTAACGCAGCAAGACACCCTGGCGCTGATACTCGAAGCCTGCGCGGAGACCGGCGCGGCGCTGATGCTGGTTACGCACGACGAGGAGATTGCCGCCCGGGTGAGCGACCGTCGCATGGCGATCGGGTACGATACCCCGTTCCCGCAATGCACTCGCCCATGCCAATGACGATGACATTTGCCGTAACGCCGCCGATCCCGCCCGCCCCTTCCCCCTGCCGTGCCCGCCACCGCCTTGCCGCGACCTGCGTGGCGTGGCTGCTCTGCGGCGCGGCCAGCGCATGGGCGGAGCCGCTCTGGTTTGTCGATGGCAAGCCGACGCAGGCCGCGCGGCAGGCCGTGACGGCACTGAGCGATGCCGGCGCGGACGGGCTCGAGGCCCAGGATTACGACGCCGAATCGCTGGGCCGCGCGGTCACGCAGGCCGCTGCCGGCCCCGCGCTGGCGCCGGAGGCCGTGGAGCGCATCGACGGCGCACTGACCCAGTCGATGCAACACTTTCTGTCCGACCTGCGCCGGGGACGCGTGGATCCGCGCAAGGTGCATGCGGGCTTCGATGTCTCGAAGGAAAAGCCGTTCGATCCGGACGCCACCCTGCGCGCCGCGCTGGCGGCCGACCGGCTGCCCGACGCGATCCGCGAGGCGCCGCCGTCGTTCCCGCTCTATGGCACGCTGCGCACGGCGCTGGCCCGCTATCGCGCGCTAGCCGCCGAGCCGCTGTGGGCTGCGCCGCTACCCGCGCCGCCCGGTGGCAAGCTGACGCCGGGGCAGCCCTACAGCGCCTTGCCCCAGCTGGCCCAGCGGCTGGCGGCACTGGGCGACCTGCCAGCGGGCACGCCTGCGACGGACGGCTACAAGGGCGCGCTGGTGGAAGCCGTGAAGGCCTTCCAGTCCCGTCATGGCGTAACCGCCGATGGCGTAATCGGCAAGGGCACGCTGGCCCAGCTGAATACGCCGCCGGCGGCGCGCGTCAGGCAGATCGCGCTGACCATGGAGCGGCTGCGCTGGACCCCGCTGGCCGACGGCCCGCGCATGATCGTGGTCAACGTGCCGGAATTCGTGCTGCGCGCCTACGACTACCGCGACGGCAAGCTCGACATCCGGCTGGAGATGAAGGTCATCGTCGGCAAGGCGCTGGACACCCGCACGCCGCTGTTCGAGGAGGACATGCGCTATATCGAGTTCAGCCCGTACTGGAACGTGCCGCCCTCCATCGCGCGGGCGGAGCTGGTGCCGCGCTTCCGGCGCGATCCGGGCTATTTCACGCGGCAGGGCTTCGAATTCGTGTCCGGCACGACGGCCGTGCCGACGCTGAACGAGGCCAACCTGAGCGCGGTGCTGGCCGGCAAGATGCGCATCCGCCAGCGGCCCGGGCCGCTGAACGCGCTGGGCGACATCAAGTTCGTGTTTCCGAACAACCAGAACATCTACCTCCATCACACACCGTCGCCGCAGCTGTTCGAGCGCGACCGGCGCGATTTCAGCCATGGCTGCATCCGCGTGGAGGCGCCGGTCGAACTCGCAAAGTTTGTCCTCCAGGACCAGCCGGACTGGACCGAGGCGCGCATCCGTCAGGCGATGACCAAGGGCAGCTCGAACACAGTGTCCCTGCAGGCGCCGTTGCCGGTGGTGCTGGCCTATGGCACGGCGATTGCGCGGGCCGATGGCCGGGTATACTTCCTCGCTGACATATATGGGCAGGACAAAGTGCTCGAACAGGCGCTTCAGCAGCGTGCCGTGCGGCGGCAAAACCCCACGACGGATGCTGCGGCCAGTCCGGCGCGTCCTTCCTGACCACCGATCGCGCGGATCGACCCCTTCGCCCCCTTTCGCCCCCATCGCCATGACGCATACCCGCAACACGCCAGCCCGCCGCCGCTTCCTTCGCCAGTCCAGCGCTGTGGCCCTTGCCGCTGGCTTGTCCGCCTTGGCGGTGCCGCGTCTGGCGCTGGCCAGCGTGCCCGGGGCCCGGGCGCTGTCGTTCTCGCATACGCATACCGGCGAGCAGATCTCGTTGGTCTACGCGATGGGCGACCACGTGCTGCCGGACGCCCAGCAGGCGCTGAACCGCTTCCTGCGCGACCACTACTCCGGCGACGTCGGCAACATCGATCCGAAGCTGCTCGGACTGCTCGCCGACCTGCGCGGCGTGCTGGGCGCCGACCAGGCGTTCGAGGTAATTTCCGGCTACCGCAGCCCGGTCACCAATGAGCGCCTGCGCAAGACCCGGGGCGGTGGCGTGGCCCGGCGCAGCCTGCACATGGACGGCATGGCCATCGACATCCGCCTGCCCGGCGTGCCGCTGGCAGACCTGCGCGATGCGGCGGTGTCGCTGGGCGGCGGCGGCGTGGGCATCTACACGCGCGACAACTTCGTGCACATGGATACCGGCCGGGTGCGGCACTGGGGTTGATTTTCCCCGTACGATCCCGCGCGGCCTTCGCGCGGATTCATGAGTTAATCTGATTCATCCCCGCAGATAATCCATCAATCAGACTCGCGGCATTTATCCCCGGGCGGCGTCCTGCCGCTTATTCCCACACATTTTCATTTTTCCGCATCGCGTCAATCCTGAGATTAATCCATCGCACCGTGTGGATTATCTGCATTACATTTCTGTCATTTGGCGGAAAACCACGTACGCGCCCTTTATTTTGTGCGTATAACTGCAGCTACATGCTGCGGACTGGTGTCACGCAACGTGCCTCCGCCCGCCGGGACGCCTGCGGGCATTTTTTTTGGCCATTATTGATTCCTCCCTCATCTGAGCCGGCAGCATTGATTCCGATAATCACTGTATTTGGTGAAAACCCTGCTGCGTCTTTATCTTGCGCTGCCCTGGTATATCACATACTTTGTATTTGACCGCCCAAGCGATAAATGGGCTGGCATACGATTTATTCCTTTCGCGAGCGCACATCGCAACCAGGAAACAGGAGACAAACATGCAGCCGGACATGCCACAACAAACGACCCAGGGAGCGCGCCATGACTAGCCCATCCTCCGCCGCACTCACCCCGAACCAGCAGACATCGGAACGGACCCGCTGGATCCAGCTCGCCTTTGGCGTCGTCTGCATGGTGGCCACGGCCAACATCCAGTACGCCTGGACGCTGTTCGTGCCGGAAATCCAGCAGACCTACGGCTGGCCACGCGCCCAGATCCAGGTGGCGTTCACGCTGTTCGTGCTGGTCCAGACCTGGCTCGCGCCGGTGGAGGGCTACTTCATCGACAAGTTTGGCCCACGCCTGATGGTGGCGTTCGGCGCGCTGTTCATCGGCGCGGCCTGGATCATCAACTCGCAGGCCACCACCCTGGCGGGCTTCTACTTCGGCGCGGCAGTGGGCGGGATTGGCGTCGGGTCGATCTATGCCACCTGCATCAACAACGCCCTGAAATGGTTCCCGGACCGGCGCGGGCTGGCAGTTGGCCTGACCGCCGGCGGCTACGGCGCGGGCTCGGCGGCCACGATCCTGCCCATTGCGGCGATGATCGAGTCGTCCGGCTTCCAGGACACGTTCTTCTTCTTCGGCGTGCTGCAGGGCTCCATCGCCTTTGTGGCCGCGTGGTTCCTGCGCTCGCCGCGTGCCCAGGAAACCCGGGCGTCGCACAAGCTGGCCCAGGCCACGCGCGACTACACGCTCAAGGAGGCCATGAGCACCAAGCTGTTCTGGCTGATGTTCATGATGTTCATCCTGGTGGTGACCGGGGGCATGATGGCCGTGGCCCAGCTCGGCGTCATCGCCAAGGATCTCGGCGTCAAGGACTTCAAGGTCGATCTCCACTTCTTCGTGATGGCGGCCCTGCCGCTGGCGCTGATGCTGGACCGCATCATGAACGGCATCTCGCGGCCGCTGTTCGGGTGGATCTCGGACCATATCGGCCGGGAGAAGACGATGGTGATCGCCTTCACGCTGGAGGGCATTGGGATCATCGCGCTCGGGTATTTCGGCAGCAACCCGTACGCGTTCCTGATCCTGTCCGCCGTGGTGTTCCTGGCCTGGGGCGAGGTCTACTCGCTGTTCTCGGCACTGGCAGGCGACGCCTTCGGCACCAAGCACATCGGCAAGATCTACGGCGTGCTCTACACGGCGAAGGGGATTGGCGCGCTGTTCGTGCCGATCGGCAACCTGATGATGGAGGCCACGGGCACGTGGTCCACGGTGCTCTACACCGTGGCATGCATGGATCTGACGGCGGCTTTCCTGGCCGTGGTGGTGTTGCGGCCGGTGCTGGCCAGCCATGTGGCGGCCTCCAAGAGCCTGTTCGCCAAGGAGTCGGCGGCGGGCGGCGCGCCCGTCAGCGCCTGAAAGCACTTTCGCACGAGACCGCGTACTATCCAGCGGGCGACGGGCTTCCTCGGAAGCCCGTTTTTCTTGGTGGCCAGCGCCCCTGGCCGACTAAACCAAGGTATGAATTGCGCAAACCATTTGACACCGTGCGCAACCGTTTGTAGGGCTATTCGGCCCTCTTTGCCTGATATACCTTGAAGCCATGCTGGGTCTAGCGGCCCGGAACCGCTTCAACGTTCAGTTCAAAAGGGGCCGTCATGCATCACGCTTCGCTCATCCCGGTCAGTACCGCCCGCCCGTCCGCGCCACCAGGGCTCATCGGCGCCGAGCAGCAGTGGCGCGCACCCTCCCACGACACGGGCGCCCAGATCCCGGTCTCGCGCTGGACGCTCGAGCCCAGCGAACCGCTCCAGGTCTACCACCCCGGCGCCGACACCCACCACTGCATCGCCATGAACCTGCGCTGCACCACGCTGGCGTTCGTGCATGCAGGCCGGCCGCTGGTGGACGGGCGCATCACCGCCGGCGCGGTGCAGGTGACCGCGCCGGGCGTACCGGTACGCGCCACCTTCCAGGCGCCCGCCGACGTGCTCCACCTGTATGCCACGCAGGCGGTGCTGGCCGAATGCCACGCCGACCTGTTCGATCGCCCCCATGCCGGCGACATCGTGCTGGACTCGCCCAGGCTGCTGCAGGACCCGGCGCTCGAGCGGCTCGGCCAGGCCCTGGCGATGACGCAGGTGCAGGACGCCGGCGCGAGCCGCATCTTCGTGGAGAGCGTGAGCCTGGCCATCGTCTCGCGCCTGGTGGCGCGGCACTTCCAGGCCGGTGCGACGGAAGCCACGGGCGGCAGCCTGGCGCCGCTGCCGCCGTGGCGCCTGCGCCGCGCCACCGACTACATCGACGCTCATTTGTCCGAAGCGATTGGCCTGGCCGATATCGCGCAAAGCACCGGCCTCACGCGCATGCACTTCGCGGCGCAGTTCCGTCGCGCCACCGGCCTGCGTCCGCACGAATACCTGCTGCGGCGGCGCGTGGAACACGCGCAGTCGCTGCTGACCGCCACCGGCCAGACGATTCTCGACGTGGCCATGCATTGCGGCTTCCGCTCGCAATCGCACTTCACCACCGTGTTCAAGCGCTTTGTGGGCGAAACCCCCTACAACTGGCGCGTGAAACGCAGCCTGGAACGCAAGGCCGCCTGAGCGGCCGTCGCCCTCAACCCGGAGCCCCATCATGCTTGCAGACAACCTCGTGACAGACCAGGTTGCGCCGACGCGCAACCGCCCCGACCCCTGGCAGCAGGCACTCGGGCTGCTGTTTGCGCAGCCCGACCAGCCCGCCGGCAGCGCCATGTCCTACCATCGCTGCGGCCGCCAGGACCTGGCCGGCGTGCTGATCCGCATCATCGACCTGCCCGATGCGCACACCGCCGTGCTGTCGTGGAACGATGCCACCCACTGCCGCTACGGCGAGCAGCAATGGGGCACCGCCTTCGCGCGCGTGGCGGGCTTCTGCGCCATGAGCGGCCGCGAGATCGAGCCCGGCGATGCCATCTACAAGCCCCGGCCGCAGCGCCCCCGTGCGCGCAATGCCGATGCGATGATCCTGGCCGAAGTCCTGCTGGCGCAGTCCGTGGTGGCCGCCGTTGCGGCGAGTTAAACCTAAGGATGAGGCCGCGCAACGAATGCGCTATCGGCGGCGACGGATGTACAAATGATTTCCGGGGCGTGAGTCTCTAAGCTTGATTCCAGGCAGCCGGCAATGCGCGGCGCGCCGCCAGGAAACCAAAAGCTGCACCCTCACTGATGGAGAGATTCCCATGACCACACGCACCCAACGCACCCAACGCACCCTCGCCGCAACCGCCCTGCTCGTGCTGGGCAGCCTCGGCAGCTTCGCCACCGTGGCCCACGCCAGCGTCAGCTCGCCGCGTGACCCGTACACCGATGGTGCCCGCGTCGATTCGCCGCGCGACCCCTACACCGATGGCGCCCGCGTGGATTCGCCGCGCGACCCGTACACCGATGGCGCGCGCTTCGATCAATCCGTGGATGCCGCCGCCAGGCTGCAACTGGCCGGGCGCGACCTGACCGGTGTCTCGGCCTCGCCCGAGAAGTCGGACGCCTGAGTCCAGGCCCCCGGAGCCCATCATGCCCATCCAGACCTCGACGATGCCCGCCCAGCACGTGTCCTATCCCGCCCATATCACGTGGCGCGAACGCAAGCTGATTTGCTGCTGGATTGGGGTCTGCACCGCCTGCTGCGGCATGGCGGCCCTGATCTCGGCGTGGGGGCCGGCCTGACGCGACGGCTTACTGCGAAGCGTCGGACGTCATCCCGAGCGCTTCGGCCTTCAGCACGAAGTCGGCCAGCGAGCGCGAACCCATCTTCTTCATGGCCTGGCCGCGGTGGATCTTCACCGTGATCTCGCTCAGGCCCAGGTTCGCCGCGATCTGCTTGTTCATCAGCCCGCGCACCACCTGGGCCATGACTTCCCGTTCACGCTGGGTCAGCGTGGCATAGCGCTGGCGCAAGTCCGCGCTCGACTGGTCGGCCACGCGCCGCTGCGCGTCGCGCGCCAGGGCGCTGTTCACGGCGTCCAGCATGTCCTGGTCCCGGAACGGCTTGGCGAGGAAGTCCGTCGCGCCCGCCTTCATCGCCTTGACCGACATGGCGATGTCGCCATGCGCCGTCATGAAGACGATGGGAATGCTGATCTGGCCCGCGCCGATCTGCTCCTGCACGGCCAGGCCGCTCAGGCCCTTGAGCCGGACATCGAGGATCAGGCAGCTTGGCGTATCGGGCCGCTCGCACGCCAGGAATTCCTGCGCGGAGGCAAATGTCTGCACCTGGTGGCCCACGGAGCGCAGCAGCATCGCCACAGCAACCCGCATCGACTCGTCGTCATCCACCACATAGACCACGCCACCTGCCACCTCGTTGGCGGCGCCCGACTCATTGCCCATGTTCGCTCCCTGCTTCCGCGGCGTGCCGAAGCGCCGCGCATTCGCCGTCCGCCGCATCGGCCAGATGCAACGGCAGCATGATGTGGAAGGCCGCGCCGCCCTCGGGCGGCGAGTCGGCCCAGATGCGGCCCCCGTGCGCCTCCACGATGGAGCGGCAGATCGACAGGCCCATGCCCATGCCCTCGGCCTTGGTGGTGAAGAACGCGCTGAACAGCCGGTCGGCATCTTCCGGCGCGATGCCCTTGCCGGCGTCCCGCACGGTGACCTGCACCTGGCGCGACTCGGCCAGCGCGGTGTTGACCCAGAGCCTGCGGGGACGGCCAGCGCCTTCCATTGCCTGCACCGCGTTCATCAGCAGGTTGATCAGCACCTGCTGAAGCTGCACGCGGTCGCCGCAGATCATCGCGTCCGGAAGCGTCAGGTCGATCACCGATTCCACATGGTGATCCTGCAGCTCGCGGCGCATCAGTTCGATCGATTCCCGCACCAGGCTGTCAAGCGCAGTCTCGGCGTAGACCGGATCGCGCTTCTGCGCCATCGAGCGGATCTGCCGGATGATGTCGCTGGAGCGCCGTGCATCGCGGATCATCTGGTCGATGGACTGGGTGGCCTCGCCGACGTCCGGTTGCGGCCGGTTCAGCCAGCGCAGCGCGGAATCCCCACAGGTGACGATGGCCGCAATCGGCTGCGTCACCTCGTGGGCGATGGACGCCGCGAGCTCGCCCAGCGTGGTCATGCGCATCACATGCGCGAGTTCGGTGGAGGTGCGCTGCAGCGCCTGCTGGGTCTGGACGGCCGTGGTGATATCCATCAGCGCGCCCACGTATTCGGTATAGTCCGGCGCCGCCGCGCGCCGGCGCGACACCAGGTGCACGTGCTTGATCGTACCGTCCGGCATGCGCAGCCGATGCCGCACGTCGATCAGCGGTGCGCCCCGGCGCATCTGGTCGCGCACTGAGACCACCAGCGGCAGGTCTTCCGGATGGGCGCGTGCCAGGATCAGGTCCGCGGCGGGCGTCACGGTGCGGTCGTAGCCGAAGATCCGGTAGGCCTCGTCGGACCACGTCATGGTGTCGTCGGGCACGCGCATGGCGATACTGCCGGTCTGGCTCAGCTGCTGTGCCTCCGCCAGGAAGGCTTCGCTGCGCGCGAGCGCCGCCTCGGCCGTGGCGCGGATCTGCATCTCTTCCTGCAGCTGGGCCGTCTTGGCAAGATTGCGCATGGCCAGTAGCGAGGTACTGGCCACCGCCAGCAGGCTGAACACGCAGCGCGCCAGCGGGCCGGCGTCCTCGGTGACCGTGCGCTGAAACAGGAAGGCGAAGATGGTCAGTACGGCGCAGCCGATGGCCGAATACAGCGTGGCCTGCTGCGAGCCGGTGGCGGCCACCAGCAGCACGACCACAACATAGAGCACCGCCACGGCAATCGTCAGCGGCGTCAGGATATCGATCAGGAAAATCGCCAGCGTCAGCAGGGCCGCCAGGGCCAGCAGCGCGCGCGGATTCTCGGATTTCGGCCTGTGCACGGCGGTTGGCTGGGACATGCTCGGGGTGGCTCCTCGGGGGACTTCGCGGTTTCAACTACCGCTGGCCGTCGGCAGTGTCTTGCGGGGCGGTCGCGTGCACAGTCGTGGTGCGGGCGGGCACGGATGTGCCATCGATCCACCTTGGATGTGTGCGCAGGAATTATACATAGCAGGTGGCAGAAGTGACGTACGGCAGGGTACGGCACTTATGCGTTGGGTGCCGCCTTGCCGATCCGGTCCAGGCACGCCTGCAGCGCGGCACCGTCCACCGGCTTGCTGAGGAAGGACAGCGCACCGTTCATCATCGCCTGCCTGCGCGTGGCTTCCACGGAAAACGCGGTGATGAAGATCACGGGCACGTGTACGCCGGCTTCGGTCAGCCGGCGATGCATCTCGATGCCGGTGATGCCGGGCATCTGGACATCGGAGATCACGCAATCCACCTCGGCCGCACAGCCGGAGTTCAGGAACGCCGTGGCGGTGTCGAAAAGGATGACTTCCCACCCCAGGGAGCGAACCAGGCGCGATGTGGCGACCCGGACAGAGTCATCGTCGTCGACGATGGCCAGTAACTGTTTGTTGTGCAAAGCGACTACCTCGACCCGACTGAAACACGCAGCGATGCCCGGAGCGACATGCCGGGATGCGTGCAGGCATGATACGAGGCCCGCTCCGGCGGCGTAACTATATGTATGTATAGTCTGGCCCGGCTCCCCCCCGGCCCGGCGCGCCAGCGTGCGTTATCGACAATTCCGGGGCCGGGCGGCAACGGCGGCGCGGCATGCAGCCCGATCATGGCGGCAAGACACCCCGAGCCTTGCCCGGATTCCCCCGAATGTTTCCCGATCGCCAGGAGCCATGATGCCCGCGCCCTCCCTCGTCACCGCCACCGTCGCCCCGTCCGTCCCGGACGCCAAGGGCGTCGCCGCCATCGCCGCGCACCTGAACCCGCTGCTCGCCGATGTCTTCGCGCTCTACCTGAAGACCAAGAACTTCCACTGGCACATGTCCGGCCCGCACTTCCGCGACTACCACCTGATGCTCGACGAGCAGTCGGCGCAGATCTTCGCCATCACCGACGACATCGCCGAGCGGGTGCGCAAGCTCGGCACCACCACGCTGCGCTCCATCGGCGACGTGACCCGCCAGCAGCGCCTGCGCGACAACGACGCCGACCGCGTGGCTCCGCGCGACATGCTGGCGGAACTTCGCGCCGACAATCTGCAACTGGCCGCAATCATGCTCGACGCCCATGGCGTCTGCGACGACCACGGCGACGTGGCCACCGCGAGCCTGCTGGAGAACTGGATCGACGAAGCCCAGCGCCGCGCCTGGTTCCTGGCCGAAGCCAGCGAGTAACTCGCGCCAAAGCCGCGCCAGATGTTGCAGCCGTAACATCTGCTCACCATGGCGTAACCCACTGTAATGCGCCGCAGGGCATGATGGCTCCCATCGAGCAAGGCCGATCATCGGCCGACAAGGAGCCCGACATGCGCCAATCGATTCGTTACACCGGTATTGCCGTTCTCTGCGCCGCCATGCTGGCCGCCGGGCCGGCGTCGGCCCGCGGCCGCCATCACGGTGGCGGCGGGTCAGACGGCGCGGTGGCTGCGCTGGCCGTGGGCGCCATCGCGGCGCTGGCCATCGGCGCGGCGGTCTACAGCCAGCCCGTGGTAGCTGCGCCGGCGCCGGTCTACGCGCCGCCGCAACCGGTGGCCTACGCCGCCCCGCAGGTGCCGCCGGGCTACTGCTACAGCAACTACCAGCGTGCCTACGTGCCATGCGCGCCGGCTGCCCCGGTGGGCTACGGGCAGGTCGAGTACGCGCCCTACCAGCGGGGTTACGACCAGGGTTACAACCCGGGTTACAGCCGTTCGGGCTACTGATCTCCCACTCCCCGCAAATCCCGCCCCGAACTGCATGCCGATTGGCAGGCCGCTGGCGGGTTGTAGGACCGAACCCGATAGCAGAATGGGGCACGGGCTGACGCCGCGCGGCGTGTGCGGAACTCTAAGATAGATACGCACCAATTCCCCACGTCTGTCCCCCTACAAGTCCCCGCTCACGGTTGGCAAAGGAGTCCATCACAATGCAATCCCAACCCTTCCTCACCGACATCAAGACCCTGCGCGAACGTGCCCGCAAGAAGATCGAAGACGGCGCCGTCACCGAGGGCTACGATGGCGACCGCAACACCGTGATCGAGTTGCTCAATACCGCACTCGCCACGGAAATCGTCTGTGTGCTGCGCTATCGCCGCCACTATTTCATGGCCAAGGGCCCGAACTCGAAGAGCGTTGCCGACGAATTCCTCGCACATTCCAACGAGGAGCAAGGCCACGCCGACCAGATCTCCGAGCGCATCGTCCAGCTGGGCGGCGAGCCCAACCTGTCGCCGGACGGCCTGCTGACGCGCAGCCATTCGGAGTACAGCGAGGGGGACGACCTCGCCAGCATGATCCGCGAGAACCTCGTGGCCGAGCGGATCGCGATCGACAGCTATCGCGAGATCGTCCAGTACCTGGGCGACAAGGACCCGACCACACGCCGCATGATGGAAGAGATCCTGGCCGTGGAGGAAGAACACGCCGATGAGCTGGCCGATCTGCTCGCGAATCAGGGTTGAAGGCGAAAAAGCGGATTAAACACCACGTATCGCAACCCTAAGAAAGGCCCATCCGTCATGGATGGGCCTTTTTCTCTCCGCGCCGAGGGTCAGACCGTCACGCCTTCCAGCTCGTGCTTGCGCTCCTCAAGCTGCGCCGCCACGGCCTTCAGGTCGATCTTGGCCTGGATCACGGCCTTGAACAGCTCGCCTTCCTCTTCCTCCACGTGGTGCCCGACGTACTCGGTCAGCACCTTGTAGTTGGCGTCGAGCATGTCCTTGTCGCCAGACTCGATCTTCGCGATCAACGCCTTGGCCACCATGTGCTCCACCTTGGCTTCATCCAGCATGTCGTCGATCTTGTCCGAAACCCCGCGCAGGGCCGGGTAGAAGATCTCTTCCTCGATCTGGGCGTGAATGGTCAGCGCGTGGCAGGTTTCCGCCGCAATCGACTGCTTGGCGCTGTCCTGTTTGGCTTCCTCGAACTGCTTGAACAGCTTCTTGACGGCGCGGTGGTCGTCCAGCAACAGGCTCAGGGCCGGGCGCTGGCCGACCGGGATCTTGGATTTATCCATGATGACTCCTCGTTCTGTGGGGTTTTGCGGGGTAGGTAGCGGACATGCGAAAACGGGTCCGTGGACCGGTTCTGCAAAAGCCGTTCCCGACCCGCCCGGCGCCGCAACATCGGCGCGCGGCGGGGGCGGGGCGCACCTGCTACGCGTAAAACTTGCCGGCGAACGTAGGGATCGAGGCGGTCAGCCTTGCCGTGGCCGCGACGGGGGCCGCGACGGGGGCTGCTTGGGGGGCCGGGGCGCCAGCCGGGCGATGACCTCGGCGTGGTCCGGATGGGCGGCGGCCAGCGCCGCCGCGTCGGCCAGTTCGAACTCGCTGAACTCGAACCCGGGCGCCACCGTGCAGCCCACCAGCGAATAGCCGCCGGCGTAGCCCGCCACGCGCTCGGCCGCGAACCAGCAGCCGGCCGGCACCACCGCCTGAAACGCGGTGCCGGCGTCGTGCAGGGGGTTGCCGAGGTGGTGGGTGTGCAGCCGGCCTGCGCCATCGATCACATGCACGTCGAGCGGCTCGCCGGCGTAGAAATGCCAGCCTTCGTCCGCGCGGATGCGGTGCCACGCCGAATACGCGTCATCGCAGAGCAGGTAATAGATGGCCGTGGAGGCCGAGCGCGCCGCGCCATCGGCCCGGCGGACCCGCGCGGCGTCCCGGTACGTCTCCCGGTAGAATCCCCCCTCCGGATGGGGCACAAGGCCGAGGTCCTGGATCAGGCGGTGATGGGGCGCGGTCGGTTGCATGGCAGGAAGCGGCCCAATCGGGGCCGAAAGACGTGGACGAGGCGCTTATTGTCCATGAGGTCTATCGGATTTGTCCGATGATCGATGGCATCGGCCCGCCGCCGATTGCAGGAATCGCCAAGACAGCCGATTTCCGCCCCGCTACGCTGCCAGACAATCCCCCCAATTGCGGCCAATGCCGGCCGCCCCGGAATCTGATCGAGTACTGCTCCCATGTCGCGCCCCCTGCCCGCCTGGCTGCCTGGCCTGGCTTTCGTCCTGATCTGGTCCACCGGCTTTATCGTCGGCAAGGCGGTCGTGCCCGTGGCCGACACCAGCCTGTTCCTGCTCGCCCGCTTCGCGCTGGCCGGGCTGATGTTTATGCTGGCGGCGCTGCTGTCCGGCGCGGCGTGGCCGGCCCCGCGCGAGGTGCCGCGCCACCTGCTGGCCGGCGCGCTGATGCAGGGCATCTACCTGTGTGCCGGTTACGGCGCCGTGGCGCACGGCCTGTCGCCGTCCGTGATGGCGCTGCTGGGCGCCCTGCAGCCGCTGCTGACCGCGCTGCTTGCCATCCCCCTATTAAAAGAGCTACCTTCGATGCGCACCTGGCGCGGGCTCGCGCTCGGCGCGGCCGGCGTGGGGCTGGTCGTGCTGCCGGCGATGCGGGCCGGCGCGCCACACGCGGTGTCGCCGTGGATCGTGCTGGTCGGCCTGCTGGCCATTGTTTCCATCACCATGGGTACGCTGTTGCAGAAGACCTCTATTGCCAAGGCCGACATTCGCGCCAGCTCGGCCTGGCAGAATGCCGGCGCGATGCTCGTGGCCGGCACGCTGGTCATGGTCAACGGCGGCCCGGGTGCGCTGCACTGGGAGCCAGGCGCCACGCTCTGGGCCTCGCTGGCTTATGCCGCGCTGGTGCTGTCGGGACTCGGCACGTGGCTGCTGCTGGCGCTGGTGCGCCGCGGACGCGCCGCCAACGCCGCCGCGCTGATGTTCCTGGCCCCGCCACTGGCCGCCGTGCAGGCCGCCCTGCTGTTTGGCGACCATCTGGTGCCGCTCCAGTGGCTCGGCATGGCGGTGGCCGGCGCCGGCGTGTGGCTGTGCCAGACCCAGGGACGGACGCAACGTGCCGAAGCGCGCTGATCACGCCGCCCCGCTGGTCGAGCCCCGGCGGTTCCAGCCGCAGCCGCTCGGCCATGCGCACGACTACCACCAGTTGCTGTTCGGCGTGGACGGCGCCATCGAACTGGAGATCGACGGTCACGCCTATCGCGTGGATGCCGAACACGGCCTCGTCGTGCCCGGCGGCGAACACCATGTCTGCGTGGGCCTGACCGAAAACCTGCAACTGGTGGCCGACTTCCCGGCCAGCTCCGTGGCCCTCCCGGCCCGGCTGATGGCCCGCCCCCGCACCTTTGCGCTGGACGGCCCACTCGCCGCCCAGGTGCGCACGCTCGTCGCCATCCCCAAAACCCGCCCGGGCGCCCCGCCGCAGCACGACTGGCAGCGCGCGGCCATCCTGGCTGGCAATCTGGCCACCTCGCTCGGCCAGGATCTCGCCCGGCACGACGCCGCCCGCTTCCCGGTGTTGGCGATCGACGCCTGCCTGCGCGCCAGCCTCGCCGAGCCGCCGCGCGCCGACCAACTCGCCAGCCGCTTCGGCTGGGGCGCCCGCCACTTCCATACGCTGTTCTGCGAAGCCTTCGGCGACACCCCGCACGGCTACCAGACCCGCCTGCGCCTGGATCAGGCCGTGCAGTGGCTGATGGCCGGCACGATGCCGCTGGCCGACATCGCCTTCGGCGTCGGCTATCCCGACCAGACCACCTTTACGCGTGCGTTTGCCCGCCGCTTCGGCCTGCCGCCGGGGGCTTGGCGTGAGGCGGCGCGGCGCGCTGAAGCGCTCGCCATCGATTGTCAGAATTACAAAGCCGAGTAAGGCGCACACCGGCAACAGCGGGCAGCCACCCTCGGAAGCCAGTCCTGGCGCCAACGCCCCATCCGGTACAAAACTTGCGCCTGTGGCCGGGTGATGCCCGACGCCCTTCCCAATGCCCCGCTCCTGCGCCCCGGCCACAACTGCTGGCGGGTGGAGCCGTGCCAGCGTTTTTCGATGCTGGTGGATGCCGATGCGTACTTTTCCGCACTCCGTGAGGCGCTGGCCAAGGCCACGCACAGCGTGTTCATCCTCGGCTGGGATATCGACAGCCGGATGGTGATGACCCCGGGCGGCGGGGACCATGCCGATGGCCTGCCGCCCACGCTGCGCGACTTCCTGAACGCGCTGTGCAAACGCCAGCGCGGCCTGCGGATCTACGTGCTGAGCTGGGATTTCGCGATGGTGTTCGCGCTGGAGCGCGAGTGGCTGCCGTCCGCCAAGATGCATTGGCAGACCCATCGGCGGCTGTCTTTCCGGCTCGATGGCAACCATCCGCCCGGGGCCTCGCATCATCAGAAGGTGGTCGTGGTCGATCATCAGGTGGCCTTCGTGGGCGGGCTGGACCTGACCATCCGGCGCTGGGACACCCATCATCATCTGGGCGACGACCCGCGCCGCGTGGATCTGGACGGCAAGCCCTACCCGCCCTTCCATGACGTGCAGTGCGTGGTCGATGGCGATGCCGCCGCTGCGCTGGGCGACCTGGCGGCGGCGCGCTGGCTGCGCGCCACGGGCCGCCAGCCGCGTGTGCCGGACCGGCCGCTGGGGGATGCGTGGCCGGAGAGCATCGCACCCGATCTGACCAATGTGGACGTCGGCATCAGCCGGACCTCGCCGGCTTGCGAGGACGAGCCCGGCGTGTCGGAGATCCGCGAGCTGTATCTGGATGCCATCGGCGCGGCACGCCAGGGCATCTACCTCGAGAACCAGTATTTCAGTTCCGGCCTGATTGCCGATGCGTTCACCAAGCGCCTGCGCGAGCCCGAGGGGCCCGAGATTGCGCTGGTGTCCCGGCGCACCGAGAGCGGCTGGCTGGAGGAAGCGAGCATGGGGGTGCTGCGCGCACGGCTCTGCCGGCGCCTGCGCGGCGCGGACGCGCACGCGCGGTTCCACCTGTACTGCCCGCATGTGCCGGACCTTGGCGATGCCTGTGTCAACGTCCACAGCAAGGTCATGGTGGTGGACGACCAGCTGCTGACGATCGGGTCGGCCAATCTCAGCAATCGCTCGTTCGGGCTCGATACCGAATGCAACCTCGTGGTGGAAGCCAATGGCGATCCCAAGATCGCTGCCGGCATCCGGGCGATGCGCGGGCGGCTGCTGAGCGAGCACCTCGCCGTCACGCCGGACGAGCTCGACGCCGCGCTGGCGGACGCCGGCGGCCTGCACGCCGCCATCGAGACCCTGCACCGCAGCGACGGCCGCACGCTGGAGCGATTCTCGCCGACCGTGCCGGACGAAGTGGACGCCGCGCTGCCCGATGCGCGGCTGCTGGACCCCATCGAACCCATTGACAGCGATCAGATCATGGGCGAGTTCGTCAGCCACGAGGCCCGCCCCCACGCGGCCAACCGCGTGGCGGTATTCGTGCTGCTGGTGCTCGTGCTGGGCGGCATGGCCTTCGCGTGGCGCTACACGCCGCTGCGCGAATGGGCCGACTTCCGCCATCTGCTGACCATGGTCGAGCACGTGCGCGACATGCCGTTTGCCCCGGGCGCGATGATGGCCGCTTTCGTGGCAGGTGGACTGGTGATGTTTCCGGTAACGCTGTTGATCGTGGTCACGCTGGTGGTGTTCGGGCCGTGGTATGGCGCGGTGCTGGCGCTGTGTGGCACGGTGCTGAGTGCCGCCGGTGGCTACACGGCGGGCCGCCTGCTGGGCCGCCATGCGGTGCGGCGCCTGGGCGGACGCCGGCTGAACCGGCTGAGCCACAAGGTGCGGCAGCATGGCGTGCTGGCGATGGTGGTGCTGCGGCTCGTGCCGGTGGCGCCGTTCACGCTGGTCAACCTGGTGGTGGGCGCGTCGCGCATCCGGCTGCGGGATTGCCTGCTCGGCACCGCCATCGGCATGACGCCGGGCATTCTCATCACCGCCTCGCTGGTGGACCGGATTGCCGCCGTGGCCAAGGACCCAGGCGCGGGCACCTTCGCCCTGCTGGCGCTGGTGCTGCTGATTCCGATCACCGTGGCGGTGCTGCTGCGCCGGCGGCGCAAGCGTCGGGAGCGCGCAGCCAACGCCGAACGCCATGCGGCAGCCACTGCGACTGCGACTGCGGCGGCGCGGCACCCGCCAGCCTGCACCAGCGCGCCCTCGCGCGAGGGGGCCTGATGCACGCGCCATTGCCTTTCCCCCAAGACCCCTCGGGGTCACTGCATGCCGACATCGCCGTGGCCAGCTACAACATCCACGGCGGGGTGGGCACCGATGGGCATTTCGTGCCAAAGCGCATCGCGGATGTGGTGACGGAACTGCGCGCAGACCTGATCGCCCTGCAGGAGGTGGAGTCGCGCACCACCGGCTTCGACATGCTGCGCTTCCTCGCCGCGCACACCGGCCTGCACGCCATTCCCGGCCCCACGCTGGTCCGCGAGGACGGCGACTACGGCAACGGCCTGCTCACGCGCTACCGGCCGCTGCGCATCCGCCATATCGACCTCAGCGTGAAGGGGCACGAGCCGCGCGGCGCCATCGACGCCATGCTCGAATGCAACGCCGTGGAGCACGACACCTTCGCGCTGCGCGTGATTGCCACGCACCTCGGGCTGATGCCCGGCGAGCGGCGCTGGCAGGTGCGCCGCCTGCTCACCGCGCTGGCGGAGGCGCCCGAGCAGCCCACCATCCTGCTCGGCGATGTGAACGAGTGGTTCCTGTGGGGAAGGCCGCTGCGCTGGCTGCATGCGTACTTCGAACGCACGCCCCATGTCTCGACATTTCCGTCGCGCTGGCCCTTCCTCGCGCTGGACCGGATCTGGACTTCGCCACGCGCGCACCTGGTGTCGGTGGCAGGCCATCGCAGCGCGCTGACGCGGCTGGCGTCCGATCATCTTCCGCTGCTCGCGCGCCTGCGGCTGACCGCGCGCGCCCATCCTTCCCCCGAGGAAATCGTCGCCACAACGGGTGCACCGTTGCAGGAGCCGGGTGCCTGAACAGCGCCTTGCATCGCAGCATCGGCATCTTGTTTCAGGCTCACCCACATGGCCGCCACGGTTTGCCGCAGGGCCGCAATACGGGTATCTCGCTAGGCTTGCGCGCTGGTCTGCGCCACGCTCGCTTCCTATACTTGACTCTCGCAGACGCCATGTCATGCCGCATGGCGATGCAACACCGAAAACGATCGGGCAGGCGATGGCGGTTCCCGGGAGGACCCCGCCGACGGGTCATGTCGACACGCCCTGTCCCGGAACAGGAATGTGGAGAAAAGGCATGCCCAGCGAACAGTTCCTTGCCACCCAGGAAACCCGCCGCTTAGGCCTGCGCGCCCTGCGCGCGGCATTGCTCCAGGTGCACAAGGAAGTCATCGGCTACGACCGTGTTCAATACGAGCGTCTGCACGGTCCGATTCCGGCCGGGCAGTTCGTGCAGCTGGTCACCGAGGAATCTTTCTTTCGCTGGCTGGACCCGCTGTCGCGCCTCATCATCGAGATCGACGAGGAACTCGAGGGCGACGAACATCATGACGATACCTGCCGGGCCGTGGCCGGCGCCGCGCAGAAGCTGTTCAGCGAGCGCGGGGACGAGGCGTTTCGCAAGCGCTATCAGGAGGCGTTGCAGGATGAATCGTCGGTCATCGTGGCGCACGGGCGGCTGATGTCCGTGATCGGCCAGCTGCGGCAGCTGCCGTAGGCGGGATCGCGCCGGGGCACTGGCTCTCAGCGCCGGCCACCGCCACCGCCACGGCCACCGCCACCTCTTCCTCCGCCGCCATGGCCACCGCCACGGTAGCCGCCATAGCCGCCGTGGTAGCCGCCGTGGTAACCACCGTTTCCCCCGCGGTAGCCGCGGTAGCCCCCGTAATAGCCCCGATACCCACGCCCGTAGTAGCCGCGATATCCGCTGCCATACCAGACGCTGCCGTAGAAGCCGCCATACCAGGGCCGGTAGTACGGATACCCGCCATACGGATAGCCGTAGGCATAGGCGGGATAGCCGCTGGAATAGCCGCCGTAATACCCTGACGACGCATAGCCGGACGGATAGCTGCTGTAGTAGCCCGTCGTGTCATAGCCGGGATATGCCACGCAGCCGCCCAGCAACCATGTGGCGCCCGCAATGCCCGCCATCATCCAACCGCGCGCCCGATTCATCGTGCACTCCCATTGACCTGCATCAAAGCCGAGGGCGACTTCGACCGTCGCCCCATGGGGATTAGACAGTATTTGCGCGGCGAAAATCCATTTTCGGACTATTCCTATTCACGAATCAGAATCGTCTTCTTACACTGGCCCCGCCTGTGCAATGCAGGCACCCGATGGAGTGCCAGAGTTGACCCCTCGCTGGCATTCTTTTACTTGGATGCCACGTGGTCCCCGCCACGTGGCATTTTTTTTGGTCTCAGGCCACTGTCAGGCCGTTCTCCACCATGTCCAGCAGCCGCGCACCGATGATGCCGGCCTGTTCCTGCGCGCGGCTGCGCAGGGGGCCGTCGATCAACAAAATGGCTAACCCGTGGACGGCGGACCAGGCCACATACTCGGCGCCGGGCCGGCGGGCCGCAGGCAGCAGGCCCGCATCGACCCAAAGGTCTAGCGCGGCGCCCAGCAACTGGAAAGGGTTGAGGCCGCTGTTACCGGCCTTGGCGGGGTCCGGGTCATCCTCCACGTCGTCCGGCACCGAGAATGCGGTGCGGAACAGGCCGGTCTCGGCCAGTGCGTAGCGGAGGTAGCCCGCGCCGACCGCGCGCAGGCTCCCGCGCGCGCGCTCGGCGGCGGAGGCATTGGCGGGCAGCGTGGCCAGTTCGGTCTCCATGGCCATGGCCAGGCCGGACAGCGCGGCGGCGCGCACCGCCTGCAACAGGTCCTGCCGGCTTGCGAAGTGACGGTACGCGGCATTCGGCACCACGCCCGCGCGGCGCGTGGCTTCGCGCAGCACCACGGCCTCCGGGCCACCGGTGCGTGCAAGGTCGATCCCGGCCTCGAGCAAGGCACGCCGTAGATCGCCATGTCGATAAGTGCTCCGCGTGGGCGGCGTGGCGGCGACTCGGCTCATGTCAAACTCCCATGTGGACATCGTCCACTCATTCTGCTATGTATAGTAGACAGTGTACACAAATAGCGCCAGCGCCAACGTGGACAACGTCGGCAGCGGCGCCGTTCAGAGAATGGGGGCGAACAGCTTGGCCACGTGCATCGCCACCCGGAGCAGCGCGGGCGAGGCCAGGAACTCGTCGCGGCTGATCTCGCGCGCCTCGGCAAAGTCGGCCTCCAGCATGCGCGTGACGTCCCGCGCGAATGCCGGATGCGCGGTCATCACCATCATCTCGAAATTGAGCCGGAACGAGCGATTGTCGAGATTGGCGGTGCCCACGGCGGCCGCCTCGTCGTCGATCAGGATGACTTTCTGGTGCAGGAAGCCGGGCTGGTAGCGGTAGACCTTCACGCCCGCGCACACCGCCTGGTAGGCGTAGATGGTGGACGCCGCGTACACCACGAGGTGGTCCGGGCGCGACGGAATCAGAATCCGCACGTCCACCCCGCGCAGCACGGCCAGGCGCAGCATCGCAAATACTGCCTCGTCCGGCACGAAGTATGGCGAGGTGATCCAGACCCGCTTCTGCGCCGACTGGATCGCCTCGACGAAGAACAGCGAGCAGGTCTCCTGCGCGTCAGCCGGGCCGGAGGGCACCACCTGGCAGATCATCTCGCCCACATCGCCCTGCGGCGGCAGCATCAGGTACGGCACCTCGCGCGCGGCCCAGTACCAATCCTCGGCGAACGCCATCTGCAACTCCAGCACCGCCGCGCCGCGAATTTCGATATGCGTATCACGCCACGGCGAGAGCGGCGCCCGCGCACCCAGGTATTCGTTGCCGACGTTGTGCCCGCCCAGGAAGGCACGCGCGCCGTCCACGACCACGAGCTTGCGGTGGTTGCGGAAATTCAACTGAAAGCGATTGACAAAGCCGGGATGTGTGGCAAAGGGCCGCGCCTCCACGCCCGCCTGCTGGAGCGTGCGCATGTAGGCGCGTCCGAGTCCGTGGCAGCCGATGCTGTCGAACAGGAAATAGACCTTCACGCCGGCGCGGGCACGCTCGCACAGGCGGCGCTGGAGTTCGCGGCCCAGTTCATCGTCATGGACGATGAAGAACTGCACCAGCACCACCTGCGTGGCGGCGTCGATGGCGGCGAAGATGGCCTCGAAGGTCTGCTGGCCGTTGATCAGCAGGCGTACGTCGTTATTGGCCAGGCACGGCATGCCGGTCAGCCCGGGCAGCGCGCGCATGCACGCCTGCGCCGGTGCCGTCACCACGCAGGCCGACAGGGCCTCGCGCTCGGACGCGGTCATGCCACGGCGGATCTCGCGCAGGCGGTCATTATTGAAACGGCGCGCGTTGACGTAGCCGGCGAAGGTGCTGCGGCCGAAGATCAGGTACGGAATCAGCGCGAAGTACGGCATCATCACCAGCGACCCCGCCCACGCAATCGCACCGGGTGCGGTGCGGACCGTCATCACGGCATGCAGCGCGGCCATCACGCCAACGATATGGAAGGCGACCATCACTGCGGCGATCACGCTAGGACTCATCAACATAGGCGGATGGTTCGGCGCTGCGGGCCCGTACATGGATTGATCCGTATTCTGGCATACCCGTCACATGAGGGCATCCCCCGATCGCCATATGCCGGTTGGCCTGCCTCATTTTTAGGCGCGCCGATGCAATGGCGCGCCGGCGCCGGTGTGCCTGCGGCCGCCTGCCAGTTATCCACACGTTCTGTGGATAAGCCTGACCCGGTTCCCAGCGGTCCCACATTTAAGGGAATGACGATTGTCCGCCCCGGCATGCCGCCGCTACGCTCTGACGGTTCCTCTCCGTCAATCCTTTTCAGTTTTCTGGTAGTCGTAGCATGAGTGTTTCGACCAACATCGCCTTGCTGGCCAGCCGTGCGGCCCGCCTCCACCCCATCCAGGACCTGCTCTCCCTTGCGGGTTTCCAGTGCACCCTCTTCCTTGCCGGCCGGGACCTGATCCACGGCCTCAGCCATGACAGCTACGACATGCTGCTGGTCGACCGCGACCTGCACGACATCTCCGCGATCGACGTGATCCGTGCCGTGCGCGCCGTGCGGGCCCGCGACATGCCGATCATCATGATCGGCGGGCAGCATAACAACGACAACGATCTCGTCGAGGCGCTCGACGCCGGCGCCGACGACTACGTGCTCGAAGCCCTGAGCAACCGCGTGCTGCTGGCGCGCATCTCCGCCCTGCGAAGGCGCATGTGCGGCGCACGCTTCCGCAACAACCTGCCGATGCGCGCCGGCCCCTACGAGCTGAACAGCCCGGGCCGCTTTGCCATCCTGAACGGGCGCCGCATCGCCATGACGCCGAAGGAGTTCGACCTGGCCACGCTGCTGTTTGCCAACGCGGGCCGCATCCTGGCCAGCAAGCGGATCGAACACATGATCTGGGGCCATGACCTGCCGCCGCTCTCGCGCGCGCTGGCGGGGCTGGTCTCGCGCATGCGGCGCACGCTCGACCTCTGCCCGGCCAACGGCGTTACCGTGAACGTCGTCTACGCGCAGGGCTACCGGCTCGACATCCTCGACCAGACCTTCCGCGCCGACCTGGCGGCCCCGCCCGGACAGCCCCTGCTCCAGACGTAACCGGCCCTCCCGGCCTGTGCTTCTCCCCTGCTTGTGCGAGGGTGTCACGCCTGCGTCACACCGTTCGCCGAGCATGGCGGCGCACCGCAACGGGAACATGCCCCGGCCGACCACAACCGGGCGGCACGGCCAGGCAGCCACGCGGCGGGCATCGGGTCATGGCATGGCCGGGCCAATCCCGGCAGGAGTCTGTTTCGTGTTGCAAGCCATCCAACTGAGTCTGCCGCGCGCACGCGGCGAAGCCGTGTGGCAACGGCTGGTGCGACTGCCGCTGGCGGCGCGGCTGTCCGCGGCGTTCATTCTGGTCTATGTCTTCGGGGCCGTGGTCGGCCTGATTGGCATCCTCAATCTGGTCTCCCTCAAGCAGGACACTGACACGCTGTATCAACGCGACATGCGCGGCGCCATCTCGGCGGAACGCGCGCAGGCCGCGCTGGCCACACTGGGCCGCGCGCAACTCGCGCTGACGCTGGCCACGAGCACCAGCGAGCGTGATGCCGCCGGCACGGACATCCAGATGGCCATGCGCCAGCTCGACGCCGCCGTGGACGGCGTGCGCCAGGCCGCGCCGCGCCAGGCACAGGCGCTGCAAAAGGAGCGCGCGGCGGCAGGCGAGCTGATGCAAGGCTATGTGGCGCTGATCAACAAGCAACCGCTGGACGCCCTCCAGTTCGACAGCGCCGTCTCCGTCGATGGCCACTTCCTGGGCGAGCAACTGCAAAAGCTCGGCGCGCTGATGGAAACCACGCGCGCCGGCCTGGAGCGGCAGGCTGCCGACACCGTGGCCGGCGTTGCCGCGAGCCAGCTCGGCGCGCAGACGCTGATGGCCGCACTGCTCGTGGCCAGTTTCGTGGCGGCTGGCGCGCTGGCGTGGTTCGCGGCACGCAGCCTGACGCGCGAACTCGGCGGCGAGCCGCGCGACGCGGCAGCGGCGGCCAATCGCATCGCCAGTGGCGACCTGACCGCGCATATCGCCCTGCGCAGGGACGATCAGACCAGCCTGCTCTACTTCCTGGCCGGCATGCGCGACGAACTGGCCGGCGTACTGGCCCGCATTCAGGAATCCGCCCACGAGATCACAGCCACCAGCGGCGACATTGCCGGCGGCAACCAGCAGCTTGCGGCGCGCACCGCGCAGCAGGCCGCGGCCCTGCGCCACGCGGCGGCCAGCATGACGCGCCTGACCGCGCTCGTCGAACAGGTGCATGAGCAGGCCAACGAGTCGAGCACGATGGCCAACCAGGCACGCGCCGCATCGGGCGCCGGCATGGCGGTGGTGCGCGACATGAACGGGACCATGGCCAACGTGCTGGGCCACTCGCGCAATATTGCCGAGGTAGTCACGGTGATCGAGGGCATCGCGTTTCAAACCAACATCCTCGCGCTCAACGCCGCCGTGGAAGCCGCGCGCGCTGGCGCGGCGGGACGCAGCTTCGCCGTGGTCGCGCAGGAGGTACGCGCGCTGGCCCAGCGCAGCGCCAACGCCGCGCGCGAAATCAGCGGTATCGTGGGCGACGCCACGCGCGAGATCGAACGCAGCGCCACCCTCAGCAGCAGCGTGGTGGCGGCGATGGAAGGGATCGAATCGGCCGTCGACCGCAGCCACAGCCTCGCGGGGCATCTGCGTGCGCTGGCCGAGGAACAGGCCGCCGGCATCCGCACCGTGGGCGATGCCCTCGCGGAACTCGAGCAGACCGGCGCGCAGAACGGCGCGCTGGTGGACACCGTGGCGCTGCACGCCAACCGGCTCGACGAAGAAGCCGCCGCGCTGGAATCTGACGTGTCCCGCTTCCAGTTCCAGTAGCCCGGCCACGCTGCACCGCACCAATGTCACGCCATTGTTAAAGTTTCCGGTCTTTGCTGTCGTAAATAAGCGAATGCTGATTCTTTCCGGGCCACAGCCCGGCTAGCATGTTCGCTTGCTTCTCAATCGAGACGCACAGCAAGGACTGGCATGGCGCTACGCAAGGCAGTGCAGGACGATTCGTCCTTTGATGATGATCTGGACGCGGCGGGCCGCGACTGGGCGCCACGGCTCAAGCCGTGCGGCGCCTGCCATGGCTGCGAGCAGCCCGTGGGCCCCGCCGTGCTGTTCTGCAGCGCAGCGTGCCAGCAATCATTCGAGCATTTCGAAATGCGTTTACTGCGCAAGCGGTAAGCCACGCCCTCGGGTTTCAACGCCATTCCCACCGCCCCTTCCCGCTTCGGGTAAATCCTAGTAATTCCCCTAATCGCCTTGTGTCAACCGATGCGCAGGTGCGCTCGTTTTCTTCTTCATTGAGCCCGCATCCGCGCCGGAATCGACCCCGGCATCAGGCAGGTGTGTCGGGCAGAAACATTTGAGAACAAGGGGTAACGGGCATTTACGCCTCCGGTGTAGAAGTTACAGAACTGTTGCACTTACGCACGTTTTGTGGCGCCGCAGAGGCCGAATTGCCGAGTACGCTTGTCTCGACCAAAACAGCACCGACTACCACAGGGAAATCATGTCTGAACGCCTCATCATGCTGGACGTACCCGGCGTCCTCTACTCGGACCGCTCCGCTGCCCGCCTGGGCGGTACGCCAACGAGCGGCACCCTGAGGGATGTCCGTTTCTTCGATCCGATCGCGCTGGGCTTCCTGCGCCGGCTGTTCGGCATTGCCGGCGCCCGCGTGGTGGTGTCCGACGCGTGGCGTCGTGGCACACCCGCTGCGATCCTGCAACAGCTCGACCTCCAGGTGGAAGGCATGACCCCGCGCGTGGCGGGCGGTCATGGCGCCGAGATCGATGCCTGGTTCACGCAGCGCGCCGCACCCGGTAGCTGGGTGATCCTGTCGACGGCCGCGCCGGCCTCGATGACGGCAGCGCAGCGCCGCCATCTCGTGCAGGTGAACCCGGCCGAGGGCCTGACGGTGGAGAACTTCCGCCAGGCGCTGGACATCCTCGGCGTGGCCTGCCCGTCGACGGTGACGCCCGATTCGCGCGTGGAACCAGGCCTCCAGGCCAAGCTGCGCCACCTCCAGCAACTGGCGCGCGAAGCCCCCGAGCGCTTCATGCCCGCGCCGGCCGCCGCCGAGGCCCGCGAGCAGGCCATGGCCATCGCCGTGGCCAGCCTGACCGGCCAATCGCTGCAACCGGCCGCGCTGCACGCCTGACGTACACTTCGCGCCCCCGCAAGGCCGCCTCCATGGCGGCCTTTTTTATTGTCCTGTCCGATGATGCGCCGTGCGGATCGGACAGGACCGGCCCCGCGCGCTATCCTCGCCGTCGCTCACCGCCTACCCTTGTACCTTGGAAATCTGCCTCGCTCGCAGGCACCGATCGCACAAGGAGAGCACCATGGCCAACCACGCAGCCGACCTCATCACCCGCGTCCTGCACGCGGTGGGCGTCGAACGCATTTACGGCGTCGTCGGCGACAGCCTCAACGGCATTACCGAATCACTGCGCCAGCGCGACGACATCGACTGGATCCACACCCGCCACGAGGAGACCGCCGCCTTCGCGGCGGGCGCCGAAGCGCACCTGACCGGCAAGCTGGCCGTCTGCGCCGGGAGCTGCGGGCCCGGCAACCTGCATCTGATCAACGGTTTGTTCGATTGCCACCGGTCTGGCGTGCCGGTGCTGGCCATCGCCGCCCATATCCCGAGCGCCGAAATCGGGCGTGGCTACTTCCAGGAGACCCACCCCGAGCAGTTGTTCGGGGAGTGCAGCCACTACTGCGAACTCGTCACCAGCGTCGAGCAGTTGCCCGGTGTGCTCGAATCCGCGATCCGCGCGGCGGTGGGCCGCCGGGGCGTGGCCGTGATCGTGATTCCAGGCGACGTGGCGCTGCGCGAGGGCACGTTCGCCGAGTCCGCGCCCGCCGCAATCGCCCTGCGCCCGCCGGTGGTCACGCCGGACGCCGCCTCGCTCGATGCACTGGCCAGCCTGCTGCGCGGCAGCCAGCGCACCACGCTGCTGTGCGGGCGCGGTTGCGCCGGCGCGCACGACCAGGTGGTGCAACTTGCCGCCACGTTGAAGGCGCCCGTGGTGCACGCACTGGGCGGCAAGGAATACATCGAGTACGACAATCCGTACGACGTCGGCATGACCGGCTTGATCGGCTTCAGCTCGGGCTACCACGCCATGCAGGAATGCGACACGCTGCTGATGCTCGGGACCGATTTCCCGTATCGCCAGTTCTACCCCGAGGGCGCGCAGGTCGTGCAGATCGATATTCGCCCGGAAAACCTCGGGCGCCGCACGCGGCTGGACATGGGGCTGGTCGGCGATGTCGGCGCCACGCTGGACGCCCTGCTGCCGCGCCTCGCCCCCAAGGCCGACGAGGCCGACGAGGCCCATCTGGCGGCGAGCCTGCGCCACTATCGTGACGCGCGCCGCCAACTGGACGACCTGGCCACCGGCGACAGCGGCCGCAAGCCGATCCATCCGCAGTACCTGGCCCGCCTGCTGAGCGAGCAGGCCGCCGAGGACGCGGTCTTCACCTTCGACGTCGGCACGCCAACGATCTGGGCCGCCCGCTACCTGCGCATGAACGGCCAGCGCCGGCTGATCGGCTCGCTCGCGCATGGGTCGATGGCGAACGCGTTGCCGCAGGCGATTGGCGCCCAGTCCGCCTATCCGGGGCGGCAGGTCATCAGCCTGTCCGGCGATGGCGGTTTTGCGATGCTGATGGGAGATTTCCTGACGCTTGCCCAGCAGGGCCTGCCCGTCAAGGTGGTGATCGTCAACAACAGCGTGCTCGGTTTCGTCGCGCTGGAGATGAAGGCGTCTGGCTACCTGGAGTCGGGCACGTCGCTGCAAAACCCCGACTTCGCCGCCATGGCGCGCGCCATCGGCGTGCATGCCCAGCGCGTGGAAGACCCGCTGCTGCTGCCGGAAGCCATCGCCACCATGCTCGCGCATGACGGCCCGGCCCTGCTCGACGTGGTGACCAACACGCAGGAACTGGCAATGCCGCCGTCCCTGAAGGCGGAGCAGGTCAAGGGCTTCAGCCTGTGGGCGATGAAGGCCGTGATGAACGGCCGCGCCGACGAGATCATCGAACTGGCGCGGTCGAATCTGCTGCGCTAGACGCGCTTTAACGGCTTAGCGCGGGTTGAGCTTCACGCTGGGGAAGTCCACCGGCACGTTCAGCGCCACGTTGATGTAGTTGGTGAACAGGTTCAGCGCGACATGGGCGACGATTTCCACGATCTCTTCGTCGCCGAAGCCGACTCCGCGCAGCTGGGCCACGTCGGCGTCGGTCACCTGACCCCGGTCGTTCACCAGCTTCAGCGCGAAGGTCAGCGCGGCGGCGGTGCGGGGATCTTCGGCCCGCCCGGCCTGGGCGGCGACCATCTCCTCGGCGGTGGCGCCGGCCTTGCGGCCCAGGGCCGTATGGGCGGCCAGGCAGTATTCGCAACGGTTGCGGTCGGCAACGGCCACGGCGATCTTCTCGCCAAGATGCGCCGGAATCACACCGCTGCCGAGCGCGCCGAACGCGCCCCACATCGATTGCAGTGCGGCCGGCGAATTGGCCACGGCGCGGAACATCTGCGGGGTCGCGCCAAAGGCGGCCTGGATCTGGGCCAGGGCGGCGGTGCTGCCGGCGGGGGCGTTGCTGGCGTCGGGCAGGGAAACACGTGCGGTCATGATGAACTCCTATATATATAGAGAGAGAGAGTGGGTTGGCTCCCGGGCGCCGGCTTCATCGCCTGCCTCCGGGGTGTCTCCACTATGGGCGCAGACGCCGTACGAAAGGATACAATTCGTCCACGAAACAATCCTTTTCGTCCAGGCCCATGTCCGCACTGCCAGAATCCCAGCCCGATCGCCTCTCCGCGCTGCTTGAACGCTTCCGCATCCGCGCGCACCTGTTCCACGCCGGGCCACTCTGCGGTGTCACCCGCTTCGATGAAGCCGGGCGGGGCTTCCTCCACGTGTTGCGCGAGGGGCGCACCGAAGTCACCCACGGCGCGAGCGCTCTGCCCACCCGGCTGGTGATCGAGGAGCCATCGCTGCTGTTCTATCCGCGTTACACCGTCCACACCTTCCACAATCCGCCGGCGGAAGGCTCCCAGTTCACCTGCGCCACGCTCGATTTCGATGGCGGGGCAATGAATCCGCTGGCACGCGCCCTGCCGCCGCTGATCGTGCTGCCGTTGGCACAGGTGGAGGGGCTCGATCCCGCGCTCGCGCTGCTGTTCGCCGAGACCGAGCGCGTGCGCTGCGGCCAGCGCCTGCTGGCCGACCGGCTGTTCGAGGTGGTGCTGATCCAGCTGCTGCGGTGGCTGCTCGACCATCCCGGGCAGGCCGGCATCCAGCCGGGCCTGATCACGGGCTTGTCCGATGCGCGCCTGGCACGGGCACTGGTAGCTGTACACGAGGCACCGGGCGAAGCATGGGGCGTGGAGTCGATGGCGCGTTGTGCCGGGATGTCGCGCAGCGCGTTCGCGGCGACGTTTCGGGAGGTGGTGGGACAGACGCCAGCCGACTATCTGGCCGACTGGCGCATCACTCTCGCGCAGGCCCGCCTGCGCGACGGCATGCCGCTGAAACTGATGGCCGACGAGTTGGGCTACGCCAACCCGTCAGCCTTGTCGCGCGCGTTCCTGGCCAAGGTCGGCCAGTCCCCGCGCGACTGGTTGCGGACTCAGTAATCCACGGTCATCGACAGCTTGAAGGTACGCGGCTGGCCAATCACCAGGACGCCGCCGCTGGACGACGCCCAGTAGTCCTTGTCCGCGAGGTTCTCCACGCCCGCGCGCACCGTATAGCGCAGCTGCGAGGCCTTGAACGTGTAGCGCGCGCCAAGGTCGAAGCGGTTCCACGACGGCAGGCTGATGGTGTTGGTGGTGTTGGCGGACTGGCGGCCGGTCTGGATATAGCGGCCGGACACCGTCGCGCCCGGGAGGAACGGCAGGTCGTACTCGCCGCTCAGGGTCAGCGTGTAGATCGGCACGCCCACACCCGGCTTGCCCTCGGTGCTGGCGCTGCCCGTGTTCGACACCTTGGAGTCGATATAGGACACGCCGCCCAGCAGCCGCACGCCGCGCAGCGGCTCGCCGAATACGCTGAACTCCACGCCACGATTGCGTTGGTCGCGCACGGCGAACACATTACCTTGCGTGACGCCCGTCGGCTGCTCGATCTGGAAGAACGCCAGCGTGGTGCCGAAGCTGCCCGCGTCGTACTTCGCGCCCACTTCATGCTGCTTCGACTTGGCCGGCGCGAACACCTGCCCGGCGTTGACCGTATTGGACGGCGCGGTGCCGCCCTGCGCCAGCCCCTCGATGTAGTTGTAGTACAGCGAGACGTTCTGCAGCGGCTTGACCACCAGGCCGAACATCGGCGACGTGGCGGACTCGCTGTAGTTCGCCGTCTGCACGCCCGTGGCCGTCGCGTAGCCGCGGATGTTCATCACCTGCTGGCGCACGCCGCCGGTCAGCAGCACACGGTCGTTCAGGAACGACAGCGTGTCCGAGAACGACACCCCATTGATGTTGACCCGGCCCGTCACGTACGGATCGGCCATATTGCCGGTGGTCGGGGCGGCCGGGTACGGCACGGTCGGCGCGTTGTAGAGATTGGTCGCAAACGACGGCGAGAACTGGAAGGCGTTGGATTTCGCCTGCTCCAGACCGGACCAGCTCAGGTTGACCGTGTGCTTGACCGGGCCGGTCACGAAGCGGCCGCGCACGCCCACTTCACCGGTGTACGTATCCTGCTTGAACGGGGTGGTCAGCCGCGTGGCCGTGCCAAAGCCGTTGTTGCCGACGTTCGCGCCGCTGTAGCTGCCAAACTCGTTGGTGTGATGCGCGCCGAAGGCAGCGTAGGTGGTCCAGTCCCTGGTGACGTCGTACTCGGCGCGGATCGTGCCGTAGGTGTCCTCCAGCTCGGAATACGTCCAGGGCTGGGCGAAGTTGGTCGAGGCGGACGGCACCGCCGGCAGGACCGTACCCGACAGCTGGACCGTGCTGCGGCCCTGGTTGATGCGCTGTTTCTGGTAGCCGAAGTCGGCATTCACGCGGAACGCGTCGCCCTGGTAGTCCAGGCCCAGCGTGAACAGGCGCTGCTGGCGGCTTTCGTTGTCCACCGGGGTATCGCCGCCGCGCGCCATGGCATTGACGCGCACGCCGAATTCCCGGTTCTTGCCGAAACGGCGGCCCACATCCACATGGCCGCCCACCTGCGAGTCGCTCGTATAGTCGATGGTCGCCTGCGTGATGTCCGTCGCCGTGGCGTACTTGGGCACGAGGTTGATCATGCCGCCCGTGCCGGTGCCGCCGGGCGACACGCCGTTCAGGAAGGCGCTGGCGCCACGGAACACTTCCACGCGCTCCAGCCCTTCCGTTGCCACCAGCTGGCGCGGCGCGATGCCGAACAGGCCGTTGTACTGGATATCGTCGGTCGTCAGCTGGAAGCCGCGCACCACGAAGGTGTCCGCGAAGTTGCCAAAGCCGTAGGCGGTGCGGATCGCCGGGTCATCGGCCAGCACGCCGGCAATGCTGCGTGCCTGCTGGTTCTGGATCTGCTGGGACGTGTACGACGTCACGCTGAACGGCACATCCATGAAGTCCTGGTTGCCCAGCACGCCAAGGTGGCCGCCGCGCGCAACCTGGCCGCCGGCATAGGGGGCGGGCAACTGGTCTGCCGAGGCGTCGGCATGCACGGTCACGGTGGGCAGCGTGGCGCTTTCCGCCGTGGCGGCTGGCTGGGCCGCCTCCTGGGCGAAGGCGATGGTCGGCAACACGCCGGCAGCGGCCAATGCGGCCACGAGATGGCGCAGCGGCGTGCGGGACGCACGTCCGGCACGCGGTACGGAATAAGACAAGGTGACACTCCCAAAGTAAATCGATTTCATGCCCGTCCGCGCCGCGGATCGCGGCGGGCGGGTTTTTTCCCGTATCCGTCTGGATGGTGGCGTCGCTCTGACGGCGGCGCTCGTTCGTACTGCTACGCCTGCACGATCAGGATCGCGGCCAGCGCGGCAGCCACACCGATGCCGATCGCGCCGCGCGCGATGCGCGGCGTGACCTGCGGTGCATAAGAGAAGGCGCCCACCACCGTCAGGGCGCTGACGGTGAGCAGGCCGGCCCAATAGATCACGCCGAAGGCCCAGCCCTGGGCCACCACGCAGGCGGCCAGCGCCAGTGCGAGCGCGATCCAGCCCTGCCAGCGCAGGCGGCGCACGCGGGAAGGCAGAGGCTCGACGCCCCGGCCGAAGATGTCGGCGTGATGCCGGTCGATGGTCTGGGCCAGCCAGGTAAAGCCGCCCACAGCAAATCCGATGCCGGCCACGCAGACCGGCCACATGGCGGGTGCGCTCATGACGCCTCCCCCATGGCGCCCGTGCGCGCCGACGCACCGGCGCCACGTGCCGCGGGACGCGGGCGCCCAAGCCACCATGCCGCCGCGCCCAGCCCCAGGCCAATCGCCAGCACGGTCAGGTCGAAGCCCGCCAGTACTGCCGGCCCATGCAGCAGCGTCACGCCCAGGTGCGCGGTGCCGGTCAGCGCGTTCAGCAGCGGCAGGCCCGCGAACAGTACGGCGCCGGTGCCCAGCAGCACCCGCCACATGCCGCGCGTCGGGCGGATCTGGGCGACCAGCGCCGCGATGGCCCAGGCCGTGAAGAACATGCGGATTTCCATGTCGGGCCGCTGCGCGATACCCACCGGCACCAGCCGGTTGGCCCAGAAGTAGCTGGCGAACGCAATCGGCAGACCGGCAATCACGCCGAGGTTGAGCGCTTCCACCAGCCGCAGCCCGAACGGCGTGCGGCCGGTGGCGGCAATCGTGCGTGCATGGCTCTGGCGCGTCTTCACGGCCCAGAGCAGCGCGCCGGTCGCCACCATCAGGCAGCCGGCCAGCCCGGAGGCGAAGAACAGCGCGCGCAGCAGCGGCGGCGCGAAGTGCGCGACGTGCAGGCCCACCATCACGCCACGCGTGGCGCTGGCATTGCCCGGATCGTCACCGAAGGTTTCCTTGAATGCGCCGGTGGTGCCGGCGAACACGACGGTAGGACGGAGTGAAGACAGGCTGTGCCCCGCATCGCGGGTCATCGTGACGATGGCGTTGGCGTCGTTGGGGCGCTCCACGCTGATCCGTGCCGGGGCCACGCCATCCCACCGGGCAATCGCCTGCGCCAGCATCGGCCCCACCGGGGCCAGCGGCGCCGGCACGCCGGCCGCCTGCACGCGCGGCGCGCGGAGGCCCAGTTCGGCATCGAACCGCTTCGGGTCGCCCTGGTAGACCGCCTGCATGCCCCACGGCATGTACATGAACAGCAGCGTCACGAGGCCGGTGTAGGTAATCATCAGGTGGAACGGCAGCGCCAGGACGGCGGTGGCGTTGTGCGCATCGAGCCACGAACGCGGCCCCTTGCGGCTACGGAAGGTAAAGAAGTCCGCGAAGATGCGCCGATGGGTGATCACGCCGCTCAGGATGGCCACCAGCATGAACATGGTGCAGAAGCCGATGATCCAGCGCGCCCAGATCGCCGACATGTAGTGGAGGTCGAAATGCAGGCGGTAGAGGAACTCGCCGCCGCGCGTCTCGCGGGCGCCGGGCACGGGTGTGCCGGTCACCGCGTCCAGCGTGCGCATCTCCAGCCGGGCGCGGTTGCCCTTGCCGGCATCCTCGGGGCGCGGCTGGCGCAGCCAGGACACCGTGGTGGTGGAACGGCGGTCGTCGGGGAGATTGATGAACCAGCGCTCGGCATTCGGTGCCTGTTCGCGGAGGAAGGCGATGGCGCCCTCGGCGGCCTGGCTGGTTGTGGCGGCGGAGATGTCGCCACCCAGCCGCGCGTGCAACTCGGGCTTCATCCACAGCGTGATCTCGTCCTTCACATAGCTGGCGGTGCCGCCGCAGAAGACGAGGAACAGCACCCAGCAGACCAGCAGGCCCGACCACGTATGCAGCCACGCCATCGACTGGCGCAGCCCCTGCCCCTTTCGCAATTCGGCCATTACGCGCTCCGCAGGGCCAGCCAGCCCAGTCCCAGGACCGCGCAGGGCACGGCCAGTCCGATCCACGCGCGCCATGCCGAATCGACGGCGAACACCCAGATTACGGCCAGCGCGTACCAGAGGAACGACAGCAGGGAGGCGGCGACCACCGCTTCGGCGCGCGCCATGCCGGTCCAGCGAGCCAGCGCGAGCGCGACGCAGCCCGTGGCGAGTGCCGCGAGCCCGTAGCCGCCCAGGATGCCGGCGATCGCCCGCGAGGCGACCGCCACGCGGTAACTGGTCGAAATGCCCTGCTTCATGTTGCTGCGAATCCCGTAAAAGCCGCAATGATAAGCGTTCTCATCCGCATTGTCTTTCAGGCATCGCATTTTGGCGGGTTCCGGGGGCGCAGACATTGAAGACATGTCGCGAAAAGCCCAAACGCAAATTCCACTATGCAGAACTATGATTCCACGCTGCGGTTGACAGCTTCCGCGGATCGATGGGACGATGCGACGCATCAATACCGGCGACTTCACGCCGGAAGCCTTGCCCGGAGACACGCATGCGTAGTACCGCCTTGCCCGCGGACCGTTCTGGTCACGCGTCCACCCCCACCCAATCCAACGCTTTCCGCCCTGCCTTCCAGCGCCTGCACCAGACCATGGGGCCGTGGGTGGCCAGCCATCCTGACCGTGTGGCCGTGATGGATGCCCACCGCGCGCTGCGCTATGGCGAACTGGACCTGGCCGTGCGCGAGACCGCCCAGGCGCTGACCGCGCTCGGCGTGCGCGGCGGCGACCGCGTGGTGCTGGTCACCGAGAACAGCGTCGGCTGCGCCGTGCTGCTACTGGCGCTGAGCGCCATCGACGCGTGGTCGGTGCCGGTCAACGCCCGGCTGTCGGCGCGCGAGATCGCCAATATCGTCGAGCACGCCGGCGCGCGCGTGACCTTCTATCTGGACAACGATTTCCCTGAAGCGCGCGAGCACGGCCTGGCGCGCGGCGCGCAGTGGGCCGATACGGCGGCGTGGCCGCACGTCGGCAAGCTGCTGGTCAGCGCCATCGACGAGAGCGCCGTGGCCGAGCCGGTGGCCGCCGAGGCCCGCGAACAGGTGGCCGCGCTGATCTATACGACGGGCACCACGGGGGCCTCGAAGGCGGTGATGCTGACGCACGCCAACCTGATGTTCATCGGCCATTCCAACCGTTTGCAGGCCCGCGTGCAGGCCGGCGACCGCGTCTATGGCGTGCTGCCGATCTCGCACGTCTATGGCCTGTCCGTGCTGCTGGTGGGCCCGGTGTCCAACGGCGCCACGGTCTACTACGAGCCGCGTTTCCGCCCGGAGAAGCTGGCGCGCACGCTGGTCGAGGAACAGCTCACCGTGCTGCACGGCGTGCCGGCCATGTACGCGAAAGTGATCGAATGGAGCCGCGCGCAGGGCCAATCGCTGCGCACGCCGTCGCTGCGCATGGCGCAGTCGGGCGGCGCGCCGCTCACGGCGTCGCTCAAGGCCTCGTTCGAGGACGCCTTCGGCATCGTGCTGCACAACGGCTACGGCATGACGGAGACCTCGCCCACCGTGTGCCAGACCCGTGTGGATGCGCCGCGCACCGACTGCTCGGTCGGCCCGGTGGTGCCGGATGTGGAGCTCCGCCTGGGCTCCCCGCTGCCCGACGGCAGCGGCGAACTGCTGGTACGCGGCCCCAATGTGATGAAGGGCTACTACCGGCGCCCGGACCTCACGGCGCAGACCATCGATGCCGACGGCTGGCTCCATACGGGCGACCTCGCGCGCATCGACCCGGACGGCGCGGTGTCCATCGTCGGCCGCTCGAAGGAAATCATCATCCACTCGGGCTTCAACGTGTACCCGGAAGAAGTCGAGCAGTCGCTCAACGCGTTCCCGGCCGTGCTGCAATCGGCCGTGGTGGGCCGGGCTACCGAGGGCAACGAGGAAGTGATCGCCTTCGTCGAGGTGCGCGGCGGCATGACGCTGGACGAGCCCGCGCTGCGCACCTTCCTGCGCGACCGCCTCTCGCCCTACAAGATGCCGGCCGAAATCCGCGTGGTGGCGCAGCTGCCCGCGGCGCCCTCCGGCAAGATCCTCAAGGCGAAGCTGCGCGAGCAGCTTGCCGCCGGCAACCTTTGAGCGACGCACCATGGATAGCCAGGCCGATTCCCTCTCCGACCTCCCGCCCGCCGCGCCCAAGGCGGACAACCGCAAGGAAGACCGCCATTTCGTGACTGCGCTGGCGCGCGGGCTCGACGTGCTGGCGTGCTTCCGCGCCTTCGACAGCGAGCTCGGCAATGCCGAACTGGCCCAGCGCTGCGGGCTGCCGAAGTCGACCGTCTCGCGCCTCACGCACACGCTGACCGAACTCGGCTACCTGCAGGCGCTCACGGAGCCGGTGCGCTACCGGCTGGGCAGTTCCGCGCTGGCGCTGGTACCGGCCGGCCAGCCCGGCGCCGACGTGCTGGCCGTGGCGCGGCCCTACATGCAGGAACTGGCGGACCTCTCGCAGGGGGTGACCTCGCTGATCGTGCGCGACCGGGGCCGCATGCTGATCTACGAGAACTGCCAGTCGGAGAGCTACCTCACGCTGCGCGTGGCCGTGGGCAGCCGCGTCTCGGGGCTCAACACGGCTGCCGGGCGGGCCTACCTCCTGGCCCTGCCGCCGGCCGAGCAGCGCCAGGCGCTGACCGCGTTCCGCGCCGACGACCGCGTCAGCGCGGCCCACGCCGAGGGCGTGCTCTC
Source organism: Cupriavidus campinensis (assembly GCF_905397395.1). Lineage (GTDB taxonomy): Bacteria > Pseudomonadota > Gammaproteobacteria > Burkholderiales > Burkholderiaceae > Cupriavidus > Cupriavidus campinensis. The sequence continues at coordinate 262,425 of NZ_CAJPVH010000001.1, forward strand.
CGCCAGCCGTGACGAGGCGCGCCGGCTCGGCTGCACCACATCGTTCGGCGAATGGCTGCCGGACATCAACTCCATCGCCCTCGCCTTCCGGCCCGGCCAGTCCCTGCCGCCGATGACGCTCAGCTGCAGCGGCCCGAACGCCATCGTGCCGCCGGCGCATCTGCTGGAAAAGGTGCGGCCGCTGCTGCGCGACCACATTCGCCGCATCGAGGCCGCGTTCGGCGTGGCGGCCTGAGCCGAGGGGTTCCCCGGAGGGCGCCGGTTTGCCGTACGATGCTGGCTTTCCCTCCGATCCTTCGACGCTCCCGCCATGCCGCAACTGATCATCGAAATCACCGAAAACACCCGCCTGACCTGCTCGCAGGACGAGCTGCTGGATGAAGCCAACGCCGCGCTGCTGGCCACCGGCCAGTTTGGCGAGCCGGACATCAAGTCCCGCTGCGTGACGCTGACCACCTACCGCCAGGGTACGGAAAACCGCGACCGCGCCTTCGTGCACGCCACGGTCTGGATTCTGGATGGGCGCGAGCAGGCCGTGCGCAAGCAGATCGCGCAGGCCGTGTGCGGTGTCCTCACCGATGCGGTGCGCCCCGGCGCCGGCCAGAGCGTGCAGGTCAGTGTGAACGTGCAGGAGATGGAGCGCGCCGTGTTCACCAAGCATGTCAGCTAAATGAATTCCCTGGACAGAAATAAAGCTTTTGGTTGAGGTTTTCTGAGGGCGCGGGTGGCTATCTCTTCGCTGACGTAAAGCATAACGCTGGATTTATTGTACAAAATAAATCAGTTCGTTGGATTTTTCGCATCCCCATAAATCCCGCGCCTTATTGCCCACAAATCAGCACAACCAACGTCCTCACAAACCGAAAATCCATCCACACTCCGCCACGCCCTGAAGTCGGTCACTGACCTTAATGGTATAGCATGAATTAAGCATTTCGCCCAAAAATGCCTCGTCACCTACATACATCACCCAACTCCTGGCGAAAAATCCGGAATAAGTCCCTACCCCAGAGCCCGCCGCCTTCAACCTCGCCTTTCCCTCGCCTTCCCCACCGACTAATATTGCAGTGTGCCTCCCGGCGCGTCCCTGGCTGCCACTAGAAGTAGAACGACAACTCGGCAGCAAACCTCCAGCCCAGCTTTGAGCAGCCCTGTCATTGGCATCGGCTCGACCCTTCACCGGTCCTGCAGCGTGCAAATGAGTTCTTGCTCGCACGAGCTTTGGAGCGCGACATGGAACATCAGAAGCAAGTCCCCAACGACTTCCCCCATCGATATTTTCCAGCGGTACTTCCCGGAACGCAGCCAAAGTTGTGTGTGCGTAAGCTTCCTGACGGCACGTATGACACCGGGGAAACGGGTGAAGAGCGCTATGAGCGGTGGCAAACCTGTGAGGCACTGCTCGGCCATCTCCGGGCCATCGTCGCAACCGAGTCAGGCGACGCCCCCACGTCTTCCGCGACGCTCGACCGAGTGCGAGCTGTCGTGCCTTACGCGATGTGGCTGACACCCGATGAGCTGGATTGGGTGGAGCGTCATTTGGTCACATCTGGGGATTCGACGGCTCACACCTAGTACAAGGCACCTCTGTTCGAATCAGCACCGCATCCGCACGGTCAGCCGTAATGCTGCTCTCGATGGCAGTTCGGGCAGACGGCTATCGCGTTCGAGACGGTGTCGTCGCCTCCTTTGGCCAAAGGCACAACATGGTGAACTTCGAGATAAGGTTCACCTGTCGACCTCCGGCTGAAAGGAGCCTTGGAATTGCAGGATTCGCACGTACCGGCAGCTCGGTAGAGTACTTCGGCAATTACGTCAGGTTTGCGGTCAAACACTCGCGTTAGAACGAACTTCTCCGCCGCCTTCGGCTCAGCTTTCTCCAGACGAGCACGGCGACGCGAAGCGTCGTCCTGAAGTGCTCTACTGACCAGGCCGTCTAGTACGGCATAGAATCCAGCCGCCTCATCAATTTCCAGTGCTTCCACGTCCGGCTTACACGTCCCGCACGGCGAGATGCCAACGCGAATCCCCTTGGTCTCCTCAAGAAACTGGTGAGAAATCTGGTCGTATCGGTGCGAAAAGAGTTTGGTGTATTGGCCGGACGTATACGGCGCGTTCTTCGTACTCGTTATTGTTCCGCACGCGCGATGCAACTTTGGCGTGAACTGATGCGCAGGATGTCGAATGTTGAGCACGAGTCCATCTGGATTGCCGGCCAGCCAATTCATGTACCCGCGCTCGTCATTTCTGAAGTGCAGAACTTTTGTCATTGAAGTCTGGCAGTATTGGCTCGACCATCCATGGTCCAGCCTCGAGAAGCGGCAGCCGGCGTTGCTGCCACTGAACAGTGGCATCCCGTGTCGCGGCACGGGAAACATATAATTGGCGCGGCAGTCCCAAGGCTGAGACTTCACAAGTCGTTATGTAGATGTCTCGACCGCAATTATTCTTCAGCGATGAGGAATCGGTTCGGATTTTTGCCGAGCCAGGCAGGGGCTCGGCCGCGACCGGACCAGGTCTTTCCGGTCTTCGGGTCACGATACTTCGGCGGCAACGGCTCCTTTGCCTCTGCAGCCTTTGCCGACGCGCTGCCAGCGGGCCGCCCGCGACGCCGCTTCCCTTGAATGTCCTCAAGCGAAAGGTTGTACTCAACCATCAGGTTACGGATTTGTTCGATGACGCCCGCGACTTCATTCGCACGTATCTCTGCGAGCTGGGCTTCGAGGGCTTCTTTCTGCGCCATCAGTTGCTTGTAAGTTGCCATGTTTCTCCTTGGGCGATATCTCTGGAACAACAGCTAGATGGTTATACGCCGCTCAGACCGAAATTGGCAAGCAAACAGCTACACCAACTAATGTCGTTCTATTACCCGCCCGCAGGGTCAATACCCCTCCTTAGGAAAATAGACGGCCCGGGCCTGTATATTGCAGAATTCTGAATCTGTCGAAATTCAACAAGATTGTCGAAATGTCCGAGTCGCTCCAACAGACATCCGTCCTGAAGTATTGGCGGGCCGTCGAACTGTTCTCCCCTCAGACCATCCCTGCGGCGGAGCCTAACGACAAGACCTTTCCGTCGTTTGATATTGCTCAGGAAGACGGCACGCTTCCCTGGGAACCCACGCACCGGCTACGCGGCCGCAAGCTTGGCTACAACAAAGTGTGGCGGCATCGGCTCTTTGTCAGTGTCTACCCTCTCGATACGGTTAGAACGATTCTCGAAGCAGCCTGCGGCAAAGACCCGGAGGCGGTAGATGAGCGCTCAGATGGTGAAACGGCAATGTTCTCCATCTCTGTAGCCGATGACGGCCGCCCACTCTTCGACACGCTGGTGTTGTCAAATTGCGCGTGGGCGTTGGGACGAACCGTGACAGTCGGTCCGGAAGCAAAGGAGTGGCTCGAAGGTGTTTCGCGATTTCAGTCGAAATTTGAGCAACATACCCGAAAGCAACTTGGAATCTTGCCGGACGACCCGGCGAGAGGGACTTTCGGGGAACGTGAAGAGGAAGTTGGCCGCCCCGTAGATGCAGACGACCTATTCGCCCTAGCCCAGTGGGTGACGGATTCGTTGGGACTCCAAGCCGTTATCCCTCAGCAGACCGTAATTCGAACTCAAAGCTATCAGCTTGCGTCGAAAAAGGCACACGAATCCGACGATGCTGACTTCCTGAACAGCTTTTTTGTCGACGACCTTGACCGCGTTGCTGACGCGTTGAAATCCGGCGACCGTGGAATGGCGCTACGCGACTACCTAACCACCGACGAATCCGAGAAGCGCATCCCCAGGACCGATATTCGGCAGAATCTTGGTGACGTATTCGAAACGCTCGCTCCGGACAGATTTCCCACCGGACGCTGGCCTGGCGAGGGGCATCATCCCCTTGTGTATAGTCAGCAATTCGCTGTCAATTCCATCTGGAAATCGCTGTTTCCCAAAGGCGGATTGTTTGGGGTGAATGGCCCGCCGGGCACAGGCAAGACGACGATGCTGCGCGACATCGTCGCTGGTGTTGTTGTCGCTCGGGCCAAAGCTCTGGCAAATCTGTCTTCGCCGTCGGAGGGGTTCGGTGGTCGCACTGGGTGGAAGAGCGGAAAGTGGAACCGCTCAATCTCCGTTCCATCGAGCACGTTGACGGGCTTCGAAATCGTCGCGGCTTCGTCGAACAACGGCGCGGTAGAGAACATTACGCTCGAAATTCCGGGGGCAAAGGCGGTGGACGCAAGCTGGCTTGACCAGGTCGACTACTTCCCTCGCTTTGGAACCCAAACTATCCAACAACCTGCATGGGGCTTACTTGCCGCGAAGCTCGGCAACAAGAGCAACAGGGGCGAGTTTCTCTCAAACTTTTGGCACGGCCAAGAACTACCGTTCGAAGCCGCAATTCCGCCCGAGAACGACCTCAAGGTGAAGAAGACGGGATTCCAAGCGTGGCTAACTGCAGCAACGGCAACGCCCGTCGATTGGCGCGCGGCTGTTAAAGAGTTCGAACAGACTCTGGCGCAGGAAAAAGCAGAGCGCTCGAAGCTCGCGCAGGTGTTTCGCCACATCAAATCGCTTCGTTCCGAGCGTGCCGAAATCGTTCGTATCGACAGTGAATCCGTCGCCCTGATGGACAGCCTTCCCTCTTATGGTCGGCGCCATCAGGCGGCCCTGTCCGCAGCTGAAGCTCAAGCGCTTCAAACTGAAGGCCACCGAGCTTCGTACAAGTTGCATCATGCAAACCGGCCAGGCATATGGGAAATTGTTAGCTCCCTAGGCAAAGCCTACCGAGCATGGCGCGCGATGGAACGTGGTCTCCAAAAGGTTGCCGCCGACTCCGAGAGCCGCCTTCTTCAAGCACAGAACGAAGCGGCAGCAACGAAGCTTGAAGAGGTTGAAGCTCGCAGACTGCTCCAAACACTGGCCCAAGAGCGCAAAGACAGGGAAGCAGTCGTCGGACGCCTGACGGCGGACATTCAGCAAGATAGAGCCGCCCTTGAGCAGCACTTCCCTGACGATGACCTATGGGCTACCGAAGAAGAAGCAAGAGAACTTTCTGCGCCCTGGGCCACTGAGGCCTGGAATCACGCGCGCGCCAAGGTCTTCCTTGCTGCCCTGAACTTGCACAAAGCCTTCATCACAGCGAACGCTGACACTGTTCGGAAAAATCTCCATGGCCTAGCTGACATCCTGGACGGCAGCGCACCACAGACGGCTCCCAAGGAAGCAACTTTGGCCGCCTGGCAGACGCTGTTCTTGGTAGTGCCGGTTGTCTCCAGCACCTTTGCGTCGTTCGCGCGCTTGTTTTCGCACCTCGGTAAAGAGAGCATCGGCTGGCTGCTCATCGACGAAGCCGGCCAAGCGGTCCCACAGGCCGCTGCGGGCGCAATCTGGCGTTCCCGGCGGGTCGTCGTCGTCGGAGACCCGCTGCAACTGGAACCTGTTGTCTCAATCCCGTACACGGTTCAGCACGCTTTGCGCTTGCACTATGGCGTGTCGGAAACCTGGCTGCCCGGAAGCACGTCCGCCCAAAAACTTGCCGACCGCGCGACGCCATTCGGTACCACCGTGGCCCAAGCGAATGAGCAGCTCTGGGTCGGTTCACCGCTCCGCGTCCATCGGCGCTGCGAGCGAGAGATGTTCGATGTCGCTAACCGGATTGCATATGACGGATTGATGGTGTTCGGTACTCAGGCGCGAAAGGACGTCGGCTTGCCCCCAACGTCGTGGCACGACATCGTATCGCATGACGCAGACAAGCACTGGATACCGTTAGAAGGGGAAGCAGTACTGTCTCTCGTGCACGGCATTAGAAGTGGTGGCCACGATGCGGAAATCTTTTTGATTTCACCCTTCCGAACTGTTGTCGACGGATTACGGCAACTGGTACGGAGGCATTCACTGGAGGGCATCAAGGTTGGAACGATTCACACCGTCCAAGGAAAGGAAGCAGATGTTGTGGTCCTTGTCCTTGGCGGGAATCCAAAGAGACCTGGCGCTAAGGCCTGGGCCGCAGAAAAGCCAAACCTACTGAACGTCGCTGCGACCCGTGCCAAGCGACGACTATATGTTGTGGGAAATAGGACAGAGTGGGCGCAACAGAAGTACTTCGACTATTGTGCAGCTCGAATCTCCAACAACTAATCAGCCTCCCGTCGGCAGCCAATGACAATTTTGAGCTACCTACCCCGCCGCGGCACCAAGACTCTGGCGAATGGTGCACGAGACACCAGGCTATTGGCAGACTGGGCGGAAGTAGACGCCTACGTGCTTCTTGGCGAGCCGGGCTCCGGAAAATCGACTGCGTTTCTACGCGAAGCGGAAAGTGCCGATGACTGCCATTTCGTCACAGCCAGAAATTTGATTGCTGTTGGGCCTCCCGATGGATGGGCTGGAGGGACCCTGTTTATTGACGCATTGGACGAGGGTCAAGTGTCCTCGGGCAGTTTCTTGGCAACATTCGACGCCATACGGAAGAAGCTGGCCGAGCTCGGTCGCCCACGGTTTCGGCTTTCGTGCCGGGAGGCGGAGTGGTTTTCTGGAGGTGCTGCAGACCTAAAGTTTGTGTCCCCTAACAAGGAGGTCGTAGAGCTGCAACTAGAACCTCTATCGGATGCTGAAGTCCGAGAGCTCGTCGAATCGTGGGTGCCCTCTCGTTTGCCGGAAGCGAATAAATTTCTTGCCAAGTCGGAGCAACTTGGAGTTGCACCCCTCTTTGGGAACCCTCTGCTGCTTGACCTGGTTGTCAGGGCGGTTGGAAGCGACAGGTGGCCCGAAAGCAAAGAAGAAACGTACGAGCTTGCCTGTCGACAACTGGCTCAAGAACACAATCCAGTTCATCAACGGGGCCAGAGGGGCAAAAACTTCGCCTTGGAGGAAACCTTACATCAAGCAGGTCTACTTTCTGCATTGCTCGTAATTTCCAGCGCGCCGAGCATTGCCATCGACGATGCATTGCCGGGGGAGTCATCAGTCTCCGTTTCAACAGTTGTCGCGGCCTTAAGGCTAAGCACTGATGAAATCCACGCCACCCTGTCTACTCCGCTATTTGGAGCCGCAGGATTCAATCGAGTTCCGCGCCATCGAACAGTGGCGGAGTACTTGGGAGCGAAGGCCATTTCTCGACTTGTACAGCGTGACGGTTTGCCGATTTCACGCGTGCTGTCGCTTGTTTGCGGGAACGATGGGAGGGTTGTCGATGCTATGAGGGGGCTCTACGCCTGGCTTTGCGTTCACTGCAGGACCGAGCGTCTACTCCTTGTTGAGCGCGACCCTCTTGGACTCATCCTCTACGGTGATGTCCGGCCATTCTCTGTCACCGAAAAGATGGCGCTTTTGGACGCGCTTCATGAAGAAGCAACGCAGTATCGCTGGTTCAGGAACGAAAACTGGTCTGCTCAACCGTTCGGCGCGCTCGGGACGCCAGATATGGTCCAAGTATTTGCGGACCGATTGCGGGGTGCTTCGCGTGACCCTGCACATCAGGCCGTGCTCGATTGCATTCTCGACGCCATTAGGTATGGAAGCCCGATGTCCGTACTAACACCTGGACTAGTGGATATCGTTAGGGACCCGACGTACTGGCCTCGCATCCGAAAGGCGGCATTAGATGCGTTGCTTGTCAATGACGACTCAGAAGGAAATGCCGCAAGGCAGCTCCTGAACGAAGTTGACAGCGGTCACGTAGAGGACGACGAAGATGAACTGATTGGGGCGCTGCTAACTCACCTGTATCCCACGCTGCTGCCCCCCCACCAGATGATGGCATATCTTCGAAAGCCCAAGTCGGACTCCCTCTTCGGCGACTTCAAGTATTTCTGGAAGGTTAAGTTCGTTAACGCAACGCCCAGGTTCGCTTTGCCCGCGCTTGCGGAGCGCTTCGCGTCATCAATCAAGACCTTAGAGGCGGCAGCAGATGGTCAGCGAGATGATGACCTGGAGGACGTGAGAGAAATCGCTGCACGACTCCTCGCGCGCGCACTCCTCGAGTGCGGCGATGACTCTACACCGGAGCAGATTTATTCTTGGCTCAGAGTAACTGTCGATGAGTATGGATTTCATCGCGGCCACGGAGGCAGCGAAGACGAAATTCGGGCCTGGCTTTCCGCAAGGCCTTCACTTATGAAGGCCATTTTGGCTTTCGGCTACTCGCAGGTTCAGCCGGATGAACAAGGGAAGCTGAGTTTTTGGGTAGCTGAGCAACGGCTAGGGAGGGTCGATTTACCGAAGGACTGGTACAAATGGATGCTCTCATTGGCTAGCATCACACCGAGCACTGAACTGGCACAGTACTGCTTTAGGCAGGCTGCCATGTACGCAATCTCGCCACCTACACCTTTTGATATCACTATCGATGATATTGCGGAATGGGTCTCTGCAAATACTCCGCGATGGTCGGATGCCGAACAGTGGCAATCTGACGCCTGCTCGTGGTCACTTGACACCCATTACAAGACCGATTTCGCGAGAAAGCTGGAGGCGACCCAAAAACGCCTTGAACAACGAGAGGAACGCCAACGGTCGCTTGCTCCTCACCTAGAAGATGTCTACGCCGGCAAGGCACCGCCCTCTCTCTTCCACCGTTTGATTTTGGCTTACCAGAATCGTTACAGCAACATCAACGGTAGAAGTCCCGTTGAACGCCTCCAGGACTACCTAGTAGTCGATGAGACCCACGTACAGCGTGCCATCGGTGGAATCAGAAGAATTCTCACCAGAGAGGACTTGCCAACCGCGGACGAGATTTTCTCGCTCTACATCAACGAGAAGAAAAACTTCTACCTGCAGAATCCTTGCCTGCTAGCTGCAGAGCTTGAGAGTCAGTCCAACCCGCATGCCTGGCAACACTGGGACCATGGCCTGATTCGAACGCTGGTTGCATTCATGCTCGTAGCGTCAACAGAAAAATCGCCAACGTGGTACCTGGCTGTGGCTAACGCGCTCCCAGAGCTTGTCGCTCCGCTCGTTCTTCGCCATGCGGCGGCCCATCTTAGCAACGTAGAGGGGCCGCAGTTTGCCGCGTTGCGGGACCTACGCGAGCCTACAGGCCCAGTCAATCTGGCGCGATTACTGTTACCGGAGCTCTTCTCGCTTCTTCCACGCCAAGCTTCGCCTGGGCAGATTCGTTTTCTAAACTCTGTGCTCCTCCCAGCGGCGGGAATCCATCATACGGAGACCTTGTCGAGCGTCGCGTCTGCGAATGTGGCGAATGATGGAATTGACGAACACCAACGGCTCGCCTTTCTGGTTGCCGGCCTCCGAGCATTTCCTGACGTTTTCGGGCCTCACTTGGATGAGCTCTTTTTGAGTTCATCCGTGGACGTAGCTGCGCTCACTGACGCCATCGTCCAACAATACACTACGACGGATGAAAGCCAGCGTTTCACGCCCAGGGTGCTCGCGAGATTGGTTGAGATTCTTGCTCCCAGTGCAGCAGTGAATCGATTTGAAATAGACCGAATCCACACCCACGAGCACGAGAGAGGAGATATCGTCCACCGACTGACGAAATGGCTTTCCGAAGACCCTTCGCCGCAGGCGGGAACACAGCTTCGGCGCCTAAAGGCACTACCGTCGTTGGAAGGATGGCGTGTCCATCTAGATGGTTGCTACTACGACCAGCAGCGCTTTGCTCGAAAGGCATTTTTCAAACCGACAGACGCGCTCGCAGCGGCGAATACCCTGGCAAATCGGGCACCGGCAAACGCGCAAGACTTGGCAGCGCTAATGGCCGACCAGTTGACCATGTGCGCAGAACATATTCGTCACGACGACACGAACCTGTTGCGGCTTTTTTGGACCGTCGACGAGCGGGGAAACGAGAAACCGAAGTCGGAGAATGAATGCCGAGACGTACTCTTGACCCTCCTGCGGGGACGCTTAGCGCCTAAGAACGTTGAAGCATCAAAAGAAGCGCAAGCTGCCAATGAGCGGCGCGCTGACATGCAAGGCGTTCTCTTCGCCAAGAGTTCGCGCATCATGGTCCCTGTCGAAATCAAGAAGGAGAATCATGAGGCGGTTTGGACAGCGTGGCGAGAGCAGCTTGAACGCTACTACTCCGTCCACCCGGATGCAGGCGGTGTGGGAATCTACATCGTCCTGTGGTTTGGACACTCTCCGCGAGCGACACCTGAGCGCGTGAAGCCTCGGGACGCCCAACATTTTGCGACGTTGATGAGCGAACGAATACCATTAGAGGAGTGGCCACATATCCATGGCGTCGTCATCGATTTGTCGCGCGCCCAAAGCATATAGATGCTTGCCCTAACACGGAGGCAATCGTTAAAGCAGTGCCAAATTCGGTGTTGGCAGAATCCTCACCTGCAGCCCTAATGGCGAGGTAGGCTCCGAACGTGAACGGAAGCTTCTTTCCGCGATGCGAAGCCGAGAGATTGTCGAATGCGAACTGAAGCTCATCACCATGTACCGGCGCGGCCTTGCTGTCGTTCCGGTGCCTTGAGAACACATATCGATAGGCGGGAAGCCCCGCTTTCGCATACGCACAGAGGAGCTCGCGCGTCCCGTAGTTGAACTGCGTATCACCGGGCCCCAGATGGACCTCGACGCCAACATCGCGTATCTAGACAGTCAGCGGCGCATGTTGATACGGCAGATTTTCGGAGTGAAGGAGACGATTCAAGAATCCGAAGTGAGAGTTACGGAATTGGCTGCCAGGCTGGCAGCCAAGCGCGATGTGCTCGTCGCAATGCGCGGGGACGTGTCATCCGGTGCGACCGAGTCTAAAGCTGTTGTGCGCCGCCAAGTGCAAATTGAGTCAGAAGTCACCGCTTTACAGGAAGTGGAAACAAAGACAGCGGACGGACTACGCCAACTGAGGGCCATCTCCGACAGGCTGGTGGCCAATCAAGGGGCACGCAAAAAGCTACCAAAGGACGCTTACACCGAGGACGACAATATCCGAATTGATGTGTTCGAGAAGCATTTCCGAGCCAATGCCGGTTCGTTCGGGTATGAAAGCGCTCCCATCCAAGATGTCGAAATCTCGGATGACACTCTTGTCCCGTCTCTGGCGCAAATGGAACTGCGGGAGATTCGTACGGACATCAAATCGGATTCAAGTGCTAGTGACTTCGTGCGACTTATTTGGAGCTATCTCCTGGCGCTGCATCAGACGTCCGTAACCAAGAACTTTGAAGGCAATCATCCAAGCGTACTCATGCTTGATGAACCTGGTCAACATTCCATGGCAGTCGACAGCCAACACGCCCTTCTCAAGCAACTAGCCGGTGAGCCCAAGCTACAGAGCATCATCGCGGCATCCTTCGATGAAAATGAGGACGTCTTCAAACAGGCCACGCAAGGTGTGACCTTCAAACTCATAGAGTGGTCTGGCAAGCTTCTGCAGCCGCTCCCGTAACCGTGCGTCATGTCGGAGCATGGTAGTAAACAACTACAACCATGCTCCAGGCAAGCCGCTCGTCACCGGTAGGCAGCAGCTAACTGAACAGCGCTCTCAGCCAAGGCAATGCCTTATAGACCGCGGCGCCCAAGCCCAAGAGCGCACCGATTCCGCTAAACAACCAATGCTCCTTCGCCCATTCAGCGGCTGCTGCGACTGAGCGCCCATGGCGCTGCCACCAAGTTGCATGTGTTTTCAACGAGCCGTTGTGAGCTCTCTCCGCAAGATTGGCTAGTACATCGACTTTCCGCAAAGTTGATTGATGCAGCTTTACGAACTCTTGCGCGACGAAAGCATCTGCCTCCTGCTGGCCATTGAGAAAATCCCGAGCGGTAATGTGATTCAGCGCCATTAGCTTCTCGAGTCGAGGGTGACCAATATAGGCGTTCCCGAACATGCTGACCAAGATGCGGGACAGGTCATAGCGATTCCGCTCGTCAAGCGTCGTAGGCCGGCCTCCCAGGGCACGCAAGCGATTCTCCAACGCCTCGAAGCCATAGTTAGCGTCTCGCATATTCCAATGCATCCACTTGCAATGGCTCCGAATTCGCATGTTCTCGAAGAAGGCCGTGAGCATCTCGCCCTCAAGGGCGTCATAGTGGTCAGCAATGCTGTCTAGAAGACCCCGTTGCTCGGCAACCAAGTGAATAGAGAATGAGGTCGTTTGCCCTGAGTCAAGGTTGCGAACAGCGATTGAAGTGACCCGTGGCGAGCGTGGATTCTCGCGGTCATAGAAGCTCTCGCAGGAGTAGTGCACGACCACCGTGTGCTCGGGAGAGTCGAACAGCTCTTCTAGTTGCTTGCCAGCACGTTTCCACCTACGGTGCAAATCCCTCTGCTTGCCCATCAATTAAGATTAAGAGAATAGTGTTTCGATAGTTTTCGTCTTCCCGACAAGCCCAAAGGCCATACGGGAACCCGCATGACTGTCAGCGGTTAGGTCAGTCACCGTCAAGTGTTTGCTCGACCGTTCTTCCTCAAAAAACGATTCGCCGCCCCCACCTGACCCACTTTAGTGGGGTTTCAATGGAGCTAAGCACGGATAAATGCCGTTCCGCATACCTCATCCGGGTGAGGCATCAAAAAGTTGTCTGCTTTTTTGCACATCCCCAACAAACACGGCCTCTAGCCTCAAGCCCAACAACGGTATTATGCGACATTAACGTCGCCGCATGCTGGCGCGACATCTCTGTGCTGTGATGTGGGAAGCGGAGGCCGACCCATGGAAGCGCGCAAGACAGATTTCTTGAAGATGACCGAACAAGTAAAACTAACTAAAGAACTGGTATCGCTCGTCCACTACGTCGAACTGAATGAGAGTGGCTGGGTTCAAAAGACTCTCCTCAAGATTATTTTGGCGGTCTTGCGTGCGCGTAAGGGAGGCGCAGTAACTAAGCAGCAGCTACGGGACGAGGTTAAGGAGGCGACAACTCACGATTTCGGGGCTGCCGCTATTGAGAAGGCCGTTTCTCACCTCCTGTCCGAAAAGAAGCTGCTCGAGAACCCCAAGCTGCATTTCAAGCTACGTCAGGAAGCAATACGTGAGATTGATGATGCCATGGCCGCGACGTCAGCGGAGGAGACGGCCGCACGCATGCGCTTTGAAGGTCTAGTGAATGAAGCAGCTCCAGACGTCGACGCAACCGCGCTCTGGTTCAAGTTCGAGAACGACTACCTGTACCCTCTGATTTCGCAGTCTGGTGCTAATACGCTAAACCTCATTTCGGGAAGTGCGGCGGAAATCCCGACAGAAGGCCTCGGGCCCGTTATGGAAACCGTACCTGCCGAGGTCCGCGAGCAGGTCACTCACGCTGTCATCAAGTTTCTTGACCCGAACAACCAACAGACCTGCCAGTTCATCCTCAAGCGCGTCGCAGCGACGTTCTTTGTAAGTGCCGTCAGCCTGGACAACTCCACCATCGACGCACTCGACCGTAAGCGCACTCGGAAGAGCTCTATCAAGCTTTTCCTGGACACGAATACCCTGTTTTCGGTCCTGTCTCTTCATGAGAATTATGAGGATGACAGCGTCCAAAGCTTGATGGCGCTGAACCGGAATCCCAATTCACCCATTCAACTCAAACTTTTCGTCTTCCCTGAGACCATCGACGAAGCAACACGCGTGCTGAATGCCGCCATGCATCATCTGGGCGCAAATCCCATGCCCTCGAATGTTGCTCGCGTGGGTATGAGCTCGAATCTTTCAGGCGTGTATGGTCGATACTTCCAGGCGGCGGCGAAGTCAACGATTGGGTTGAGCCCTCGTGAGTACTTTGAGCCGTATGTATCGGGTCTCGCGGGAATCCTCAGGGGTCGAAACATCGAGATTATCGACCGCTCGCTTCTCGTATCCACGCTCGACGCCGAGTTCCTCGAGGACGTGCGAAGGATGGAGGAGCACGAGGCGAAGAAGCCCGAGGAGCGAAGGAAGAACTATGAAGCCATCAAGCACGATGTCTATATCTGGCATTGTGTTGAGCGAGCTCGTCCTGCTGGCTTAGCGTCACCGTTGGATGCTTCGGATTGGTTCGTGACCCTGGACAAGAGGCTGATGGGATTTGACGCCTTCAAGCGTGGTGGCAGATGCAACTACGTTCCTGTGTGTATCGACCCCAGCAGCTTCATCCAGTACGCGCAGTTCTGGACGCCCCGCTCAGCAGAATTCGAAAAAGCACTGTTCGGTAGCCTGCGACTGCCGCTCTTGTTTAGGGACTTCGACTCCGACACGGAAGACGTCACTGTAGCGATTCTTAGAAGGATGGCTACCTTCGAGGAGGTCCATACATTCTCGCCGGCAGAGCTGCAAACCATCTTGCTGGACAAGGCTGTACGCTCGCGCTTCAAACGTGCCCACTCGTCCGAGGAAGAAGTCGAGATTATTCGGGACGAGCTTCTCGCAGCGCATGAGGGTACGGTACAACGCGTGCAACAGCTTGAAGCTGAGGCCCTCCAGAAGGACGCCCTGGCTGGCAAAAAAGCACAGGAAGCTGAAGCCCTTCGCTTGCAAAGGGACACGTTCCAGGCTCAGAACAATAAAGTCGCCGAAGAGCGAGATTTTGCACAGGGTCGCGCCAAGGAAGCGGATGAGAAGGTTGCCGCACTTGAGAAGCAGCTTGCTGCCGCTGCCGCCGAAAAATCAAATGCCGACAAGCAGTTAATGGCCCTCCAATCGAAGGAAAGGGAGGCAAGCGAGCAACGGCAAAAGAAAAACGCGGCATTGCGCTTCCTACTATTGGTCGGCTTGCTACCAGGCATACTTGCGGCGCTGGCCGTGGACGGCCTGCTGGTGTACCTACTCCGCGTGCAGTATCCCGTCCTGCCCGCAATGGTTGTTGGTTGCTTGGTAGGCTTCGGCCTGATTTGGCACTTCGGAAAGACGCACGCAGCTCTTGCCCCGTTTCCTCGACTTCGAAAATGCCTGACGGTCCTCGGCGTTATCAGCTTCGGAGCCCTGTTCTTCGTCAAGGAAACCGGCAGCGCTCTCTATCAAAACTACGTTCAAAGCAACCAAGAGAAGTTGCCCGGCGCCATCACCTCCGCTCTCGGCGGGGAAAAGAAGGAACCGGTCGCCAAAGAGTGAACTCCCGCACCGAGACAACGTTGAGCTGGCGTATGCACCCTACCGTTCTGGCAGCCCCATCCAATGAGATGCCAGAACGCTACCTTCGCCACCCCGTCGGCCAACCGCCCTATCCCGCAATTTCAGTAAATCAACGGTCACGTCACGCGTAGTGGCAAGTCGCGCATCGAAGCTCGCGCAACATTCCACGAACGACGCCGGCATCGAGGGGACGCCCGGCTCTCCAACCAATCGATATCGACGCCCATTTTCGGATTCGGCCACGAGTCTTCGGACGTCACGAAAGACCAAGGGCGGCGTTATCCAGAATCCCCCAGTGGCTCCAAATCGCCCGAAGACGTGCCAACGCGGATGGTACGTCTGCAAAAGCCTCCAGTCCGTGACTCGAACTTCGTCTTTGGCAACGGAGAGCTCTATCACTATCGCCATGTCAACGCCCCTTAGATGAGACAACTACGCCCCCGCGATGGCATCATTTTTGTCTCCCAGCGCGAGGTACTGGGAGCTCACGTTTGTCTGACGCGTTACGTTGTTCGAAATCACCCAGATAGACCAGGTATGCATGCCATCCGGGTCGTCCCCAGGGTCGCCAATCAAGGTGTAGCGCCGTCCGCTTCGGGTTCTTCCGGTCCGACTTTGCCTGTCGAACGACACGATTGCGGAGCTCACACGACCGGTATTGCTAGCAACACACTGGCCGACGAAATGGTGTTCACCTCGCTCGGTCTCCATGACTCGCCAGCGACGCAGCCCAATCTCGGGCTCGCGGTCTACAGATGCAACCGACCAAATTGACATAGCTCCCCCAAGGGAGAACCGCAGCTCTGCTCGGTTTCAAAGATGTGTGAAACGCTGTGCATCGAAGCATGCGATAACTCGAAGACATCGAGCTCATCGTGCCTGGCTGCTAGCAACTGCGGATAGGGGAATGACTGCTGTCAGGAAGTAGTTCTGCTTATGAGCGACAGCGCTGGTAAATCGAGTGTAGGCCTTGCATCAGCGGAATCAAGGTTGGGTTGCGTCCTCTTACGGGCCTCTGACGAGTGACGTTCCGCGAAAACGCTCAGCCATTCCTTGCATTTTTCGCGTCGTGGTCTAATCTATCGGTATGGTTTAAACCATACCAAAATTCTAGCCACCATGGACATACAGCTTCGCAGTCTCTTCGATGTCGCTCTGGTCAACGAACCGCTGAAGCAACGTGACCGGTGCGACGGCCGAGAGTTGGAGCAGTAGCGTGAACGGAAAGCTTCCCGATGAGACTTGCTGCTCGAGCTGCGCGGCACTCAACTCCAGACCTGTCTTCAAAAACCGTTTTGCCAGGACGTCGTATGTCAGGCCGTGATGCTCCAGCTCTCGAAGGAATGTTCTGGCGCACGCCTCTTCCCACGACTCTTGTCGTTTCGACAACACCAATTCGTCCGGGAGGTCAGCTTGCACTGCAAGCAGGAGCTGGAAGAAGAAGCTGCAACGGAAGGAGCCGCGCTGAACCTTGCCCTCAACGGCGCGAACGGACTCCTCCAAGTCGACAGCCGCCAGGCATTCGACAAGTTGCTCGTAAGACACCCCTTTTCGCACCAGTAAGCCGCGGGCAGTGCGCGACGCTAGCCGCGTCCACGCTGTATCAACATGACTCAAGCGGTCCTCGCTGATGTTGTAGCCCTGTTAACCATATACCGCGGAAACAGGGAAAAGCCGACTCGTCCAAGCAGAACTAAAGCCATTTTCGGCAGAGCCAGGCAACTCAAGAACGGTGCAGCGCATGCATTGTATCTGGTCCGTTTCCCTGCGGACCACGATGCACGACGGCGTGCGCGCTTCCTTGAGTCAAGCTCGTCGTGGCCACTCTCTATCTCAATCCCGAGGGCATTCTTCACCCTCCGCATGCGGCTGCAAAACGCGGCGATGCTTCAGAATCCTTCGCAGGCAACATAGCACTGTTCGAAGAACTTCTGCTTTCCTCACCGCGAACAGCAATCGTCTTGCACAGTTGGTACATCTTGGAGGCGGGCTACCGGGAGGCCCTCTCCTGCTTGCCAAACGCGACGCGCGCTAGCGTCATCGGCGCAACCCTCCCAGGCAACAGACTTCACCGGTACCACCACCCTGTCGTAACCGCTCGACGTGAATGGTTGCGTGCCGACCTCCATCGTCGTCGCCCTCCCCATCCAGTTCTTCTCGACACAGATTGGGGCCAGGTTCTCCCGATTCTCTCTGAGTCCAGCGTCATCATCGACGGTAAAGCCGACCTGCCCGCGGCAATCCACGCGCTACGTACCCTCCTTTTGGAGGGGAACCCTGATTCGGGGTCGACCACACGAGGAGGTGGAGCCTTCCGGTGTCGCGAGGAGCAGGCGTGATGAGAGTGTTGTTCTTCGTATGCGACGGAGTCCTCCACCCGTCGTGCCAAGGTGTTCCTGCTCAGCACTGGCAGGCGACTGCAGCCAGCTTCCTGGATGCCGGCTATTTCCGGTGGTCGGCTCATTTGGCCGATGCACTCGAGGGATACAACGACGTCGTCCTAGTCAACGAGTGCAATTGGGGCGCCAAGCTCAAGCAACGTACTTTCTTGCAATGCCTTGGGCCATCTGCCCGGTGGTTCGCTGGCGCTCTCGACAGCAATCCTGCGTCGATTGAAGGTGCCCGCGCCCTCTTCCTTCAAGTCGCTCACCCAGTCGACTGGATGCGAATGCTCCCAGAACCGCAGCCTGCTAACGCCGAGCGTGTCCTTCTGGTCGACCCCAAACAAGGCATTTCGGCGGCGGCTGCGAAGCATTCGTTCCACCAACACTGGCACAAAGAGCCGGCATAAACAGTATCACATAGATTATCTATTTAATCGCCTTCAGTTAACAACATAATGCTCGTTGACCGAATACCTATTTCACGTTAATCGCGGGAAAACCCTCTCCAAACGTCTTGCATAGTTTCGCAAAAAACGCTTGCGCAAATCGCTGAAAAGCATAAACTCTGCTCACCATGGAGACTGTAATCATGGAGCACGTAAAAACCCGCTCTACACCGCCTAGTTAGTCCTCTTCCGCTTAAGACGGCTCGCTAAGCACGTCGCCCGAAGCAAGCCCACCGCAAGGTCTTTTCGAGAAACTCCAGATTTCCCGAGGGGGAGGCTTTTTTTCGCAACTCAGGACGCTAATCGTTTTGGGAGGCCACACTATTGTCCGCAATCTCAGGAGACCACCGCCCCTGAGGAAGGCCGAATACCGCCGGCAAATCGCGTACGCGATACTCAAATTGAAGGAGTAAAAAAATGGACGAGGCAAAACTTCGCGAGCACGTTGATAATATTGTCTGCCAGATGAATATGCATGAGGAAGGACGTCAATATATTCGATACGTCATTAGCCACGGACCCTCTCGCAAACCGCAGAATCACTATGGAAACACCGCCTCCCAATACCCCAGCAAGAAGATGGGGCACCATCTTCTCGTCGAAAGTATGGCTGGAGAGTTGGCGATGGCAATGCGATATGAAAATGACGACAATGTCATCGCATATTTTCCGCAGCCTTTGGAGGTCCAAGTCGATTACATCGACAAAAATGGGAAGCGTCGAGGTACGGGACCCTACCACTCTGATTTTCTAGTGGTGACAAGAATGTCCGTTTACGTCGATGAAATACGTGATGATGCACGACTGCTAGGTCAGACCTTAAGCCATCCAGATTCGTACTTCCGAGATGAAGAAGGCGCAATTCACTATCGCCCAGCCGAGGCGACGTACGGCAGAATGGGTGTCCCCTATAAGATAGTGAAGAACTCATCAATAAATACCAGATTACTGAACAACGCCCGGTTCATTAAAGACTATCTCCGAGAAGACGCGCCGAAAATTTCCGCCGACACATTGCAACGCATCAGCGAGCTTCTCGACGAAAGAAAATACGTTTCGTATATGGAGCTCCTGGACGAGCATAACTTCACTGCGGACCAGATTTTCACTGCGATTGCAGGAGGGCACGTTCACGTCAATCTCGAGACTGAGCTATTGGACGTCCCATCCGATTTAATTGTTTGCCGGGATGCCGCCATCTCAGCTGCGGTACGGGTCGCTCGTCAAAAGGAGGTTCAGCCTGTCCTCCCCTTGCCAGGCGTCATGCGGCTGCGCTCAGGAACTGTCATCCGGTATGAAAACGTCGAGTACACGGTTGTGATGTGCGGCGAGCGCCAGCTGCATGTGCAAGACAAGGACGGCCATCTCTCCGTGCTCGATTTGGAGTCGGTTTTGGCGCTGAACGACCTCAACGCGATTTCCTCCGATGCGCCGGGGATACCGCCAGACCCGAAGAAGATGTTACATGACTTCGACTCACCCCAATGGGCCCGGGCTGGAGT
This sequence comes from Cupriavidus campinensis, assembly GCF_905397395.1. Lineage (GTDB taxonomy): Bacteria > Pseudomonadota > Gammaproteobacteria > Burkholderiales > Burkholderiaceae > Cupriavidus > Cupriavidus campinensis. The sequence goes on from NZ_CAJPVH010000001.1 coordinate 281,756, forward strand.
TCGTTTGAAAGCGCTTGAACGGTGGGACCTTACGGAATTCTCGAGAAGCTCACTCGAAAGCTTCAAGCGCAAAGTCCGAGGCATGGAAAATCAGCTCGACCGGCTGATTGCGTTGATGGACAGCATTCCCAACCGAGGAAATCACCACCCTCACTTCACGAATGAGGCCGAGCACAAATGCTTAATCGACGCGATTACATGTTACAACTCCCCCGAACGGATGACGAGAAGAGGAGCGTACTGTATTTATATATTGGGAATAGAACACCACATAAAGGAGACTGGCGAGCTTATTACCCCAAGGTCGTACCAAACCTTTTGCAAGAACTGCAAGAATGCAGAAGATATTCTACTGCGGGAGGGCCGAAAAGCAGCTTATCAGAAATATCCCTTAGACGCGCTTTTTGCTCAGCCATTTCCGGTCCACGGTACGAGACCGCATGAAGTCTGCTACATCGACCATACCACCGTTACTCTGGACACAAAAGACCTGGACGGTGTGGACCTCGGCAAACCATACATAACGCTTGCCGTAGATGGCTCATGCCGGCACAGGCGTGCGTTCTGGCTTTCGTATAACCCCCCAAGTGCTGCTTCCGTTCTTTTAGTCCTGCGGGATTATGTTCGACGCCATAAGCGGCTTCCGACAGTTCTCGTGGTCGACAACGGGAAAGAGTTCTGGTCCAACGAGCTTATTTGGTTTTGCTATCTCTACGGTATTGAGCTTCGCTATCGTCCGCCGAGCCAACCTCGTGGCGGCGCAGTCGTTGAGCGGGCGCTTGGCGCCACTCAGGAGGAAATAATCCAGCAACTTCGCGGAAACACTACAAATATGGTGGACCCGAGAACGGTATCGCGCGAGGTCTATCCGTACGACCGTGGCGTATGGACGCTACCAGCATTGTACTTGATGTTGGATGAATATTTTCGGCAATACGCCGAACGCGTGCATCCGGCCCTTGGAATGAGCCCAAATGATAAGGAGAGGCAACTATATAGGGAGAGCGGCCTACGCGAACACACCTTAGTGCGATTCGACGAAAACTTGATGCTGCTTACGTGTCCGCACTCAAAAAAGTGGTTTCAGCTTTTGGACAATCGGCGCGGCATATACCTCTACGGCCAATATTTTTGGCATCCGTCCTTCAAGAAACTGGAAAAAGGCGCCCGCTTGGAGGTTCGCGTAGAGCCCTGGGATGCGAACGTGCTCTACGTGTGCGAGAAAGGGAAGGGATGGCAGTGCGCCATTATTCGCAATCTCGAGCCGTATCGCGGCAGGACCACTTACCAAGTCCAGCAAGCGTGCAGGGAGTCTGCACGCGCCAAAAATCAGCTTGCCAAGCAGGCCATTGGCTCAAGAAAAGTGTTGGCCGACAAGGCCGAGCTGTTCATACCCGGTCCGTTTGATGAGCGCATGTCAAAGCAACAGGCCGAGATGGGTTACTTGGCCAAGACGCTTGGATTGCACATCGCGAGTTCCAAAGCCGCAAGATTTCTCGAGAAAACCACAGCGGAGAGCATTAACTCGCCCTTCGGCGAGCTGCAATGGGAGCCTGACGCCGGTGAGACCGTCGACAACAAAGGAATGACACCAGAATCGGAATCCACTAAGGACAGTGAGTTCAAGGTGCCTCGTCCTTTCCTGGATGAATCCACACTCCACGCATTTCGCAATTATGTGTAGCGAAATGCTACGACCACATCGCCCATTGCGGTCTTGAATCAACCTTACGGACGGGCGACTACCAAAGCGAGCTCGACTGAGCTCACTTTCTCGTTCGCCCTAGGCGTCTATCGGGAGAAATCATGTTCAAGCGGAACAAGCAGTATATTCACCCTGAGCTTGACGCAATTCTCACAGCAAGCAAACGAAAGCGGGAGGAATGGTTCAGTCAGTTGAACATCTCACACCTAAATCTCAGCAGCGCACTGCAAGGCGTGCTGGATTGCGTTCGCCGCAACAATAATACACGATTCATTTTTTTAATAGGAATGAGCGGCGCCGGTAAGACAAACCTAGCTACGAACGCTCTCGCCGATGCGTTTACTGAATTATGGGGAAATGGTGAGGGTTCTGAAAAACCCTTCATTTACATAGCCGTCGAAAACAACGATAAGCACAACTTCGCATGGAAGAATTTGTTTGGGGACATCATGGAAGAAGCCTCCGCCGTTCCAACGGAATATATACGTGAAACATCTGAGACGGGTGGGATTATCCGGTATGCGAATAACAGCCGACTCACCCTTAGCGCCCTTCGAAAATCGATAAAGCGGATGGCAAAAGAGCGGGCGCTGAAGGTCATAATCTTTGATGAAGCGTATTACTTCCTTAGGTTTAACAATCGCGACGTCATGAATACGTCAAAATCTTTTGCAGAACAGATAGACATTAAGCTAATTTTCATTGGAAGCTATGAACTACTGGAACTTTCGATGCTTTACACAACACAAATCCGTCGCACGGAGGTTGTTCCATTTTTTCGATACGATACTAATAACGAATCTGAAATGGAGGAATTTAAAGTAGCAGTGGAGAAGTTCGCAACAAATTGGCCGTGCAAAAGCATCCCCAACTTTGTGGCGGCCGTGAAAGATTTGGCCGATTCTTCAATGGGTGGAGTGGGCCAGTTGTCGGTAATTCTCTCTAACTTCCTGGGCTATCAGCTTCGCGCCAAATCTGAAATGTGGACTTCGGACATGTTTGGAAAATCGTTGAAAGCATCGACTCTTAATGATGCGATGCGACAGCAGATAATAACAGGCGAAGCCGAGCTTAGACGAAAATATGGCGTCAAGAATTACTACTGCACGGATGAAGGCATTGCTGCCATTGGGAAGAAGCTTGCACGTTAGTTTGTTGATATGCACCCTCTTTATAACCTGAAACCTATAGGCTTCGGAACAAGCCAAGCGGAGTCTCTGGTAAGCTATGATTTTCGGCTTGCCTCCGCACATTGTGTCCCGGTCCGCAAGCTCAACAGTAGCGTGCTGGCTCCTATGGCCCAGGGCCATGAAGAGCCTGTCTTAACCGCATCGTGGTATGCCCGTGGAGGCGCCGCAATGGTGACCATCGGGGATGTTTCCCGAGCCTGGGCGTCAGCATTAAATCGCGCAACTGGAAGAACCGACCTAATGCTCGGAACGCTAAATTTCGCCGCTGGGTTTCTGTCCACGACCCATCTGCTGGCGAAGCACGCACGCTATTGCAGAGAATGTTTGCGCGATGCGAGCGCGGCAAGCGCGGAGCCATGGATACCTCTTATCTGGTATATCGATGTAGTGACCGTCTGTCCGATTCACAGAGTTCGACTACGTCAGCGCCAGTGCGGAGCGCCCGACAACGCAATATATACTTCGGTTCGAAAAATACTTCCGGAAAACTGCTGGACATGCGGCAAGCTCTTTTGCTTATGTGACAAAACCCGCACGATAAATGCTAGTGCCCAGGAGGTTGCAGTCGCTGAACTGGTAGGCGAGCTAGTCGCAGCAGGAACATCAGGGATATTTTTTCCTTCCGACGCTCTGCAGTTGTGCAATGAAACTATGCCAACTGTTCTCGGAGAAAACTGGCTAGTTCGCTCTGCTGATGCATGCAATGTGGAGAAAAGCGGGGTTCACAGAATGTTTCGACAAGCTGGCGCCCGCACTTCCCTTCCCGGCCTCGTACACTTCTGCCTTTGCAACCAGTTGTCTTTAGCGCAAATTGCGCGCGGCCGAGCCGAGTACCGTCGTTGCGATAGCCCGAGCGTCCACCGCACTAGACCATACCGTCCTGCTCAGGAGAAGGCCATCAGGTCAGAGATTCAGCAATCAATTGATGCTGGCGGCGTGAGAAGCTTGCGGGACTTAGCACGCAAGCTTAATCACTGCCCGAAAACGCTCAAACACGTGGCTGCCGACCTAGTTCCTGCCCTTAATCTTGCCAATGCTGCATTCCGTGTGGCAGAACGCAATCTCAGCGCCGCCAGGCAAGAGGAAGAGTGTCGTCAGATAATAGAGCACCTGCTTCGCCAGGGAGTATCTCTTACGCTGCGCAACGTGAGAGCACATACTGGCCATTGCTGGCACTGGTCGGGTAAGCGGGCCCAAATTTTCCTTAAGATGCGAGAAAAATACCGCTGAGCGCCGTCAACGGGTTCGGATGCGCTTTTTCTCACTTCGCCTAAAAAGTAAGGTAATTCGCTGGATTTCTCACAGTAAAGTGGAAAGGCCGAATCGTCCAGCGAATAGGTTTAGCCGACAAAGCAGATCATCGGCGAGTAAGGCCGGCTCAGGTCACCGGCGCCGGGTTGAACAGCGCGAGCGAGTTGTAGAGCTTGTGGTGCTCGGCCCAGGTCTTCTTGCGGCCGCTGGCCACGTCCAGCATCAGGTTGAACAACTCCCAGCCCACATCCTCGATGGTGGCCTCGCCGGTGGCGATGCGGCCCGCGTTCACGTCCATCAGGTCGTGCCAGCGGCGCGCCAGGTCGTTGCGGGTGGCCACCTTGATCACCGGCACCTCGGCCAGGCCGTACGGTGTGCCCCGGCCGGTGGTGAACACGTGCAGGTTCATGCCGGCGGCCAGTTGCAGCGTGCCGCAGATAAAGTCGCTGGCGGGCGTGGCGGCGTAGATCAGGCCCTTCTGCTTGAGCTTCTCGCCCGGCGACAGCACGCCGGAGATAGCCGAGCTGCCCGACTTGACGATGGACCCCATCGCCTTTTCCACGATGTTCGACAGCCCGCCCTTCTTGTTGCCGGGCGAGGTGTTGGCGCTGCGGTCCACGCGGCCACGGTCCAGGTAGCGGTCGTACCAGTCCATCTCGCGGATCATGGCCTCGGCCACTTCCGGCGTGGCGGCCCGTGCGGTGAGCTGGGCGATGCCGTCGCGCACCTCGGTCACTTCCGAGAACATCACGGCGGCGCCGGCCCGCACCAGCAGGTCCGTGGCGTAGCCCACGGCGGGGTTGGCGGTCACGCCCGAGAAGGCGTCGCTGCCGCCGCACTGCACGCCCACCACCAGTTCCGAGACCGGGCAGGTCTCGCGCTGGCGCGCGTTCAGCACGTCGAGGTGCGATTCCGCCATGGCCATGATCGAGTCGATCATCGACCCGAAGCCCACGTGCTGGTCGTCCTGCAGGCAGACCACGCCCACCTGCACCTCGCCGGCGCCGGTCTGGATGGGGATCGTGCCGGGCGGCATCAGGCGTTCCGGCTGGAGCTTCTCGCAGCCCAGGCTCACCATCATCGCGCGGCCGCCGAAGTTGGGGTTCAGGGCGATGTTGCGCAGCGTGCGGATGGGCACCACGGCGTCGGGGGCGTCGATGGCCACGCCGCAGCCATAGGTGTGCTCCAGGCCGATCACATCGTCGACATTGGGGTAGCGCGGCAGCAGTTCGGCCTTGATGCGGCGCACCGCGTGCTCGACCACGCCGGACACGCACTGCACCGTGGTGGTAATCGCCAGGATGTTGCGGGTGCCCACCGAGCCGTCCGGGTTGCGGAAGCCTTCGAAGGTATAGCCCTCCAGCGGCGGCAGCGGCGCCGGCACCCGCGTGCCGATCGGCAGGTCGGTCAGGCCCGGCGGCTCGGGCATGCGCAGCACGCGTTCGTTGATCCAGCTGCCGCGCGGCAGGTCTTTCAGCGCGTAGCCGATCACCACGTTATAGCGCATGACCGCGTCGTCCTGCTTCAGGTCCACCAGCGCCACCTTGTGGCCCTGCGGCACGCGTTCCACGAGCGTCAGGCCGCACGGGAACACCGTGCCGGCGGGCAGGCCGCCGTCATTGGCGATGATGGCCACGTTGTCGTCGGCGTGGATGCGGATGTACAGCGGCTTGGGGTCGGCAGCCACGGCCTGGGCGGCCACCGGGGAATCCTGTTCAGACATGTTGGGGGTCCTTGTCTTCTCTCTATATCAGGCGTGCTTCAGTTCCACGCGCCGGATGTCCTTCACGATCACCAGGTAGCTCACCACGGTGACCAGGGCGTTGATGCCCACGAAAACCAGCGCGCCGTTGAACGAGCCCGTGACGCTGAGGATATAGCCGATCACGATCGGCGTCACGATGCCGGCGATATTGCCAAACGTGTTGAAAATGCTGCCGGCGAGGCCCATGACCTCCTTGGGCGCCGTATCGGCCACCACCGCCCAGCCCAGCGCGCCAATCCCCTTGCCGAAGAAGGCCAGCGCCATGATGCCGACCACCAGCCACTCGGCGTCTACGTAGTTGCAGGCGATCATCGACACCGACAGCAGCATGCCGACCACGATTGGCAGCTTGCGGGCGAAGGTCAGCGAGTAGCCCTTGCGCAGCAGGCTGTCGGAGATCACGCCGCCCAACACGCCGCCGAGGAAGCCGCAGATGGCCGGCAGGGAGGCCACGAAGCCCGCCTTCAGGATCGACATGCCGCGCGCCTGCACCAGGTACACCGGGAACCACGTCAGGAAGAAGTACGTCAGCACGTTGATGCAGTACTGGCCCAGGTACACGCCGGCCAGCATGCGGTTGGAAAGCAGCTGCTTGGCGTAGAACCAGCCCGCCGGTGCCTTTTCGGAGCCCTGGCCGGCGCCCTCGTTCATATGGATCAGCCCGCCGCCCTGCTCGATATGCGCGAGTTCGGCGCGGTTCACCGCCGGGTGCGTGGCCGGGCTGCGCATGATCTTGAGCCATACCAGCGCCAGCGCCATGCCCATCAGGCCCATCCACAGATACACGTGGTGCCAGCCCCAGCTATGGACGACCCAGGCCATCAGCGGCGTGAAGACCACGGCAGCAAAGTACTGCGCGGCGTTGAAGATGGCCGACGCCGTGCCGCGCTCGGCGGTGGGGAACCAGCTGGCCACGACCTTGGCGTTGGCCGGGAAAGCCGGCGATTCGGCCAGGCCCACGGCGAAGCGCAGCGCGAACAGCACGGTCATGGCCGAGCCGATGGTGGCGAACACGCCCAGCCAGCCCTGCAGCAGTGTGAAGAACGACCAGACGAAGATGCTGGCCGCGTAGATGCGGCGGGCGCCGAAGCGGTCGAGCAGCCAGCCGCCCGGGATCTGCGCCATCACATAGGCCCAGCTGAAGGCGGAGAAGATATAGCCCATCTGCACGGCGCTGAAGCCGAACTCCTCGCGCATGGCGGGGCCGGTAATCGACAGCGTGGCCCGGTCGGCGTAGTTGACCGTGGTCACAATGAAGATAAGCAGGAGAATCCAGTAGCGGACGTTGGTGCGGCGCGCGCCTTCGGCGGAAGTCGCGGCGGCGGCGCTGGAAGTGGGGCTTGCGTTCATCGGGTCTCCTCACAGCCGGGGACCGGGTGCAGGATGCGTGGAACCGGCTTGTGATATGTCGTCGTACGACTCCGATTATAGGGACGTGGTTCCGTCAGACACAGTGCGCGTTTACCCTAGAACGGTGCGAACCGCCCTGCTTTCGGGCATCGGGCCACTTGCCGCCCCTTTCAATCTCCTTGCGGTCTGGCGGGCGATCGGCCGGGTTGGGCGAGGCGACGCCAGCCCCCGCGTGCCCGCCCCCGGTGCCAGCAAAAATGCCGGGGTTTTCCCTCAATCGTGCCCTTAGCCCTTGCACCGTCAAGTTGTTAGTTGTACGATGACTTATCTCGAATCCACTCAGCAGTTGGGTGCGAGGTCATCGAACGGGCCTTGCCCCATTAACAAACCACACCATTTTCGCCATGTGGCGATCAGGATGAGCGACATGACTACACCGCAAGAACTCAAGCAGATTATTTCGGACGGCCTGCTTTCGTTCCCCGTGACCGACTTTGACGAACAGGGCAATTTCCGCCCATCGACCTATATCGAACGCCTGGAATGGCTGGCCCCGTACGGCGCCTCGGCCCTGTTCGCAGCCGGCGGCACGGGCGAGTTCTTCTCGCTGACGCAGCAGGACTATTCGAACGTGATCCGCACCGCGGTGGAAACCTGCCGTGGCAAGGTACCCATCCTGGCCGGCGCCGGCGGCCCGACCCGCGTGGCCATCGAATACGCCAAGGAAGCCGAGCGCCTGGGCGCGCACGGCATCCTGCTGATGCCGCATTACCTGACCGAAGCCAGCGAGGAAGGCATCGCCAACCATATTGAAGAGGTCTGCAAGGCCACCAAGTGCGGCGTGATCGTCTACAACCGCGCCAACTCGCGCATCGGCGCCGACCTGCTGGAACGCGTGGTAGACCGTTGCCCGAACCTGATCGGCTTCAAGGACGGCGTGGGTGAGATCGAGGCGATGGTGCGCGTGCGCCGCAAGCTCGGCGACCGCCTGGCCTACCTGGGCGGCCTGCCCACCGCCGAGGTGTACGCCGCTGCCTACAAGGCGCTGGGCGTGCCGGTGTACTCGTCGGCCGTGTTCAACTTCATCCCGAAGACGGCGATGGACTTCTACCGCGCCATCGCGGCGGACGACCACGCTACCGTGGGTCGCCTGATCGACGACTTCTTCCTGCCGTACCTGGACATCCGCAATCGCAAGCAAGGCTATGCGGTGTCGATCGTCAAGGCCGGCGCCAAGCTGGTTGGCCACGACGCCGGCCCGGTGCGCGCACCGCTGACGGACCTGAACGAAGAGGAAATGGGCAAGCTGGACGCCCTGATCCGCAAGCTGGGACCGCAGTAAGCGGTCATGTGGTGCCCTCCCCGCTGCGGGAGGAAAGAACTGAACGCCGGCCTTTGCGCCGGCGTTTTTTTGGGCGCGCCGCACCATCCTGCGGCATGGCGTGCGCCACCCCGGCGCAAATCGGCCCGCAATTGGCCCAAAATCGGCGCCATCCCCCTGGCCCGAAACCTGCAATCTCACCCCCCGAAGAGTAGAAGCGTTCAACCGCCCACCCCCGGTGCGCGGCAGGAAATTGCTCTTGACGTCCGTGCCCCGCCCTTGCGCGACTGGCACCGGGGCTCAAGAGATCGTCCGCAGGTCAGATCCCCCGGCAGTCATCGCGCGAAAGGCAGGGCCGCACCCAACCTTTCCTGACTCCGGAACGATCATGACCAGCACCGCCTCCCTCCACGAACTGGCCCGCGAATCCCGCATGGGTGCGCAAGGCCACGAGACCAGCGCGCGCGAGATCTGCCGCATCGACCTCTCCGACTACCCCCGCCGCAAAGCCGAGATCGCCGACGAACTCTGGCATGCCGCCGTGGACGTCGGCTTCTTCCAGGTAGCGAACCATGGGATCGACCTCGCCGCCGTGCGCGAAGCCTTCGCCATGACCGAACGCTTCTTCGCGCTGCCGGAGGCCGTGAAGGGCCAGTATCCGCTCCAGAAGGCCCTCAACGCGGGCTGGGAGTCCCGCGCGCAGGTGCGGCCGTCCACCGGCACGCCGGACCAGAAGGAGTCCTACCAGATTACCCGCCCGCACATGGCGCCGCTGTGGCCCAGCGAGGCGGAGCTGGCCGGCTTCCAGGCCACGATGCTGGCCTTCGAGCGCCAGTGCTGGGAGGTGGGCATGAAGATCCTGTCCTGCTTCGCCGACAAGCTCGGTTTCGATCCGGATTTCTTCACGCGCGCCCACGACCCGGCCGCGCCGGACTACCAGAGCACGCTGCGGCTGCTCCACTACTACGCGATTCCGCCCGAGGCGCAGGACAAGCTCGAACTCTGGCGCGCCGGCGCCCATACGGATTTCGACTGCCTGACGCTGCTGTTCCAGCGCCAGGGCCAGGGCGGCCTGCAGGTCTGCCCGGGCAAGGAGATGGAGGCGCAGGCGTGGACGCCCATCGCTCCGGACGAGGACGTCATCACGTGCAATATCGGGGACATGCTGATGCGCTGGAGCGATGACCGCCTGCCGTCCAACTTCCACCGTGTGCGCAACCCCGCGCCGGGCGAGTACATGGGCCCGCGCTACAGCCTGGCGTTCTTCTGCCAGGCCAACCGCGAGGCGGTGATCGAGGGCCCTGCGCGGCTGTACCCGGCCATCTCGGCAGGCGATTTCCTGCGCCAGCGCGTGGCGGCCAACTTCAAGGCGTACTGATCCGCCCTCATCGTCCGGGCATCCAGGCAACAAAAAACCCCACGCGCCGGAGCGGGTGGGGTTTTCAGGACTACCAAAGATGCGTGGCGATCAGGCCGCGGCGTCCTTCAGCTTCTTCAGCGGACGGACCTTGACCTTGACGCTGGCCGGCTTGGCCGGGAACCAACGCTCTTCACCCGTGAACGGGTCCTTGCCAAAGCGCTTCTTCTTGGCCGGCACTTGCTGCGCGGTCACCTTCAGCAGGCCCGGCAGCGTGAATTCGCCGGCGCCCTTCTTGTTCAGCGCGCTGACGATGGTGTTTTCCAGATGGGCCAGCACCGACTTCACGGCCTTGGCTTCCAGCTGGGTCTGAGCTACCAGGTGAGCGACCAGGCTCGACTTGTTGAAGGTGTCCTTCAGCGGCTTCGGGGCCGGAGCAGCGGCGGGAGCAGCCTTCTTGGCCGGAGCGGCCTTCTTGGCGGCAGCCTTCACGGGTGCCTTGGTTGCCGGTGCCTTCTTGGCAGCGGGCTTGGTTGCAGTCTTCGTGGTCGGTTTCGCTTTGGTCGCCATATCGATATACGTGAGTTGAAGAATGTGTCCCGGCGTATCGCTGCGTATCGCTGCGTCTCACCGCAGTGGCACGTTGCGAATCACGGGTGCCGGTACGCACTGAATCATAGCGGAAAGTACCGCAAGTCAAGGGGTTTTCGTACATGAGGTACGTCAAACCCAGTGAAAACCCCGGGTTTTGTCGCTGCTTTGCGTCAGCAACGGCCTTGCAAGCAGGCCTTGCGCACGCGCAGAGGGGGTACGTCCCCCCACTTTGGCGTGCGCGGCGTGTGTCCGGAGATTCGGAATCTGACCCGATCAGTGCACGTGCGCGGCCATCGCGTCGTGCGTGTCGCGGGCGAGCCCCATCGCGAACGCGGTCTCCGCCACCAGGAAAAGCGGGCCGATCAGCAGCCCGACGAGGTCATCGACGAAGGCCGGCTTGCGCCCTTCGTAGTAGTGCCCGACGAACTGGATGATCCATCCCACCACGAACAGGCCGATGCCCGAGGCAAGCCAGGCCGCCGTGGGCAGCGCGGCAATCCATGCCCCAACCCATAGGAATACGGCCAGAATGACCACCATGGCGAGGCCGAAGCCGAACGACAGCCGCAGGTAGAACAGGCACGAGAGCGCGTACACGACCATGGCGGGGGTAAGGAACGCCGCCCCCTCGCCAAGCGGCATGGCGGGCCGCGCCAGCAGCGTGGTCACCGCCAGCACGATCATCGGGATGCCGACGAAATGGGTGACGATGTTGCGGCGATCGCGGTGATAGGCCGCGTAGTGCGACAGATGCTCGATCAGGGTTTTCACGGGGCGTCTCCTGTGAGAGGTGCCCGGCTGAGGATGACCCTGTCATGCGTGGGGCATCGGTGCCGGTGGCGTTGTGGACTTATAGTAGTGGGCGCGCCGGCCCGGGTCCACCCCACCGCTGACAAAGCGGAATCCAAGCGGAATCCGTCGGCGCAGCCTGGCATTCTCGCCAAACCAACCGCCGTCGGGCCGCTGCCGGCCCCCCCTACGGAGACAGCGATACCCATGCTTCCCGTCGATGAAATCTCCCCGCTCTCGCCCGATCAGCTGCAGGCATGGCTGGCGCGGATCGGCCTCGATACCGCGCCGGCCACCCCGGACCGCCCCGCGCTGGACGTGTTGATCGCGGCCCAGCTCGCCCATATCCCGTTTGAGAACCTGAATCCGCTGACGGGCCGCCCGGTACGGATCGATCTATCGGACGTGTTCGAAAAACTCGTCACCGAAGGGCGCGGCGGCTACTGCTTCGAGCTCAATACCCTGTTCTGCGCCGCCCTCAAGGCGCTCGGCTATGCCGTGGTACCCCTGGCCGCGCGCGTGCGCTGGCAGCTGCCGCCGGACCATCCGCCCACCGGGCTGTCGCACATGCTGCTGCGCGTGGAGGTGGCGCACGAGAGCTATCTCGCCGATGTCGGCTTCGGCGGCACCACGCCCGACCGCGCGCTGCCGCTGTCTCTGCCGATCGACCCGGCCCAGCCGTTCCGGCTGGTGCCCACGCCGGCGGCGCAGTCGGCCAGCAGCGCGTTCCACGCCTACGACCTCGAATTCCGGTCCGATGACGGCACCGGCGCGGACGACTGGCGCGTGATGTACCGCTTCGACCTGACCCCGCAGCCGAAGATCGATTACGTGGCGCGCAACTGGTACGTGTCGACCCATCCAGACAGCCAGTTCACACAGACGCTGATGGTGGCGCGGGTGGTGGACGGGGTGCGCCTGGCGCTTCGCAACGGCCAGTTCGCCGCGCGCGCCGCCGACGGCAGCGTCCAGAAGCAGGAACTGGACGACGCCGAGGCCGTCATCGACCTGCTCATCCACCGCTTCGGCATCCCCCTGGACGCGCCGCTGCGCGGTGCGCTGGCCGCCACCCTGCCGCGCGTGCTCGCCGCCGACAAGGAGGCATGAGGGGCATAAGGGGCAGAGCGTTCCACGCTGCGGCACGCGTCATGCATCGCGTGAATTGCCCGCAGAAAGTTTGCTGATACCACCCCCGGCGTGGCGTTTTGCGGGTGGACTGAGGGGGGCGGCGTCCCCATAATGTGCCGGCACCTCACATATCCAGCGACGGCAGGACCGCCGCGATCCTCAGGAGACACCATGTCATTGTTCGATCTGTCGGGCAAGGTTGCCATCATCACCGGTTCGTCGCGCGGCATCGGCCGCGCCATCGCCGAGCAGATGGCCGTGCAAGGCGCCAAGGTGGTCATTTCGTCGCGCAAGGCCGAGGCCTGCGCCGAAGTGGTAGACGCCATCAACGCGCGCCACGGCGCCGGCACCGCCATCGCCGTGCCGGCCAATATCTCGTCGAAGGAAGACCTCCAGCACCTGGTGGACGAGACCAACCGCACCTTCGGCAAGGTGGACGTCCTGGTCTGCAACGCCGCCTCGAACCCCTACTACGGGCCGATGAGCGGCGTCACGGACGACCAGTTCCGCAAGGTGCTGGACAACAACGTCATCTCCAACCACTGGCTGATCCAGATGGTGGCGCCGCAGATGATCGAACGCCGCGAGGGCTCGATCATCATCGTGTCGTCGATTGGCGGCCTGCGCGGCTCCCCGACGATTGGCGTCTACAACGTCTCCAAGGCGGCCGATTTCCAGCTCGCGCGCAACCTGGCCGTGGAGTTCGGGCCGCATAACGTGCGGGTGAACTGCATCGCCCCGGGCCTGATCAAGACCGATTTCGCGCGCGCGCTGTGGGAAGATCCGGAGCGTTACAAGCAGTCGACCCAGGGCGCCCCGCTGCGCCGCATCGGCGAGCCGATCGAGATTGCCGGCGCTGCCTGCTTCCTGGCCTCGGCCGCCAGCACCTTCATGACCGGCCAGGCGATGGTCGTGGACGGCGGCGTCACGATCTGACCCACACCCCTCCCGGGCGGCGGTGGCTCCGGCCCCTGCCGCCCCTCGCGTTTCTGCACGTCCACCTGCAATGCAGCCCCGGAGGCAGTCATGTCGCAACATCCTCAGCAAACCGCCGCGTGGCCGGTGATGTCCCTCGCCGAAGCCCACGCCCGCCTGACGGCGCCCGGCTCGCCGTTCGAAACCGAGACGCGCGTGATCCGCGGCATTCCCACGACTGTCTGGAAAAACGCCCCGCCCACGCTGCGCGACCTGTTCCTGGTGGCCGCCGCCTGGGGCGAGAAGACCTTCGTCGTCTATGAGGAAGAGCGCGTCAGCTACCGCGCATTCGCGCTGGCCGCCACGGCGTTGGCACACCAGTTGATCCAGGACGGCGTGCGCAAGGGTGACCGCGTGGCCGTGGCCATGCGCAACCTGCCGGAATGGCCGGTGGCGTTCTTCGGCGCGCTGCTGGCGGGGGCCATCGTCACGCCGCTCAATGCGTGGTGGACGGGCGCCGAACTCGAATACGGGCTGGCCGATTCGGGCAGCCGGATTGCCATTGTCGACAGCGAGCGGCTCGGCCGCATCCTCGAGCACCTGCCCGCCTGCCCGGCGCTGGAGCGCGTCTATGTGTCGCGGCTGCCGGAGAGCGGCGATTTTTCGCAGGTCGCCGGCGACGCCCATATCGCCACGCTCGAATCCGTGATCGGCCCGTCGTCGGCCTGGAACGGCCTGCCCTCCCAATCGCTGCCGGCCATCCCGCTGGACCCGGACGAGGACGCGACGATCTTCTACACCTCGGGCACCACCGGCAAGCCGAAGGGCGCCGTGGGCTCGCACCGCAACGCCACCTCGGTAGCCGTGGCGGCCCAGTTCAGCCCGCTGCGCAACCTGATGCGGCGCGGCGAGCCGGTGCCGGAACCCGATCCGAACGCCCCGCAGAAGGCGGCGCTGCTGGCGGTACCGTTCTTCCATGTGACCGGCTGCATGTCAGTGCTCAATGGTGCACTCGCGACGGGCGGCAAGATCGTGCTGCTGCATCGCTGGGACACGCTCCAGGCCATGGCGCTGATCGAGCGCGAACGCTGCACGGCGGCGGGCGGCGTGCCGACCATCGCCTGGCAGATCATCGAACATCCCCGGCGTGGCGACTTCGATCTGTCATCGCTGGAAAACGTGAACTACGGCGGCGCGCCGGCCTCGCCGGAGCTGGTGCGGCGCATCAAGGAGGTGTTTCCGCACGCGGCGCCCGGCATCGGCTGGGGCATGACCGAGACCTCGGCTACCTTCACCAGCCACAGCGCGGAAGAATATGTATTCCGGCCGGACAGCAGCGGCCCGGCCCTGCCGATTGGCGAGATGAAGATCGACGACGGCTTTGGGCGCGCCCTGCCCGTGGGCGAGACCGGCGAGTTGATGGTGCGCGGCGCGAACGTGGTACACGGCTACTGGAACAAGGCCGAGGCGACGGCCAAGACCTTCGTCGATGGCTGGCTGCACACCGGCGACATCGCCCGGCTGGATGCGGACGGCTTCCTCTATATCGTCGATCGGATGAAGGACATGCTGATCCGCGGCGGCGAGAACATCTACTGCATCGAGGTGGAAAGCGCGCTGTATGCGCACCCGGCCGTCATGGACGCGGCGCTGGTCGGCATTCCGCACCGCACGCTGGGCGAGGAGCCCGGCGCGGTGGTAAGCCTGAAGCCGGGCATGCAGGCCACGGAGCCGGAATTGCAGGACTTCGTGCGCCAGCAACTGGCGGCGTTCAAGGTGCCGGTGCGGATTATCGTCAGCGGGGAGATGCTGCCGCGCAATCCCAATGGGAAGATTCTGAAATCCAACCTGCGCAAGCTGTTTGAAGCCTGACGTGGCCCCCCAGGCTTACTTGACCGGGATCGGTGTCCCCGCCGGCACCGGCACCGCCGTCACTGCGTTCTGCGGACTGCCGCTGACGATGCGGTCGGAATAGGTCAGGTAGACCAGCGTGTTGCGCTTGCGGTCTACCGCGCGCACCACGTGCAGGGTCTTGAACAGGATCGACATCCGCTCGGAAAACACGTCTTCCTGCGCCTTGACCGGGCCCTTGAAGCTGATGGGGCCCACCTGGCGGCAGGCGATCGACGCTTCGGGCGGGTCTTCGGCCATGCCCAGCGAGCCCTTGATGCCGCCCGTGCGCGCCCGCGAGACGTAGCAGGTGATGCCGTCCACCTGCGGATCGTCGTAGGCTTCGATCACCACCTTGTCGGAGCCGGTGACGCGGAAATTCGTGCTGACGCTGCCGATTTCTTCGGCCTGCGTGGCGCCGGAGAGCGCGCACAGGCCGGCGGCGGCCACCATCCCGATGCGGAATTTCGCCATCATCAGTCCGCCGATCCCTTGATCTCGTCGTGCCGGCGCTCCATTTCCTGGCGCAGCGCGCGGCGCTGCTGCGCGGCGGCAAAGCGCTGGCGCTCCACCTCGTCGCGCGGTTGCAGCGGCGGCACCTCGGCCGGCGCACCGTTGTCGTCCACGGCCACCATCGTGAAATAGCAGCTATTGGTATGCCGGACCACCTTGCTACGAATATTCTCAGTCACCACCTTGATGCCGATTTCCATCGAGCTGCGGCCGGTGTAGTTCACGGCGGACAGGAAGGTGACGAGTTCGCCCACGTGAATCGGCTGGCGGAACATCACCTGATCCACCGACAGCGTGACCACGTAGCGGCCGGCGTAGCGGCTGGCGCAGGCGTAGGCCACCATGTCCAGGTACTTCAGGATGGTGCCCCCGTGCACGTTGCCGGAGAAGTTGGCCATGTCCGGCGTCATCAGCACGGTCATGGAAAGCTGGTGGGACAGATCGTTCATCGCAGAAAATCCAGAAATCGAGCCTGAGGCGCGGGCAGTGTAACCCGACGCGGCGTGCCCATGGCGCAAATCCGCGCGTGGATGCCAGGCCCAAAAAGAAAAGCGGCCCCGAAGGCCGCTTTCCATGCTTTCAAGAACGCGAACTTGCTTACTTCTTCTTGTTCACGGCGTCCTTGAAACCCTGGCCGGCGGAGAACTTCACCGTCTTGGCGGCCGGGATCTTGATCGTTTCGCCGGTGCGCGGATTGCGGCCGGTACGGGCAGCACGCTTGCCCGAGCTGAAGCTACCAAACCCCACCAGGGTGACCGAGTCCCCCTTGGCCACTGCCTTTTTGATACTGTCCAGCGCGGCGTTCAGCGCGCGCTCGGCGGCGGCGTTGCTGAGTTCTGCTTCCGCGGCGATGGCCGATACCAGTTCACCTTTATTCATGGCTAGATTTCCCTTGTTGGTCGTCGTCACCGGACATCTGCCTGCCGGCAAATTACCGATCGGCGCAGTCTAATCTGCCCTTTGCGCCTTGGGCAATCCCCAGTGGCACCGAAGCAACGAAAACGGCCGGAAATCCTTCTCTGGCAAGACTTAGCGGGGGTTTTACCCCTCTTTTCCCTGAATGGAATCGTCACTTTTCAGGCCCGGCACGTATCGTACGGCGCACACCTGAGAACCCGTGCCTCCGCGGCCTGCGCTTGCCAGCAGCGCACCATTCTGGGCCGCGCCCGCCGGCCGCGACGCCCGATTTTGGCGCATGACGATCCATAATGAGGCGGGACTCGACCCGGGGCCCGCGCCATTCGCGCAATAGTTGACCTGACAACTCACCCGCAAACGCCACGTCAGTGCGCCGCGCACCGCCTCGGCGCTATTTTCCCCATTTTGCATCGCAATCTGGAACGGATTTTGCATACTCGTGCTCCCATTTTGAGCATTGAGGTAGCAATGGAAAACTGGAAAACGGGCGCCGATGCGATGTTCATCCTGCTCGGTGCCATCCTGGTACTGGCCATGCATGCGGGATTTGCGTTCCTGGAACTCGGCACGGTGCGCAAGAAAAACCAGGTGAATGCACTGGTGAAAATCCTTGTTGATTTTGCTGTTTCCACGATTGCTTACTTTTTTGTCGGTTATACGGTGGCGTACGGGGTGCAATTCATGTCCGGTGCGGAAGTCCTGGCACAAAAGAGCGGATATGAACTGGTCAAGTTCTTCTTCCTCGCCACATTTGCCGCAGCGATTCCGGCGATTATTTCGGGCGGCATTGCCGAGCGCTCCCGATTCAACCCGCAACTGGTCGCCACGTTCATTCTGGTCGGCTTTGTCTACCCGTTCTTCGAAGGCATCGCCTGGAACAACCGCTTCGGCATCCAGGACTGGATCGCCTCGGTGGCGGGCTCACCGTTCCACGATTTCGCGGGCTCGGTAGTCGTCCACGCGGTGGGCGGCTGGATCGCCCTGCCCGCTGTGCTGCTGCTCGGCGCCCGGCGCGGCCGGTACGCGAAGGACGGCCGCATCAGCGCGCATCCGCCCTCGAACATCCCCTTCCTGGCGCTAGGCGCCTGGGTGCTGGCGGTGGGCTGGTTCGGCTTCAATGTGATGAGCGCCCAGACCGTGGACAAGATCAGCGGCCTGGTGGCCATCAACTCGCTGATGGCCATGGCCGGCGGCACGCTGGCGGCGTGGTGGGCTGGCCGCAACGATCCCGGCTTCGCCTACAACGGCCCGCTGGCCGGGCTGGTGGCCGTGTGCGCCGGCTCGGACCTGATGCATCCGCTCGGCGCGCTGATCACCGGCGCCGTGGCCGGCGTGCTGTTCGTCTACCTGTTTACGCTGGCCCAGAACAAATGGCATATCGATGACGTGCTGGGCGTCTGGCCGCTGCACGGCCTGTGCGGCGCCTGGGGCGGCATCGCGGCGGGCATCTTCGGCAGCCATGCGCTTGGCGGCATGGGCGGGGTCTCGCTCGGCGCGCAGCTGATCGGCACGGCGCTTGGCATCGCCATCGCGCTGGTGGGCGGTACGGTGGTCTACGGTGCACTGAAGAAATTCGTCGGAATACGGCTCGATGCCGAAGCCGAGTTCAATGGCGCTGACCTCACCCTGCACCGCATTTCGGCCACCCCGGAGCGCGAGACCAACTGGTAATCCGCCCTGATGGGGATTGCGCGAAAGCGGCCGGACAGCGTTCCGGCCGCTTTGCTATTTACGCAGATCGAACGGCGGATTTTCGCGAAATTATTAACTTGAACTTGCCCGCGACGAGGCCAATAATGCCCTTGCCTAACAGGAGCATGCCCCATGGATACCTCTTCGTTGCAGAGCATTCGCGAGCTGATCATCGGTTACGCCACCGTGTTCGGCGTCAAGATCCTGGCCGCGCTGGCCTTCTGGGTCATCGGCCGCTGGCTGATCCATTTCGTGGTCCGGCTGGTGCAGAACTCGCTGGGCAGGCAGAAGGTGGACCCCACGCTGCTGCGCTACGTCGGTTCCATCGTCACCGTCACCCTCAACGTGGTGCTGGTGATCGGCATCCTTGGTTACTTCGGCATTCAGACCACCACCTTCGCGGCGCTGATTGCGGCGGCGGGCGTGGCCATCGGCATGGCGTGGTCGGGGCTGATGTCGAATTTCGCCGCCGGCGCCTTCCTTGTGGTGCTGCGTCCGTTCAAGGTGGGCGATTTCGTGACCATCGGCGGCGTGACCGGCACGGTCAGGGAGATCGGCCTGTTTGCCACCACCCTGGACACGCCGGACAACGTGCTGACCGTGGTCGGCAACAACAAGATCTTCTCGGACACCATCCAGAATTTCACCGCCAATGCCTACCGGCGCGTGGAACTGAAGGCGCAACTGGCGGGCTCGACCGACGCAGCCGCCGCGGTGGCGCTGCTCAAGGAGCGCATCGGCACGATTCCCAACGTCCTGGCCGAACCGCCGGTGGACGTGGAAATCCTCGAGTTCACGCTGGTCGGCCCGGTGCTCGCCGTGCGGCCGCACTGCCATAACGATCATTACTGGCAGGTCTATTTCGATACCAACCGTGTGATTCGGGAGAGCTTTGGCCAGGCTGGCTTTGCCGCCCCGATGCCGGCGCAGATGGTGGTCATGCAACCTGCCCCGGCCATGCCGATTGCGCCGGCGGCGCCGGCCAACCAGGCCGCCTGATCAGGCGGGCACGCCCGCGCCAACCCGCCCGTAACGCCGCATCAGGACCGCGCTGCAGCCGCAGAGGGCCATCACCACGGCAAGCGGGAGCGCGGTGCCGTCGTGCCACAGGCTGACGGCAGCGCCGGCCAGCGTGCCGAAGCCGAACTGGAGCGTGCCCATCAGCGCGGACGCCGTCCCCGCGCGATGGCTCTGGTGCGCCAGCGCCAGCGCCGACGCATTCGGCGTGATGCACCCCATTCCCGCCAGAAAGACGAAGAAGCCCACCAGCAGCACCGGCAGCACGGCCATGCCCGCCAGCGCCGCGACGGCCAGCATCAGGCCAGCCAGCAGCGGCGCGTACAGGGCCATGCCCAGCACGGCGTCGAGCGAGCGCGCGCGCACCAGCCGCGCGTTGATCTGGGACATCGCGATCAGCCCGAACGCGTTCGCCCCGAACACGAACCCATAGTGCGAGGGGTCGATGCCATGCAACTCGATCAGCACGAACGGCGACCCGGCGATATAGGCGAACATGCCCGCCTGCACGCAGCCCGCCGTGAGCGAGTAGCCCAGGAATTCGCGGTCGCGCAGCAACTCCCAGTAGTTGCGCAGGACGGTGCCCGGGTGCAGCGTGCGCCGGTGCGCCGGATCGAGCGACTCCTCCATCCGTGCGTGAACGAACCAAAGGATCAGCACCGCCGCGCCACAATGGACCCAGAAGATCGCGCGCCAGCCCAGGGCGGACAGGATGGCCCCGCCGATCAGCGGCGCGAGGATCGGCGCCAGGCCCATCACCAGCATCAGGGACGAGAACGCCCGCGCCGATTCCTTGGCCTCGAGCCGGTCCCGGATCACGGCGCGCGACACCACGAGGCCCGTGCAGCCGCCCAGCGCCTCCAGGAAGCGCCACAGCATCAGCGACTCCACGCTGCCGGCCAGTGCGCAGCCGGCGGCGGCGGCGCCGTACAGCGTCAGTCCTATATAGAGGGGCGCCTTGCGGCCGTAGCGGTCGCTGATCGGACCATAGAACGCCTGCCCGATCGCCAGCCCGACCAGGAAGGTGCCCAGCGTCAGCTGCACCTGCCCGATCTCGGTGTGGAGGTCTGCCGCGAGCGCCGGAAAGCTCGGCAGATACATGTCGATCGACAGCGGCGCCAGCGCGGTCAGCGAGGCACAGATCAACAACCAGAGGGGAAAGCGGGTGGAAGACGTGGGCGCGCGCGGGGTGGCAGTCATGAAACGGTTCCGAAGACAAGGCGCAATTGTTGCACAGGTTACAAAGCGTGCTTTCGGTGTGGCGTGGCTTTCGCATGCACGGGGGTGGAGGGTACAATGCCTGCCTGTCGGCACCGATGTTGCGCCGACCGCGTAGTCGGACGCACAGCGGGAGACGGGTCACGGGAGCCGTCCCCGGCAACGCTAGCCCGCATGACCATACGACAAACGCCGATCATTGTTTCGCTGAGCCTGGTTGCCTTGGCAACCCTGCCGCTGCTGCCCGCGTGGGCCGCGCCGGTCAGGGCGCCGGTCACGGCTTCCGCGCCGGCACCCGCTCCCGTGCCCGTGGATGAAGCCGACGCCTTGTCGCGCATGCTCAAGGGTGCCGCCACCGGCCAGAACACCGGCGGCGCCGGCGTCCCCGAACTGCTCCGCAACACCAGCCGCCCCGACGGCGTGCTGGCCCGCGCCTGCCGCCAACTCAACGATGCCCTGCCCATCGAGATCGATGGCGAGACGCGCCTGCGCCGCTGCCAGTCGGTGCCAGGCAAGCACGTGCTGTTCCAGTTGGAGCTGACCAACTATCGTGGGCCGATGCTTGACCTGGCCAGTTTCGAGGTCAACTACGCCGCGCCGCTGCAACGTAACATCTGCGCCAACCGCGACGTGGAAATCCTGACCAAGCTCGGCGTCAGCATGATGTTCCGCTACATGACCCGCAAGGACCGCGGCGAGCGCCGCGTGGGCGATGTCTATATCAATGCGCCGATCTGCGTGTCGGCCCTGAGATAAGTCCCCACCCGCCCCCGATACAACGGTTTAAAACGACAGGACGAAAAAAACGGCAGGTCAGCCCAACCGGGGCTGACCTGCCGTTTTGACTTGCGTCAGGCCGGAGGTCGTCTATCAGGCCGCGCGCGGCCGCAGCGGCAGCACGTTGGCGGCGCGGCGCATCAGCACGCGCGTCTCCTTCCACGCTGCATCGGCCAGGGGCGAGCCCCAGACCAGTTCGTGCAGCTTGGAGAGTGCGAACGGATCGCCCAGCAGCACGTGCTTCTGCGCCGCCGACAGCGATTGCGGACCATGCGTCAGCGCATGCTGCACCAGCGCGCCGTGCTGCAGGCGCGTCGGCGTGGGCTGCACCTTGCGGGCAGTGGCCGTGGCGCACATCAGCGCATTGGTGACCGGGTCCACCACGGCATCGACGAAGCCCGGCACGTCCTGCGCCGCCTCCACGTGCTGCTGGGTTTCCACGATCTCGCGCGGCACATTGGCTTCCTCGGGAATCACGAACAGCCCGGCGCGGCGCATGGCACGGCCCAGCGTCACGCGCGAGAGCAGCACCGACAGCGGAATCGAGAGCGCCAGCGAACCGACAATCGGCAGCAGCCACCAGATGAAGCCGGGGCTCAGCCAATACACGCCCGCGCCCCAGACCAGGCCCAGCACCGTGTGCCAGCCGTGGCGGCGGAACGCCTCGCCCCAGGAGGTCTCGGCATCCTCGCGCGGGGGCGATTTCCACGAAATGCCCCAGCCGCTGTACGCCGCAATCACGAACTTGGTATGGAACAGCATCCGCGTGGGCGCCAGCAGCGCCGACATCAGCATTTCCAGCAGCATGCTGACGATGAGCCGCACCGGGCCGCCGTACTGCCGCGCGTCCTTGAGCAGCAGGATCACGCTGGCCAGTTTCGGCAGGAACAGCAGCGTGGCCGTGGCCGAGAACAGCGCGAGCGCCTTCTCCGGGTGCCACTCGGGCCAGGTCGGGAACAACTGGTACGGCTGCGTGAAGTACTCGGGCGGTACCAGCGCGTGCTTGGCCAGCGCGGCGGTGGACAGCAGCAGGAACAGGAACCAGAGCGGCGCCGACAGGTAGGCCATGATGCCGGTCAGGAACACGGCGCGGTGCACCATGTGGAAACCCTGCTTCATCCAGAGCCGGAAATTCATCAGGTTGCCCTGGCACCAGCGGCGGTCGCGCTTCACCTCGTCCAGCAGGTTCGGCGGCAGTTCCTCGAACGAGCCCGGCAGGTCGTAGGCAATCCACACCCCCCACCCCGCCCGGCGCATCAGCGCGGCTTCAACGAAGTCGTGCGACAGGATCTCGCCCGAGAGCGGCCCCTTGCCCGGCAACGGCGCCAGCGCGCAGTGCTCCATGAACGGCTTGATGCGGATGATCGCGTTGTGGCCCCAGTAGTGGGACTCGCCCAACTGCCAGTAATGCAGGCCGGCCGTGAACAGCGGACCGTAGACCCGGGTGGAGAATTGCTGCACCCGCGCATAGAGGGTGTCGCGGCCTACGGCCAGCGGCGCGGTCTGGATGATCCCGGCGCCGGGGTTGGCTTCCATCAGGCGCGTCAGCGTGCCCAGGCACTCGCCGCTCATCACGCTGTCGGCGTCGAGCACGATCATGTAGCGGTACTTGCTGCCCCAGCGGCGGCAGAAGTCGGCCACGTTGCCGGTCTTGCGCTTCACGCGGTGGCGGCGCCAGCGGTAGAAGATGCGACCGAAGCCGCCCACGGCGCGGCAGATTTCCATCCAGGCGTCGTGCTCGGCGGTGCGCAGGTCGGGGTTGCCGCTGTCCGAGAGGACAAAGAAGTCGAAGTGGGCCAGGTCGCCCGAGCGCTCGAGCGACTCATACGTCGCCCGCAGCCCGGCGAAGACGCGTGTCACGTCCTCGTTGGCAATCGGCATGATGACTGCCGTGCGGGCGGATGGATCGATTGGCGCGTCCGGCGCGGCGCTGCGCGAGATCAGGTGGCGGTCGCCGCCCTTGGCCAGCACCAGGAAGCCCATCATCGCCGTCCAGAACCCGGCAGACACCCACGAGAACAGGATCGCGAACAGGGCCAGGATGGCCACTTCGAGCGGATCGGCGCCATGGTACGGCAGCACCTTGGCCATGAAGTACGTGGCCACCGTGGTCTGGGCAACCACCAGCCCCAGCAGGAACCAGCGGCGATGCGAGCCGGCCGGGTGCCACTTGCCCTCGGCGTCAGGGCCGTCGTGCAGGGTGTCCCAGGTCTCGGGCACAGGCGGGCGGCCCGTCATCTTGCGCCAGGTATTGCGCAGCCAGCCGCTCACCACATGGGGCGGCCACTGGCGCGGCACCATCGACGCGCGCTCCGGCTTCGGGCCGGTATCCACGCGCACGGTGCCGTCGTCGCGGCGCTGCAGCAGCGGCTCGCCATCCACCTGCGGATTGCCGTAGGCCATCGTCAGGCGGCGCGGCACCGAGGCGTAGGTCGGACCGCCGGGCGTGGCGGTGACGGCGGCCTCATCGCCCTCGCGCTCCTTGGGGTCGCGGCGGGCCAGCCGGGTCTGCAACTCGATCATCGCGGAAGGCACCTCGATGCCCTCGGCGGGCACGGAGGTCACCGGCGGCATGGGGGTGTCGGCCAGCAGTTCGCTGCGCAGCTCGGGCGAGGCAGGCAGGCGGTCGACATAGCGCTCGCATGCTGCCGCCTGGGCCGGGCGCTGCTTTAGCCTGGGGGAATGATGTAGCTCCATGTCTCGGATAGGGTTGTATTGCCGTTGCGAAGATAGCCGCGCAACTCAACCGGCTTTGTCTCGTCCTTGCGGCGCATGAACAGCGTCATGCGCCAGCCGCCCGTGGCTTCGTTGCGGCGGACCGCGGTCTTCAGCAGTTCGCCATTGGCGTCTGCCGAGATCACGGGGTCCAGCCGCGCATCCTCGGCCAGCTTCTTGAAGGCCGGGCCTTCGAAATCCACGGTCAGCGAGAAACTCGTGTCGTCCTGCTTGCGGGTCAGCCCCTGGCCGCGCCGGGTCTGCGTGACCCACGACAGCGGCGGCAGGTTCTCGCCATCCTTCTGCCATTTCAGGCGATATTCATAGTCGAAAGCCTGCTTGGGCTTGGGCGGGTTGTCCGGCACCCAGAAGGCCACGATGTTGTCGTTGGTCTCGTCCGGGGTCGGAATCTGCACCAGCTCCACCCGGCCCGAGCCCCAGTTGCCCTTGGGCTCCACCCAGCCGCTCGGGCGGCGCTCGTACCACGCGCCCAACTCCTGGTAATTGTCGAAGCTGCGGTCGCGCTGCATCAGGCCGTAACCCTGCGGGTTGGTGGCCGCGAACGACGTCACCAGCAGCCGCTTGGGATTGACCAGCGGACGCCAGACCCACTCCCCGGTGCCCAGCTGCACGGACAGGCCGTCCGAGTCGTGCACCTCGGGGCGGAAGTCCGCCGCCGTGGACGGCTGGTTCTCGCCGTACAGGTACATGCTGGTCAGTGGGGCCAGGCCGAGCTTGGTCACGTTCTCACGCAGGAACAGACGCGACTTCACTTCCATCACCGTCTCGTTGCCCGGCTTGATCACGAAGCGGTACGCCCCGCTCATGCGCCGCGAATCCATCAGCGCGTAGATCGTCACCTGCTTGTCGTTGGCGGACGGCCGCTCGATCCAGTATTCGACGAAGCGCGGGAACTCCTCGCCCGAATTGAGCGCGGTGTCCACCGCCAGCCCGCGGGCCGACAGGCCGTACCACTGGTCCTTGCCCAGCGCGCGGAAGTAGCTGGCGCCCAGGAACGAGGCCAGTTCATCCTTGCGCTTGCCCTGGTTCAGCGGGTACAGCAGGCGGAAGCCCGCAAAGCCGAGTCCCTTGAGCTTGGCCGCATCCACCTTGTGCGAGCCGTAGTTGAACGCGCCCGGATCGAAGCGGAACTCGCGCACGCTGTTGCCCACCACCTCGTTGATACGCACGGGCTGATCGAACACCATGCCCTCGTGATAGAAGGAAATCTCGAACGGCAGGCGCGCACCGCGCCAGGCGAAGCGCTCCGGCTTGTATTCGATCTCGCGATAGCGCTCGTAGCTCAGATCCTTCAGCTCGGCCGGCAGGTTCTGCGGCGCCGGCTTGTAGGGCGCGCCCGAGAGCTGGCGGGCCTTGGCGGCCACGGTCTCGAAGTCGAACGCGTGTGCGGACAGCGCCGCCACGGCCAGCAGCCCGCCCCCCAGCCAGCGTCCCAGCCCACCTAGCATCCCGGGTAAGCGGCGCACGGGCGCATCGGTCGGGGCTTGGATGGGGCGGAACGGCGAGATGGTTGCGGTCATGAAGGCCGGAAAATGGATGGATGGCGACCCGCCATGCCGGCGCGGATCGAAAGTGTTCAACAGACGGTTTAGCGTGCGCCCGGCTGTCGGTCGCAGGTCTCCAGAGCAAGAGACGGACCAGGCGCCGGGTTCAAATCAACCGGATTGGTATCGACCAGTCCGTAACCGATTTGTTGCATTGCGATGCGAAACCATAACAATTCGAGACTTAAAAGTCACGTTTCGTTGGGGCAACGTTTGCAACAAAATGTTCAAGCGGTAGCGCCAAAGCCGCTTCAGACAAGCGTTTCCGGCATATGGGCAGGGTTCGCCCCCGCGCCCGGCCCATGGCTGTGCCGCGCGGGATGACTGCGCGGACACATGGCAATACACGCTAGGTCAGCGGCGGCACGGTGTCAAACCGCACTGCGGCGCAAGCCATGCTGCGCCGCACCGGGGCGCCAAGTGGCTCGGGAAGCATCGCGATGCCCCCAAGCGGCGCGGGCGCGCTTACAATCGCCTCGTCATCCATTCTCACGAGGAATCGTCATGCACGCCCGGGGTACCCTTCGCCGTTCCCATCTCCGTATGGCGCTTGCCGCCAGCCTCGGCAGCGCCCTGCTGTTTGGCGCCGCCCAGCCCGCCCTCGCCTATTTCGACAACTACCTGTCCGGCAGCATCATCGGCACGCTCAACCAGAAGGAAGCCGCGTCGCTGCAACAGACGGTGCGCAAGATCCTCGACGGTGGCCCCGACAACGAAGCCGTGACCTGGAACTACCCGGGCGCCGGCAAGCGCGCCGCCATTCTCGGCACCATCACCCCCGTCGCCACCAAGGAGGACAAGGGCCAGAAGTGCCGGCGCCTGAAGTCCGAACTGCAGCGCGGCAGCGCCACCGAAGCGTGGTCGGGCTGGTTCTGCAAGCAGTCCAACGGCGCCTGGAAGGCCCGCCACGTGGCGCAGTAAGCCCCAACCGAAGCCGGCCTCAGGGCTGCGTGCCCCGGCGACGCGGGTGCGCGGCCGGGTCCACCCCGGCATTGCCCGGCGCCTCGAACCATCGGGCCTGCGGCACCACCACGCTCTGGCCCGGCTGGTCGATGAAATGGGGCGACATGATCTGCACGCCGTGGGTATTGAATACATCCTGGATGGCCGCGTGCAGCGCCGACAGCGCAAAGAAGCGATTGCGCGGGTTGTCGATCGCCGTGAACAGCTCATATTCGACGTAGAAATCCGATAGCCCGCGCTGTAGCACGAACGGCGTGGGCGCCGCCACCACGTGGGTGGCATGGGCGGCGGCCTCGAGCAGCATCGCATGGACCTGCCGCCACGGCGTGTCATAGCCGATGGTGACCGAGGTGGACACCATCGCGCTCTGCTCGCCACTGTCGGGGGCGCGCGTGGCGCCATGGCGCGAGAAGTTGTGGATGGCGCTGCCCACCACCACGGCGTTCGGCAGCGTCACCTCCTCGTTGCGCAGGTTGACCACCTTGACCGACAGCGCGTCCAGCCCCACCACCGTGCCCACCGTATCGCCAATACTGACCATGTCCCCCCGGCGCAGCGCGCGCGAATAAATCACCACCATCCCACTCATGATCTGGTTGACGATGTTGGCCGAGCCCAGCGTGACCATGAAGCCGATCAGCACGGACAGGCCCTTGAACACATCGCTCTGGGAGCCGGGGATATAGGGATAGGCGAAGGTGAACCCGAGCGCCCAGACCAGCACGCTGGCCAGACGCCGCGTGGCGCTGGCCGTTTCCGGGTGCATGCCCGGCACCGTGATCTGGCCCTTCTGCACCGCGACGAAGATATTGCCGACCAGCCGCTGGACCGCGCGCGTGATCAGCAGGATGACCACCACCGTGACCAGCCCCGGGATCGACTCCACAATCGACACGCCGATCTGCCGCAGCAGGCCAAGGATAAAGGCGCCCATGCGGTCGCCGAGCGGTTCGGTCAGCGGAAACTGCTCGAGCGCGAACTGGAGCCAGAGGAAACCCAGCGCGATGACCGAGCCCACCGCCAGGATCTGGACGATGCGGCTGACAAGCTGGTAGACGGCGCCGGTCCAGTCGAACTGGCTACCGCTGCGCTGTTGCAGGTGAACGTCCAGCGCCCGTTGCAGGGCGGCGCGCATGCGGCTGCGGGCGCGGCCGATGCCCCAGATCAGTCCGACCAGCAGCGCCAGGCTGCCCAGCGAGAACAAGGCACCGCGCAACAGATTCGGCCAGTAGAGCTGGGCCCGGCGGGCGTCGATGACGGCCTGGAGCCGCGCGCGCGTCTGGGCGGCAGCCGCTTCCATCGTCAGGCCATCGGTGGGATCGAGATCGCCCTCGACCAGGGCGAACAGCACCCGGTCCCCAAGGCGGAAGGCCACGCCGCTGACATCGCCGAGCGTACCGCTCAACTGGCTCAGCGGCAGCCCCAGTTCCGACTCGCTCAAGCTGTCGAACGTGGCTTCGGCCCGCTCAGCGCGGGTGGCGGGGCCCGCCCCGCCCAGGGTGCCGCGCAGCGTGGCAACGGGGCGGTTCATCAGCCGCAGTTCCACAGGCGTGGATTGGGCAGCGGCCGTGGCGGCCGCCGGAGGAGAGGATGGCGCGGCAGGCGCCGACGCCGCGTGCCCCCATCCACAGAAGATGCCGACCAGTCCAATGGTCGCCAGCCAGAACCATGCCACCTGCCGCCATGCGTGCGCCATGCCTGCCCCTTCGTGTGGACGTGAGGCGAAGCATAACGCGTGGCAGCGGAAAACGGGACAGTCGTGGCGGGCGGTCTGAGCCCGTGGCGATTGGCCTCAGCGGCAGAGCCGGCTCATCAGCTCCCCGGCGAGGGTGCCGGCGGAAATCGGCTGGGGCATGCCCGTCTGCGGGGCGCGGATCGTGTAGAGCGAATCGCCGCGCGCGTAGCGCTTGCTGTAGAGGGTCTGCTCCACCACCGCGAACATCGACGTGGCGCAGTTGAGCACCATCCGCTTCAGCGAGGAGCGAATGGCGTCGCCGCTGGCGGTGCGGATCACCCCGCCCGTGGGGGCGTTATGCATCAGCACGACGCCCACCTCGGGGCCGCGACGGCGCACGGCCGTCTGATCGAAGTAGGAGATCATGCCCGTGGCGCCCGTCACCGGCACCCAGCGTTGGGGGTCAGGCGGGGCCGGGTCGGCCTGCCCGCCGGCGTGGGCGGTCAGGCTGAAGCACGCGCCGGCCAGTACGGTCAGGCGTGCGAGAAATCGGGGAAATCGCGAAATCCGCGGGAGAAACGCGCGAAGAGACATCGGGGAGCCCTCGTCATGACGGGAAAAAACAGCCCGCATTGTCGCATAGCGAGGCCGCCCCGGGGCCGTCAACCGTTGATTTCACGCCAGGCGGCGAGGTCTTCGATGGTCAGCACCGGCAACTGGTACATCTCCGCAAACGCCAGTGCCTCGGGGCGGCGCGCCATGGTGCCGTCCGGGTTCATCAGCTCGCAGAGCACCGCCGCCGGCGAGAGCCCAGCCATCCGCGCGAGGTCCACCGAGCCCTCGGTATGACCGCGCCGCACCAGCACGCCGCCATCGCGGGCCACGAGCGGGAACACGTGGCCGGGGCTCACCACGGCGTCCGTGCCGGCATCCTCGGCGATGGCCGCGCGGATGGTGGTGATGCGGTCGGCGGCGCTCACGCCGGTGGTCACGCCCTCGCGCGCCTCGATCGACACGGTGAAGGCGGTGCCGTACTGGCTCCGGTTGTTCTCCACCATCGGCCGCAGCCCGAGTTCGCGGACCTTGGTCTCGGTCAGGCACAGGCAGACGATGCCGCTGCATTCGCGGATCATCATCGCCATATTGGCCGTGGTCAGGCGCTCGGCGGCGAGGATCAGGTCCGCCTCGTTCTCGCGGTCGTCGTCATCGAGCAGCACGACGGGACGGCCCTCACGCATGGCCTCGAGCGCGTGCGCGATGCGCTCGGCCAGCGGGCGCGGATCGGCATCGGCCATGGCGAGGCTGGCGGCGGGATTGACGTTGGAATTGGCGTTCGGGAGATTGACTTCGTTGTGGTGCAGCATTGAAACGCTCCATATATAGGGATCAGTGGGCGTTTCAGGGTGGATCAGCGAAACCCGCAAAAATACGACGACGCTCCGCCGCGCGGGCGGACGTGTCCACGCGCGCAAGGCAGGCTTGCGGATTTCGCCCATCTTCTTTCATCCGGACTCTGACCGTCGGCCCTGGCCTCTCACCAGGTCTGCTGACCCCGCACGGGAATGCGGGCGCTCGCGGGCTCACCGCCAGGCGCCATCGATGCACGACGCTGGCAACATACCGCCGGTGGGGACTTTCACCCCGCCCTGAAGACGTAACGACGCCGTGGCGGCAGGCGTTTTCCGCACTGCCACAACGGCCCGGCGATCTTAGCACGAGCGTGCGATTCTGGCTGAACTACGATTCGAGCGCGCTCGCGGGCGCGGGGGTACCGGCCAATGATTCGAACACGGCGCGGGTGGCCTCGTCGGCCGGGAAGAAGCACTCGATGCGCAACTCCTCCAGCGTGACGTCCTGCGGAATGCCCAGCGTGGTCAGGGTGGAGAACAGCGAGGCGCGGAACCGCCCGGCCTGGACGATCACGGGCAGGACGGGCGGCGGCGCCCCGTCCGCCTCGGCGTCATCCTCGTCCACAAGCAGCTCGCCGCCGGGCCCGACCATGTCCGGATGCCATGCGGCGATACGGCGAAACATCTCATGCGCCACCTCGTCGTGCGCCTGCGCCTGCAAGGCCTGCCAGACCCGGCGCACAAGGTAACGGCCCACCTGCTGCGCGTTCTCGATCATCGGCCAGAGGCCGTCCGGATCGAACACGGTCAGCATCAGGTTGATGCGCCGGCCGTCCTCATCGAGCGAAACAGGCTGGCGCCCCGCCAGCAGCGTGCCGAACATGCGCCGGTACGCGACGTTGGCGTCAACCAGGTTCCAGAACCGGTCCAGCACCACGGCAGGATAAGGCTCCTGCTTGCTCAGAATCAGGGCGATGGCCTGCCGCACCATGTGCAGGGGCGGCGCCGCCAGCGCGTGTTCGCTATAGGCCGGCGCGAAGCCGCTCGCCAGCAGCAGCCGGTTGCGCTGGCGCAGCGGCACGGCGAGGCGGTCTGCCAGCGCCAGCACCATCTCGCGGCTGGGCCGCGCCCGGCCCGACTCCAGAAAGCTGATATGGCGCTGCGACACACCGGCCGCTAGCGACAGCGCGAGCTGGCTGTAGCCGCGCCTGCCGCGCCAGTAGCGCAGCAGGCCGGGGAAATCGAGGGCGGCTTCGGAGCCGGGCGTGAGGGGTTCCATGGCAGGCATTACAGCATGGACCGGGAAGCGTGGCGACTACCTCCGAGGTAATCATCGTGATTCAAAAAGTTTTCAGATTCGTCCCATGTCGCAATGCCCCGCGGTTTCCTAGGATGACGGCTCACCCTCATCTTTGATGCTGGCCATTTAATGCAATACGTTATACCATCGACATTCATGATCCGGACCTTCGCCAACAAAGCCACGGCGGCAGTGTTCTGCGGCCGGTACGTCAGCACCCTGCCGCGGCACATTCAGGCCACGGCATTCAGGAAGCTCGGCCTGTTGGACGCAGCGGCCTCGCTGACAGACATGCAGGCGCCGCCGGCGAACCGGCTGGAGGCACTGCGCGGCGTGCGGCGCGGGCAATGGAGCATCCAGATTCACAACCAGTGGCGCATCTGCTTCCGTTTCCAGAACGGCGAAGCATGGGACGTCGACATCGCGGACTATCACCGACAACCGGAGCCAGCATGACCATCAAGCGTGAAGACCTGCCGCGCCTCGATGCCAGTGACGTCGAAACCGGCGAACCCCTCGCGCCGGTGCATCCGGGCGAGATCCTGCGCCAGGACTTCATGGCCCCGCATGGGCTCTCGGCCAATGCGCTGGCCATTGCCCTGCGCGTGCCGGCACCGCGCATCAATGACGTCGTGCGCGGGCGGCGCGCCATCTCGCCCGAAACCGCGTTGCGGCTCGCGCGTTATTTCGGCACGACGCCACAGTTCTGGGCCAATCTCCAGGCCGGGTACGACCTGCGCATCGCCCAGGAGAAGGCCGGCGAGAAGATCGACCGGGAAATCCAGCCGCTGACGGCATGATCCGTGCTTGCGATGCCGTGCAAAACCGTCCACCGGACGCACCATTACCTTGTGACGTAAGCGCCACCGCGCAGTGGTCCAGTCACATGCAGATGGTATGCTTTGACTTTTCAATACCCGCGCGCGTAGGGCGCGCACCCTGATGGAAATAGCCATATTACTGGCGCTCATTCTGCTTAACGGCCTGTTCGCCATGTCCGAAATCGCGCTCGTCACGGCCCGCAAGGCCCGGCTGCAGCGGCAGATTGAAAACGGCGACCGTGGCGCGATAGAGGCCGTCAAGCTCGGAGAGGACCCCACGCGGTTCCTGTCCACCGTCCAGATCGGCATTACCTCCATCGGCGTGCTGAACGGCGTGGTCGGGGAATCCACGCTGGCGGCGCCGCTCGGCGAATGGCTCGCAGGCCTGGGCCTGTCGCAGCCATCGGCCGGCTATACCGCCACGGCCATCGTGGTGGCCGGACTGACCTATTTCTCTATTGTCCTGGGCGAACTGGTGCCCAAGCGGCTCGGCCAGCTGGCGCCGGAGGCCATCGCGCGCGCGGTGGCACGCCCGATCTCGTTCCTTGCCACGGCATCCACGCCGTTCGTCAAGCTGCTGGGCGGCTCCACGCGCCTGGTGCTGCGGTTGCTCGGCGTCAAGACGGATCGCGGCCCGGCCGTGACCGAAGAAGAGATCCACGCGCTGCTTGTGGAAGGCTCGGAGGCCGGTGTCATCGAGCGTCACGAGCACACGATGGTGCGCAACGTGTTCCGGCTCGATGATCGCCAGCTGGCCTCGCTGATGGTGCCGCGCGGCGATGTGGTCTATCTGGACGTTGGCCTTTCCGAGGAAGAGAACCTGCGCCGGATCGAGGAATCGGACCACTCGCGCTTTCCCGTGGTCCGGGGGGGGATGCACGACATTCTGGGCGTGGTCAGCGCGCGTCAGCTGCTGGCCCGCCGCCTGCGTGGCGAGCGTGCCGAGCTGACGGCGGTGCTCCAGCCGGCCGTGTTCGTGCCGGAGAGCGTCACCGGCATGGAGCTGCTCGAGAATTTCCGTGCGTCCGGCGGCCAGATCGCCTTCGTGATCGACGAATACGGCGAGGTGCTGGGTTTGGTCACGCTGCAGGACCTGATCGAGGCCATTACCGGCGAGTTCAAGCCCGATGAGGCAGGTGGCGAGTGGGCCGTGCAGCGCGACGATGGCTCGTGGCTGCTGGACGGCATGATCCCGGTGCCGGAATTCAAGGACCGCCTGGGCCTGCGCGCCGTGCCCGAGGAAGACAAGGAGCGCTACCACACGCTGTCCGGCATGTTGCTCTTGCTGCTCGGCCGCCTGCCGCAGACCACCGACAGCGTGCAGTGGGGCGACTGGAAGTTCGAGATCATCGACATGGACGGCAAGCGCATCGACAAGGTGCTGGCCTCCCAGGTGCCGCCGGAGGAAGGCCCGGAGCCTGAAACCACCGGCTGACGGCCCCGCCTGGGCCCCGCCCGGTCCCACCCGGCCACCCACGAAACGGACGCTCATGCGTCCGTTTTTTATGACCCGCGCCCTAACGCGTTTCCTGCTCAATGGTCAAGACGACATTTGTAGCGACATTGGATTCGTTGTGCGAAATCAAACATCGTTGTTACGCGCAGCGCACGTGTACATAGCCGTTCTCCTAGTTCTGCGTGGCTGCCGTATGATCTGCCTTGCAGCATCCGCAGTACTACGCAGTCGCTAAACAAAATCGAGCGGCGCCAACAGAGCGCCCCGAAAGATGGAATGCATGAACGGGAACGCAAAACGGGTATCGCCCATGGCTGATGTCCGCCTCGGCCTCTACGGCGCCGCGAGTCACTGATGAGCGCGGGCACTCACGACACGCCACCCGCCATGGACGGCAACCGCGCCGTCCAGCCGGCGGCGTTCATCGCCGCGCTGGACGAGCACCGCGCGCAGGTCGGCACGGCCCATCCGCTGGCCGTGCTGGTCATCCGCCTCGACCGCTTCCAGCATGCCTGCGACACCCTCGGCCCGGCGCGCGCCAACCGGCTGCGCGCGGAGATCAAGTCGCGGGTGGCCAGCCTCGCCACCATGCCGGCCGTGATGCAATGGCTGGGCCCGGCCGACCTCGGCGTTGCCTGCGTGCTCCCCGAAGGCACGGACGACCCCGGCTGCCTGAGCATGACGATTGCGGCCGTGCTGGGCCGGCCTTATCTGGTAGATGGTTTCGAATTGTTTCTGTCTTGCAGCATCGGCGCGGCGATGGATCACCCGGACAGCGCCACCGAACGCAACCTGCAGCAGGCCTTCGACGCCATGCTGCAGATCAACCGGCGCGGCGGCGATGGCGTTGGCCGCGCCGACCTGCCCACGCCGCCGCGTATGGCGCCGCTGCTCGCCGCCCTGCCCCATGCCATCGCCCGTGGGGAACTGAGCCTGCATCTGCAACCCCGCGCCTTGCTTTCCACCGCCGAGATCGTCGCCTACACCGTGCGGCTGCGCTGGCAGCACGCGGTGCTGGGCCGCATTGGACCACAGGATTTCCTGCCCGCCGCCGAGGCGCTGGGCATGATGGATGAACTGGGGCAATGGATTCTCCAGCAACTGCTGCCCCTGATGCGGGCCACGGAGGCCGTGGCGCCAGTGCCCTTCACGCTGCTGGCGTCAAGCTCGCAGTTGCAGTCACCCGGCACCATCGACATGCTGCGGCGTGCCGTCGACGCCTATGGCGTCGGCCCGGGCCGGCTCTGCGTGGAAGTGCCGGTGAGCATCGTGCCGGACAGCCCGGAGACCGCCCGCAAGGCAGCGCTGCTGCATGACACCGGCATCGGCATGGCCCTCAGCGACTTCACTGATAATGCGGCAAGCCTGCGCGCGCTGGAAAGCACCCGGCCCGATGTGATCACGCTCGATGCGCGCCATCTGGGGCACGCGACCCGCAGCGGCGACATCGCCGCACACCTGCGCGCGGCATGCGTGCTGGCCCACGCGCATGGCGTGCCGGTCTGTGCCAAGGGCGTGGAGACGCGCGTCCAGCTGGAGGCCGTGCGCGCCTGGGGTTGCGACAGCGTCCAGGGCTACCTGCTGGCGCAGCCGTTCCCTGCGCACTGGCTGGCACAGACCCACGCGGCCATCGTGAACCGCGCGCGGCAACTCCTCGGCCCCAGCCTGAGACCCTGATCGCGGACAGCGCCGATGGCCCGTTTGTCAGCCCCTTTGTCAGCCTCTTTGTCAGCCCGTTTGTCAGCGTTTTCCTACTTACAAATTGGCACACATCCTGCATCGGGATCGGTGGGGGCGACGGTAGAATGTGCCCACTTCTCACTATCCCTAAAGGAGCCACTCGTGAAAAAAGGATGGATCTGGTGCGTACTGTGTGCCACCCTGCTGGCAGGTTGCAACACCATGGCCGGCGTCGGCCAGGACGTGCAGAAGGGCGGTCAGAAACTCGAAAACTCCGCTGAAAAGGCGAAGTAACGCTCTCCGGCGCTCTGCCGCCGGGGCGCCGTAGCTGGCGCCTCGAGGGCCAAAAAAAGCCGGCCGGGAATGAATTCCCGGCCGGCTTTGTATTTTTTACTCCCCGCTTTCCAGCGACCGGGCGATCAGCCCTTGCAGAGCCGCGCGGCTTCCTCGGCAAGCTTGCGGATGCGGCCCCAGTCCTTGGCGGCCACGGCGTCCTTCGGCACGACCCACGAGCCGCCCACGCACACCACGTTCGGCAGGGCCAGGTAGTGCTGGGCCTTGACGATGTCGATGCCGCCGGTCGGGCAGAACTTCAGCTGCGCCAGCGGTCCGTACAGCGACTTCAGCATCGGCACGCCGCCGGCCGCCTCGGCCGGGAAGAACTTCAGGAAGGTGAAACCGGATTCCAGCGCCGCCATGGCCTCGCTGGCGGTGGCCACGCCCGGCAACAGCGTGATGCCCGCGCCCTGCGCGCCATCGGCCAGCTTTTGTGTCAGGCCGGGCGATACCGCGAACTGGGCGCCGGCGTCGCGCACGGCGTGAAGCTGCTCCACGGTCAGCACCGTACCGGCGCCCACCACGGCCTGCGGCAGCGCCTTGGCCACGGCCTGGATGGCCTCCAGCGCCACCGGCGTGCGCAGCGTGATCTCCAGCAGCGGCAGGCCACCAGCGACCAGCGCCTCGCTGACGTGCAGGGCGTCGTCCACCGAGTGGTATTCCAGCACCGGAATCACCGGCACATTGACAAGTCGTTCTAGCAGCGGGGAAGGTTGATTTGGCATGACAGTCCCGATGTTGGGTGGCAAATATTGAGGGGCAGAACACGCCCGTCTGGTTCCAGTCAGGCAATCACCGACACGGATTGCTCCAGGCGCGCCTGTACGGTCTCGGCGCTCGGGATCGGCGCGACCGCGCCATAGCCCGTGGTAGACAGCGCCGCCGCCACATTGGCGTAGCGTGCGGCGTCGAACGGATCGGCGCCCACAGCCAGCCGGGCGATGAAGCTGCCGCCGAAGCAGTCGCCGGCGCCGGTCGCGTCGAGCGGCCGCACCGGGTACGGCGGCACCAGCGAGCGCGCCTCGGGCGTGGCCACGTAGCTGCCCTCCTCGCCCAGCTTCAGCGCCACGAGGCTGATGCCGCAGCCGAGCAGGTAATCGACGATGGCGTCGCGGTCATCGAGCCCCGTGAGCACGGTGATGTCGTCCCAGCTCGGCAGGCAGACGTCGGTCAGCGAAAACGCCTCGCGCATGATGCCGCGCGCGCGGGCCAGCGACCACAGCCGCAGCCGCAGGTTGGTATCGAGCGACACCTGCGTGCCGCCCTTGCGCGCGTGCTCCATCGCGGCCAGCCCGGCGTCACAGGCGCTGGTGCTGATGGCCAGGCTGATGCCGGACAGGTGCAGGAAGCGCGCCTGGGCAATTGCCGCCAGCGGCAGCTGGTCATGGTGATAGCGGCTCGCGGCCGAGCCCTCGCGCAGGTAGTCGAAACGATGGCCGTGGCTGTCGTGCGAAACGAAGTACACGCCCGTGGGCGCCGCCGCGTTCACGCTGACATGGCGGGTATCCACGCGCTCCGTGGTCCACAGTGCCAGCAGGCGCTCGCCAAAGCTATCGGCGCCCACCGCGCTGATGTAGCCGGTGGTGGCGCCCTGCCGTGCGGCGGCGATGCAGAAGTTCGAGGTATCGCCGCCGAAGCCTTGCAGGTAGCGGCTGGCGTCGTCAGGCTGCTGGTTGAATTCGACCAGCGGCTCGCCGTAGGCAAGAATATCGATGCTCATGTCGCAGGTCTCCCTCAGAAGAACGTCTGCACGATGTCGATGACGCGCAACTGGCCGTCCAGCACGGGGATGTGCCGCCACTTGTCGAACGTCAGGCAGGGATGCGAGATGTCGAAGGCAATCATATCCCCGACGCGCACATCGTCGCCAGCCTCGATCTGCAAATAGGCGTGCTGGTCCATCATGCCGGTGACCTGCCAGTGCGCCGGGGTGTCCACCGGGGCGTCCGCGCCGGGCCGGTACAGCCGCGCGGGTATCGGCATGCCGGCGTCGAACGCGGCGTCACGCTTGCCCATGCCGATGATCGCGCGCGTCGGCTCGGGAATCGACTGCACATAAGCCCACAGCTGCAGCGCGGGCAGCAGCCCCTCGCGCATCTGTTGCGCCACGGGGTTGTTGGCCAGGATGCGGGTCTGCGCGGCGCGGTAGATGCCCACGTCGTGGGTCA
This sequence comes from Cupriavidus campinensis, assembly GCF_905397395.1. Taxonomy (GTDB): domain Bacteria; phylum Pseudomonadota; class Gammaproteobacteria; order Burkholderiales; family Burkholderiaceae; genus Cupriavidus; species Cupriavidus campinensis. Next base: position 319,174 of record NZ_CAJPVH010000001.1, read on the forward strand.
GGTAGCAGCCGGGGCGCAGCACGATGTCGATGGGGGCGCCGATATCGGTGCGCGAGAACTCCTCGGCCACCACGTCATACCAGGCCGAGCCGGCGCCAGACATGACCACCGGGCTGCGGCTGAAGCGGCCTTCGGCGGCCAGCTGGCGCGTCACGGCCACGGTGCGCTGCAGGAAGGCGCGGATGTCGGCCTCGTGCTGGAGCACGCCTTCGTAGACTTCCACGCCGGCCAGGGAGAGCGCATCGGGCCAGCGCGCCAGCGCGTCCATCACGGCCTGCTGCTGGGCGGCGTCACGCACGCCGGTACGGCCGCCCTCCACGCCCAGTTCCACCAATACCTGGAGCTTCTGGCCACGCGCGCGGAAGAACGCGCCTAGCTGATCGACGAGATCTGCCGAATCGACGAGCGAGAAGAATTCGAAGGACGGATCGCGCAGCAGGTCTGCCACGATCTCCATATTGCGGCGGCCGACCAGCTGGTTGGCCATCAGCACGCGTTTCACGCCATGCGCAGCGGCGGCGGCGGTCTGGTGGGCGGTAGCCAGGGTGATGCCCCAGGCACCTTCCAGCAACTGCCGCGCAAACAGCTTGGGCGCCATGGTGGTCTTGCCATGGGGCGCCAACTGCACGCCATATTCACCCATGAAGCGGCGCATCCACGTGAGGTTGTGCGCAAGACGTTCCTCATAGAGCACAGCGGCCGGCAGGCTGAGGTCCTCGGACAACAGGTTCCAGCCCACCTGGCCCGCATTTTCCGGGGCCAGCGGCGTGTCCATCCGGCCCAGCGCCTTGTTCAGCGGATCGATGATCCCGGCTTGGTATTCCCCCTGATACTTTGTCTCACGCATGCTGTCATCGCCCCGCAAAAATTCTGATTGACGTAATCATAGCCTTGAAACTACGATATTTCATCCTTGTTATAAAGTAACATGCGTCGCCCGGCACCCCTGCCAGGCGGCGCCCATCCGCCCGCCATGACCGCGCCTTTCGACATCCTGACCCGCATTGCCGAACGCGGCCCCGCGCTGCGTCTGGCCGAGCAGAAGGTGGCCCAGGTGATCCTGGAAGACCTGGCCGGCGCGGCGGCGGCCAGCATCAATGAACTGGCGCGCAAGGCGGCGGTGAGCGAGGCCAGTGTCACGCGCTTCGCCAAGGCCATCGGCTGCCGCGATGTGCGCGACCTGAAGCTGCGGCTGGCCCAGGCCACCGCCGTGGGCTCGCGCTTCCTGCAGCCGGTGCCGCTGGCGGAGCCCGGCACGCCGGCGTCGCTGGCGGAGAGCATTCACGCCGATGTCATCAACACGCTGGAGGTCAATCGCAAACTGATCGACCCGGAACGCATTGGCATTGCCGCACGGCTGTTGCTGGACGCGCGCATGGTCTACGCTTTTGGCATGGGTGGCGGCTCGACCTTCATGGCCGACGAGGCGCGCTACCGGCTGGCGCGGCTCGGGCACCCCGTGGCCAGCTATCAGGACGCGGTCCTCCAGAAAATGGTGGCGGCCACGCTGACGCGCGACGACGTAATCCTGGCCTTCTCCGCCAGCGGCAACATGCCCGAGATGCTGGCCAGTTGCGACATTGCGCGCGAGTACGGCGCCCGCCTGATCGCCGTGACGGCACTCGGCTCGCCGCTGGCGGCGCGTGCCGATGTGCTGCTGCCCGTGCGCTCGCTGGAGACGGATTTCATCTTCAAGCCTTCGGCCTCGCGCTACGCAATGCTGCTAGTGCTCGACGTGCTCGCCACGCGCCTGGCCCTGCTGACGCAGGAACAGAGCGCCGAGAAGCTGCGCCGCCTCAAATACGTGCTCGACGCCCATCGCGGCGTGAGCCAGGACAGCGACGGGCCGGACAGCCGCCAGCCGCTGGGAGACTGACCATGCCACACCTGTTCGACACCCTGATCCGCCTCGTAAGCCTGATCGACGGCTCGGGCGCCGCGCCCCGGCTGGCCGACGTGGGCATCCGCGACGGCCGCATCACGCGCATCGACGCCCCCGGCGCCATCGACCCGGACACCGCTTCCCACGTGGTGGAAGGCCACGGGATGGTGCTCGCGCCCGGTTTTATCGACGTCCACACGCACGACGACACCAACGTGGTCCGCCAGCCCGAGATGACGCCGAAGATCTCGCAGGGCGTGACGACGGTGATCGTTGGCAACTGCGGCATCAGCGCCGCGCCGGTCACGCTGGCGGGCGATCCGCCCGATCCGATGAACCTGCTGGGCCGCGCCGAGGCGTTCTGCTACCCGAACTTCCAGGCCTACGTCGAGGCCGTCAACGCGGCACAGCCCGCCGTCAACGTGGCCGCGCTGGTCGGCCACACGGCCCTGCGCAGCAACCATATGGACCGGCTCGACCGCGCCGCCACCCCCGACGAAACCGCCGCGATGCGCGCGCAGCTCGAGGAGGCCCTGGCCCACGGCGCCCTGGGCCTCTCCACCGGGCTGGCCTACGCCAACGCGTTCTGCGCGCCCACCGAGGAAGTCCTCGCCCTGGCCGAGCCGCTCGCAGACGCCGGCGCGCTCTACGCCACCCACCTGCGCAGCGAGTTCGCCGAGATCCTGGACGCCATGGACGAAGCCTTCCGCATCGGCCGTCACGCCCGCGTGCCCGTGGTCATCTCCCACCTGAAATGCGCCGGCGTGCCCAACTGGGGCCGCAGCGGCGAGGTGTTGGACGCGCTGGAAGGCGCCCAGCGCTGGCAGCCGGTCGGCTGCGACTGCTATCCGTACACGGCCAGTTCGTCCACCCTAGATCTCAAGCAGGTGACCAGCGATTTCGACATCCAGGTCACGTGGTCGGAGTCGCACCCGGCCATGGGCGGCCGCCTGCTGGCCGACATCGCCGCCGAGTGGAACGTCGACCTGTTGGAAGCCGCGCGCCGCCTGCAACCGGCCGGGGCGGTCTATCACTGCATGGAAGATGCCGATGTGGACCGCATCCTGCGCCATCCGGCCACGGTGGTCGGCTCCGACGGCCTGCCCAATGACCCGCTGCCGCATCCGCGCCTCTGGGGCGCGTTCCCGCGCGTGCTGGGTCACTACGCGCGTGACCGCGAGCTGTTTCCGCTGACCGTGGCCGTCAACAAGATGACCGGCCTCTCCGCCGAGCGCTTCGGGCTGACCGAACGCGGCTTCGTGCGCGAAGGCTACTGGGCGGACCTGGTGCTGTTCGACGCGGCTACGATCCGCGACGCTGCCAGCTTCACCGACCCGATGCAGCCCGCCGAGGGCATCGCGGCGGTCTGGGTCAACGGCGCGCTGTCCTGGCAGCAGCGCGCGGCTACCGGCGTGCGCGCCGGCCGCTTCCTGCCGCGCGGCAGCCGCGCCACGGCCTGATCCCACGGCCTGATCCCTTTCATCAATAGCAAACAGGAGTTTTCATGGACATCAAGCGTTTCGGCGTGGAAGGCGGCACGGGCCAGGGCGGCTCGCACATGCCCTTCGCCCGCGCGGTAGCCGCCGACGGCTGGCTCTACGTATCCGGCCAGGTGCCGATGGTGGGCGGCGAAGTCATCGACGGCGGCATCGTGGCGCAGAGCCACCAGGCCATCAAGAACGTGCTGGCGATCCTGGCCGAGGCCGGCTACGGCACCGAGCACGTGGTGCGCTGCGGCGTCTGGCTGGACGACGCCCGCGACTTCACCTCGTTCAACAAGATCTTCAAGGAATACTTCGGCGCCAACCCGCCGGCCCGCGCCTGCGTGCAGTCCAGCATGGTGGTGGACTGCAAGGTCGAAGTGGACTGCATTGCCTACAAGAAACCCGCGGCATAAGCCCGCACGGTGAGCCAACCGATTTTTCAACCCGGCCGCTAAGCCCCACAGGAATAGCGGCCTTTTCATAGCGGAAGCGGACCGTCCTCCGGACGGCACCCGCGCAAGGAGACAATATGGGTGCCGTAACAGGAACCACACTCCTGGTCTATGCGCTGATCGCCGTGATCGCGCTGGTCATACTGATCGCCAGGTTCAAGCTCAACCCGTTCATCACGCTGGTGGTGGTGTCCGTCGCGCTCGGCTTTGCCGTGGGCATGCCGATGGGCGACATCATCAAGTCGTTCGAGGCCGGCGTGGGCGGCACGCTGGGCCACATCGCGCTGGTGATCGGGCTGGGCACCATGCTCGGCAAGATGATGGCCGAGTCGGGCGGCGCCGAGCGCATCGCGCTGACGCTGATCGACTTCTTCGGCGAGAAGAACGTGCACTGGGCCATGGTGACCATCGCGTTCATCGTCGGCCTGCCGGTGTTCTTCGAGGTGGGCTTCGTGCTGCTGGTACCGATTGCCTTCAACGTGGCCAAGCGCACCGGTACCTCGATGGTGCTGGTGGGCATTCCGATGGTGGCCGGCCTGTCCGTGGTGCACGGGCTGATCCCGCCCCACCCGGCCGCGCTGCTGGCCGTGACGGCCTATGGCGCCGACATCGGCAAGACCATCATGTACGCGCTGATCGTGGGCATTCCCACGGCAGCCATCGCCGGCCCGCTGTTCGCCAAGCTGATGGACCGCTACGTGAAGCTGCCCGATGTGAACCCGCTGGCCGTGCAGTTCACCGAGGAAGACGAAGGCGTCAAGGCCACGCACGCCCTGCCGAGCTTCGGCATCACGGTGTTCACCATCCTGCTGCCGGTGATGCTGATGCTGATCGGTAGCTGGGCCGACCTGTTCACCACGCCGAAGACCTTCGCCAACGACTTCCTGAAGCTGATCGGCAACTCGGTGATGGCGCTGCTGATCGCCGCACTGGTCAGTTTCTACACCTTCGGCAAGGCGCGCGGCTTCAGCCGCGAGACGATCCTGAAGTTCACCAACGAGTGCGTGGCCCCCACGGCCATCATCACGCTGGTGGTGGGCGCCGGCGGCGGCTTTGGCCGCATCCTGCGCGACTCGGGCATCTCCACGTCCATCGTGGACGTGGCGACCAGCGCCCACGTGTCCGTGCTGGTGCTGGGCTGGCTGGTGGCGGTGATGATCCGTATCGCCACGGGTTCGGCCACGGTGGCCATGACCACGGCGGCCGGCATCGTCGCCCCGATCGCTGCCAGCGTGCCGGGCACCCGCCCGGAACTGCTGGTGCTCTCCACGGGCGCCGGGTCGCTGATCCTCTCGCACGTGAACGACGGCGGCTTCTGGCTGGTGAAGGAGTACTTCAACATGTCCGTGGCGCAGACGTTCAAGACCTGGTCGGTCTGCGAGACCATCATCTCGGTGGTCGCGCTGGGGCTGACGCTGGCCCTGGCAACGGTGGTCTGAGCCTTGGTTTTCCCCCTCTCCCGCCTGCGGGAGGGGGAGCAAAACACGGGATTGCGCACAGCCGCCCTCCCCCCTACACTCCCGTTCGATGCGGCCGCCTAGTACCGCACTTTCGGGAGACTTCGATGACCTTCACCCCGCTGCGGCGCGCCGTCCTGGCGTGCGGCGCCCTCGCCGTCCTGGCATTCCCCGCTTCCAGCTTTGCCGCCGATCCGGTCAAGATCGGGCTGATCGCCCCGTTCTCGGGCAGCTTTGCCGACTACGGCAAGCAGATGGAAGGCGGCGTGAAGGCCTGGCAGAAGCTCCACGGCGACACCGTGGGCGGCCGCAAGGTCGAAGTCATCCTCAAGGACACCACCGGCCCGGTGCCGGACGTGGCCAAGCGCCTGGCCCAGGAACTGGTGGTACGCGACAAGGTGGACATCCTGGCCGGCTTCGGCCTCACGCCCGAGGCGCTGGCCGTGGCCCCCATCGCCGAGCAGGCGAAAAAGCCGATGGTGATCTTCAACGCGGCCTCCTCCGTCATTACCACCAAGTCGAACTACATCGCGCGGGTCTCGATGACGCTGCCGCAGATCTCGGCGCCGATGGCGACCTGGGCGGTGCGCAACAACATCCGCAAGGTGGTCACGCTGGTGGCGGACTACGCGCCCGGCATCGACGCCGAAACCGCGTTCAAGACCAACTTCCTGGGCGGCGGCGGGCAGATTCTCGAGTCGATCCGCGTGCCGCTGCGCAACCCCGAGTTCGCGCCGTTCATCCAGCGCATCAAGGACGCCAGGCCCGAAGCCGTATTCCTGTTCCTGCCCGCCGGCGAACAAGGCGTGGCGTTCATGAAGGGCTTCCGGGAGCGCGGGCTGGCCGCCGCCGGCATCCGCGTGATTGCCACGGGCGACCTGACCGACGACCATGTGCTGCCGGCCATGGGCGACGCCACGCTGGGCGTGATCACCTCGTTCCACTACTCCGCCGCCCATGATTCGAAGGAAAACAAGGCGTTCCTGAAGGCGTTTGCCGAGGCCAACCCGGGCGCCGGCCGGCCCAACTTCATGGCCGTGGCCGCCTTTGACGGCATGGCGGCCATCTACGAGGCCCTGAAGAAGACCGGAGGCGCCACGGACGGCGACAAGTTCCTGGCGGCGCTCAAGGGCATGAAGATCCAGAGCCCGCGCGGCGCCATCACCATCGACCCGGCCACCCGCGACGTGGTGCAGACCGTTTACATCCGCAAGGTGGAAAAGGTCAACGGGGAGCTTTACAACGTCGAGTTCGACAAATTCGACGGGGTGAAGGACTCCGGCAAATAAGCCGGCCCGGCGGCGGCCGCCCTGAAAATCTTTTATTGCGTCGTCAAGAAAGTGCATGACGCGGGTGCCGATTCTTGACCTAAGCTGTTTGATGCACACAAGAAGAACTCCGGAGACGACAAAATGATCAGGACTGCCATATCTTCCGCGGCCGCCGCCGCGATGTTCCTGGCCCTGGCACCTGCCATGGCCGCCCCCGACAACCTCCAGAAGCTACAAAGCTTCAAGCCGACCGGCACCGCCACGCCGGAAACCGTGCCGCAGACCGGCGCGCGCGCTGATGCCATCCGCGAGAACCTCAAGACGATCAAGCTGCCGCAGGGCTTCAAGATCGAGCTGTACGCGGTGGTGCCCGAGGCCCGCCACATGGCGGTGGAGCCGTCCACGGGGGTGGTCTTCGTCGGCACGCGCAAGACCAAGGTCTGGCAGGTGACGGACCGCAACAAGCGCCGTGTGGCGGACGACGTGGTGCAGTTCGCCAGTTCCGTCTCGTTCAAGGTGCCCAATGGCGTCTGTTTCTCCCCGGACGGCATCCTCTACGTGGCCGAGCAGAACCGCGTTCTGGCGTTCCCCGCCGCCCAGTTCTTCGGCGAGGGCGGCCCGGACGTGGCTGTCGGCGTGGTCGTGCCGCAGGGCAAGCTGGTCCCGACCGAGTTCGAGAGCTTCAACCACGGCGCGCGCGCCTGCCGCATCGGCCCGGACAAGAAGCTCTACGTCGCCCTCGGCCAGCCGTGGAACGTGCCGCCCAAGGACAAGCTGGCCGCCCTCGACAGGAATGGCGTCGGCGGCATCATCCGGATCGACCAGGACGGCAAGAACCGCGAGGTCTATGCCCATGGCGTGCGTAACTCCGTGGGCCTGGACTTCAGCCCGGTCGACAAGATGCTCTGGTTCACCGATAACCAGGTGGACGGCATGGGCGACGACCAGCCCCCCGGCGAGCTGAACCGGGCCACCAAGGCGGGCCAGAACTTCGGCTTCCCGTGGTATGGCGGCGGCAAGGTCCGCACGGTCGAGTACAAGGACGCCAAGCCGCCGGCAGACGCCGTCTTCCCGGTGGTGGAGTACGCCGCCCACGCGGCCGACCTCGGCATGTCGTTCTATACCGGCAAGATGTTCCCGGCCAAGTACCAGAACGGCGTGTTTGCGGCCGAGCATGGCTCCTGGAACCGCACCAAGCCGATTGGCGCCCGGGTGGTGTACACGCCGGTCAACGCCGACGGCTCGGTCGGCGCCACCGAGGTCTTCGCCGAAGGCTGGCTGACGGCCAACGGCGAGTACATGGGCCGCCCGGTGGACGTGCAGCAGTTGCAGGACGGCTCGCTGCTGGTGTCCGATGACTACGCCGGGGCGATCTACCGCATCTCCTACGCGGGGGCCAAGTGACGCGACAGGGTTCCCTGACAATCGCCGCCTTGCTGGGAATGACCGTGGCCATGGCCGGGCCGCCGGCCATGGCTGCGGACGCCCAGGCCGGCAGGGCCCGCGCGCTGCAGTGCCAGGCCTGCCATGGCCTGGACGGCAAGTCGAAGCTGCCCGAGGCGCCGCACCTGGCCGGCCAGAACGAGACCTACCTGGTGAAGGCGCTCAAGGACTACAAGACCGGCGCGCGCAAGGACGAGATGATGAACCTGATGGCCAAGCCGCTGACCGACAAGGACATCGCCAACCTCGCGGCGTTCTACAGCGGCTTGAAGCCGTGACCGGAGCGTGCCTTCGGCGGCGACAGCACCGAGATGGCTGACGCCGCCTCGCGCCGGATCAGCCGCATGATCAGCGCGGCGCCGGCGTTGCCGAAGTCCGGCGAGGCCGCGTTATCCAGCGCCGCCGACATCACCCCCAATGCTTCCTGTATACGCTCCAGCTGACGCAGCGCGGGGGCCGACGGCGCCATCGGCCCGGGAAACCCCGGTGTCCCCAACATGCCGGGTGTAATGGACGTGCGGGCGGCGGGTCTTGGTTTTTGCATGGCGATCTCCTTCTGGCTGAGCGGATGATTCCGATCCATGCATTCTGGGAATGAAACTGGCCCAGCGATATGAGACGTTTCTGAAAAGCGATCGGACCAGTCCTACGCCGCCACGCTGACCAGCCGGTCCAGCAGCGCCCGGTCCGCCAGCAGCGCGGCGCTCTCGCCGGCATGCACCACGCGCCCCCGGTCGAGCACCACCGCGCGCTGCGTCATCGCCAGCGCCAGCCGGGCGTGCTGTTCCACCACGATCACCGCCATGCCGCTGTCCGCGATCAGCCCGGCAATCACCCGCCGCAGTTCCTGCACGATGATCGGCGCCAGCCCTTCCATCGGCTCATCCAGCAGCAGCAGCGACGGATTGACCATCAGCGCGCGCGCAATCGCCAGCATCTGCTGTTCCCCGCCGGACAACTGGTTGCCGAGGTTCTTCCGGCGCTCCTCAAGCCTCGGAAAAACCTGAAAAACGCGGGGGATGTCCCACGGCCCGGGGCGCGCCACGGCGCTCAGGTGTTCGGCCACGGTCAGCGACGGAAACACCCAGCGCTCCTGCGGCACCCAGCCGATACCGCCCTGCGCACGCCGGTGTGGCGCCATGCGGGCAAGGTCGCGCCCCTGCCAGTGCAGCCGCCCGCCGCGCAGCCGCGTGAAGCCCATCAGCGTGGCCAGCAGCGTGGTCTTGCCCACGCCGTTGCGGCCCAGCAGCGCCAGGCTGTCGCCGGCGGCGAGCGTCAGGTCGATGCCGTCCAGCACCAGCGCATCGCCGTAGCCCGCGCTGACGCCCTCCATCCGCAGCAAGTCAGTCATGGGCGGCCTCCCCCAGGTACACCTCGCGCACACGCGGGTCGGCGGCGATTTCAGCCGGCGTGCCCTCGGTCAGCACGCGGCCCGCCACCAGCACCGTGATGCGCTCGGCGAAGCGGAACACCAGGTCCATGTCGTGCTCGATAAAGACGATGGTGATGTCGCGCGGCAGGCCGGCGATGACCGCGAACAGCTCCGCGCTCTCGCCCGTGGGAATGCCGGCGGCAGGTTCGTCCAGCAGCAGGATCGACGGCCGCGTGGCCAGCGCCAGCGCCATCTCCAGCAGCCGCTGCTTGCCGTAGGGCAGTTGGCGGGTCTCCACGTCGGCATCGGCGTCCAGCCGCAGCATGGCCAGCACCGCCATGGCCTCGTCCACGAGGGCCGTCTGGGAGGCCACCGTGTGTGCCCAGATGCGTGCCGCCCCGGTGCGCTCGGCCACCGCCAGCACCACCGATTCGAGCACCGTCAGCCCCGGGAACAGCGTGTTGATCTGGAACGTGCGCGTCATGCCCAGCCGCACGCGGGCGTGCTGGGGCAGCGCGGTGATGTCCTGGCCGCCCAGCCAGATCCGCCCCGCCGAGGGCGGCAACGCCCCGGTCAGCAGGTTGATGAAGGTGGTCTTGCCGGCGCCGTTCGGGCCGATCAGCGCGTGGCGTGCGCCCGGCGCGAAACTGAGCGAGATGTCGCTATTGGCGGCGAAGGCGCCCCAGGTCTTGCCGAGCCCTGCCGTGCGGAGCATGGCCGTCATGGTGCCGCCCCCCGGCCCCGCCGCAACCGGCCCGCGATGGCGCTGGCCGCGCCCATCACGCCGCCCTTGGCGAACAGCACCATCAGCACCAGCAGCAGGCCGATCCAGAACTGCCAGTAGACCGGGTTGATGCCGGCCAGCACGTCCTGCGCGATCATGAACAGCGCCGCGCCGACCAGCGCGCCATAGAGCCGGCCCGTGCCGCCGAGCACCAGCATGACCAGCAGCTCGGCCGAACGCGGGAAGCCCAGCACGTCGAGCCCGACGAACTGCGTGGTCTGGGCCAGCAGGCCACCGGCCACCCCAGCCACCGCCGCCGACACCGCGAACACCGCCCCGAGCCGGCGCGGCACGTTGGCGCCCAGCGCCGGCATGCGCCGCACGCCCTCGCGCACGGCGCGCAGCGACAGCCCGAACGGCGACGCGACGATGCGGCGCACCGCCACGAACAGCAGGAAGGTCACCACGAGGCTATATATATAGGCAGTCTTGCCGAACAGGTCGAATTCGAACAGCCCGAGCACCTTGCCCATGGTCACGCCGGACAGCCCATCGACCCCGCCAGTCAGGAAGGCGGCCTTGTTGGCGGCCTCGAACAGCATCAGGCCAATGCCGAGCGTGACCATCAGCCGGGTCAGGTCGCCGCCGCGCACCACCAGGAAGCTGCACAGCCAGCCCGCCAGCCCGGCCACGGCGCCGGCGGCCAGCAGGCCGGAAATTGGCTCGCCCCAGCCATGCGCGCCCAGCAGGCCCGCCGTATAGGCGCCCAGCCCGAAGAAGGCCGCGTGGCCGAGCGAGACAATGCCGGCATAGCCGAGGATCAGGTCCAGCGACAGCGCGAACAGGCCGGTAATCAGGATCTGGCTGCCGAGGATCAGGTAGTCAGGCAGCAGGAAGAAGACCGCCACCGGCACAAGCCAGAAGACGATTTCGGCCGGATGCCAGCGGCCATCGGGCAGGCGGTGGCGCAGGGCGGCCGCCGGCTGGGCGGCGCGATCGGTACGCAGCACGGATTTCATGCGCGCCTCCCGAACAGCCCGGCCGGGAAGGCCACCAGCAGCACCACCATCATCGCGTAGATCACGAACGCGCCCACCGCCGGCACGTAGTACTTGCCGGCCACGTCCGCCACGCCGAGCACGATCGCCGCGAGCAGCGAGCCGCGGATGGAGCCGGCGCCGCCCACGGCCACCACCAGCAGGAAATACACCATGTACTTGAGCGGGAAGGCTGGATCGAGCCCGAGCACGTCGATGCCCAGCCCGCCGCCAAGACCCGCCAGCCCGGAGCCGAGCGCGAACGTGAGGCTGAATACCCGCTCCACGTTGATGCCGAGGCCGCGCGCGGCCTGCTGGTGATCCACCGCCGCCCGCACCTGCGCCCCGAAGCGCGTACGCGCCACCAGCCACCCCAGCGCCAGCGTGATCACCACCACCACACCGATCAGGAACAGCCGATAGGCGCCCAGGTCGATCCCGGCCACCTGCACCTGCCCGATCAGCCACTCAGGAAGCGCCACCGGCTGCTGGCCGGGGCCGAACAGCCACGTGGCGCCAGCCATCGCCATGAAGGTCAGGCCGATGGAGAACAGTACCTGGTCGAGGTGGCTGGCCTGGTACAGGCGCCGATAGAGCGTGCGCTCCAGCCCCCAGCCCACCGCCGCCGCCCCCAGGAAGGCCAGCGGCAGCGCCGCCAGGAACGGCACGCCGGCGCGGTTCATCAGCACCACGGCCACATAGCCGCCGAGCATGGCAAAGGCGCCATGAGCCAGGTTGACGAAGTTCATCAGCCCCATGGTCACGGACAGGCCAATGCTGATCAGGAACAGCAGGCTGCCGTACGCCAGGCCGTCGAACAGCACGCCAAGGAAACTCGCGATCACCGGGGTTGTCCTCCGTTTTCAGGGTTGCCGCCGGATTGTTCAGTGTGCGCCGCTTTTTTGCAATCGGGCCCCACCCGCCCGCGCCGGGTTTCGCGGGGTTGTCTGGCGCGTTGTCTGGTTTACATCGCCCCGGCCACGCGCTAACGTCCTGAAACCCGACCGCGAGGGACATTGCCATGCCGATCGACCGCCGCACCTTCCTGGGATTTTCCGCCACGCTGGCCGCCTTGCCGGCCACCCCTGCCCTGGCCGCCGCGCATGCAGCCGCTCATGCCGCCACCGTGGAGGCGCCGATGCGGCGCAAGATCCCGGGCACCAACGTGCAGTTGCCGGTCATCGGCATGGGCACGGCGGATACCTTCAACGTGGGCACCGGCGCCGACGAGCGCACCCCGCTCACCGAGGTCATGGCGCTGTTGCTGCAGCGCATTCCCGGCGCGGTGGTGGACACCGCGCCCAGCTACGGCAGCGCGGAAGCCGTCACCGGCGACCTCCTGCAGGCGGCCAAGGCCCGCCAGCGGGTGTTCCTGGCGACCAAGATTTCCACCAGCGTGGCGCAGGTGCCGGCGCAGTTCGCCCGCTCGCTGTCCGATCTCCACGTGGAAAGCGTGGATTTGCTGCAGGTGCATAACCTGATCGACTGGCAGAACAACCTGCGCTGGCTGCGCCAGCAGAAGGAAGCCGGCAAGACACGCTACATCGGCATCACCCACTATCGGGAAGACTCGCACGACACCCTGGCGCAGATCCTTCGGCACGAAAAGATGGATTTCCTCCAGATCAACTACTCGGTGGGCGAGCGCAACGCCGAGAAGACGCTGCTGCCGCTGTGCGAGGAGCGCGGCGTGGCGGTGCTGATCAACCGGCCGTTCCAGGATGGGCGGCTGTTCAGCGCGGTGAAAGGCAAGCCGGTGCCCGACTGGGCCGGCGAGGTGGACTGCACCACGTGGGGCCAGCTCTTCCTGAAGTTCGTGGTCAGCCACCCGGCCGTGACGGCGGCTATCCCGGCCACGTCCAAGCCGCGCAATATGGCCGATAACCTCAGCGCGGCGTTCGGCCGCATGCCCGATACGCGCGAGCGGGCCCGCATTGCCGCTGCGCTGGCCTGAGCGCCGGCCATGGCTGCGCCCCCGCCTCTACCTGACACCGCCCGGCCGCTGCAACGCGGCTTCGGCATGCGCCCCGGCGAGGCCCCCGCCGTGGTGGCGGGCTTCCTGTTCTTCTTCTGCCTGTTCGCCAGCTATTTCATGCTGCGGCCCGTGCGCGAGACCATGGGCATCGCCGGCGGCGTGCAGAACCTGCAATGGCTGTTCACCGCCACCTTCGTGGTGATGCTGGTGGCCATTCCGTTCTACGGCGCCTGCTGCAAGTGGCTGCCCCGGCGTCGATTCGTGCCGTGGGTCTACGCGTTCTTCATCGCCAACCTGCTCGGCTTTGCCTTCGCCACGCGGGCGATGCCGGACAACGTATGGCTGGCGCGCGTGTTCTATGTCTGGCTCTCGGTCTTCAACCTGTTCGTGGTATCGGTGGCGTGGAGCCTGATGGCCGATGTGTTCCGTCCCGACCAGGCCAAGCGGCTGTTTGCGCTGCTGGCAGCGGGTGCCAGCGCCGGTGGGCTGGCCGGTCCATTGCTGGGTGGCTGGCTGGTGGGAAGCATCGGGCTGACGGGGCTGATGGTGCTGTCGGCGGCGCTGCTGGCCGCCACGCTGCCGGGCGTGGGCTTCCTGTTCGGCTGGCGCCGCCGCGCGGGGGCTGGCATGGCGGGCGTGGGCGGTGCCGGTGCCGGGCAAGACCCGGCCGAGCCGGTCGGCGGGGGGCTCTGGGCGGGGCTGGTGCTCGTGGCGCGCTCGCGCTACCTGCTTGGCATTGGCGTGTTCGTGATCCTGCTCGCCACGGCGAGCACCTTTCTGTACTTCGAGCAGGCCAAGCTCGTTGCGGCCACGTATCCGTCGCGCGCCCAGCAGACGCAGGTCTTCAGTGCGCTCGATGCCACGGTGCAGGCGCTGACCATCGTCATCCAGCTCTTCTTCTCGGGCCGCGTGGCGCGGCGCTACGGCGTGACCGCGCTGCTGACCGGCGTGCCCGTGCTGGTGACTCTCGGCTTCCTGGCGCTGGCGGTCTGGCCGACCTTCGCGGTGCTGGCCGGTGTGATGATCGTGCGGCGCGTGGGCGAGTACGCGCTGCTGCGCCCCGGGCGCGAGATGCTGTTCACCGTGGTGGACCCGGAAACCAAGTACAAGGCCAAGAACGTTATCGACACGGCGGTCTATCGCGCCGGCGACGCGGTGAGCGCCTGGGTGCGCACCGCCATCGACGCCATCTCCGGCCACCCCGCCTCCGTGGCGCTGGCCGGCGCGGTGCTGGCCATCGCGTGGGCCTGGCTGGGCTGGTGGCTGGGCCGGCGGCACGAAGGCCAGCTGACACCCGCCGGGGACGCGCCCACCGTGCTCGCACGCGGCGCGCCGGGCGGCCGATAATCGAGCATCCGTCTGGCCGCGCGCCGCCGATGGCCGTATAGTCGTGACCTGTTCGCGCGCCAAGCGCGCCGCCCCACACGCTTGCCTAGGAGCCCCCATGAAGACCAAAGCCGCCATCGCCTGGAAAGCCGGCGCCCCGCTGACCATCGAAGACGTCGACCTGGACGGCCCGCGCGCCGGCGAGGTGCTCGTGGAAGTCAAGGCCACCGGCATCTGCCATACCGATTACTACACGCTGTCAGGCGCCGATCCGGAAGGCATCTTCCCGGCCATCCTGGGCCATGAGGGCGCCGGCATCGTCACCGACGTGGGCCCGGGCGTGACCTCGCTCAAGCCGGGCGACCACGTGATCCCCCTCTACACGCCGGAATGCCGCCAGTGCAAGTTCTGCCTGTCGCGCAAGACCAACCTGTGCCAGGCCATCCGCGCCACGCAGGGACGCGGCCTGATGCCGGACGGCACCTCGCGCTTCTCGATCGACGGCAAGCCGATCTTCCACTACATGGGCACGTCCACCTTCGCCAACCACATCGTGGTGCCGGAGATCGCGCTGGCCAAGATCCGCCCGGACGCGCCGTTCGACAAGGTCTGCTACATCGGCTGCGGCGTGACGACCGGCGTGGGCGCCGTGCTGTTCACGGCCAAGGTGGAAGCCGGCGCCAATGTGGTGGTATTCGGCCTCGGCGGCATCGGCCTGAACGTGATCCAGGCCGCCAAGATGGTCGGCGCGGACAAGATCATCGGCGTGGACCTGAACCCGGGCCGCGAGGCGATGGCGCGCAAGTTCGGCATGACCCACTTCGTCAACCCCAAGGACGTGCCGAACGTGGTGGACCACATCGTCCAGCTCACCGACGGCGGCGCCGACTACTCGTTCGAGTGCATCGGCAACACGCAGGTCATGCGCCAGGCGCTGGAGTGCTGCCACAAGGGCTGGGGCAAGTCGATCATCATCGGCGTGGCGGAAGCCGGCGCGGAGATCTCGACGCGCCCGTTCCAGCTGGTGACGGGCCGCGAGTGGAAGGGTTCGGCGTTCGGCGGCGCACGCGGCCGCACGGACGTGCCGAAGATCGTCGACTGGTACATGGACGGCAAGCTCAACATCGACGACCTGATCACGCATACGCTGCCGCTGGACCGCATCAACGAAGGCTTCGACCTGATGAAGCGCGGCGAATCGATCCGCTCGGTGGTGCTGTACTGATGCAGACCGACCTGGAACTGCTCGCCGAGCACGGCTGCCACGGCGGCGTGCAGCGCTTCTACCGGCACCACTCGGCGGCCATCGGGCTGCCGATGCGGTTCTCGGTGTTCCTGCCGAAGGAAGCGCTGGGCACGGGCACCGCCCGCGTGCCGGCGCTGTTCTACCTGGCCGGGCTGACCTGCACCGAGGAAACCTTCCCGATCAAGGCCGACGCCCAGCGCTACGCCGCCGAGCACGGCATGATGCTGATCTCGCCCGATACCAGCCCGCGCGGGGCCAACGCGCCGGGCGAGGCCGACAGCTGGGACTTCGGCGTCGGGGCCGGCTTCTACGTGGATGCCACCGAGGCGCCGTGGCACATGCACTGGCATATGGAGAGCTACGTGGCGAGCGAGCTGTTCGCCATCGCCACCACGGAACTGCCCGGCGATGCCGCGCGCGTGGGCATCTTCGGCCATTCGATGGGCGGCCACGGGGCGCTGGTGCTGGCGCAACGCTATCCGCACCGTTTCCGCTCGGTGTCCGCCTTCGCGCCGATTGCCGCGCCGATGAAGTGCCCGTGGGGCGTCAAGGCGTTCAGTGGCTACCTGGGCAACGATCCGGTGCGCTGGGCCGAGCACGACGCCAGCGAGCTGATGACCGGGCAGGATGCACCGCCCTTCCCGGCCGGCATCCTGATCGACCAGGGTCTGGCCGACCGCTTCCTTGAGGAACAACTGCATCCGGAAGCGTTCGAGGCTGCCTGCAAGGTGGCCGGCCAGCCGCTGACGCTGCGCCGCCACGCCGGCTATGACCACGGCTACTACTTCATCCAGACGTTCATTGCCGACCATATCCGGCACCACGCCGCCCAACTCTGACTCTGACTCTGACACCGAGCACGCCATGCCTTACGCCGCCGATCCCATCGTCATGCTGTCCGCGCGGGCGCTGTCGCAGGCCATCCACGGTGGCGAAGTATCTTGCCGGCAGGTCATGGCCGCCTATCTGGCCCATATCGCGCAGGTCAACCCGGGCAGCAACGCCATCGTGGCGCTGCGCGACGAGGCGGCGCTGATGGCCGAGGCCGCCGCCGCCGACGAAGCGCTGGCGGCGGGCCGCTCCGCAGGCTGGATGCATGGCATGCCACAGGCGCCCAAGGACCTGGCGATGACGCGCGGCATCCGCACCACCTTCGGCTCGCCGATCTACAAGGACAACGTGCCGGCCAGCGATGGCGTCGTGGTCGAGCGCGCGCGGCGCGCCGGGGCAATCCTGATCGGCAAGACCAACACGCCCGAGTTCGGGCTGGGCTCGCAGACGTTCAACCCGGTCTACGGCGCCACGCTGAATCCGTACGATGCCACGCGCACGGCGGGCGGCAGCAGTGGCGGCGCCGCGGCGGCACTGGCGCTGCGCATGCTGCCCGTGGCGGACGGCAGCGACTTTGGCGGCTCCCTGCGCAACCCGGCCGGCTACTGCAACGTGTTCGGCTTCCGGCCCTCGGCGGGCCGCGTGCCCTACGGCCCCACGCCCGAACTGTTCCTGCCGCAGCTTGGCTGCGAAGGGCCGATGGCACGCACGGTGGCGGACCTCGCCCTGCTGCTGGCCACGCAGGCCGGCCCGGACACACGCACCCCGCAGGCGTTGCCGGCCGACCCGGTGCTGGCCTCGCTCACGCCGGCAAACGTGGCGGACGTGCTGCGCACCGGCCTCACCGGCAAGCGCGTGGCCTGGCTGGGCGACTGGGGCGGCTACCTGCCGATGGAAGACGGCATCCTGCCGCTGTGCGAGCAGGCGCTGCGCTTCTTCCCGGACTTCGGCGTCAGCGTGGAGGCCATCGGCGCGCCCTACCCGCCCGACAAGATCTGGCAGGTCTGGCTGACCCATCGGCATTTCCTCGTCGGCAACGCGCGCATGGCGCTCTACCGCAACCCGGCCACGCGCGCACAACTGAAGCCCGAGGCCATCTGGGAGATCGAAGGCGCGCTGAACCTGACCGCCAGCGACCTCTACACCGCCAGCACCGAACGTTCGGCGTGGTACAACGCGCTGCAACGCACCTTCGCCACGTTCGACTACGTGGCGGTGCCCTCGGCGCAGGTGTTCCCGTTCGATGTGAAGCAGCCGTGGCCGAAATCGATCGCCGGCCGGCAAATGGATACCTATCACCGCTGGATGGAGGTGGTGGTGGCGTGGACGCTGTCCGGCTCGCCGGTCATCAGCGTGCCGGTGGGCTTCAGTGCGGAAGGATTGCCGATGGGCATGCAGCTGATCGGCCGCCCGCGCGACGACCTGGGCGTGCTGCAACTCGCGGCGGCCTATGAGCAGGCGCGCGACTGGGTGGGTAGCCGGCTGCCGCCGGCGATGGTGGACTGACCTCGGCCGACTGACCCCAGCGGATTGACCCCAGCGGATTGATCCCAGCGGACTGACCTCGGTGCACTATCCTGAAGGCTCCCCATCCCCGTAGGAAGGAGCCTGCCATGGGCACTTCACGTCACATCGCCCTGGCGCTGGGCCTGCTCTTCGCGAGCGGTGCCGCGCTGGCGCATAACTGCCCCAACGAGATGAAGGCCATCGACGCGAAACTGGCGACCAAGCCGGCGCTTTCGCAGGCCGACATGACCAAGGTCCAGAAGCTGCGTGCCGACGGCGAAGCGCAGCACAAGGCCGGCAATCACGACGCCTCGATGAAATCGCTAGGCGACGCGAAGAAGATCCTGGGAATCTGAGCCCCGGGTCCGGCCAGGTCAGGCCAGCTCAGGCCAGTCCTCAGGCCACGCGCAGCAACTGGCGCGCGTGGCTGGCAAACAGCGGCGCCGCACGGTCCGCCGCGAGACGAATGCGCTCCTGCAACGGGCCATTGCCGACCTGATAGCCATCGAAATCCGCCGTGGACGCATACACGCCAATCGGCAGCGTCAGCGCCTGGAGGAAGCCGAACAGCGGGCGCAGCTGGTGCTCCAGCACCAGCGCGTGCCGCTCACTGCCGCCGGTGGCGGCCAGCAGCACCGGCGTATGGACCAGCGCGTTCATCCCGACCAGATCGAACAGATGCTTGAAGTGGCCCGGGAACGAGCCACGGTAGACCGGCGCGGCGGCGATCAGCAGGTCTGCCGATTCGATGTCCGCCAGTTGTGCCTCGATCTCCGCAGGCAGTTCCTCGCGCGACAGCGCGCCGCCCAGCGGGCGGGCAATCTCGCTCAGGTCCACGACGCGGGTGTCGAGCACGAGCCGTTCTTCCAGCGCCCCGAGCAGTGCCTCCACCAGCACCCGCGTGCGCGAGGGCTGATGGACACTGCCATTGACGGCGACGACTTTGAGGGGTGTGACCACTGGTGTACCTCCGTTTGGATCGACCCCTACCTTAGCGCCGTCGCCGCCGAGGGCGAACGAAGGAATTCGAGTATGGATAGATGAAGTGCCGATCAGAACGACGGCACCATCGCGCCCTTGTACTTTTCCTTCATGAACTGGCGCACGTCTTCCGACTGGTACGCCGCCACGAGTTTCTTGACCCACGGCTTGTCCTTGTCCTGCGCGCGCACCACGATGATGTTCGCGTACGGGCTGCGGATGTCTTCCATGGCGATGGCGTCCTTGGTCGGCTGGAGGCCGGCGGCGAGCGCGTAGTTGGTGTTGATCACCGCCGCGCTCACGTCAGGCAGGGCGCGCGCCAGCTGGGCGGCGTCCAGTTCCACGATTTTCAGTTTCTTCGGGTTCTCGGCCACGTCCAGCGGCGTGGCGTTCACGCCGTTGGTGCCCACGCCCGGCTTCAGCTTGATCACGCCCTGCGCGGCCAGCAGCAGCAGCGCGCGGTTCTCGTTCGACGGGTCGTTCGGCACGGCCACCTTCGCGCCCTGTGGCAGGTCCTTCGGCGACTTCAGTTTCTGCGCATACATGCCCAGCGGCGAGATATAGGTGTAGCCCACGCTGACCATCTTGTAGCCGCGCTGCTTGACCTGGCTGTCCAGGTACGGCTGGTGCTGGAAGCTGTTGGCGTCCAGATCGCCGGCGTCCAGCGCGGCGTTCGGCTGCACGTAGTCGTTGAACTCCACCACCTTCACGTTCAGGCCGTTGCGCTTGGCCACCTTCTGCACCACTTGCCAGACCTCGGCGTCCGGGCCGCTCACGGTGCCCACGCGCACGGTCTGTTCCTGGGCCACAGCGTTGCCGGCGGCCATCACGCCAAATGTCGCCACCACCATGGCGGCGGACAGGGTCTTTGCGAACGAAAGCGTCTTCATACGTCTTTTTCCTCAGGATCGAAGGCCGCGCGCGCGGATCGGCGGCGGCGGGGCCGCGTCGGGTGGACGCGGCCGGGACGAAACTTTACCTCAATGTTCCTTGCCGACCGGGTGGCTCGCCACGGCCGGCGCGTCCTGCCAGCCCCCGCCCAGCGCCACGAACAGGTTGATCTGGTCCATGGCGATCTGCGCGTCCGAGGCGGCCAGCGCGGCGTCGTTGTTAGCCAGCGTGCGGTCCGCGTCCAGGCTCTGCAGGTACGGCGAGCGCCCTGCCTGATACAGCAGCCGGTTGTGCCTGGCGGCCTCGTCGGCCTTGTCGCGTGCGTCGCGCAGCGCCTGGTTGCGCTCGAGTTCGTGCGTGTAGCTGGAGAGCGCGCTTTGCGTCTCGCGCAGCGCGCGCAGCACCACGCCATCGAAGTGGGCCAGCGCGCCCTCGGCGCCGGCTTCCATGTTGTGGATGCGGGCGCGCGTGCCGCTGGTCGGAATCGTCCACGAGATCGCCGGGCCCCAGCCCCAGTGCGCGGTCGGCGCCTGGCCCAGGTGATCCAGAATGCCGGTGAACCCCGCCGAGGCGCCGATGCGGATCTGCGGATAGAGGTCCGCCGTTGCCACGCCGATCTTGGCCGTCGCCGAAGCCAGTTCCCGCTCGGCCTGACGGACGTCCGGACGGCGCTTGAGCAGCGCCGCGCCATCGCCCACCGGCAGGGCCTGGCGCAGCGTGGGCACGTGCTCGCACGCCACGCTCGACATGTCCAGCGCGGTGGGCGGCTTGCCCAGCATCACGGCCAGCCGATAGGCGGCGCCTTCCTGCTCGGCGCGGTACCTGGGCAGCACGGCGCGCAGCGCATCGGCCTGCGCCTGTGCGCGCAGCACGTCCGTGGGCATGCCGCGTCCCGCATCGACCATCTTCTGGGCGAGCTGCGCGCCGCGCACCTGGAGGTCGAGCTGATGCTGGGCCACGTGCAGTTCATGCGTGGCAGTGCAGCCCTGCATATAGGCGCGCACGGTTTCCGCAACCACGCCTACGCGGGCCTGGTCCAGCGCCGCCTGGCTGGCCTGCGCGCCGGCCAGCGCGGCTTCATCGGCGCGGGTGAGCTTGCCCCAGAAGTCGATCAGGTACGACACGTCGAAGCCGATGTCGCCGAAGTTCATCGCCGGGATCTTTTCTTCCTTCAGCAGCGGCTCGCCGGCAATCTGGCCGCGCTCCGCGCTGGCGCGGAACTTGGCCTCGGGGAGGTTCTCCGCTTCCACCTCGTGATACACGGCGATGGCGCGCTTCAGGTTGGCGGCGGCCACGCGCAGGTCGGTGTTGGCGACGAGCGCCTGCTTCACCAGCCCCTCGATCTTCGGGTCGTCATAGAGCTTCCACCAGTCGTTGGGCACCTCGCCGATCGACACCGCCGGGTTGTCGGCACCCTGGAACGGGCCGTTGGCGGTGGTGGCGTTGACCACGGCATCCCCGGGCACCTTGTGGTCAGGGCCGACGGTCATGCAGGCTGCCAGCGCGAGCGGGAGCAACCCCGCCAGCGTGGCACGGGTGAAGCGACTCACTGCGCTGTTCACTGCGTACCTCCTCCGGTCACCGAGACCGTGGCGGTACGTCCGGCCACCAGCCGCACGTCGGCGGGCATCTGGTCGAACTGGATCCGCACCGGCACGCGCTGCGCCAGACGCACCCAGTTGAACGTGGGATTGATGTTGGGCAGCAGGCTGTTGCTGCTGGTGCGGTCACGGTCCTCGATGCCGGCTGCGATGCTTTGCACATGGCCATGCAGCACGCCCTTCTCGCCCATGATGCGGATGTCCACCGGGCTGCCGATATGGATGCCGTGCAGCTTGGTTTCCTCGAAGTAGCCTTCCACATGGAAGGACCGGGCATCGACCATCGACAGCACGGGCTTGCCGGTGCTCACGTAGTCACCCAGGCGCGGCAGGCGGTCGTTGACGTAGCCCTCCACCGGGCTCACCACGCGCGTGCGGTCCAGGTTCAGCTTGGCCACGTCCACGGCGGCTTCGGCCTGCGCCAGCGTGGCCTCGCCCTGCTGCACCCGGGCCAGCCCTTCCTCGATCACTTCCCGCGACACCACCTCGGCCAGCTTCTGGCTGCGGTTCGCCTCGCGGCGGTACTGGGCCAGGCTGGCGCGCATTGCAGCAGCCGTGGCCTGGGCCTGGCGCAGCGCCAGCGCGTAGCGTTCATGGTCAATCTCGAACAGCAGGTCGCCAGCCTTCACGCGCTGGTTGTCCTTGACGGCGATGCGCGTGACCAGGCCCGAGACATCGGGGGCCACCTGCACCACCTCGGCGCGGATATGCCCGTCGCGCGTCCACGGCGCCACGGTGTAGTAATCCCACAGATGCTTGACGACAACCGCGCCCACGGCGGTGACGGCCAGCGTCAGCACGACTGGCCCGAGCGAAGAGAGTTTGAATTTCATGATTGGAACCACGGCACCACGGCAACCACCCCACCCAGGACGATCGCGTACAGCGCCAGATTGAACAGAGAACGGTGCCACACGAGCTTGTAGAACCCCAGGCGCGTCAGCACTGCACGCGCGCCACTCGTGATGGCAAAGGCGGCCAGCATCCACACCAGCAGGCTGGGGATGAACACGCCATAAAGACTGAATTCGCCGGGCATCAGGCGCCTCCGGTAACAGGGGCCGGCATCACGGCCGGCGGGAACAGGGCCACTTGCATCTCCACCAGGGCAGCCAGCGCGATGCGCGACTGCACCTTGCGCTGCGCGTTGGCCAGCCGCGTGTGCAGCGCCGGCGGCGGTGCGTCGCGCTTGCCGTCCAGCCGCGCCTGGTAGTAGCCGGCCACGCTGCGCAGCACGCGCTTGATGGCATGCTGCTCGGGCGCCGACAGGCTGGGCATCTCGCGCTGGAGCGCCAGCGTGGTCAGCTCCACGCGCACCTCGCTGAAGCCATCGGGCGATACCTCGCTCTCGCTGGCGGCCAGCCGGGGCACCAGTTGCGCCAGCCGGTCCAGCATGCGCGCGCGCAGCCGGGTGTGTTCCTCGGGGCGGGTGCCCACTGCGTTGTCGGCGATATCGCCCCAACTGGATCGCACCAGCCGGCGCGTGGCGGCGGCGGTGCCGAACGGCCGCATCACCAGCGTCCAGACCAGCGCGAACGCGATGCCAGCGATGCCAGCGATATTGCTGTTGAAGAAGGTATGGAAGTCCGCGCTGTAGGCACCCGAGATGCCGATGTCGTTGGCCGTGACCACCGCCAGCGGCATGCCGATCATCGCCAGGCGCGGCTGCGCCACCAGCAGGCCGATGATCAGGTACGGCACGGCGAACATCAGCACCAGCATCTCGAAATCATGTGCCACGGGCAGCACGGCGAACAGGAACACCATCGAGATCACCATGCACACCACGTTCCAGTTGAAGAATGACTGGATCATCGGCGCGGGTTCGTCCAGGGCGGCAAAGAAGCAGCACGACACCGCGCCCAGCGCCACCGCGCCGGCGCCATCGGCCCAGCCCATGTGGATCCACAGCATGCCCATGGTGAAGATAGACAGCGCCACCGTGACGGTGGAGAACAGCAGCAGGCCGTGGTCGTAGTGGCGGGTCTGACCGACGTCCCAGCGCCGGAACTCGGGCACCCAGCCGCCGCGCACGTCGCGCTCGCCCATGCGCCGGCACAGGGACACGCAGTCGCGCCACAGCGCCACCATCTGTTGCAGGCGGTCTTCGGCGGCGGTGACCAGCGCGGCGTCCCAGCCCGGTTCCAGCGGCGTACTGGTCAGCACCGGCGGCGCGTCCACCGCCCCGCCCTGAATCCACGCGCGGGCCGCTTGCATCTGGGCACGCAGGGTGTCCGGCAAGCCGCCGGCGGCCTGGAGCGATTCCACGATGGACGCCAGCGAGGACATCACCGGCAGCAGCATCGTCATGCGCCCGCGCAGTTCACGCGCGGCACGCACCCGGGCGATGCTTTCGGTGTCGTAGCCCAGCTGGCTGATGAGTTGATCGAGGGCCAGGATGTCGGCGGCCAGGCGGTGGCGGCTCTGGTGGCGCGTGACCTGCATGCCGGGGCTGGGCGAGAGCATGTCGCCGGCCCAGAGTGCGGCGTCGGCCATCCACTGGCGCGACTTGTGGCGCAGCACGTCCGCCACGCTCGCCGGGAACACCACGGCGCCGACCACGGCCGCACACAGGATGCCCAGGCTGATTTCCTCGGCCCGGGCAATGGCGATATCGAAGATGGCGGTGGGATTGTCCACCGCCGGCAGCGCCACCAGCGGCAGCGTGTAGGCGGCCAGCATGAAGACGTAACTGCGCGGGGTGCGGTGCAACAGGGCGATGTAGAGCAGGCAGCCGGTCCAGAGCGCCACGGCGCCCATCAGCAGCGGCGGCGAATTGACCAGCGAGGGCACCATCGCCACGCCGGCCGCGGCGCCCATCAGCGTGCCGAGCACGCGGTACAGCGCCTTGGAGCGCGTGGCGCCGGTCAGCGGATGTGCCACCACGTAGACGGACGCCATCGCCCAGTACGGACGCGGCAGGCCCATGTACATCGCGATCCAGAGCGCCAGCATGGCGGCGGCAAACGCCTTGAACGAGAAAACCCAGTCCCGTGCGGATGGCCAACTGCCCATGATGCTCAGGACTCCAGCTTGGCCGCCGCGGAAGCGGCCCCTGAGGCCTTGTACAAGGCGCCCAGCACGCGCAGCGTGGCTTCGAGGTCAGTCTCGCTGATCTCGGCGAACACTTCGGCGCGCAGTTGCTTGAGTTCGGCTTCGATCTGCTCGGCCATGCGCTCACCGGCCTCGGTGAGCGAGAGCACGTTGGCGCGGCGATCGCTGGGGTCCACCTCGCGGCGGACCAGCCCGGCAGCGCTCAGTTGATCGACCAGACGGACCAGCGTGGCGCCTTCCACGCCCACGTAGTCCGCCAGCGTCACCTGGCGCACCCCGCCGCCGAGGCGGCGAATGAAGAGCAGCGGCGCGGCGGCCGCTGCGGAGATACCGTGTGCCGTGACCGACGCCTGGCTGATCTGGCGCCACTGGCGGCCCGCCAGCATGAGCTGGCCGGTAAAGGCAAATAGGAGGGCGTCTATCTTGGGCATGCGCCGAATGATAGACGTGAATTAATTAGGATGCAAACTATTTCTTTCCGAACTAGTTCACGTGGCGTGGGCGGCGCTTACCCGGCGGCCGTCTTCAGGTTCTCCAGCATGTCATCGACCATTTCCGCGAGGCCGAACTTCGGCTGCCAGCCCCAGTCGGTGCGCGCAGCGCTGTCGTCGATCGAATCCGGCCAGCCCCGGGCGATGGCCTGCCGGTAGTCCGGGGCATAGCGCACAACGAAGTCCGGCACCCGGCGGCGGATCGCCTCGGCAATCTCGGCCGGGGTGAAGCTCATGCCGGCGAGGTTGTAGCTGCCCCGCTCGCGGATCGACTCGCGCGGCGCTTCCATCAGCTCCAGCGTGGCGCGGATCGCGTCGGGCATATACATCATCGGCAGTCGCTCGTCGGACTCCAGAAAGCAGTCGTACGGTTCGCCGCGCACCGCGTGGTGGAAGATATCGACCGCATAGTCGGTGGTGCCGCCGCCGGGCGGGGTCTTGTGCGAGATCAGCCCCGGATAGCGCACGCTGCGTACATCCACACCGTGGTTCTCGAAGTACCAGCGACACCAGCCCTCGCCCGCCTGCTTGGAAATGCCGTAGACCGTGGTCGGCTCCATGATGGTTTTCTGCGGGGTGTTCACGGCGGGCGTGGTGGGGCCGAACGCGGCGATCGAACTGGGCCAGAACACCCGCTCGATGCCCTGCTGGCGCGCCAGTTCCAGCACGTTCAGCAGCCCGGTCATGTTCAGGTTCCACGCCCACTGCGGGGCCTTCTCGCCCGTGGCGGAAAGCGCGGCGGCCAGCAGGTAGATCTGGGTGATGCCGTGGCGCTCCACCACCGTGGCCAGTTCGCCCCGGTCGGTCACGTTCAGCATTTCATGGGCGATATGCACGTGGCGGCCGGTGGGCACCACGTCCGAGGTGACCACATGCTCGCGCCCGTGGCGCTCGGCCAGCGCCAGCGCGAGTTCGGAACCCAGTTGCCCGTTGGCGCCGATGATCAGAATCTGCGGCTTGCTCACTGCCTGGCTCATCGAATCAGCCCCAGTTCACGGCCCGCCTGCGCGAAGGCGTCCAGCGCGCGTTGCAGCGTGGCTTCGTCGTGCACCGCGCTCAGCTGCACGCGGATGCGCGCCTGGCCCTTCGGTACCACGGGGTAGAAGAAGCCCACCACGTAGACGCCCAGCGCCAGCAGCCGCTCGGCAAGCTGCTGGGCTTTCTCAGCATCGTAGACCATGATCGGGACGATCGGATGGTCGCCCGGCTTGATGTCGAAGCCCAGCGCGGCAATGCCCCGGCGGAAGAACGCGGTGTTGCGCTCGAGCCGGTCGCGCAGGTCTGTGCTGGCCTCCAGGATGTCCAGCACGGCAATGCTGGCGCCGACGATGGCCGGGGCCACGGTATTCGAGAACAGATACGGACGCGAGCGCTGACGCAGCAGTTCCACCACTTCCTTGCGGCTGCTGGTGAAGCCGCCCGAGGCGCCGCCCAGCGCCTTGCCGAGCGTGCCGGTGATGATGTCGATCTTGCCGAACACGCCGCGCGCCTCGTGCGTGCCGCGCCCGCGCGCGCCCATGAAGCCGGTGGCGTGGCATTCGTCGATGCCGAGCAGCGCGCCGAACTCGTCGCAGATCGCACGGATTTCATCCAGGCGCGCCACGGTGCCGTCCATCGAGAACACGCCGTCGGTGAACACCAGCTTGAAGCGCGCGCCGTCGGCATCGGCCTGTTGCAGTTGGGCGCGCAGATCGTCCAGGTCGTTGTGCTGGTAACGGTAGCGGCGCGCCTTGGAGAGCCGGATGCCGTCGATGATCGACGCATGGTTCAGCGCGTCGCTGATCACGGCGTCTTCCGGGCCCAGCAGGGTCTCGAACAGGCCGCCGTTGGCGTCGAAGGCGGAGCCGTAGAGGATGGTGTCTTCGGTACCGAGGAAGCGGGCCAGCCGCGCCTCCAGCGTCTTGTGGAGGTCCTGCGTGCCGCAGATGAAGCGCACCGAGCTGAGGCCGAAGCCGTGGGTGCGCAAGGCTTCGTGGGCGGCCTCGATCACCTGCGGGTGCGAGGACAGCCCCAGGTAGTTGTTGGCGCAGAGGTTGATTACTTCCCGCCCGTCGGCCGTGCGGATGACCGCGCCCTGCGGCGTGGCGATGATGCGCTCGCGCTTGTACAGCCCCGCGTCGCGGATGGCATCCAGTTCCGCGCGGATGGATGCGTAGAAGGTCTCGGCACTCGACATGGCCCGGCTCCCGGTGGTAGTGTCTCGGTCGTTCGATTCGATAAATCGAACATGTTCTATATAACGAACGGTTCGTGCACTATAACGAACACATGACGATGACGCAACCCTCCCCGCCCAACACCCCCAAGCCGCCCATCCAGTCCGATGGGCCGCCCGCCGTGGGAGGCGCGCTCCAGGCGCTGCGGCAGGCCCAGCAGCTGTCGCTGGACGACCTGTCGCGCCGCGCCGGTGTCTCCAAGTCTATGCTGTCCCAGATCGAACGGAATCTCACCAATCCGACGGTGGCCGTGCTGTGGCGGCTGGCCAACGCGCTGGGTGTGAACCTGGCGGACTTCCTGGCCAATGGCGCGGTGAGCGCGCCGGCGCCGGCGATTGCCGTGGTGCAGCCGCACGCCATCCCGGCGCTGAAAAGCCCGGACGGACGCTGCGAACTGCGCATCCTTGGGCCGATCGACCTGGCAGGGAAATTCGAGTGGTATGAGCTGACGATCCAGCCCGGTGGGGTGCTGGCGTCCGAGCCGCATGACGCGGGCACGCAGGAGCACCTGTCGGTGCTGAGCGGGTCAATGACCGTGCGTGCCGCGGAGGACGAGAAAAAGCTGAAGCATGGCGATACCGCGCGTTATGGCGCGGACGTGGCCCATGCCATCGCCAATCCGGGCAAGAGTGCCGCCACGGCGCTGCTCGTGGTGGTGCACCCCGCCTGATTTGATTTAATCCACTTCCTTCATCCGCTCGCTGGCGAGCAGATTGCGCTTGGTCTCGAGGATGTGCTCCTCGAGCAGCGACGCCACCTTCTCGGCATCGCGCGCCTTGCACGCTTCCAGAATGCGATAGTGGTCCGCCTGCGGGCCTTCCTTGCCGGTGGCCATCGACATCTGCTCGTGCGTGTAGCGGTCCGTGTTCAGGCAGAACTCCTCGATCAGCCGCCGCAGCCGCTTGTTGTTGGCCGGCGCGCACAGCGCCAGGTGGAAGCGCCGGTTGTACTCGGCCCACTCCACGAGCGACTCCGACTGCGAGTACGCGTCCAGAATCTCCTGCATCTGCTGGAAATCCTGCTGAACCATGTTCGGCACGCCGATGCGCGCCGCGTGGCATTCCAGGGCGACGCGGATATCTAGCAGCTCGCAGATCTGCGTCGCATCCATGCCTGACACCACCGCGCCACGGTTGCGCTGGTAGGTGACGAGCCCTTCCGATTCAAGCTGGCGCAGCGCTTCCCGCACGGGAATGCGGCTCGCGTTGAAGCGTTCCGCCAGCGCGTCCTGGCGCAACTGCGCCCCCGCCGGCAACGTGCCTTTCTGAATTTCGTAGCGAAGCTGATCGCGAATGATCTGGGGTAAACCCTTGGTAGGGGCGCTTGCGCGGCCCGTTTGCGTGGACATGGGAGGTGCTGGAGATCGGTATGCGATTCGAGTGAGGCCCCTATTGTGCCTGAATATCCCGACTGCTAAACTGGATCCAATTTATTAGTATTCATATCCAAAGAAGCGTGTAACGTATATGTCTTCAAACAATTCCTATCCAAAATCCATCAATGAAACGGTCCTGAACTACGCCCCGGGCAGCGCCGAACGCATCGCGCTGACGGCGGAACTCGACAAGCAGCAAGGTCTGGTGCGCGAGATCCCGGCCATCGTGGGCGGCGAGCGCATCCGCAGCGGCGATATCACCGACGTGCGCGCCCCGCACGCTCACGCCCACCGCCTGGGCGAAGTCCACAACGCCGGCCAGGCCACCATCCACGCCGCCATCGACGCCGCCGTGGCCGCCCAGCGCGACTGGGCCAACGCCACGCTGGCCGAGCGCTCCGCCGTCTTCCTCAAGGCCGCCGACCTGCTGGCCGGCCCGTGGCGCGCCCGCCTGAACGCGGCGACCATGCTCGGCCAGAGCAAGACCGCCTACCAGGCCGAAATCGACTCGGCCTGCGAACTGATCGACTTCCTGCGCTTCAACGTGCAGTTCGCGCACGAACTGACGGCCGGCCAGCCGATTTCGTCGCCGGGCATGCGCAATCACCTCGAATACCGTCCGCTGGAAGGCTTCGTCTACGCCGTCACGCCGTTCAACTTCACGGCCATCGGCGGCAATCTGGCCATCGCCCCGGCGCTGATGGGCAACACCGTGCTGTGGAAGCCGGCCGCCACGGCGTCGCTGTCGAACTTCCTGTTCATGGAGCTGCTCGAGGCCGCCGGTCTGCCGAAGGGGGTCATCAACTTCCTGCCGGGTGACCCGGTGGCGATCAGCGGCGCCGTGCTGGCGCGGCCCGAACTGGCCGGCATTCACTTCACCGGCTCGACGGCCGTGTTCGACACACTGTGGGGCGAAGTCGGTTGCAATGTGTCGCGCTACCGCAGCTATCCGCGTCTGGTCGGCGAAACCGGCGGCAAGGACTTCGTGCTCGCCCACCCGTCCGCCGATGCCGACACGCTGGCCGTGGCGCTGCTGCGCGGCGCCTTCGAGTATCAGGGCCAGAAGTGCAGCGCGGCGTCGCGCGCCTACATCCCCGCCTCGCTGTGGCCGGCCGTGCGCGAGCGCGTGGTGGCGATGGCCGAGACCATCCAGATGGGCGATGTGACCGACTTCACCAACTTCATGGGCGCCGTGATCGACCGCCGCGCGTTCGACCGCATCCATGGCCACCTGCAACGCGCCGCCAGCGACAGCGCCGTGAAGCTGGTCACCGGCGGCAAGGCCGACGACAGCGTGGGCTACTTCATCACGCCGACCGTGCTCCAGGTAGACAACCCGCACCACACACTGATGGAAACCGAACTGTTCGGCCCGGTGCTCTCGGTCTACGTCTACGCCGACGCGCACTGGCCCGAGGTGCTCGAACTGGTGGACGGCACCAGCCCCTACGCGCTGACCGGCGCGATCTTTGCGAGGGACCGCGCGGCTATTGCCCAGGCCTCCAGCGTGCTGCGCTTCGCCGCCGGCAACTTCTACATCAACGACAAGCCGACCGGTGCGGTGGTCGGCCAGCAGCCGTTCGGCGGCGCACGCCGCAGTGGCACCAACGACAAGGCCGGTTCGCCGCTGAACCTGCTGCGCTGGGTGTCGCCACGCACGGTCAAGGAAACATTCGTGCCGCCGGCCGACTACCGGTACGCGCACATGGCGGTCTGAGCAGCCGCCCAGCTTTTCTAGCAACACCACCACGGAGAAGAAGAGATGAAGCGAGCCACCCTGCTGTCCGCCCTGGCGTTCAGCCTTTCCACGTTTGCCGGCGCTGCCAGCGCCGCGATTTCCGGAGATGTCGTCAAGATCGGCGTGATGACCGACCTGTCGGGCGTCTACCTTGACTATGCCGGCAAGGGTTCGGTCGAGGCCGCCAAGCTGGCCATCGAGGATTTCGGCAATGGGCTGCCGGGCAAGAAGATCGAGCTGGTCACCGCCGACCACCAGAACAAGGCGGACATCGGCAGCGCCAAGGCGCGCGAGTGGATCGACCGTGACGGCGTCGATGCCATCGTCGACCTGCCGAACTCGTCGGTCGCGCTCGCCGTCTCGCGCATCGCATCCGAGAAGAAGCGCATCTCGCTGATTACCGGTGGCGCCAACCTGCGCCACACCAACGAGGAGTGCTCGCCGTACATCGTCCACTATGTGTATGACACGTACGCGCTGGCCAATGTGGCCGGCAAGGCCATGGTCAAGCAGGGCCTCAAGAGCTGGTACTTCCTGACGGCCGACTATGCGTTCGGCCAGTCGCTGGAAACCGCCACGGCGGATGTGGTGAAGGCGTCCGGCGGCACGGTGGCCGGCAACATCAAGCACCCGCTGAACGCGTCGGACTTCTCGTCGTTCATCCTCCAGGCCCAGGCCAGCAAGGCCCAGGTGGTGGCGCTGGCCAACGGCGGCGGTGACACCATCAACGCCATCAAGGCGGCCAACGACTTCGGCCTGCCGCGCAACCAGACCCTGGTGGGCCTGCTGATGACCATCAGCGACGTGCACAGCCTGGGCCTGAAGCTGACGCAGCGCATGAAGCTGACCGATGCCTGGTACTGGGACCTGAACCCGCAGACGCGCGAATTCGGCGCACGCTTCTTCGCCCGCATGAAGCGCATGCCGAACATGGTGCATGCCGGCACGTACTCGGCCGTGCTGCAGTACCTGAAGGCCGTGCAGGCCACCGGCAGCGACGATTCGGACACCGTGATGGCGGCGCTCAAGAAGGCCAAGATCAACGACGCGTTCGCCAAGAACGGCTATATCCGCGCCGACGGCCGCATGATGCATGACATGTACCTGATGGAAGTGAAGGCGCCGAGCGAGTCCAAGACGCCGTGGGACTACCTCAAGCTCGTGGCCACCGTGCCGGCCGAGGAAGCCTTCCAGCCGCTGTCGCAGTCGCGGTGCCCGCTGGTGAAGAAGTAAATAGACGACAGCCATGGTTCGCTCTCCTCTCCTGCCGCTTTCTCGCAGACGGAGGGGAGCCAACCGGCAGCCTATAAGAGACTCATGCAAACCAACGTACTAGAAGTCCGCAACCTGACCAAGTCCTTCAA
Source organism: Cupriavidus campinensis (assembly GCF_905397395.1). Classification (GTDB taxonomy): domain Bacteria; phylum Pseudomonadota; class Gammaproteobacteria; order Burkholderiales; family Burkholderiaceae; genus Cupriavidus; species Cupriavidus campinensis. The sequence goes on from NZ_CAJPVH010000001.1 coordinate 350,891, forward strand.
GGGATTTACGGCGGTCAGCGGCGTGGACCTGCAGGTGCGGCGCGGCTCGATCCACGCATTGATCGGCCCCAACGGCGCAGGCAAGACGACCTGCTTCAACCTGCTTACCAAATTCCTGGAGCCGACCACCGGCACCATCCTTTTCAACGGCATCGACATCACCCGCGAGAAACCGGCGCAGATTGCGCGGCGCGGTGTGATCCGTTCGTTCCAGATATCCGCCGTGTTCCCGCACCTGACCGTGCGCGAGAACGTGCGCATTGGCCTGCAGCGCCAGCTTGGCACCTCGTTCCAGTTCTGGCGCAGCGAACGTTCGCTCGATGTCCTCAACGACCGGGCGATGGACCTGCTCGAGCAAGTGGGCCTGACCGAGTTCGCCGAAACTGTCACCGTCAACCTGCCGTACGGCCGCAAGCGCGCGCTGGAAATCGCCACCACGCTGGCGATGGAGCCCGAGCTGATGCTGCTGGACGAGCCCACGCAGGGCATGGGCCACGAGGACGTGGACCGCGTGACGCAGCTGATCAAGAAGGTGTCGGCGGGCCGCACCATCCTGATGGTGGAGCACAACATGAACGTGGTGTCCTCCATCGCCGACAAGATCACCGTGCTCCAGCGCGGCGCGATCCTGGCCGAAGGGCCGTACGCGGAGGTGTCCAAGGACCCGCGCGTGATGGAAGCCTATATGGGCACGGTCGACGCGGAACTGCAGGGGGCGCACTGAGATGAACACCAACACTCCCGCCCTTGAGATCAAGGACCTGAACGCCTGGTACGGCGAGTCGCACATCCTGCACGGGGTGGACCTGACCGTGAACCACGGCGAAGTGGTGACGCTGCTCGGCCGCAACGGCGCGGGCCGCACCACCACCATGCGCGCCATCATGGGCCTGACCGGCGCCCGCAAGGGCTCGATCAAGGTCAACGGGCACGAGACCATTGGTCTGCCCACGCACAAGATCGCGCATTAC
>NZ_CAJPVH010000002.1 GCF_905397395.1 Cupriavidus campinensis
GGCCACCCTCGCCCCCCAGGCACAACGCCAGCGCGCGCAGCCAGCCCGGATAGTTGCGCGAGCCCGCCAGCACCTGCCACGCGCCCGCCATGGCCCGGCGGCTGGCCGGCACGCCGGTGGCGCGCAGGTGCTCGTCCAGCACCAGGTGGAGGTTGTAGCTGGCGTTGTAGTAGGACTCGGCGTTGAAGATCGCGCGCTGGTCGGCATCGGCACGTGGCGCCGGAAAGTGATCGACGCACAGCGCCGGGTCATAGAGCAGGCGCCAGCCCGCGCGGCGCACGGCCAGGCTGAAAGCGAGGTCGTTATGAACCTGGGCGCCCGCGCCGCGCAGCCGCGTATCGAAGCGCAGCCCGTCCACCGCGCTGCGCCGCCACGCCATGTTCACGCCCTTGAGCACGTCCACGTCGCGCGGCGCGCCGGCTCCGATGTGATGATTGCCGATCACCCGGCCATACCAGCGCACCTGGCCCACGCAGCTTGCCGCACCCTGCAGGATGCGGCCGCCCTCGTGCACGCGGTCGCGCCCGCCCACGCCGCCAAGGCTGGCATCGCGCGCGAAGTGGCTGCCGATGCGCGCCAGCCAGTCTGGATGCGGCGCGGCGTCGTCGTCGGTCAGGCACAGGATGTCGCCGCGCGCGGCCGCGAAGCCGCGGTTGTTGGCGGCCACCTGGCCGGGCTCGTCCACCGTCACCAGGCGCAGGCCCGGCAGCGTCTCGGGGCAGGCCGTGGAGAGCCAGCGCGAGAGCAGCGCCAGCGTGGGCGCGTCGTCGGCGCGCGCCACCACCACCACCTCGTCGGCGGGGCGCTGCTGGCGCGCCAGCGCGCGCAGACAGCGGTCCAGGTCGTCGCAGCGCCTGTAGCTGGGAATGATTACCGATAGGTCCATCTTGGCGTCCCCCGGCGGATCAGCGGGCGGGCTCCATTGCCGCGCTGCCTTGCCGCCACTTACACGTACCCTGTCTCAATACCGCCCGCGCCGCTCTCAGTAGGCGTTGCGCCGGAGCAAAATGCACGCCGGCGTGCGCAGGATGATCTGCATGTCGAACCAGAACGACCAGTTCCGGATATAGAACAGGTCGAACTTGACCCGGGTCTCCATCTTCTCCACCGTGGACGTCTCGCCCCGATACCCGTTCACCTGCGCCCAGCCGGTCAGGCCGGGACGGATGCGGTAGCGGTGCATGTAGCCCTCCACCAGATTCTTGTAGAGCTCGTCGTGCGCCAGTGCGTGCGGGCGCGGCCCCACCAGCGACATCTGTCCGCGCAGCACGTTGAGGAGTTGCGGCAGCTCGTCGATGGACAGCGCACGCAGCACCGCGCCCACGCGCGTCACACGCGGATCGCCGCGCCGCGCCTGCGTCACCGTGCCGGGTGCCTCGTCGTGCAGGCACATCGTGCGGAACTTGAGAATCTCGAACTCGCGGCCGTCGTAGCCCTTGCGGCGCTGGCGGAAGAACACCGGCCCGTGCGAGGACTGCTTGACCAGCGCCGCCACCACCACGAACAGCGGGATCAGCGCCACCAGCGCCAGCGCGGCGGCCACGCGGTCGAAGATCTCCTTCGGCCAGAGCTGGTATTCGTCGGCCGGCGAGACGGCCAGATTGAGCGTGGGATAGCCCAGCACCTTGTCCACCGAGCATTGCAGGTGCGGCAGGCCGCGCAGGTCCGGCATGTAGCGGATGTCAACGAAGTCGTTGCGGAACTCGCGCACGAAGCGGCGCACCAGATGCTGGTCCGCCAGCGGCAGCGCCAGCCAGATCTCATCGATGGCGCGCGCGCGGACCATGCCGGCGAAGTCGCGGAAGTTGCCGCAGACCGGCACGTTGTGCAGCCACTCGGGGGCGTCGTCGCTCTCGTCATAGACACACACGGCGCGGTACTGCGCACCCGGCGCATGGGCCAGCTGCGCCAGCATGTTGCGCGCATGGGCGCGCGTGCTGACCACGGCCACCGTGCGCGTGCGCGTAGCCGCCCGGCCCAGCCGCCGCGCCACCCAGCCCGGTACCAGCCGCGCCAGCAGCAGCATGCCCGCCGAGGCGGCGGTCACGGCGATGAACCACGAAGTCGGCACGTTCTCCAGGCGTGGCGTGCACAGCAGCGCCAGCCCGGCCAGCGCCACCACGCCACAGGCCGCCAGCACCCGGTGGGTAAGCTGGCTGAGCGAGCGGTCGCGCCACTGGCCGTAGACGCCGAAGGCGGCGAACAGCACCACCGCCAGCAGCGCGTTGAACGACACCAGCATGGTCTGCGTGTCCGACCAGGCCAGCGGCAGGCCATGCCCCGGCAATGCCGGGGGCAGCATGAGCTGGTGCACCAGCAGCGCGCTGCCCGCCACCAGCAGCAGGTCCAGCGCGCAGGCAAGCAGCCCGGTCATCGCGGCATCTCCTTACTTGCGGCCATAGTTGTCCTCGAAGCGGACGATGTCGTCTTCTCCCAGATAGGCCCCCGACTGCACCTCGATGATCTCCAGCGGCGTCTTGCCCGGGTTTTCAAGCCGGTGCAGCGTGCCGATGGGGATGTAGGTGGACTGGTTCTCGCTGAGGATGCTCACGGTCTCGCCGCAGGTGACGCGCGCGGTGCCGCGCACCACGACCCAGTGCTCGGCGCGGTGGTAGTGCATCTGGAGCGAAAGGCTGGCGCCCGGCTCGACAATGATCCGCTTCACCTGGAAGCGGTCGCCATGGTCGATGGCGTCGTAGCAGCCCCACGGGCGGTGCACCTTGCGATGGTTGACCACCTCGCTGCCATGTTCGGCGCGCAGGCGCTGCACCACGTTCTTCACGTCCTGCACGTGGGCCTTGTCGACCACCAGCACGGCGTCGGCGGTTTCCACCACCACCACGTCATGCACGCCCACGCAGGCAATCAGCCGGCCTTCCGAGTGGGCGAGGCAGGCCGTCGCGCCATCGAACACCACGCGGCCCCGCGCGGCGTTGCCGAGCGCATCCTTGGGCGCGATGTCCCAGATCGCGGCCCAGGAGCCGACATCGGACCAGCCCGCGTCCAGCGGCACCACGCGCCCGGGCACGTCGGGCAGGCTCTCCAGCTTCTCCATCACGGCGTAGTCGATGGAGTCCGACTGGCACGCGCCGAAGGCCTCGCGGTTCAGCCGGAACGTATCGCCGCCGGCCTCACCAGCCTCGCCAGCCTCGTAGGCGGCGCGGCACTGCATGTACATCTCGGGCTGGAGCTGGCTCACCGCGCGCAGCCACACCGCCGCACGCACCACGAAGATGCCGCTGTTCCACCAGTAGCCGCCGGATTCCACGTAGTGCCGGGCCAGCTCCAGGTGCGGCTTCTCGACGAATTTCTCCAGCGTGTGGGCGCCATCGACCGCCGTGCCGCCGGCGCGGATGTAGCCGTAGCCGGTTTCCGGCGAGACCGGCACCACGCCGAGCGTGACGATGGCGCCGGCGTCGGCATGGCGTACCGCCGTGGCGAGCGCCTGGCGAAACGCCGGCAGGTCCGTGACGCTGTGGTCGGCCGGCGTCACCACCAGCACCACATCGCCCCCATCCGTAGCCGCCATCGCGTGCAGCGCCGCCACGGTCAGCGCCGGGGCCGTGTTGCGGCCGCAGGGCTCGGTCAGCAGCCGCGCGGGCTTGCCGGCGCGCTTCATCATGTCCGCGATCATGAAGCGATGTTCCTCGCCGCAGACCACCAGCTGCGGCGGCTCGATGCCGGCCGGGCGGCCCGCCAGCACCGCCACGCCGTCGAAGCGGCGCGCGGTGGCCTCCAGCAGCGTGTCTTCCGCCACGAGGTTCAGCAGCTGCTTGGGAAACTGTTCGCGCGAGAGCGGCCACAGGCGCGTGCCGGCACCCCCGGCCATGATCACGGGCTGGATCGGGAACTGGATGACGGGCAGCGCCGCAGCCACAGGCGGCGCGAGGGCGGCGCCGAGCGTGACGGGCGGCAGGCCCACCGGAATCGGTTGGTTCATGGAATGCTCTCCCGGCCGGGCCGCATGCGGCTCAGCGTGTCAGGCGGAACAGCCGGGCGCGCGCGCGGGGCGGCTGCCAGACCATACCGATGAAATGCGTACCGTGTTCCAGGTACGGGCCCTCGCGTTTGCTGAAGCCGAACCCCTCGCAGAACTCGCGCAGGTAGAACGGCACCTGGATGCCCACCGGCGCACCGGGCCAGCGCGTCTGGATGGCCTCCTGCGCGCTGCGCATCAATGCCTCGGCCGTGCCGTCGCCGCGACGCGACATGCGCGTGAGGAACTTGTCGATCCGGATCTCACTGCCCTCCCCCTTGAGCAGGCGGGCGTAGGCCACCACCTGCTGTGTGTCCTCCGCCGGCTCCACGCCAAGCACGTGCGTGCCGACGATGTCCTTGCCGTCGACGTCGAGCAACAGGCTGCCCTGCTCCACGATGAAGACCTCGCTGCGCACGCGCAGGATCTGATACAGCTCCCGCGTGGTCAGCTCGCTGAATTCCTTGTCCACCCAGTTCATGCCCGTCTTCCTGGTCTGTCCAAAGGCACGGACGGCGCTGCGCGCCGCGCTCACGCTCCCCATGCTCACCGCTGTTCTCGATGCGCGCGCCGCAACGCTGGCGGCACGCGGCCACAATCCATGAGTTGCAGTGTAGGAACGGCCCCTCGCCGTCTCTGTACGCTTCCGCACACCTTGCCCGGCGTGCGGTGGCGTGCCCATCAGAGCGCTAAATCGGCCGGGAAAGTGCCACTGCCGGCACGCGGCCTGCCCTCTGCCGGTGCCCCGCCAGCATGCGCGCAAACGTGCACCTTGCTGCGCCGCCTGTGTTGCCTCGCGCACCAATCTTTGGCGCGGTTGGGGCTGTAATGGAGACCGTCTGGCCGCGCCCGGCACGGCGCGGCATGCCTACACAGCGGAGGAGAATCCATATGAATGTCACGGCGACCCTGGCACGCAGCACGCCACAGCCCGCGCCGCACGCGCTGCATGGCGAGGACGTGATCTGGCAGGAGACCAACTGCTACATCGACCTGTGGATCGAACTGCTCAACGGCTGGGGGCTCGAGCCGCGCGCCGCGCTGCCCTTCACCGTCACGCAGGATTTCGAGGGCGATCACTTCACCTTCTTCAAATACCCGACCAACGACATCGAGCGGCTGTACGGCACCGTGGTGCAGGAAATGGCGCTCTACGATGCGCTGGAGGCGCATCTCGTCGAGCAGGTCGGGCGCGGCCACACGGTGCTGGTGGAGGTAGACAGCTACTACCTGCCGGACACCAAGGCCACCTCCTATCGGCAGAAACACGTCAAGACGTCGATCGGCGTGGACATGATCGATGCGCAGGCGCGCCGGCTGGGCTACTACCACGGCCTGGGCTACCACACCGTCAATGGCGACGACTACGAGGGCCTGCTGCGCCTGACGCCCGAACTGTCCGGCAACCCGGACCTGCTGTTCCCCTACGCCGAGTGCGCCAAGCGCGTGCGCGCGCCGGTGGCGCCGGGCATGCTGGCCGATGCCTCGGTGCGGCTGCTGCGCGAGCATCTGGCGCGGCGCCCCGCCGCCAACCCGGTGAGCCGGCTGCGCGCGGTGTTTCCGTCGCATATGGAGCGGATGCTGGCGCGCGGCGACGCCTACTTCCACCAGTACACGTTCAACGTGCCGCGCCAGCTGGGCGCCAACTTCGAGATGCTGCATCACTACCTCACGTGGCTGGCGCGGCAGGGCCACAAGGTGCCCGAGCCGGTGGTGGACGCGGCGCACAGCATCGCCACGGAAGCCAAGGTGCTGCAGTTCCGGCTGGCCCGCGCGGTAGCCCGAGGCCGGCAGGACCCCTGCACGGACTGCCTGGATGTGCTGGAGTCCGCCTACGACCGCACGCTGTCTGGCCTGGTGGCCACGTTCGGCGCGGCGGGGCCGGTGCATGTCCATGCGGGCGTCTGAGGACGGCGGCGCCATGGGCGGCGCGGGCGGGGGTCCGCACCAGGACGGACACGGGGACGGACACGGCGCCCAGGGGCCGCACGGCCCGGGGATGGTGCACGCCGTGATGGAACCGCTGCTGTTCGACGGGTGCTACGGCTGGCTGCACCGGCCTATCGTGCCTCTTTCCCCGCTCTTGCCCGATGCCTGCGGCGTGGTGCTGTGCAACCCGTTCGGGCAGGAAGCGATCATGACGCACCGTGGCTGGCGCTACCTCGCCACGGTGTTGTCCGCCAACGGCATGCCGGCGCTGCGCTTCGACTATCACGGCACCGGCGATTCCGATGGCGACGAGAGCGATCCCGCCCGGCTGCAGGCGTGGACGGCCAGCATCGTGGCCGCCGTGCGCGTGCTGCGCGAGCGTACCGGCGTAACGCGCGTGGCCTTGTGCGGCATCCGCCTCGGCGCGCTGCTGGCCGTCCTCGCCACGCAGGAGATGGAGGCGGAGGCGATCGACGCGCTGGTGCTGCTGGCCCCGGTGGTACGGGGGCGCGACCATCTGCGCGAACTGCGCGCGTTGCAGAGCACCGCGCGGTCGTCCCCGGCGGACCAGCTCGATCCGGCCGAGACCGAAGACTTCATGACCGTGGTCGGCAACCGCTTCTACCGCGACACCATCGAGGCCATCCAGGCCTGCGACCTCGGCAAACCCGGACAACTGCGCCAGCGCCCGGCGGCGCGCATGCTGATCCTGTCGGCCAGTACGCTCGACGGCGCCGGCCGCCTGGCCGAGCGCGCCGCGGCGCTCGGCTGCGACGTGACGCAGGCGCCGTTCGACGAGTACGAGACCTATGTCAGCTATCCCGAGCTGAACGACCTGCCCTGGCAGGCGTTCCGGCACGCCACGGCGTGGCTGGCCGGCGTGCCCGAGACCGATGTGCGCGAGCCCGACAACGCGCGCGTGCGCCGCCTGGCCACCGACGACGCGCCGGTGCTGCACGGTGACCGCTTCGTGGAGCGCCGCGCGCACTACGGCGCCGACGGCCTCTTCGGCATCCTGTGCGAGCCGCCCGCCGCCGCGCGCGGCGACGGCGCGCCGGTGGTGCTCATCATCAACACCGGCGCCGGCCATCATGTGGGCGATGCGCGCATGGGCGTGCTCTGCGCGCGCTACCTTGCCCGGCGCGGCATTGCGTCGATGCGGATGGACCTGGGCGGGATTGGCGACAGCGTCTCGCTGGCGCTGCCCCGCTATGCCTTCCAACCCTACGGCAGCCACCTGCGCCGCGACGTGACCGCCGCCGCCGCATGGCTGGCCGCGCAGGGCTTCGGCCGCGTGGTGCTGTTCGGTATCTGCTCGGGCGCCTTCGTGGGACTGCACGCCGCCACCGGCAGCGAACACGTGGCCGGCGCGGTGCTGGTCAACGTGCAGAAATTCCTGTGGCCCGAAGGGCTCGGCATCCAGGACGTGGTGCAGCAGCGCCCCAGCCCACGCCAGGCCGCCACGCGCGTGTACCTGACCGCCGCGCTGGACACGCAGAAATGGGTACGCGTCTTCAAGGGCGACGCGGAAATCGGCTCGATTGCATGGGAGCTGGGCCGCCGCATCATGGCCCGTGTGCGCACGCGGGCGCAGACGCTGGCCGCATGGATTACTCGCGCTGATACGCCGGTGCGTCAGGTGCATGGTCTCATTCGTCGGCTCGATGAACGCAGCGTGCCGGTGTGGCTGGTCTTCGGCGGCTACGATCCGGGCCTTGGGGAACTCGCCACGCACTTCGGCGCGCGCGGGCGGCAACTGCGGCGCTATCGTCATGTGAAGTGTGTGATTTCGGATGAAGTGGACCACGCGCTGCGGTCTTACGCGGCGCGCGAGGCGGTCTACGCGCTGCTCGACCAGTACCTGCGTACCCATTTCTGCGAGGATGCGGACACCATCGCCGCCCTCGTCGCCGGCATCGATCCGGAGCCGGCGCTGCGCTGAACCGCGCTGAACCGCGCTGAACCGCGCTGAACTGCGCTGGATCGCAGGGATACAGCGGTCGAACGGGCGCCCTAAGCCGGGCGCCCACGGTACTCAGAACACAAACTCCCGCCGCACGTGGTCCACCACGGTGACCGTGCCGGTGCTGGTCATGTGGTGCGAGCCGATCAGCCGCCGGCCGAAGTCCGGGTTGATGCGGCGCACCTCGCGCTCGCGGTACGCCTCGTCGGAGACCGCCAGCACCTCGTTGACGATCAGCCCTTCGCCGTAGCGGTCGAAGCCCTGGCGCTGCGCCAGCCGGTAGATGCGTCCGCCGTCCATGATCAGGCCGGCGTTGCGCCCGCCCGCCGGGTCGATCCGCACCGGGTTGGCCGCGCAGGGCGTCCAGTCCGTACCGAGCGGAGACGGCCCCGAGAACAGGTACAGCTCGCTGCAATGGTCCTTCACGTCGGCGGGGTCCATGCTGGTCAGCAGCCACCATTTGCCGTCGCGCGGGAACAGCACGGTATCGGCGGCGGAGACGTTTTCCATGAGCACGGCCGCCAGCTCCCACTTGAGCGGGAATTCGGCGCACCGATAGACGCGGATCTGTCCGGACCCCGAGCATTCGGGGCACATATACAGCGCCCCCTCGTACGCGAACAGGTAGGGGAACGACATGTGGTACGGCTCCACGATCACCGCGCCAAGATCCACCGCGCGATGGCCGACGATCTCCAGCGCCGAGATATGGGCGCGGCCGGTGGCGTAGCGGTAGTCCTCCACGAAGCAGACCACGCGGCCATCGGGGCCGGTCCACAGGAACGGATCGGCCCAGAAGCGGCCGCGCGGCGCGGTCACCTCCACGGCCTGCCGCAGGTCGGCGTTGCGCCAGGAGCCTTGCAGGATCGAGATACCGAACTTGCGCCGCATGCGCAGCGCGCGCTGGGTGCCCTTGATCGCCGCGCGCTTGAACAGGCGGCCCGCGTAGCCGAGGAGGTCGCGCGCACGGGGCCGGGCCAGCCCGGGAACCGGCGCGCCGGCCGGCGAGGGCAGCGTACCCGTCGTAGCAATGCCGGTGAGCAACGCGCGCAGGTGCACATCGGCCTTGCGGTACAGGTGGGCCTGGTTTTCCAGGTAGCTCACACGCGTGCCCACCCGGCCCGCGCGCAGCACACGGCGCGTACCGTCGATACGTTCGATGGCAAAGCCGGTGGCCGGCTCGGCGTGCCGGCATTCGTCGAAACCGGCGGCTGGCGCCACGCCGCCCCGGCCATAGCGCATCCATAGCGTGCCGATGCGCGCGGCGGCCGCCATGCGTGCATCGACCGTGGCGGGGCCGAAGCCGAGCAGCAGGTCCAGCCCGAGGGCGCGCACCTGGTCTACCGCGGCGACGTCGAACTGGATGTGGCCGTTGGCGCCGGGCATGGGCGCGGCAATGTCCAGGCGCTCGGGAATCGAGCGCGCGAGGTCGTGGCGGGTCAGGTGGCCGCGATAGGTGCGGCGCAGCACCATGCCTTCGGCCCGCATCAGGCCGCGCAGCATGGCCGCGAGCATGCGGTCCCACGGCGGGGTACCGCCCTGCACGGGCGCGTGCACGATCAAATGGGTGATGGCCAGGGCCGGCTGCTTGCGGGCCCAGAGCACGAGCTGGTAGAGGTGGTGCAGCGCCTGCGGGCTGTCCAGCAGCAGGCCGATGCGTAGCGGAACGACCGCTGCCTGGGCATCGCCGCCCGGCTTGGCATCGAGTTCGGGCAGGTCAAGCGAGGTGACCGTCATGGCGGGCTCTCCGGTTGGCGCAAGGATCCTTCGGCAGGAATGCGCGCGGCGCGGCATCACACCGCGCCGCATCGCCCTGGCGGGAATCAGGCTTGCACCAGCGCCGGCAGCAGGCGGTCGTACTCGCGCTTGACGAGCTTGTAGCACTCGCAGGAATGCTTCTCCAGCCCGCAGCGGTCCAGCACCGTGATATGGCCACGGCTGTGGTGGATCAGGCCCAGGTCCTCGAGCTTGCCGGCCGCTTCGGTTACGCCCTCGCGGCGCACGCCGAGCATGTTGGCGATGACCTGCTGCGTGATCACCAGTTCGTTGGAGCTCATGCGGTCGATCGCCAGCAGCAGCCAGCGGCACAGTTGCTTGTTGAGCGAATGGTGGCGGTTGCAGGCGGCGGTCTGCGCGATCTGCGTCAGCACGGCCTGCACATAGAGCAGGGTCACGCGTTGCAGGGCGGGCATGTGGGCCAGTTCGGCACGCAGGGCACGGGCGGGGATGCGATAGGCGAAGCCGGGGCTGCGCACTTCCACGCGGCTCGGCATGGTGTCGCCGCCGGTGACCACGGGAATGCCGACGAGTCCTTCGTTGCCGACGGCCGCGAATTCCACCGTGGCGCCGTCCTCAAGCAGCGACAGCAGCGACACCACCGACGTGGTCGGGAAGTACACGTGGACGATGCGCTGGCCCGAGTCGGTCAGTAGCTCACCGGCGCGGAGCCGGACCAGTTCGAAATGCCGCGAGAGCGTTTCCCATTCGTGACGCGGCAACGCGTTGAGCAGGTGATTGACATGCAAGTCTGACCGATGCGTAATCATGGTGATTCTCCTCCCTCTGACCCGGGAGCAGCATCGGTCCTCCACCCCGCATGGCAATCTCCATGCAGGCTGTGACCCGATCTCGCCGCTCCACCCGTTTGCGTTTTCTGGCGATCTCTGGCAGCCCCGTAGCTGCCACCCTCTTTACCCCCGGCACCTCGCGGGCCCCGGTTTTGCTATCTCGTTGTTGACTCTATTAAGGGCCATGCAGATCAGAATCGACAGTAGGCAGACGGCTGGTGCGGCGGTCATGCTTTGGGAGGGAAGGAGGGAGGCAAACGGCGGAGAGGCGGGGATGACGCGCGACGGGCCGGGCCCTGCGGATATGCCGCCCTGCCGCGCCGCATATGGCGCAGCGGGCAGGGGTTGAGAGGATGAGATCAGGCGTCGTAGGAGAGCGGGCGCTCGGCGTTCAGGGCGGAGATCTCGCCTGAAGGAATGGCGTCTCCCCCACCTCCTCCCCCTCCCTCATTCATCAGGCGGATACGGCGCGCTTCCCCGGGTCCGAGGTGGAACCAGTCGAGCTCCGGGCGAAACGCATGGTCCTCAATATGCACCCAGCGCGCAAAACGCCGGGCGCTGACGGTCAGCCACCACACGCCATCCACCTGATCCACCGTGGCACTCAACCCTGGCGCGCGCAACGCGGCGGCGCGGCGGTCCGGCAGGTACGCCGCCTGGCTGAGCAACGCGTTGCTGGCGGCCGGGTCGTGCAGGGTGGCCAGGACGACGTCGTGCGCGGGCGGGCCGAAGCGATAGGCGTAGGTGAAATCGAAAAAGTGATCGATGAGTTCTGCCGCCACGAGCCGGCGGGTCTCGCGCGGGGCCAGCGTGAGCGTTTGCGTGGCCTGCACGGTGGCGATTTCGCCATCGCGCAGGCAGCGGAAGGTCAGTTGCACCGTGCGCGGCGTGGCCGATTCGTTGACCACGTGCACGTGCAACCCGTTCAGGCCCTCGTCGGTGATCAGCACCTGGAGCGGCTGCCAGACCTGCCGCAGCGCATGCCAGGCCGATTTCGGCCGGCCCCGCGCATCGACGATGCCCCAGCCGGCACCCGGCAGCAGGTCCTGCAGCTGCCAGACCAGCCCGCCCATGCAGGTGGAGCCGGCGCGGCGCCATTCGCTGAAGACGTCGGTCATGATCTCGGCCACCACCGCGCGCGAGAGCGCCAGGTAGCGCGCAGGCTGCTCGTAGCGCAGGCGGGGCGGATCGACCTCGAACAGCGCCCGCAGGTAGAAATCGCGGATGTCCTCGAAATCCCAGGCGGAACCGGCGTCGCGCGGCACGCGCGCCTTCCAGCGCGGGTCGTGCAGCGGCTGGGAGAGGCCCGCCTCGGTCAGCGTGCGCGCGCACGGCACGTTGGCGAAGGCCAGGCACTCGGAGGTGAAGCGCACGTTGGCCAGCCGGGCATCGGCCAGCGGGCGCTGGTAGGCGCCCACGCCGTAGTAGTGCGTGATGCCGGTATCGGGCTGGAACGGCCAGGCGCCTTCGCTGGGCGAATTGCGCACATAGATCACATCGGGGCGATGTTCGGCCACGAGCGCGGGAATCAGGGTGTCGAACAGCGGCTGGCGCCACGCGCCGCGCGGCGTGCCGAGCATGGCCGCCTGCTGCTCGGCCTCGCTGCCGCCGCAGAGCACGGCGAGGCTGGCATGGGCGCGCGTGCCGGCCAGCCACTGGGCCACCTCGCGCGCGGCGTCGTCCATCAGGGCCGGCGTGGCGCTGGTCTCGCTGCCATAGTCGAAATTGGCGAACATGAAGTCCTGCCAGACCATCAGGCCGAGGGCGTCGCACTGGCGGTAGAACGCTTCGCCGGGATAGCAGGTCACGCCGCTGACGCGGACCATATTGGCGCCGGCGTCGCGCGCCAGTTGCAGCCAGCTGGCCACGGCTTCGTCGGTGTCGGCCAGACCCGGCAGGTCGTGGCTGGAAACGCAGGCGCCCCGGCAGAACACGCGCTCGCCGTTCACGCGCAGCGCGAACGCGCCGGGCTCGCCGTCGCGGTCTTCGGTGATGGTGCGGAAGCCGGTCTGGCCGCAGGGGATGGCGTGGCCGCCCACCTCGGCCTGCACGCGGTACAGCGCCGGCTCGCCGTGCGTATGGGGCCACCAGCGCTGGGCATCGGGCACGCGCAGGGTGCCGGCCAGCGAGTGCGCGCCCACGCGGCGCAGCTCGCCCTGCCAGACGCCGCCATCGGCCCCTTCGGCCCGGAAGCTGCCCTGCATCGGCGCCGGGCCGGGAAAGTGGAGTTGCAGCGCCACCACGCCGTCGCGGCCATCGAGATGGCCCGCCAGCACGGCGCGCGCGCCATGCGCGACATCCGCGCCCTCGGGGTGCAGCAGCTCGATGTCGCGCCACGGGCCCACCGCGTGCACGGGCGGGCACCAGCCGGGCATGTGGCCGAGCAGCGTGGTGCGCACCGCGCGCAGCGTGGGCGGCTGGATCATGCGCGGCTTCCAGCGCACCGCGCCGCGCTGCGTGCGCAGCCACGGATGCAGCGCGCGGAAGCAGATATGGAGCACATTGTCAGCGCCCTGCAATTGCACTGCCACCTGGTGCGCCACGAACATATGGCGCGTGGTGAGCACCTGCACGCCGTTGAGCCAGACCTCGGCCAGCGTGGCCAGCCCGTTGCAGCGGAGCACGCGGCGGCCACTGCCGGCGAAATGGAGCCGGTACCAGTAGTCGTGCTGGTGCAGCGGCGGCGGGGCGGAATCGTCCCACCGGCCGGCGGCGCGCAGCGCGCTGGCCACCGTACCCGGCACCGGCGCGGGCAGCCAGTGCCCGTCCTCGCCCAGTTCGCGCGGATGCGTGGCCGCGCCGGCCAGCGTCTCCAGGAAGGTCCAGTCGCCCTCCAGCCGCGCATCGCCCACGGCCACGCCGGCCCACAGGACGGGTTGCAGCGCCGGTTCCGGATCACGCGCGGTCATGTGACGGTCTCCCCGAAATAAGCGGCCAGCGCCGGCACGGTGCCCTCGTACGACAGTTCGAGCTGGTCGAGGCAGTCCTGGCACGGGTCCGGCTTGTGGCTGATGACGGCGCGCATCAGGCGGAACTGCATCACCATCGCCTCGGACGCCATCGTGTAGCAGGCTTCGCAGATCGCATCCGGCAACGGCTGGCCGTGTTCCGAGAGCCAGCGCAGATAGCGCCCCAGCAGCTCGAAGTTGGCGCCCAACTGACGCAACACGCTGGCCGCGTAGACCTGGAAGTTGGGCTCGCCGCGCGCCATCAGCTGCTCCAGGTGCCCGGGAAAGGCGCTGCGGAACGCGGTGATGGGGTTCTGGCGGGGCCGGCAGGCCAGGTGGTGGCGTAGCAGTTCCAGCGAGGCCGCGACCAGCGCCTCGCCCGCCTGCGCCGGAAAGCGCCGGCGCACGACCTCGGCGTGGGGAAACGCGGGCGCCTCCCACTCGGGGGCGATGCTCGCCTGGCGGAAGATGGCCGCGTAGTCGTCCCCGCTGGCGGTGTGGTAGCCATCGCCATGATAGAAACCCACGGCGTTGGCCTCCGGCACCAGCACGTCGATGCCGATGGCCGAGCGCGTGTGCTGGCGGCGGTAGGCATTGGGCGGCTGGGGCAGGTAGAAGCCATCCACCTCCAACAGCACCACGTTGCCCCGGCAGGTCTGCGCGGCCACGTGGGTCTCGAGCTTGTCGTAGGTGGACAGCTCGTGGGTGTGAATGCCGTAGAGGCGCTCAAGATCGCCGGGCGGAAAGCTCGCCAGCGTGAACTGGTCGCCCTCGAAATCCTGTGTCACGGCGAACGGCAGGGCCGCCACGGGTTCCAGTTCCCATCCATGCAGCAGCTCGACCCAGAGATCGATATGGCGGTTGGCGTGTGCCCACACCGGATTGCCACCATGCAATGCCGGGCCGCCCCGCGGCCGAAGCCTGCCGTCACCGTACATTTACTGGCCTCCGAGCGTATCCCGTACCGACTGCGGCCAACGGGCCGGATCCAGCCCGTGATGCTTGAGCAGCGCCAAGGTGAGACGCTCGATGCCAAAACCCACGCAGCCGGTGTGCGCCGTGCCGCCATCGGCGGTACGGATGTCCCACAGCGCGCCGAAGTGGTCCATGTGATAGTTGAAACTCATGCAGGCGGTGGGTCCCAGCCCGTCGTTCACCGGAATCAGCAACTCGAACTTGAGCTTCAGCTCGCGCTGGCTGTCCGCCACGATCTTGCCGCCGCGCCCGAAGAACGGGTCGTTGGCCACGTCCAGCTCCATCGGCAGGCCCAGCGCCTGCACGGCGGCCTGCCCGCGCCCCATCCACATCTCCCGGAACGCGATGATCTGCTCGGGCGATCCGATGCACACGAACTCGTGCTGGCGGAACAGCTGCATGCGCGTGGGCTCCAGCGAGGGCTCGTGCCGGTAGCAGTACGACATCACGTTGATGATCTTGCCCTCGGGCGGCAGCGGCCCGCGCCGCGCGATGACCGGATACACCGGATAGCAGGCGGCCGGCGTCAGCACCACGCCGGTGGGCTGCTGCTGGTCGGTCCAGTCTTCCTTGTCCTCCAGCCGCGCCAGCAGGCGGCGATGGCCGCGGTCGTCGCCACAGAAACTGTGGATGGTGCCGGCCAGCTGCGGAAAGCTCTTCAGGTACTCGCTGGTCTCGAAGTCGTGCTGGCCGATGGCCGGCGGGAAGCGCAGCGTCTCGGCGTGGTGGTCTTCGCCCAGCCGCTTCACCATGCGGTTGAGGCTTTCGGCGATGGCCTCGAAGGTCTCACTGCGGCCATACAGCCCGAGCACGCCGCTGGGAATCAGCAGCCCGGCCTCGATCAGCTGTTCGAGGAAGGTGGGCGCGGCAGCGCTGCCACCGGCTCCGCCGAGGGCGTGCGCGTCTGCCGTTACGGTTTGGGCGTCCATGGAAGCTCCTTGTTCCGACTGCTCTCAGGTCCGGTCGGCCAGCAGCAGGTTGGCCGTGTTGGACAGGATGCGGTCGTTATTGATCATCAACGGCGCCGACCACAGGTCGCGCAGATGGCGCCCCAGGCTGAACGGCGTGCCGTGCTTGTAGCCGGCCATGCCGCAGACCAGCATCGCCTGCTGCACCACGTCCAGCGCCATGGTCGAGACGGCCGTCTTCAGCCCGTTCATCTCGGCGGCCAGCGTGAAGGACGACACCGCCTTGGCCACATGCCGCTCGCGCTGGTGCGCGAGCGCGAGGTCCAGGCGCCCTTCGATCATCTGCAGCAGGCTCACGGCCTCCGCCACGCGCGGCGCGGACGGCGGCATGGAACCCGGACGCGCGCGCGCCTGGCCCTGGAAGAAGGTCTTGGCGCGCTGCACGGCGTCGCCGGCAATGCCAAGCCAGAGCGCGCTCCAGACGATGTGCGACACCGGCGTCATGGTCTCGTCGGCAATCTGGCCGAACGGCACCGGCAGGATCTGCGCCACATCGCCCGCCGCTTCGAGGCGGAAGCCGTTGCTGCAGGTGCCGCGCATGCCCAGCGTGTCCCAGGTGTTCAGGCTCTGGAGGGTGTAGTCGGCTTTCAGCGCACAGACCAGCACCTGGTCGGACGGCGCGGCGTCGGCGCTGCGGCGCGCGGTGATCAGGATGCCGTCGGCGTGCGCGCCGTACGAGATCGTCGGCGCCATCTTGAGCAGGTGGAAGCGTTCGCCCTCGGCGTTGACTGCGCAGCCGCTGTTGCGCAGCGCGCCGCCGATGGCTTCCTCCGAGGTGGCCGAGGCCAGCAGCAGCTGCTCGCCGGCCACGCGGGACAGCAGGCGCTCGTGCCACGGGCTGCCCATGCCGTGCTCCAGCACGCACGCCACCTGGATCTGGTGCATCGCGTAGACCATGCCCGTGGCGGCGCAGGCGCCGCCCAGCACGCGGCAGATGGCGGCCACGGTATCCAGCGTGGCGCCGGCGCCGCCGAGGTGCGTCGGGATCATCGCGCCGAGCAGGCCGTGCTCGCGCAGCGTGACGAAGGCTTCGTCCGGAAAGCGCGCGTCGCGGTCCACCGCATCGGCATGCGTGGCGGCGACGGCGGCAGCGGCCTGGGCGGCGGCGATCAGGGTGGCGGAGTCCGCCGGCGCGGGATGCGGCGACGCCTGGTCCACCGCGGCGAGAACGGGGTTCATCACGCAGCCTCCTGCAGTTGCGAGGCTGCCGCCGCGAGCGAGTTCACGCTCTTGAACAGCTGGCGGGTCAGCATGTGATCGGGAATCTCGATGTTGAACGCATTCTCGAGGGCCAGCATCACGTGCACCGTGGCCAGCGACGACAGGCCCGCCTGGTAGAGGTCGGCCTGATCGTCCAGCGTCTCGATGGGGACGTCGAGGCGGGCCACTTCGGCAAGGATCTGTCGGATGGTTTCCTTCATGGCGTATCTCCTGGTCAGAAGGCAGGGTGTGGCGCTGGCCTTGCCGGGCGCCTGTTTCGGATCGTTTCCTGCTCACGGTGCCATTGGGCCGCAGCGGGGGTACGGCTTCGGTGCGGTGTCCAACAAACGCCCTGGGGCACGCGCGAGAGGTCACATTGCCGGGCTGGGTCGGTCGTCAGTCGTCAGTAGGCGTCCCGGCCGGTCCAGCCATAGACGGCGGTGTGGACGATGATGCGGAGGTCCAGCACGAAGGACCAGTTGCGGATGTAGAAGATGTCGAACTCGGTACGCCGGCGCATTTTCTCCACCGTGTCGGTGCGGCCCCGGCAGCCGTTGATCTGCGCCCAGCCCGTGATGCCGGGCTTCACGCGGTGGCGCAGCATGTAGCGGTCCACGATCCCCTTGTAGAGCTCGTTGTGCTCGATGGCATGCGGGCGCGGGCCCACCACGGACATCTCGCCGCGCAGCACGTTCAGGAACTGCGGCAGCTCGTCCAGGCTGGTGCGGCGCAGGAAGGCGCCCACGCGCGTCACGCGGGGGTCGCCGGGCGCGGCCTGGGTCACGCCGGCGTCCGTGTGCGCCACCATCGACCGGAACTTGAAGACGTGGAACGGCTGGCCGTCCATGCCGAGCCGAGCCTGCCGGAACAGAATCGGACCCGGTGAGGACAGCCGCACGGCGAGGGCGATGGCCAGCAGCAGCGGCGACAGCCCGAGCAGCACCGCGAGTGCGAACACGCGGTCGAAGCTGGCCTTGACCAGGCCGGTCACGCCCGAGTCGGGCGGGCTGTTGAGGTCGATCACGGGCAGGCCCATGAATTCGGAGAAGCGATGGCCGAGCAGCTCCACGGACATGATGTCCGGCACCCAGCGGATGTCGACCAGGTCGTTGCGGAAGTGGAAGACCACGTCATAGAGGTCGCGGCAGGCCGCCATCGGCAGCGTCAGCCAGATCTCGCGCACGCGGTGGGCGTGCACGAAGGTGCAGACCTGGTCGAGCGAGCGTAGCGGGGCCACGCCTTCGGGGAGGTCGTCGGTGCCGGCTTCGTCGTAGATGCCCACCACCTCGTAGCCGGCGCCGGGAATCTGCGCCACGCGGCGGAACATGTCGTGCCCGAGCGGCCCGTAGCCGAGGATCACCACGCGCTTGGCGTTGATGCCCTGCTGGCGCACGCTGCTCAGGGTGCCGTAGAGCACCACGCGCGAACTCACCAGGCCAACCGCCGACCACGCCACCCAGAGCACCGACCACAGCCGCGATACGCCGGCCACCTGGTGCAGCAGGAAGGCGGACACCAGTGCCAGCAGGCAGACCACGCTCCAGGCCGCCAGCACGCGCACGGCCAGCCCTGCCTTGCTGCGTCCGCGCCAGGACCCGTACAGGCCGCAGGCGGGGAAGATCAGCAGCGCGCCCAGCGCGCAGAAGGCGGTCAGGAAGCCGTGGACCGGCGTGGCGCCGCGCAGGCCGCCGGGGAAGACCAGTTCGCCGATGGCAAAGCCGGTGGCGCCGATGATGAGGGCGTCGGTCACGCGGTACAGGTACTGGAAGGTTCCCTGTCGCCCAGCGACGAAGGCGCGCACTGCTGACATGTTGGTTCTCCTGCCGGGGCGGAGCGGGCCACCCTGTCAGGTATCGTCGTGCTGCCGGGCGGGCGGGTCTGTTTGGTGGCGCACACAGCGGGCGGCATCGCCGGTCAGCGCCGCGGCCCGTCCTTGTCGCGCTTCATGCCGGCCTTGCCCATCGTGCCACTCGCCGCGCCGGTACGGCTCCTCCCGGCCGGCGAGATGGCTGGCGATGCGCTCGAGCATGCCATGCGTCGGCAGGCTCACGGACGGATGCGGCGCCGCCAGCGCCAGCAGCAGCACGACGCCCGCCACCACGCGCGGCGCGGCGCGCAGCGGCCGGGCCGACCATGCCAGGAAGGTGGCGCTGGCGCCGAAGCCCAGCGCCAGCCCGGCCACGACCTCGGCCGGCGAATGGACCTCCAGCGCCAGCCGCGACACCCCCACCACGATGGCGACCGCCACGCTTGCCGCCACGGCCAGCGCCGCCATCGTGCGATGGCGCTCCGGCACCAGCAGCCGCGCCAGCACCGGCAGCACGGCGGCCGCCATCGTGCTGTGCCCGGAGATGCCGGTGAAATCAAAGGCGCGGCTGCCGATGCCCCAGCCCATGTAGGCCAGCTTGCTGGCCACGACCAGCGCGACGGCGCAGCCGAGCGTGAGCGCCCAGCGCACGGCGTTGGCGCGGTCGTGCGGGGCACGGCCCGACTGCAGCCACGCGAACACGACGAGCGCGCAGGGCATGAGCAGTGCGCTTTCGCCAACGCGCGAGACGAGGGGCCAGGCAGACATGGTGCGGCAGCTCACAGAAAAGGATGACGGGGTTAGGCCGGCAGACGGAGGTTCGCCCCGTCGCGCCCGCAGTGTGCGACGCAATGTTCAGCCGCCTCAACCAGCCAGAAGGTGGAGACGGCGCCGCGCGGCGCGCCGCCGCCGGGCGTGCGCCCGGCGCGGGGCATGCGTTTGCGCGGGAAGGTGGAGCCTGGCGGCGGCGGCGTGCGCCCCATGCGGCGCGTGATGCTTCTGGCCAATACGCCCCTTGCCCGCGTTTGGCTATCGTCACATGAATGGCGCACGTCCAGGACGGCGTCATTTCAAAGCCCGCATGGTCCCCCGGTCGGCGGGCTTCTTTTTTGGCGCGACGCCTCGTCGTCGTCCGCCGCGATCATCGCGCGCGCGGTGGCCATGTGCCGGGTAGCCTCCCGCTCGCCGAACTCGCACGCGGCGAGCACGGCGGCGGCCTCGGTGGCAAAGCACCGGCCATGCAGCTCGCCCCGAAACAACAACGGCCCGCCTCCTGCGATGGCGAGCCGAATCTCGAAACAACATGCCCACTTGCCCCGGCCCTCGCGCACGGCAAAGCCATGCACGACCAGGATATTGACGCCCCGTTCCATACGACCCCCTGCGTGGCCACGGCGGCCGGCCTCTCAAAGGCACCGGCTTCAGACCGTGGACTTCTCGCAAGCATAGGTCGCGCGACGCGGCCGCGCCTTCATCCGGTTGCCGTAGTGCCGTCAGCGGAGTGGGGGTGGGGGTAGGGGTGAAGGTGGGAGACGGGCGCTGCGCCGGCATGGCGCGGCTGGGCGCGCAGCATCGCCAGGGCCGCGCGCGGGAAGCACTGGCCGCCGGCCCAGACCAGGGCGGCGGCGGCGCAGACCAGTTCGATCGGGGCGGGCACGGCCAGGCAGCCGCTGGCGCCGATCTGGGCGGCGTAGACCATCAACGCGGCATCGAGCGAGTCGGACAGCACCAGCCAGCGGCGCGGGGACAGTTGTTCGCGCACGCGGTCCAGCAGCGCGCGGGGGTCGCCCTCCACGCCGCTGCAGTCAACGACCGCCATGTCCACCGGGGCGTCCGGCACGGCTTCGGAGGCGTCCGGATTGTCGATGGTGGCGGCGCGCGTCTTCGCATCCGGGGTGTCGAGCAGCCAGTCAGGCGCGTGCCATCGCACGGGCATGGAGATGTCCTGCCCCTCCATGCGTCTGGCGAGGATGCGGCACATCATTTCGTTGCTGGCGATCAGGTAGGTCGTCATCGACAGAGATCGGCTTGTTGGGCGTCTGCACCGCGCGGCGTTGCTTACCGCTGGCGCGACGGTGATCGGACGTCGGTTCACTGAACGCGTGCCAAACGGCACACGCACCGCCTGCCCGCGCGACAGGCGCAGCCGGGAAGGCAACAGATGGCAGGCAGGGGATGGATGACGGTGGCGGCACGCGTCTGGTGACGCAGTCCGCAAATCGGTCTGCAAATCGGCCTGCAATAACGCTAGCAAGCGCAGCCGGTCACCGCCTCATGCTTTCGGATGAGGGCGGGCCGGCAGATGGGGGACGCGAGTGGCAGGCCGCGCGACCGCGCTCAGGCGGCCTCACAGGCCTCCCGGGGCTGCAGGACGGCGGACGTACGGATCGAGGTCGGCGCGGTCACAACAGGCCCCGGCCAGTTCAGCGTGGCGCCGCGCTGGAGCGCGACGTAGACTGCCTCGCCCTTGTTGCGCACGTGCAGGCGCTGATAGAGCGTGCACGCATGGGTCTTTGCCGTGGCCACCGAGATATTGAGCAGCCGGCTGACGGTCTTGATCGGATAGCCGCGCGCGAGCAGGGCCAGCACCTCGTACTGTCGCTCGGTGATATTGAGCAGATGGGCGCCCGCCGTCGGGGTTTCCAGCGGCGTGGCGTGCGACTGCGGGCCGTGGCTCGGCACACCATGCAGCGGCACGACAATCGGCGCGGCGGCATGGCGGCCGTCGCGACCATCCGCATGGGCCGCCGGCACCGGTACCGACGCGGCGTGAACCTCGGGCAGCGGCTGGCCAGGCTGCGCAAACTGATTGGCCGCCGCCTCGGCACCGCGCATCACGGCGATGGGCGACGGGAAGCATTCGCCCCCGGCCAGCACCAGGCGGATGGCGGCTTCGAGCGCCTCGGCGGAGCAGGCTTTCGCCAGCAGGCCGCGCACGGTCTCCGGGAGGCCGAATTCGGGCATGGGTGCCGGCACGTGTTCGGCCAGCACCAGCACGCGCTGCGGCTCCAGCCGCTGGCACAGGCCGGCAAGGCCGAGCCAGCCGGCTTCCGCATCGGCGGGCAGGCCATAGATCAGCAGATCGGCGTGGTGCGTCCACGGATCCGGTTCATGCAGGGACTGGGGATCGATATCGACCAGATCGCCGGGAACATGCGCCTGTGCCAACAGGTGGCGCAGCCCAAGGCGTAGCAAAGGATGTGGCTCGAGCAACAGGATGGTGGCCATGGCCGCTCACTTCTTATTGGCGCGCGCGGATGCCGCGTACAATCCACTGCGCGCTGATTGGACACGCTCCGCTTTTGGCACGGCTGCACGCCCATACGATAGGTATCGCCTCCTGAGCCCTGCAGCGTTTCCCGTCCTGGCTCGCTGCTGTCCTGCCGGCCCTCCCTCGGAGGATGCCTACCGCCCCGTTTCGCGTATTCACGCGTTAGATGCTTCGCAACTCAGATTCAAATTAAATTGAATTCTGGTGTTCAGCATAGGAAGCACGCCGAGTGATTGCAAGCAAATGCTGCATTGCGGGGGTTTTCCCGCGTTGGGTTTTTGCGAGGTCGCTCACGGCACAAAGTGCGTTATATGGCGCTTTTTTTGGCGACTATTTTCCATACGTCACGCGTATGACCTGGATGGTTGCCACGTATGCTTCACATCCCCATCCTCCGATCTCCGACCATCTATATAGGCGAGGACGATAGAGGCAGCTTGGCCTCCCATCGAAAATAATTTACATTGCATTTTGATATTCAAAAGTGCCTGGTACGGATTGGCACTCCGCTAGAACTGTTATAACTCAAGCACTTACCGTCCCTTCTTCATGAGCACGGATCCCGACACGCTGGCCGCCACCAAGCTCACCCGAACCGAATTTGCCGTGGTTCGGGCCTATGCCCAGGGCATGCGGCCAGTCGATATCGCCAATCGCTACCTGCTCGATCCGGACGATGACGATGTGCTGACCGAGCATCAGGCGGTGCAGCGCATCCTGACGCTGCGCGACAGGCTGGTGCAGTTCGCGCTCCAGCATGACCGGCCCGATATCGCGGCCATGTTCGAGGCACTGCGCGGGCGCTCTGACGCCGGGATGACGCGCCGGGTGGACGCGCTGTCGTCCATCGAGCGGCTCGGCCAGGGCCGGCCGCTGCCCGGGCATCAGGTGTCGCTGTGGTTCCGCCCCAGCCTCGCCCGCCGGCTGGCCACGGGGGGCGTACGCACCATCGCCGACCTGACCGATCTGGCGAACCAGCGCGGCAGTAGCTGGTGGCGTGCCGTGCCACGCATCGGGCAGCAATCCGCCGAAATCATCACACGCTGGCTGCGTCAGCAGCAGTTGGAGATTGCCACAGCAGTTCGCCCATATGTGATGCCACCATCACAACATCGTGACCGGCCTGCGCTGGTGCCTGCGCGGCTGGGGCC
This sequence comes from Cupriavidus campinensis, assembly GCF_905397395.1. Taxonomy (GTDB): domain Bacteria; phylum Pseudomonadota; class Gammaproteobacteria; order Burkholderiales; family Burkholderiaceae; genus Cupriavidus; species Cupriavidus campinensis. Next base: position 22,756 of record NZ_CAJPVH010000002.1, read on the forward strand.
GGCGATGCGCGATCCTATCCCGCTCGAACACATGCTGACGCCCGCGCCTGACTACCCCGGTGCGATCTCGTTAGGGGATGACCTGCGGTTTATTCGCGACTGGGTGGCTCGCCGCAGCGGCTCCCCGAACACGGCCGGGAGCTACCGCCGGGAGGCCGAGCGGCTGCTGCTATGGGTTGCCCAACAGCGGGGGTCGGTCCAGGCGCTGGAGGCGGACGACCTGGCACGCTACCGCAGCTTCCTGGCCGACCCGCAGCCGGCGAGCTTCTGGTGCGGCCCGGCGGGTGCCCGGGACCGGGCGCTCTGGCGGCCATTCGAAGGGCCGCTTGGCGCAAGTTCGATCGAGGCGTCGATGCGCGTGGTTCGGGCCTTGCTCCGGGCCATGGCGCGGTCGGGGCTGCGGCAAGGTGGCCAGGCTGTGTTGGCCGGTAGCGTACCCGTTGCTGCGTCGGAATCCATCGAAACGAATCGCTCGAATTTGCTTCCGCCCGGTGTCGTCGAGGATTTCCTGGATTGGCTTGGGACGGCAGATCCCTCCCCTAGGCAGCGGGCGGCACGAGCGACGGCGCTGCTATTGCATCGGCACGGTGTGCGGATCTCGGCGCTGCCGGCGATGCGGCTCGGGGATGTCCGCCTGGCCGGGCGCAGCGCGCGGCTGCTGTCCGGGGCACAAAATGAATCCGAAGATTCAGGGTTGCGGCTCGATGAAGATGTCTGGATGGCGCTGCGTGCGCACTGGGCCGATCGGGGGATTCAGGTGGAAGCCGGCTGGAACGCCAATGCTGCCCTGCTCGCGCCGAGCGAATTTCCGGCCACGAAGCGGGGTCGCGCGAAGCAGGCGCAGGACGGTGCGGGCTACGCCGCGAGTGGTCTGGACCAGTTGCTGCGGGGCACCTGGAAGCGCTTCGCGGCGGGGCGCGAACTGCCCGAAATCGGGTTCACGCCGCGCCTCCTGGCGCGCGCCGGGCGCCCGCTGCCGGACGCCCCGAAATGACCCCGAGCGTACCTTTTGCTGCGATCCAAATCTTCGATGAAACAATGAGTTAGCGAAGCGACTGCAAAAAACTCAGAGTAGCGTTTTATCCAGTCCAAAGCGTGCCTTAAGTACCTCGAGCAGGTCCTCCCGGGCATTGCGGTCGGACAGCTGAACATCGAGCATTACCCGACCCGAATCCCACTCCTTGATCGTGCCCAGTAACTGGCCCGATTCGGTCCGAATCTTGTACTGCCGGCTGATCTCCTTGACCTTGCGCGACTTCCCTTCCTGCGCCTGTTTACGGATCGCCTCGACCTCGCGGCTGGACAGGCCGTCGTTCATGATGCGCGTTGCCAGGTCACGCGTGCGGTCCTCGCCGGCGATCTTGCAGAACAGCGTCAGCTCGTAGCCGGCGGCAATCCCGATGGCACTCGGTCGCTCGCGCATCACGCCAAGCACTGAATCCGGCAGCTTCAGCAGCGCCAGGGTCTTGTTGACCGTGCCCGCCGACATACCGGTCAGTTCGCAGATCTCCTCCTCCTTCTGAACCTTGCCTTCGTCCAGCAACTGACGCCAGGCGATGGCATTGTCGAGCGCGGACTGGTCCGAGCGCTGCTCGTTGAGCAGGAACGACAGCCGGTAGAAATCGAGATCGCTGAGGTCGCTCTCGATGAAGCATTCCATCTCGAGCTTGCCGGCGGAGGCCAGGGCACGCTTGCGATAGTGACCGTCGATGAGGATGTAGTGCCCGGGACGCACGGGGTCTGGCGCCGCCAGACCAGGTGTTTTCTGCCCATGCGTGGCGATCGACGCAGCACGTTCCTGGACCACTGCGGGATCATAAATTCGACGCGCATTGAAAGGATTGTCGTGCAGTTGCGCGATGGGGATCTTGATCAGCGTGCGGCCCGTTTCCGACGGTTCCACACTTTCAGCGCTGAAAGTTTGGATTTCGGCAACCGGCAGACGCTCGGCGCGTTGGGTCTGGAGCAACCCGTTCGGATGCTGGGAGATGGCTGCCTCCGCCCTCGCGAAGCGATCCATCGTGTCGTTGCGGGTCTTCTCCGCCGCCATGCCGGCCAGCATGCCAGCCTTGAGGCTCTTCAATTTTGTTGCCATGGGAATTACTCGATCAGGGACAGGACTTCGTCGACCATCATGTCAACCTCCTGTATGGCCTCGCGGGCACCCGGCACACCGTGCACGGTGCAGCCAATGGCCTGGCATTCCCGGAACGCCGAGCGCGAGCCAATCATGGCATTCAGCAGCGGCACATCGCCGTCATCGCCCAGGATCTCGATGGCCTGACGGGCGATCGAGACGCGTCGCTGGACCATATTGGCCATGACGCGGATCTGCAGGGTCTCATTCTGGACCTGGGCATGCTGCGCGAGCGTCTTCGCCGCCACGGCCGCCCACAGATCGGGCGGGGACGGGACGACCGGGATAATCGCGAGGTCGGAAATCAGGAGCGCGCTCGACGGCGCGGCCGAATGCACGGCGGGCGGGCAGTCGACAAGGATGTAGTCGTAGTCGTGGATGAATTTGCGGACTTCGCGGTGCATCGCGCCACCGGACGGCGCCAGGCCGATCACGGAAGCGGGAAACGGGCGCTCATCGCTCGCCTGTGCGGCCCAACGGGTGGCGGTGCCCTGTTCGTCCATATCGACAAGCATGGAACGGGCGCCGCGCAGGCCCAGCGTGCCAGCCAGGTGCATGCTCACCGTGGTCTTGCCACAGCCGCCTTTCTGGTTGAACACGGTAATGATTTTTGCTGCCACACTGGCCTCACTTTCAGCGCTGAAAGCGCACATGACGAGTTCTCTACAGGCGGAACTGTAGCCAAATCGGCAGTGCGCTACAACCCATTTTTCATTATTCAAATTTTATGTGTCGTAACGTCGCACCAGCCCGTCACGGTGAAGGGTAAACACGGCTTACCTTAAATTCGGGGATATTTCCTCTTGAAATGAGGCAGAGAATCCGCCTAAAGTAAAGATAGTGCGCATTACCCCGCACATGACACAGCAGAACAAACTGGTTATGATGCGCGCTACAGTCGAGTCAAGTCGTGTCAACCTCGTTGGCTTCCGTTCGGTATCTACGAGACCTCAACGTGCTTGAACGGTTGTTTGCGTTGTGTACAAGAACTTGCTTCGAAAGGAAATTCCTATGGCAACCGGTACGGTCAAGTGGTTTAACGAGACCAAGGGCTTCGGCTTCATTACCCCGGACGACGGTGGTGCAGATCTGTTCGCGCACTTCTCGGAAATCCAGGGCTCGGGTTTCAAGACCCTGAAGGATGGTCAGCGTGTGACGTTTGAAGTGAAGCAGGGCCCCAAGGGTCTGCAGGCATCGGCGATCAAGCCCGCCTGACCCTGGTTCACTGAACGCCCCGCCACGTGCGCAAGCGCGTGAACGGTAAAGAAAAAGGCAAGCGCTCGTCGCTTGCCTTTTTCGTTCCGGCGGTCAGATCGCCTTCAGGCCAGCTTGCGAACGCTAGTGCGTGACGGCTGCAGGATCAGGGCCTTCGACGAATCAGCATCCACCTTTGCGCCCGGATAGACCACCAGCACATCCTTGAGCGCCTTGCGGAACAGTGCGCGGAACTTGCGCTCGCTCTCGGTCTCCGTGCCGAACTGCATCTGCAGCGCTTCCCACGGGATTTCGGTGCGGCGCTGGATCGTGAAGAACCGGTATGTCAGCCATGAATAGACATCGAGCGCGAACGGCGACTGCTTGAGCGCCTTGAGCGCACGCATATCCACAGGCACCGGGCGGTTTACCAGCTCGTTGAAGAATGGCTCCGACAGCACCACAAAGCTCTCGAACATCGAGCCCTGGCCGGGTTGCATCGGATCCCACCACGTCGACAGCTGGTCGGCCAGCAGGTAGCCCACGCGATCGATCGACAAGGGTTCGTGATTCGGCGTTTGATTGGGCGTCGGCGTCGACTTGTTCTGCACGATCGCAATCGTTGCCGAGAAAAGGCGGATCATCTGCTGGCGCACCAGCGTCATCGTGCCGCGCTTGCCCCCAGTCGCCATCGGAATGCCGAGGTTGTACATGAACTCGGACAGCGAGTTACCCAGTGAGATACGGCGGTCCTCGACCGTGCCCGTAAACTCGCCGCGCTTCTTCTTCGCCATGATCTCCTTGCCAATCCAGGCAAGCATCAGGCGTGGATAGGAGCCGTACGGATACCCTAGCGAAACAGTTTCGGAAACGAGCTTCTGACGACCATTGGCCGCCCGCTCGGAGCGTTGCTGCGTGAAGTAGCCCGGCTGGATCATCAGCGAGATGTTGCCACTGGTGCGCGTCCACACGGGCGGCGCGCCTTTGGGAGCACGATACGGCAACGTCACCTGCACGCTGGCGCGGCTCAGGAAGCCCACCTCGCCGCTTTGCCAGGCGTCCTCGCGCTCCATCGCCTGAGCCTCGTCGAAGAGGCGCTGGAATTTCTCGGACGGAACCAGGACGTTCTCGTTTCCGGGAACGATGATGCGGGAAGGCTCGTGATCCCCTTGCAGGACGGAGCGATCCCCCTCGGTGGCCAGGGAGCGTTTGATGGGCATATTGACGGGCTTCGGATTACCCGCCTTTTTACGCGAACCCGTAAACGTTGTCACGCAGAAACAGGTACGTATACGTTCTTTGTGTTTTTCCGGTGCCGAGCGCTGTTGACGTCTTGCCTGCGGTTGCGGTGCCACACCGCCAGCTTGTTTGCAGGCGATCTGTTTGAGGTTTCGGGTTTCTCAAGATTGGCAGGATGTCCGGCATGCGGTGGGCAACCCGACAGGGTTGTCCACGGTTGGCGGCACATCAGCTACAAGTAAACGATACCGATACGGGTTAACTACTTGTAAACCGTATACGGAGGGAAAACGGGCTTGATTTCAAAAGGAAAATGAACGCCCAGCGAACCCGATTCTGCGTGGAACCGTACTCGATTCTGCGAAGCCCCGAACCCGAATCTGCGACTGGGCGAACCCGTTTCAGCGGAAAGCGCGAACCGGATTCTGCGGGGATAACTCACTGATCCCACAGGCTTTTCCACAGTGGGACGCGCCCAAAGCGTACCTGATTCTGCGTGACCTGTGCTCGGCGACCGCTTCCCTGCTCGGAAGCCCTGTGAACAACCGTGTTATCCCCGCAGAAATGGGTGCGCGGGCGGGCTGCGTGATGGCTCAAGCGTACCCGATTCTGCGGACTCGACGCCCTAGAACGTACCTGTTTCTGCGCTGGGCAGGTTCGGGGCCGACCACATCCTGTGCGTACCCGTTTCTGCGGCGTACCCAATTCTGCGGAATGACATCACTTTGCTGCGCCGCCGGCAAACGTACCCATTTCTGCGCTGGTTCTGCTCGTCACAATCTCCGGGAGCGTACCCAAATCTGCGTGGACCGGAGGCGCAATGCGTCAGCCTGCAGAAGCAGCACAACTATACCACTGCCTTCCAGTAAAAGCCAGTGCTCACTCTCAACGTATACGTGGCTGCGACGAGATATCCATGCCGTACCCGTTTCTGCGCCATGTCGCTCTTCCGCATTGCGGCCGGACACGTATACATCACCGGTATCGTGGGCGCCCGTACCCGTTTCTGCGAGCACATTGATGCTGTCCGTCCCGGGTGCCATCGAAGAGCGTACCCATTTCTGCGTCCCAATCGCTGGGATGGGCCGCATACGTCGAGAAATTGCCGCGTACCAGATTCTGCGGGGACAACTCGACGCGAAATCCGGCCTCGGTCGGCCTATGACAGTGGGGTGGTGCCTTAAGCGAAGGGAGGGAGCGGACGAACTGCGTACCCGTTTCTGCGTGCGAATGCGGGAGGCCAGGGCGGCAATCCGCCGCCGACCGTACCCATTTCTGCGGAGATCAGTCAGGAAGGCGTACCCGTTTCTGCGGCGCGACTGCGCAGGGTACGAAGGAAGAACCACATCAAAGCGAAGCCGGACGACCAGGAAGCCTGATCCGACGAAAAACAGGCGAAAAAAAACCCCGCCAGTGATGGCGGGGCTCTTTTCGGTGCTGGCACACCTTGCGGCGTGCCGGAGCTACCTTGGCTTACAGCGGCGTGATGTTCGCAGCTTGCAGACCCTTCGGGCCGTTCTTGACTTCGAACGACACGCGTTGGTTTTCCTGCAGCGACTTGAAGCCGTCGGCGCGCACTTCGGAGAAGTGGGCGAACAGGTCATCACCGCCTGCGTCCGGCTTGATAAAGCCGAAGCCCTTGGCGTCATTGAACCACTTGACGATACCGGTTTGCATGGTATTGCTTTCCAAAAAAAGATAAAAAAGAAACCGATGGTGCACACACCATCGCACTGCCAACTCAAGGAAAGGACACCATGGACAACCGAAGTACCAACGGTGGCTAACGAATGAACTGTTGCCTCGTCGCTTGAATCTAGCTGAGGTTTATACGGGGGATTCGCCGCCTCGTCAAGGTGGGGATTCCCCGGCAGGGGCTGGCAGCGTCACGTGGGCCTATGGGATCATCCTGCCTTTTGCCTATTGTCTGTCATGCAGCCCTTGACGCCGCCCCGGGCCGGGCGAGCCGAGCCGCAGCAGACGCGCAACAGATCCAGGAGACCCCCACATGTCCCTACCGGACCCCGCCGAGCGGCCGGGCAGCGATGCCGCGCCCGCCTTTCAGTCCAGCCCGGCCCCCGCCAGCCTCGCCGAGCGCCTGTTCCGCCTGGCCGAGCACAACACCAATGTGCGCACCGAAGTGCTGGCCGGCGTGACCACGTTCCTGACCATGGCGTACATCATCTTCGTCAATCCGAGCATTCTTGGCGATGCCGGCGTGCCGAAGGACGCGGTGTTCGTCGCCACCTGCGTGGCCGCAGCCATCGGCACGCTGATCATGGGGCTCTTTGCGAATTATCCGATCGCAATGGCGCCGGGCATGGGCCTCAACGCCTACTTCGCCTATACGGTGGTCAAGGGCATGGGTCTGCCGTGGGAAGCGGCGCTCGGTGCGGTGTTCATCTCCGGCTGCCTGTTCCTGCTGGTCACGCTGTTCCGCATCCGGGAGATGATCGTCAAGGGCATTCCGCATGCGATCCGGGGCGCGATCACGGCGGGCATCGGACTGTTCCTGGCGATCATCGCGCTGAAGAACGCCGGCATCATCGCGGCCAGCCCGGCCACCCTGGTCACCATCGGCGATCTGCACCAGCCGCCTGCGATCATGGCCATCATCGGCTTCTTCGTGATCGTTGCGCTGGACCGCCTGAAGGTGAAGGGCGCGATCCTGATCGGCATCCTGCTCACCACGGTGCTGAGTTTCCTGTTCGGCGGCAACACCTTCCACGGCGTGTTCTCGGCGCCGCCGTCGATCGCGCCCACGCTGTTCAAGCTCGATATTGCCGGCGCGCTGTCCATCGGCATCATCAACGTGGTGCTGGTGTTCTTCCTGGTCGAACTGTTCGATGCCACCGGCACGCTGATGGGCGTGGCCAACCGCGCCGGGCTGCTCAAGGCCGGCAAGATGAACCGGCTCAATCGGGCGCTGATGGCCGACAGCACGGCGATCATGGCCGGCTCGCTGCTCGGCACGTCGTCGACCACGGCCTATATCGAGAGCGCGTCCGGCGTGCAGGCCGGCGGCCGTACCGGCCTGACCGCCGTGACCGTGGCCGTGCTGTTCCTGGCCTGCCTGTTCATCGCACCGCTGGCCGGCACGGTGCCGGCCTATGCCACCGCGCCGGCGCTGCTCTACGTCTCCTGCCTGATGCTGCGCGAGCTGGTCGATATCGACTGGACCGATGTCACCGAAGTCGTGCCCGCCGTGCTCACCGTCCTCGGCATGCCGTTCACGTACTCGGTGGCCAATGGCGTCGCGTTCGGCTTTATTGCCTACGCGGTGCTGAAGCTGCTGACCGGCCGCGCGCGCGAGGTGCCGGTCATGGCGTGGATCATCGCCGCCGTGTTTCTGTTCAAGTTCTATTACCTGCCGGGGCATTGAATCCGCCCGCATCCGCCCGATGGCGTACCCGATTCTGCGTCAAATGTGAGCGCTCATTAACCTGATGGGTCGCCTGCGGCGTGCGATTCTGATCTCACACTAAAGTATGAGACATGAATGAAAACGATCACTTCGGGCTGGACAAACCGTCTCAAATGCACTGAACTAGAGGCGAAGTAGACGAAGGGCGCGTGAGAGCGCCCTTTCTTGACTCCGGCCTATGTCGAGGCCGCGCCCCGCGCGCGGCGGCCGCCATCGGCCGAGGGCATCCAACGAGACCGTCTTGCAGCGACGGCGGGGCCACCACGAGATCACAGAAGTCATAAACAGACCACACGGCCGACACGTGTGGCAGACAACAGACAGCTCAAAACCAAACGTAGACAGTGGTAATCGTACGCAGTGCCGGGGGTGTTGTTCAACGGGGAACAAATCATGACCGCAGGAGAGATCCGGCGTCCCGAATTCGGGCCCATCAGTGCATCCGCCAGTCGATCGATTCACCGCGCGCCATTGGCCAGTGACGCGTCCGCCATTTCACTACGGGATGCCGACCTAGGCGGCCCGGACACCGAAGTCGCCGTGCTGCTCGCCGAGGACACGGAGATTTCGCCACGCACGCGCCAGGCCGTCGAGGCCCTGATGCAACGCCATCGCATGCTGGCCGAGGAACTCGCGCGCCAGCGCACCTTGCTCCAGGAATGGATCCTGAGCCAGCTCACCTACAAGGCGCTTTACTTCCAGTACTCCGGCCAGTCGCCCGAAGCGCCCAGCGTGGACCTGATGCGCGAGAAGGACATGGTGCGCCGCCGTATCCGCGACCAACTGCACGCCGGCCGTGATTACGACAGCGTGCTCGAAGAACAGTCTCGCAGTCTGTCCAGACCGTGATACCGACGTTGAGTGCGGGGGAACTCCCCCTGCCGGCGGAACCCAGCCGGGCCATGTGGCCCGCTTCCGGCCCGATTGCCGGCACCGCCGCGAACAAGAAGACAAACGTCAGGGAGAACGGCATGGACCGACTGTGCAAAGCGTCGACACGCTCCGCACAGATCGTGCTGGTGTCGCGTTACGAAGATTTTGGATTCAGTGCCGAGCAATTCGGCCAGGGGTGGGAGATCCGGCGCGTGCAGCAGGTGCGCGACCTGGAGCGCGTCGTGCGCGGCAGTGCGCCCATGGCGGGCATCCTCGACCTGCAATCGAGCTATTCCGATGCGGAGCTGACCCAACTGGAGCAGGGCCTCCAGCATCTGCACGTGACCTGGGTGGCCATCACCTCCAACGAGATGATCGAGGACGAGCGCATCCGCCGCATGATCCGCGACTATTGCGTGGATTACGTGCGCACGCCGTTCTCGTTCGACGAACTGGCGTACACGCTCAAGCACGCCCACGGCATGGCCAGCCTGCATGGCGTGCGCGCGCCGGAGCATGTGCCGCACGGCCCGATGATCGGCGACTGCAACGTCATGCGCGTGATGTTCCGCTCGCTGGCCAAGGTGGCCCACAACGACGCGCCGGTCTTTATCTCGGGCGAGTCCGGCACCGGCAAGGAGCTGGCCGCGCAGGCGATCCACGAGGCGTCGAGCCGCCGCAAGGGCCCGTTCGTGGCGATCAACTGCGGCGCCATCCCCTCGCACCTGGTGCAGTCCGAACTGTTCGGCTACGAGAAAGGCGCGTTTACCGGCGCCAACGCGCGCAAGATCGGCTGGATCGAGCAGGCGCAGGGCGGCACGCTGTTCCTCGATGAAATCGGCGACCTGCCGCTCGAGAGCCAGGTGGCGCTGCTGCGCTTCCTGCAGCAGGGCTGCATCACGCGGTTGGGCGGCCATCAGTCGATTCCGCTCGACCTGCGCATCATCTCGGCCACGCACGTGGACCTGGTGCTGGCGCAGACCGACGGCCGCTTCCGTTCCGACCTGTTCCACCGGCTCTGCGTGCTGACGCTGACGATTCCGCCGCTGCGCGACCGTGGCGAGGATATCCTGCTGCTGGCCAACGCGGTGCTGACCGAGCACGGGCACGAGGCCCACCGGCGCATTCGCGGCTTCTCGGCGTGCGCCACGCAGGCGATGATGCAGTACGCGTGGCCCGGGAATGTGCGGGAACTGATCAACCGCGTGCGGCGCGCCATCGTCATGACGGACAACCGCAAGATCACCGCGGAAGACCTGCAACTGCACGGGGGTGTGGAGGTGCCGCGCAAGACGCTCGATGCCATCCGCGAGGAGGCGGAGCGCGAGGCGATCCGCACGGTGATGGCCAGCCACGGTTTCCACGTGGTGCCGGCGGCGCGGGAGCTCAATGTCTCGCGCGTGACGCTGTACCGGCTCATGCACAAGCACAACATCCGCGTCGATTCGCAACCGGGCGCCGTGGCGGAGTAGGTTGCCGCGGAGTAAGTTACCGAAGTGCCAGGGGGGGCCCGGCGACGTCCGCTCGCCGGACCCCCTTCGTCCCACCGCCCGGACAGCAGCGGCAGGCTAGCGCGGCCTGGCCCGCGCGGAGATCGTCCTTAATCCCTCCCTTTCTCTTTCCCTCTCAAGAATCGTTCCTGGCGCCTCCCTAGTCATTCAAGTCATGCTGATCTTGTCGCGCCGGTGCCGTGGCGGCGTGGCGTCGGTCGGCCCGCGCGTGGGCAGCGGGTCGCGCGGCTCGGCGCTCTCGCGCGCCTGGCGCGCGTCGGGGTGGGGCGCGCTCTGGTCGGGCGCGAAGGTCAGGTCGCCCCAGGCCCAGGCGAAGCTGCGCACATAGCTGTCGTTGCTGAGGGCGGCGTGACTGTTGAGGTTGGCGCAGTCGGGCCGGTCGAAGTACGCGTAGTTGCCGGCGAACGCGGCAGTCGTCGCGGTCGAGAGCAGCGCCAGCGCGATGATGGCGGGGACTCTGGCGTTCATGGGTGGCTCACTCCCTTGCTGGAAAAAGGTGCCCGCCGGGGGACGGAGCACGTAAAGCTTTCAAATACTGCAAGCAATGCCGTTGTCGGTTGTCATCCACTGTTGTCCTTGCGACGTGGCCTCAGCATGCCGGCAACCCGTTGCGGCGCCGGCTGGCGGACACCGCGAGCGTTCGGCTGGCCGCCGCGCAATACGAGGCAACCGGGCGCAGTGGCTGGCGGGGCGACGGAAGCAGGGGCGGCGACAGCAGGTCAATCACGGACGGTGCGGGGCCCGCCAATCGATGGGCGCGCCTGCGTGCCGTCATTCGTGCGGGCGGATGACGCATGGCGGGGGGTCCTCCTGCGTGGTCTGTCGAATAGTTGTCAAAGGCGCGTGCTTCTCCCTGCCCGGTACAGAGCGACAAGTGTGCCAATGCACGCGAAACGCTTGTTTTATAGGGGTTGCGCGACTTTGGCACATGCGCCGGCCCCGGAGCGGGCCGTCAGGCGGCGTCGATCGGTTTCGCCGCTGTAACGCAAGCGGACGGAGGCGCGCGTGGCCGTGTGACATGTGGCAGGGCGGTTAGGGCGGGCGGTGCGTCATCATGCGGCGCCCATGCTCCCGGCCACGCTGCCAAGGTGGGAGGCGGTGGCAGATGTCGCCCCTGAATGACCCCCCGGCGCCACGCCGTTGCGCGTGCCGGTGGGGCGGCAGGGCCGATGGCGCGTCCTGATGCGCGACCCGGGCGCCCTGGCGCCGGGGCGCGGCACGAGGGTGCACCCGGTTGCAGGGCTGAAACATGGGTCTGGCGGGGAGGATCGACGCAGAAACGGGTACGCTCGCCGGCCCGCAGGTCGGCGGGGCCGGGCAGGGGAGGCGGGGAGTGTGGTGCCGGTGGCTAGCGCGGGGTGCCCGACGGCACCGATGCTCCCGGTGCCATCGGTGCCGGTCGGTCGCCGGGGGTGGCGTTCGAGGTGGCGCCGGAAATGGGCTTCGGGCCCGGCTGTCCACGCTGTTGTTCGCAGCCAGCCAGCGCCAGCAGGCCAAGGCAGAGCGCGGCAACGGGGCGCCTGATCGAGGTGCGGATCACGGAAGTCTCCTGTTCCTGGCCGGGCGCGGCGGGTCCGCGCGCCGGCGGGTGTGCCTGAACCTACTGTAGCAGGTTGCACCGGCGCCGCTCCGGATGCGCATTATCATGAACGCAGGTCGGACGCGCGCGGACAGACAGCCCCGGCCGCGTCGTCCATGCTCTGAACGTGACGAGGTCATCACCCTTCACCATCCGAGATCCGGCATGCCTCCTGAACAAGCTTCCCGGCCGCCCGAGGGCGCACCGCCCCGGCCTCAGCGTGGACGGATCCTGCCCGACCGCCATACGGCCGCGCGCACCTTCCGCGTGGTCACCGCCGCCATCCAGGCCTGGTTCGAGCACCGCGCGGCCAGCAAGGGCGCGGCACTCTCCTTCTATATGTTGTTCTCGCTTGCGCCGATCCTGGTGCTGGTGATTTCGATCGCCGGCCTGTTCTTCGGCGCCGAAGCCGCGCGCGGCGAGATCTTCTCCCAGCTCAACGGCCTGGTGGGGGAGCAGGGCGCCGCCGCCATCCAGGAGATCCTGGCCGCCACGCACCGCGCTGGCGGCGGTGGCGTGGCGGCGGCCATCGCGTTCGGCATCCTGATCGTGGGTGCGACGAGTGCCTTCGCCGAACTCAAGAGCAGCCTGGACGACATCTGGCACGCCCCGCCCCCGGCCGGCGCCGGCTGGAAGACGCTGCTGCGCGCGCGGGTGCTGTCGTTCAGCATCGTGCTGGCGCTCGCCTTCATGCTGCTGGTCTCGCTGGTCGTCAACGCCGCGCTGGCCGTGGTGGACCGCTTCTGGGGTGCGCTCTGGACCGCCTCCTGGTTCGCCCCGGTGGCGGACGCCATCTCTACGGCGTTCTCGTTCGCCGTGGTCACGGCCCTGTTCGCGGTGATCTTCAAGATGCTGCCCAACGCCCGCATCGCCTGGCGGGATGTGACGATGGGGGCGATCATCACCGCGCTGCTGTTCGCCGTGGGCAAGCGGCTGATCGGGCTCTACCTGGGGAACAGCGCGGTGGCGTCGTCCTATGGCGCGGCCGGCTCGGTCGTGGCGCTGATGTTGTGGGTGTACTATTCGGCACAAATATTCTTCTTCGGGGCCGAGCTGACGCGCCAGTACGCGTTGCAGTTCGGCAGCCTGCGCGGGCACGATCCGGCCAAGGAAAACCGCGCGGAGCCGGGTACCACGCGCGGTGCCACCCCGCCGGGGGCCGCGAACCGGTAAAATACCGCCCCATTCCCTGTGCCCCGCCCGGGGCCCTCCACCCGATCCTGCCTGTCAGTCACCAGATTCCGTTGCCGTGAGCTCGCTCGTTTCCGAAATTGCGCGTCGTCGCACCTTTGCCATCATCTCTCACCCCGACGCGGGCAAGACCACGCTGACCGAAAAACTGCTGTGGTTCGGCGGCGCCATCCAGGTGGCCGGCGAAGTGCGCGCCCGCAAGGCCGACCGCCATGCCACGTCCGACTGGATGGAGCTGGAAAAGCAGCGCGGCATCTCGGTGACCTCGTCGGTCATGCAGTTCCCGTACCGCCGCCGGCCGGACGTGCCCGAGAACATCGTCAACCTGCTGGACACCCCGGGCCACGAGGACTTCTCCGAAGACACCTACCGTACGCTGACCGCCGTCGACTCGGCGGTGATGGTGATCGACTCGGTGAACGGCGTGGAAGCGCAGACCATCAAGCTGCTCAACGTCTGCCGCCTGCGTGACACGCCCATCCTGACCTTCATCAACAAGCTCGACCGCGAAGGCCGTTCGCCGATCGAACTGCTCGATGAAATCGAGGACGTGCTCAAGATCCAGTGCGCGCCGATGACCTGGCCGATCGGCATGGGCAAGGCGTTCCGCGGCGTGTACCACATGATCGACGACAAGGTGCAGCTGTTCGACCCCAAGGGCGAAAAGGGCACCGCCGCGATCCTGGACGGGCTGGACAACCCCGAACTCGACCGCATCCTGGGCAGCCAGGCCGACGAGTTGCGCGTGGAAATCGAACTGGTACGCGGTGCTTCGCACACCTTCGACAAGGAAGCCTTCCTCTCCGGCAAGCAGACCCCGGTCTACTTCGGCTCGGCGATCAACAACTTCGGCGTGCAGTCGATGCTGGACGCGCTGTGCGAGCTGTCGCCCCCGCCGCTGGCGCGCCAGACCGAGAGCCGCGTGGTGGTGCCGGAGGAAGCCAAGTTCACCGGCTTCGTGTTCAAGATCCAGGCGAACATGGACCCGCGCCACCGCGACCGCATCGCCTTTGTGCGCGTGTGCTCGGGCAAGTTCGACCGGGGCATGAAGCTGCTGCACGTCTCGGCCGGCAAGACCGTGGCCATCAACAACGCCATCACCTTCATGGCGCAGGACCGCAACACCACCGAGGAAGCCTACGCGGGCGACATCATCGGCGTGCCCAACCACGGCACGATCCGCCTCGGCGATGTGTTCACCGAGGGCGAGTCGCTCAAGTTCACCGGGATTCCGTCGTTCGCGCCCGAGTTCTTCCGCCGCGCGCGCTTGAACAACCCGCTCAAGGTCAAGCAGTTGCAGAAGGGTTTGCAGCAGCTGGCCGAAGAGGGCGCGACGCAGATGTTCCGCCCGCTGGCGTCGAACGATCTGGTGCTCGGCGCGGTCGGTATCCTGCAGTTCGACGTGGTGGCGCACCGGCTGGAGCACGAGTACGGCGTGGATGCGATCTTCGAATCCCATGAATGCGCCACGGCGCGCTGGCTGCGTGGCGATGCCGCCGAGATCGAGAAACTGATCGAGAAGGCCGGCCACAACGTGGCGCTGGACGGCGCCGGTGACCACGTCTACCTGGCGCCCAGCATGGTCAACCTGCGCCTGACGCAGGAGCGCTTCCCGAACCTCCAGTTCCTGGAAACGCGCGAGATTGTCTGACATCTCCTGCTAGAATCCTGAGCTTGTACGATGACCGGCGTGCCTTGCACGCCGCACATCGCTCCCTTCCTGCCGCCCCCCATGTCCACCGCCACACCCGTGCCGGCCGCCGAGCCGGACACCGTATTCCGCGACCCCGCTTTCCGGCATTTCTGGTTCGCCAGGCTTTGCACCACCATCGGCTACCAGATCTTCACGGTGGCGGTGGGCTGGCAGATGTACGACCTCACGCGCGATCCCTTCATGCTCGGCATGGTCGGGCTGGTGCAGTTCCTGCCGTCGATCGTGCTGCTGCTGATGTCCGGGCACGTGGCGGACCGTTTCGACCGCCGGCTGATCGTACGCACCTGCCAGGCGCTGGAAGCGGTGATTGCCGTGTCGATGGCCGTGGCGAGCTTCTCGGGCTGGATCACGCGCGAGCACATCTTCCTGTTCGTGGCGGCCATCGGCGCCTGCCGCGCCTTCGAGACGCCCACGCTCCAGGCGCTGCTGCCCAGCGTGGTCACGCCACGCCAGCTGCCGCGCGCGGTGGCGCTGGCCAGTTCCGCCGGCCAGACCGCCATCATCATCGGCCCGGCGCTGGGCGGCTTCGCCTACGTGGCGGGGCCGGGCGTGGTCTATTCGATCAGCGCCGTGCTGTTTGCCATCGCCGCCGTGCTGGTGGCCACGCTCAAGCTGCGCCAGGCCGCGCAGCGGCTGACCACGCCGGTCAGCATCAAGACGCTGTTCGCCGGGTTTGCCTATATCCGCAGCCATCAGGTGCTGCTGGGCGCGGTGTCGCTGGACCTGTTCGCGGTGCTGCTCGGCGGCGCCACCGCGCTGCTGCCGATCTATGCGCGGGACATCCTCCACACCGGCCCCTGGGGGCTGGGGCTGCTGCGCTCGTCGCCGGCCATCGGCGCGCTGGTCACGGCGCTCTGGCTGGCGCGCAACCCGCTGAACCGGCGCGTGGGCCGCGTGATGTTCGGCGCGGTGGCGCTGTTCGGCGTGGCGACGATGATCTTCGGCATTTCCAACTGGCTGCCGCTCTCGATGGGGGCGCTGGTGGTGCTGGGCGCATCGGACATGATCAGCGTGGTGGTGCGCCAGACGCTGGTGCAGCTCGATACCCCCGACGACATGCGGGGCCGCGTGGGGGCGGTCAACTCGGTGTTCATCGGCGCCTCCAACCAGCTTGGCGAGTTCGAATCGGGCGTCACGGCGGCGCTGCTCGGGCCGGTGGGCGCGGTGCTGCTCGGCGGCGCCGGCACGGTGCTGGTGGTGTTCGCATGGATGCGGCTGTTCCCGGCGCTGGCCGACCGTGACCGCCTGCACGATCATCCCCACGACCGCCCGGCCCCGGCGCGCTGATCGCTCCCGATCCGGGCAAAGCGTACCCGTTTCTGCGCACACCTTCCCGCCGGACCCTGCTGCCCGCGCGCGCCATGCAGGGATTACAACGGCTCACGGCCGAAAGTTGTAATCACTGCACTCCCCCTGCCTTTTCTCCCTCGACTGTGATGTAAACGGCGCGCCGCACGGGCCGCCGTGAGCCATTGCGTGGCAACGGCTCACGCAGAAACGGGTACGCTTTGGGATTGTTCGCCGGGTTGGCTGGCACGTCCTTCGCAAGTCGGCCCGGGTTGCACGGAGGTTGCACTGAGGAGCGAACGCATGGAGCTGCCGTATATCGACGCCGATAAAGTCCAGGCCACCTGGGCCTATCTCACCCAGTTTGCGGTCAGCCAGGGGCTGAACTGCCTTGCCGCGCTGGCCATCCTGATTGCCGGCTGGTGGCTTTCCGGCCGCGCCGCGCGGGCCGTGAGGCAGGGCCTCCATCGCACCCACGTGGACGACACGCTGCGGCCCATGCTGGCCAGCGTGGCCCAGTGGGTGGTGCGCGTGCTGACCGTGGTGCTCGTGCTGTCGCAGTTCGGCGTGCAGACCGCGAGCATCATCGCCATGCTCGGCGCCGCCGGCCTGGCCATCGGCCTGGCGCTGCAGGGCACGCTCCAGAATATCGCCGCCGGGATCATGCTGGTGCTGCTGCGCCCGTTCCGCGTGGGCCAGTACATCGACGCCCAGGGCGTGGCCGGCACCGTGCGCGAGACCGGGCTGTTCATGACCGAGCTGACGACCTTCGACGGGGTCTGCCTGCGCGTGCCCAACGGCAAGCTCTGGGGCAGTTCGATCATGAACTACAGCGAGAACGTCACGCGGCGCATGGATATCGAGATCGCCGTGACCTTCGACAGCCCCGTGCAGGCCGGGCTGGATGCGCTCAAGGCCATGCTGGCCAAGGAGCCGCGGCTGCTGGCCGAGCCCAGGCCCGAGGTCATGGTGACGAAGTACACCGACCGGGGCATCGCGCTGAACGCGCGCTACTGGACCTCGAATGACGATTTCTGGAACGTGCAGTTCGGCTTCTTTGGCAAGCTGAAGCCGACGCTCGAGGCGGCCGGCTGCCGGATTGCCGTGCCGGTGCAGGAAGTCCTCGTACCGGAGATGGATGAGGCGGCGCTGGCCGAAGGGGCCGATGGGGCCGACGGCGACGGCAAGGCGGAGCGCTACGACGCCCGCCGCACCCCGCCGCGCCGGCCGAACTAGCCCCGCTCGGCCTCTTCCTCCGCGAACAAGGAGCACGCGCCGGTCTCGGCCGTGCTCACATGGGCGCGGAAGCCGCCGAACAGGTCGCGGCCCACGCCGTGCCGGTTGCGCGAGAGATCGGGCCGATCAGCTTCGCGCGCGGCCAGGTCGGCATCGGCCAGCTTCACGGTCAGCACGCCGGCTGGCGCGTCCACGCGCACGATGTCGCCGGTGCGCACCTTGCCGATGGCGCCGCCCAGCAGCGCCTCGGGGCAGACGTGGATGGCCGCCGGGACCTTGCCCGAGGCCCCCGACATCCGCCCGTCCGTGACCAGCGCCACGTGGAAGCCACGGTCCTGCAGCAGCGTCAGCGTGGGCGTGAGCTTGTGCAGCTCGGGCATGCCGCACGACGCCGGCCCCTGCCACGGCAGCACCGCCACGAAATCGCGCTCGAGTTCGCCACGCTTGAAGGCGTCCAGCAGATCATCCTGCCGCTCGAAGACGATGGCGGGCGCCTCCACCACCTGATGTTCCGGTTTCACAGCCGATGTCTTGATAACACATCGCCCCAGGTTGCCGTCGAGCAGCTTGATCCCGCCATCGGCCGCGAACGGCTGCTCGGGCAGGCGCACGATGGTGTCGTCCAGCGAGGCCGTGGGACCGTCGATCCAGGTCAGCTTGCCGTCGCGCAGCACCGGCTCGCGCGTGTAGTCGGCCAGCCCCTTGCCGGCGATGGTGGTCACGTCGTCGTGCAGCAGCCCCAGCGCCAGCAGGCCGCGAATCACCACTGCCAGCCCGCCGGCCGCCTGGAACTGGTTCACATCGGCCTTGCCGTTCGGGTAGACGCGCGCCAGCAGCGGCACCACGGCGGAGAGTTCATCGAAGTCGTCCCAGGTCAGCTGGATGCCGGCCACGCGCGCCATGGCGATCAGATGCAGCGTGTGGTTGGTGGACCCCCCCGTGGCCACCAGCCCGACGATGCCGTTGACGAACGCGCGTTCGTCGAGCACATCGGCCACCGGGGTGTAGCGCTCGCCGCCGTGCACCAGCGTCAGCGCGTGGGTGGCGGAATGGCGCGTCAGCGCCTCGCGCAGCGGCGTGCCGGGGTTGATGAAGGCGGTACCGGGCAGGTGCAGGCCCATGATCTCCATCAGCATCTGGTTCGAGTTGGCGGTGCCGTAGAAGGTGCAGGTGCCGGGGCCGTGGTAGGACCGGGTCTCGGCTTCCAGCAGCTCCGCGCGGCCGATCTTGCCTTCGGCATAAAGCTGGCGGATGTGGGCCTTCTCCTCGTTGCCGATGCCGGTGGTCATCGGCCCGCCCGGCACGAACACGGCCGGCAGGTGGCCGAAGGACAGCGCACCCATCACCAGGCCAGGCACGATCTTGTCGCACACGCCCAGGTACAGCACGCCGTCGAACATCTGGTGGGACAGCGCCACGGCGGTGGCCATGGCGATCACGTCGCGCGAGAACAGCGACAGGTCCATCCCATCCTGGCCCTGCGTCACGCCATCGCACATGGCCGGGGTGCCGCCGGCGAACTGCGCCGTGCCGCCGGCCGCCAGCGCGGCCTCCTTGATCCAGCGCGGGAAGGCTTCCAGCGGCTGGTGGGCGGACAGCATGTCGTTGTAGGCCGAGACGATGGCCAGGTTGGGGCGCTCCTGCGCCTTGAGGCGGATCTTGGCGTCATCCGGCATGGCGGCCACGCCGTGGGCGAGGTTGGTGCAGGACAGGTTGGCGCGCTCGACCTTCTGCCCGGCCATGGCGCGGGTGCGGTCGAGATAAGCCTGGCGCGTGGCGCGGCTGCGGGTCACGATGCGGGCCGTAACCCGCTCCAGGACAGGGTGGCGTGGCATGGAGTCTTCTCCTGTGAGGCGTGGGGCGCTTCGTGCGGCGCTCCATCAGCGTAGTCCAAATCGGCGGATACAGGTCGGATCGCTCACACGCCCGGATGTTCCGCGCTGGCCTGTGACAACGGCGTGTACCCCCGGTGTGCAGTCCGCGACGCTACGCAGAAATGGGTACGCTCGGGGTCCGCCTGGGGCCGCCCGCCGGCCGAATCCGTCCCGCCCACTGCCCAATCCCCGGCGAGTGACGTAACATGGCCGGAACTTATCCGCCCCTCGCCGGCACTCAGTAGTTGCCGGGGCGCCCACTTCCCCCCCGCAAGGAGCCCAGGGTGAGCATGCCCGATTTCGACATGGTGCTGTTTGGCGGCACCGGTGACCTGGCGCGGCGCAAGCTGCTGCCGGCCCTCTTCGACGCCCACCGCTGCGGCGTGCTGCATCCGTCCGCGCGCATCCTCGCCACGGGCAGCCACGCCCAGACCACCGAGCAGTACATCGCCACGCTGGAAGACACCGTGCGGCCCGCGCTGGAGCACGCGCCGCCCGACGCCTGGGCCTCGTTCCTGCAACGCATCTGCTATGTGCAGGCCGACGCGCGCGAGCCCGCCCACTTCGACGCGCTGGCCGAGAAGGTGCTGGCCCGCAAGCCCGAGGTGGTGGTCTGCTACCTGGCCACCGCCCCCCACATCTTCGTGCCGATCTGCGAGCAGTTGGGCCGCACTGGCGTGAACACGCCCAATGTGCGCGTGGTGCTGGAGAAGCCGCTGGGGCACGACCTGGACTCGTCCGAGGCCATCAATTCCTCCGTGGCGAAGTTCTTCGCCGAAGACCAGATCTATCGGATCGACCATTACCTGGGCAAGGAATCGGTCCAGAACCTGATGGCGATCCGCTTCGGCAACGCGCTGTTCGAGCCGCTGTGGCGCCGCGAATGGGTGCAGGACGTGCAGATCACCATCGCCGAGGAACTGGGCGTGGAGTCGCGCGGCGACTTCTACGACCGCACCGGCGCGCTGCGTGACATGGTGCAGAACCACCTGCTGCAGCTGCTATGCATGGTGGCGATGGAGCCGCCGGCGAGCCTGTCGGAAGACGCCATCCGCGACGAGAAGATCAAGATCCTCAAGGCGCTGCGGCCGATCCAGCCGCAGGACGTGGCCGAGAAAACCGTGCGCGGCCAGTACCGCGCCGGGGCGGTCGGCGGCAAGCCGGTGCCGGGGTATATCGAGGAACCGGGCATCGCCCCGGACAGCCGCACCGAAACCTTCGTCGCCATCAAGGCCGAGATTGCCAACTGGCGATGGGAGGGCGTGCCGTTCTACCTGCGCACCGGCAAGCGCATGCAGTCGCGCGTGGCCGAGATCGTGGTCCACTTCCGTGACGTGCCGCACGCCATCTTCCCCAAGCCGCTGACGCTGTCGCCGCAGAACCGGCTGGTGATCCAGCTCCAGCCCGAGGAAAGCATCAAGCTGTATTTCCTGGTCAAGCAGCCGGGCGATACCCTCGAACTGACCCCCACCTCGCTCGACCTGGACTTCGCCAACTCGTTCAAGGTGCGCCGCGCCGGCGCCTACGAGCGCCTGCTGCTGGACGTGATCCGCGGCCGGCTGGGCCTGTTCGTGCGCCGTGACGAGCAGGTGCAGGCGTGGCGCTGGGTAGAGCCGATCATCGACACCTGGGCCGACAGCACCGTGCCGCCCAAGTCGTATACCGCCGGCACCTGGGGGCCTGCGGCGTCGTCGGCGCTGATGTCGCGCGACAACGCGCTCTGGCACGAGGAAGTCTGACCCACCATCTGTCTAACTAGAAAGGGACCGATCATGCGCCAGTACGAACATGCCTCCGTGATGGATCAGGCCGAATCGCTGGCCCTCTCGATCGGCCATGCGCTGGAACTGGTGATCCAGGCCAAGGGCTGGGCGGTGCTGGCGGTGTCCGGCGGGCGCTCGCCGGTGCCGATGTTCGAACGGCTGCGCTATCGGCCCATCCGCTGGGACGCCGTGACCGTGACGCTGGTGGATGAGCGCGCGGTGCCGCCCGACCACCCTGACAGCAATGGCGCGCTGGTGCGCCACAACCTGCTGCGCGAGGCAGCGGGCGTGGCGGCCTGGTTGCCGCTGGTGGAGGATGCCGCCGAGGCGGCCCAGCCGGAGCGCGCCGTGGCGCGGCTCAACGAACGCTTCCAGCAGCCGGACGTGGTGGTGCTCGGCATGGGCGAGGATGGGCACACGGCGTCGCTGTTCCCCGAGGCGCCCGAGCTCCAGACCGCGCTGTCCGAGCCGAAGCCCGGTTTCCTGGTCACCCATCCGACCAGCGCCAACCACGCCCGCGTGACGCTGAACCTCGCCGCGCTGCTGGCCGCCGAACGCACCTTCCTGGCCATCTCGGGCGAGAAGAAGGCCGAGGTGCTGGCCCGCGCGCTCAAGGCGCCCACGCCGGCCCTGCCGGTGAGCCTGGTGCTGGCGCGCCACCACCACGGCGTGGATGTGTTCCGCACCTGATCGCTCGCCAACGTTCGTTCTCGACAAAGTTTTCGACAAAGGGTCCCGATGTCTCCACCTGATGCGCAAGCCGACTCGTATCCCCGCCTGCTGGCCGACGTAGGCGGCACCAACGTGCGGATGGCGCTGGAAACGGCACCGATGCGGATTGGCGCGGTCACCGCGCTGAAGGTGGCGGATTTTCCGTCGCTCGAAGCGGCCATGCGGCAGTACCTGCGCGGCCTGCACGACCTGCCGCGCCCGCGCCACGCGGCCATCGGGCTGGCCAATCCGGTCACCGGGGACCACGTCAAGCTGACCAACCACAACTGGGCGTTCTCGATCGACGCTACGCGCCGCGCGCTCGACCTGGACACGCTGGTGGCCATCAACGACTTCACCGCTTTGGCGCTGGCGCTGCCCTACCTGCCCGCGGAGGACCTTGCGCTGGTGCGCAGCGGCACGGCGGTGCCCACGGCGCCGCGCGCGCTGCTGGGGCCGGGCACCGGGCTGGGCGTCTCGGGGCTGGTGCCCGCGCCCGGCGGCGGCGCGGTGGCGCTGGCCGGCGAAGGCGGCCATATCGAGATCATGCCGGCCACCGACGACGAGTGGATCGCCTGGCGCTACGCCCATCAGCATCTGGGGCGGGTCTCGGCGGAGCGCATGTTGTCGGGCATGGGCCTGTCCCAGATCCACGCCGCGCTGGCCGCAGAAACGGGTACGCCTCTGGCCCAGCCGCTGACCCCGGCCGAGGTCACGGACGGCGCCATCAAGACCGGCGACCCGCTGTGCCAGCGCGCCTTCGCGGCGTTCTGCGGCCTGCTCGGCTCCGTGGCGGGCGACGTGGCGCTGGTGCTCGGCGCGCGCGGCGGGGTCTATCTCGGCGGCGGCATCGTGCCGCGTTTCGTCGATGCCTTCCGGGCCTCGCCGTTCGCCGCGCGCTTTGCCGCCAAGGGCCGCATGGGCGCCTATCTGGCCGACATCCCGGTCTACGTGATCACCGCCGCCTACCCGTCGCTACCCGGGCTGGCGCGCGCGCTGGCAGACCGCCTCGAGGGCGACATGCGCCACGGCGCCGCCGCCCAACCCTGACTGACCGATCCCGACATGCGTGTATTGCTGGTGGAAGATGACGCCATGATTGGCGAGAGCGTGAAGGTGGCACTGCGCCAGGAGGGCTTTACCGTCGATTGGGTGCGCGATGGCGATGCCGGCCTCGACGCCGCCTCTGACCAGCACGGCCCCCGCGCGGACGGCGGCTACGACCTCGTGCTGCTCGACCTTGGTCTGCCGCGCCGCTCGGGCCTGGACGTGCTGAAGACCCTGCGCGCCCGCAACGTGCGCACGCCGGTGCTGATCCTCACCGCGCGGGACGCCGTGGCGGACCGCGTGGCCGGCCTCAACGCCGGCGCGGATGACTACCTCGTCAAGCCCTTCGACCTCCAGGAACTGGCCGCGCGCATGCACGCGCTGGCGCGCCGGGCCGAGGGCCGCGCCGAGCCGCTGCTGCGCTACGGCGACATCGTGCTCAACCCCGCCACGCGCGAGGCCACCCAGGCCGGCACGGCGGTGCGGCTGTCCGCACGCGAGTTCGCGCTGCTCTCCGCGCTGATGGCGCGCCCCGGCCAGGTCTGGTCGGTGGCGCAGTTGCAGGAGCGCCTGTACGGCTGGGACGACGAGGTGGGCAGCAACACGGTCGAGGTCTATATCCACGCGCTGCGCCGCAAGTTCGGCGCCGCCCTGATCCGCAATATCCGGGGCGTGGGCTACGTGGTGCCGCAGCGTGATGGCGCCGACGAGGAGCGTCCGTCCTGATGCGCTCGATCCAACGTACGTTGTTGTGGTGGCTGGCCGCCGGGCTGGCGGCGGGTATCGCCGTGGCCACCGGCCTGATCTACGCGCAGGCCCGGCAGGAGGCCAACGCGCTGTTCGACTATCAGATGAAGCAGGTGGCGGCGGCGTTGCCGAGCCAGTTCCCGAGCCCGATCGCGCCGCCGTTCGACGGTGGCAATGGCAGCGGCGCCAGCGCGGACCTGCTCCATGCAGACGAGGACGTGGTGATCCACATCTGGGACGGCACGGGCCGCAGTCTCTACCTGTCGCACTCCCACCCGGTGCTGCCGCCGCGCGCGGAACTTGGCTTCTCCAGCGTGCGCACGGATTCCGGCGAATGGCGCATCTACAGCGTGCAGCTGGGGCCGGCCGTGGTCCAGATCGCCCAGCCGATGAGCGCGCGCCGCACGCTGGCCGCGCATATGGCGCTGCGCACGGTGGCGCCGCTGCTGTTGCTGATGCCGCTGCTGGCGTGGCTGATCTGGATGGCGGTAGGACGGGGTTTGCGCCCGCTGCGCGAGATTGCTGCCGAGGTGCGCGCGCGTGACGCCAACACGCTGGCGCCGCTGGCCTTGCGCCAGATGCCGGACGAAATCGCCCCGCTTTCCGACGCGCTGAACCAGTTGCTGGCGCGGCTGGCGCAGGCCATCGACACCCAGCGCGCCTTCGTGGCCGACGCTGCCCACGCGCTGCGCACGCCGCTGGCGGCGCTGCAATTGCAGGCGCAACTGGTGGAGCGCGCCGACAGCGCGCCGGCCCGGCAGGAAGCCGTGTCGCAGCTGCGGCAGGGGCTGGAGCGGCTGACGCACCTCGTCGCGCAGTTGCTGACGCTGGCGCGGCAGGAGCCCGGCGCCGCACCGCCGCCGCATGAGCCGGTGGACCTGCGCGCGCTGGCTGCGGGGGTGATCGCGGAAATGTCCCAGGCGGCCATCGACCGGGATATCGACCTGGGGCTGGAGGCCGATGCTGCCGAAGGCGCCATGGTGCGGGGCGATGCGGACGCGCTGCGCATCCTGCTGACCAATCTCATCGACAACGCGCTGCACTACATTCCGGCCGGCGGGCGGATCGATGTGCGGGTGGCGAGCTTGCCGGGTGTCGGCAGCGAGGGTGGCGTGGAACTGCAGGTCAGCGACAACGGCCCGGGCATTCCCGCCGACGAGCGCGCGCGCGTGTTCGACCGGTTTTACCGTGTACCGGAAGCGCCCACGGGCGGCAGCGGGCTGGGGCTGGCCATCGTGGCCGAGATCGCCCAGTCGCACGGCGCCCGCGTGGCGCTGGAAGATGCCGCGCCGGGGCTGCGCGTGCGCGTGACCTTCCCCCCGTCGCGGCCTGAGCCCGTCTTCCCTTAGTCGTGCCTCAGCCGACCGGCGCGAACAGCGGCTCGCCCGCGAAGTGCCGGCGCGCGTTCTCCAGGAACTGGCTGACCGACGCCAGCACCGCTTCCGGCGACCAGCCGGCCACGTGCGGGGTCAGCACCACGTTCGGGCAATCGAACAGTTCCTTGGGCGGCAGCGGCTCGCTCTCATAGACATCGAGCCCGGCGCCGCCCAGCTCGCCGGCGCGCAAGGCATTGGCCAGCGCCGCCGTGTTCACCACGCTGCCCCGCGCGATATTGACGAGGTAGCCGTGCGGCCCCAGCGCGCGCAGCACCGGCGTATCGACCAGATGGCGCGTCTCCGGGCCCCCCGGCGTGGCGATGACCAGATAGTCGGCCCACTTGGCCAGTGCGCCCACATCGGCAAAGTACGAAAACGAGACGTCCTCGCGTGCGCGGCGGTTGTGATAGCCGATCTCCAGGTCGAAGCCCTGGCCGCGCTGCGCAATGCGCCGCCCGATGGTGCCAAGGCCGACGATGCCGAGCCGCTTGCCCGAGAAATTCGGCGGCAGCGGCAGCGCGTTGCGCCAGACGCCGTCACGCGTGGCGTGGTCCAGCGCCGGCACGCGGCGCACGGTGGCCAGCAGCAGCGCCATGGCGTGGTCGGCCACGCAGCTGTCGTTGGTGCCCGCGCCGTTGCCCACGGCAATGCCGCGCGCCCGGCAGGCGGCCAGGTCGATGTTCTCGTAGCCGGCGCCCAGCGCGCACACCACCTCCAAGGCCGGCATGGCCGCGATCTCGGTGGCCGTCAGGCCGACCGTGCCATTGGTCAACACGGCGCGGAAGGTCTTGCCGTGCGCGGCCACTTCCGCCGCCCGGCCCTCGGCCGTGGGCGCGTAGCGGACGTCGTACTGGGCGGAGACAAGTTCAAGATGAGCGGGTTCGAGCTGGATCAGGACAAGCAGGGCGGGCAGGGCGGGCTTCATGACGTCACGGCGAGGGGAAGTGAAAGGAGGATGCCGGCGAACCGACGCGCCATTCTATGCCCGACACCGGATCAATGCTTGACCCCGCAAGGGTTGGTGCGCGCAGAAATGGGTACGCTTTGCCGGCAGGGGCGGCACCAGGCGGCGGAAAAAGCCGCGCAGAAACGGGTACGCTTTGGCCTGTTTCGCCAATTTCGCCGCTATGCTCGGTCATCCACCCGAGCCGACCATGTCCACCCTCCTCACCACCCCTCGCTGGCGCTGGCTGCCCGCCCCTGACACCTGGCAATACCACGCCCTGCTTGGTGCGGCGGGGATGCTGGTGCTGGGGCCGCTTGGCTGCGTGGCGGCGGCTTACATGAACTTCTCGCTCGGGTTCTTTATTGGCGGGCAGGTGCTGGCCGGCATTCTGGGTTCGGCGGTGACGGCGGGATATGGCGCCGCCGGGCGGCATGGGGCCAACTATATCCAGACGGCGGCGGCGTCCGTGGCCGGCATGGGCGGGATGGTCGTGGTGATCCAGGCGATGGGCTGGATGGGCATGGATGCGCCGCCGCTCTGGCACCTGATCGGCTACATGCTGTGCATCGGCATGTATGGCGTGGGTGTGGGCATGCTCTACACGCCCTTGCTGGTGGACCGCATGCAGCTGACGTTTCCGTCCGGGCTGGCCGTGGCCAACATCCTGCGGGCGCTGACCGATCCGGTGCTGCTGCGGCGCTCGGTGGCGCGGCTGGGCGGCGGTATCGCGCTCGGGGCGGTGGCCGGGGTGGGGGTCACGCGCGTGGCGTGGCTGGGTGCTATCGACCTGTCCGCGTCGACCTTCGGCGCCGGCATGATCGTCGGCGCGCGCATCGGCATCGCGGCGCTAGTCGGGGGGCTGGCGGGATGGGCGCTGACGCCGTATTTCGTGTCGATTGGCTGGCTCGCGCCGGGTGACCCCTATCGCAAGATCACCTTCCTGATCGCGCTGGGCATGATCATGGGCGCGGCGCTGGTCGATGTGTCACTGCTGCTCGCGCGGGCCTGGCGGGAGCGCCTGCCGGCCACGCAGGTGCCGGCGCCCGCCGTCCCTGTCCCCGCCTCCCCTATCCCCGCCTCCCTTATCCCCGCCTCCCAGCGCGGCCTGCCGATGCGTTGGATCTGGCTCTGGGTGGTGGTCTGGGGCGCGGCGGTGGTGGCAACGGGCGCGGCGTGGTTCGGCCAGCCGGTGGGCTACCAGCTGCTGGCCGTGGCGCTGGTGCTGGTGTTCGCGCTGGTCAACGGCATCTCGGTCGGCATGGTCGATGCGAATCCGATCTCGTCGGCCTTCGTGCTCACGGTGATCCTGATGGCCGCCGTGGGGCTGCGCGAGCCCCATATCGGCCTGATCGCCGCGACCGTGCTGCTGGTCTCCACGGCCGAGGCGTGCGACATGCAGCAGGACCGCTCCACCGGCTGGCGGCTCGGCACCAACCGGATGATGCAGTTCGGCTATCAGGTGGCTGGCATCGTCGTGGGCGCGGTGCTGGCGGTGCTGCTGGCGCGGCTGTTCATGCAGGCGTATCCGGTGCTGCGGCTCGACCAGACCCTGCTCCCGGCGGACCAGCAGCCGGCGCGCTGGACCTCCGCCATGACCTACAAGATCGTTGGCGCGCTGCGCAGCATGACCGAGGACCGCTCCTACCAGCGGCTGGCGGTGTGGATCGGGGTGGGTATCGGGCTGGTGACCGAGGTGGCGCGCAAGGCGATCCGTGCCTCGGCCCGCTACCGGCGCTTCGCGCAGTCGGGCGGCGCCGGCAAGACCGTGGATTTCCTGCTCGATGCAGCGGTGCTGCCGTCGCCGTACGCGTCGTCGTTCGGTGGGTTTGTGAACCTGCCGGCCGCCGCGTGGATGGCGGCGGGCGGCGTGCTGGCCAGCGTGGTGGAGAGCGTGGCGAAGAACCGCGGGGCGCCCGCCCGCGATGCCGCGCTGCCCGAGGACATGAGCACGACTTCGCTGGTAGGCGGCGGGCTGATCGCCGGCGACGCGCTGGCGGCGCTGGCGCTGGGTGTAGCGGGGTTGGTGGCAGTGGTGGGCTAGTCTCCCCTCACACCTCCTTCGTCATCCCCTTGAAGTCGATCCACTGGCCGAACTGTTCCTCGGTGACGTGGCCCGAGGCAATCGCGGCCTCGCGCAGGGACAGGTTCTTCTTCACGGCCAGCTTGGCGATTTCGGCAGCCTTGTCGTAGCCGATATGCGGGTTCAGGGCCGTCACGGACATCAGGGAGCGTTCGAGCAGTTCCTGAATCCGTGCGCGGTCCGGCTCCACGCCTTCGACCATATGTTCGGCGAAGCTCGACGCCGCATCGGCCAGCAGTGTCACAGACTGCAACAGGCTATAGACGATCACCGGCTTGTAGGCGTTCAGTTCGAGCGTGCCCAGGCTGTTGGCCAGCGTGACCGTCGTATGGTTGCCGATGATGCGGCAGCAGACCATGGCGAGGGCTTCGGCCTGCGTCGGATTGACCTTGCCGGGCATGATCGACGAACCGGGCTCGTTGGCCGGCAGTTGCAGTTCGGCAAACCCGGCGCGCGGGCCCGAGCCGAGCAGCATGAAGTCCCGTGCGATCTTCAGGAACGACGACGCCGTGGTGTTCAGCGCGCCCGAGAGGTCGGCCAGCGCGTCATGCGCGGCCTGGAGCGCGAAGCGGTTGGCTGCCGGCTCGAACGGCAGGCCGGTGTAGCCGGCCAGCGAGCGGGCAAAGGCGGCGGCGAATCCCGGGGGCGCGTTCAGGCCGGTGCCGACCGCGGTACCGCCCTGCGCCACCGGCATCGCGCGCAGCATGGCCTGTTGCAGGCGCGATTGCGCGTCCGCCACCTGGGTCATATAGCCGGAAAATTCCTGGCCGAGGGTCAGCGGCACGGCGTCCTGCAGGTGGGTGCGGCCTACCTTCACGATGTCGGCAAACGCTTCCACCTTCTTTGCGAAGGTTTGTTGCAGTTTCTCGAGCGAGGGGAGCAGCGTCTGCTGGATGGCGCGCGTGGCGGCGATGTGCATCGCCGTGGGAAAGCTGTCGTTGGACGACTGGCTGGCGTTGACGTGGTCGTTCGGGTGAACCGGCTTCTTGCTGCCGACCTCGCCGCCCAGCAGCTGGATGGCGCGGTTGGAGATCACTTCGTTGAGGTTCATGTTGGTCTGCGTGCCCGAGCCGGTCTGCCAGACCGAGAGCGGGAACTCGGCCGGCCACTTGCCGGCGATGACTTCCTCGGCGGCCTGCTCGATGGCTTCGGCAATCTCGGGCTTCAGCACGCCCAGGTCGCGGTTGGCACGGGCCGCGCAGAGCTTGAGCACGGCGAACGCCTCGATCAGGGCCGGGGGCATCTTCTCGCTGCCGATGCGGAAATTCTGGCGCGAGCGCTCGGTCTGGGCGCCCCAGAGATGATCGGCCGGTACGGCCACATCCCCGAGGCTGTCTTTTTCGATGCGGGTGGCTGACGAGGGGTTTGCGGGCTTGGCGGACATGGACGGACTCCTTGAGGGAAGGCTGCAGGATCAGGCAGGACTGCTAGCATAGCCTTCCCGCGTCACATTCGCGCCGAAGCCCCTGTCGCCGTCAGGCGGTTAGATTGCTGTGCATGTTGCGGCGATGCCGGCAGGTCAGGCGGTCATCTTGAGGCACATTTCCATGCAGGCCTGGCACGCCGCGGCGCATTCCTGGCAGTGCCAATGGTCATGTCGCTCACATTCTTCCTTGCACCATTTACACACTTCGGCGCAGTCTTCACAGACGAGGGGCGCAAATTCGCTATTGCGCAGCATGTAGGAGGCGGCGAGGGTGCAGATGCCGGCGCAGTCCATGTCCAGGGCGATGCAGCGTGTCATCTTCCGGGCGTCCTGCTCCTCGAGGCAGGCGGCCGCGCACTTCAGGCAGGCCGCCGCGCAGGCGTTGCAGGCGGCGATACAGTCGGCATACCGTTCAAAATTCTCTCGCACTGTGGGTCGAATCATCGGGTGTCCTCCTTGGGGGTGGGTGGTCGACAACCAGCAACCGTTATCCACAATAGCAGGCGCCCCGGCGTCCTGCCGCAATGTGGTGTGGTCTACAATGGCCGCCTCAGGTTCGGCGCCGTCAGCGTTGGATAGTTCCGGCCCATTCATCTGGATGGCCGGAGAAGCGTGAAGAAGTTGAAAATTGGCAGCGATAAGCTGCAAGAAAGGACGGCATCATGGGTGAAGCAAAACGGCGGGGCACGCCCGAGGAACGGGCGCAGCAGGCGCAGGCACGGATCGACGCCCTGCGGCCCGCACAACTGGTCTGCGGTGCGTGCAAGACCTCATTCACCAATTTCGATGCGATTCCGGCCCCCGGCCTGCGCGGCATCGACGCCGTGTTCGGCGGCCAGTGCCCGAGCTGCGGCAACGATGTGGTCGTATTCAAGGGCGAGCCCCAGGCGGTGGCCGAGGCCATGCTGGCCTACGAGAGGATGATGGGCGAGAGCGCGCGGCTGGGCTACCAGTCGGCCGATGGCCGGCACGTGCCGTTCGACGAGGCCGCGCCGCAGGCATCGGACGCTTCCGACGACTCGACCAAGCACTGAGCCGCCGGGCGGGTGGCGCTTTCAGCGCCGAAAGTCCCCCGGCTGGGCAGGTCCTGGCCGCCCCTCAGGCTTCCAGCGCCATCAGCTCCGCCGGGCCAATCTCGTAGCGGCCCCGGCCGAGCGCCTTGGCGCGGTAGAGCAGCGTGTCGGCCATGCGCTTGAGTGTCTCGTCCGTCATCGGGCTACCGCGATAGAGCGCCACGCCGATGCTGACGTCCACGTCGGCCATCACGCCGTCGAAGTAGAAGCGCTGGCCGATAGCGTCGAGGATGGACTCGGCCACGCGCTGGGCCGTGGCGGGCGAGGCGATGTCTTCCAGGATGACCGCGAATTCGTCGCCACCCAACCGCGCCACGTGGTCCTGGTCGCGCACGCAGCGGCGCAGGCGCAGGGCGAACGACTGCAGCAGCATGTCGCCCGTGGCATGGCCGTGCGCGTCGTTCACCGCCTTGAAGCGGTCCATGTCGAGGAACAGCAGCGCCATCAGACGATTCTCATCGCGGCTGCGCGCCATGGCGGCGTGGAGCTGGCTCTCGAAGGCGCTCCGGTTCTCAAGCTGCGTCAGGTGATCGGTTTGGGAGATCCGCGCCAGCCGCTGGTGCTCCAGCTTGCGCTGCGTAATGTCCTGCACGTGGATGTGCACCCCCACCACTTGCTTGCCATCCTCGCTCCATTCGGGGCGGTAGCTCATTTCCATCCAGTGCGGCTGCGGCGTGCGGTATTCGCTCTCGAACGTGATCACGGCACCGGCCAGCGCCTGTTGCAGGTAGGGGCGCGCCAGCGCGTAGCGCGCCTCGCCCAGCACCTCGCGCACGGTCTTGCCCCGGATCTCCTCCACCCGCATGCCGAACGCCTGCTCGTAGGCGACGTTGTTGAAGACGTAGCGCTCGTCGTTGTCGATAAAGGCCAGCAGCGAGGGCAGGTTGTCCGTGACCGCGCGCAGCCGGCGCTCGCTGCGCGCCAGTTGCTGGCCGCGCTGGCGCACATCGCGCATCAGGCGGATGAACGCGCGGGTCACGTCGCCGATTTCATCGCGCTGCGGGCGGCGGGGCAGGCGCTCGAAGGCGTCGGCATCGTCGGCGCTGGCCTGCACCACCTGATGCAGCCGCGATAGCGGCATGAGCAGCCGCCGCACCGCCAGCCAGATCAGCAGCGCCACGCCGCCCAGCACCAGCCCGGCCATCATCAGGAAACGCCGCTGCATCTGGCGCAAGGGCGCGTAGGCCTCGCGCGCGGGCAGCACGGCAATCAGCTCCCAGCCCGTGGTGGACATCAGGTGGCGCGCAATCACGGGCCGCTCCGGCATCAGGAATTCGAGCGTCGCGGGCTGGTCCGTCTCGCCGCAGGTGTCACCCAGGGCGCGGGCCGGCTGGCGTGCCTGACGGGTGTCCGGATGCTGCACGTAGACCGGCCTGGCGCCCGCCGACACCAGGCAATAGAACCCGGTGTTGCCCAGCCGGCTATGGGCGATCTCGACCAGGAAGTTCGAGCGCGACAGATCGAGCCAGCCGCCCACGAGGCCCAGAAACTGTCTGGACGCCGAGACCACCGGCATCGCCACCAGCACGCCAATCGTGCCATCGACGCGTGCGTGGATCGGCGCGGCCACCACCGGGTTCAGCGTGCGCACCGCCTCGCGGAAGTAGTCGCGGTCGCCCACTTCGATCGGCGGGCCCGATGACGTCAGCACGCTGCCATTGGCATCCGTCACCACCACTGAATTGAACGCCGCCGGCACAGGGATGGTCTTGCCGATGACGTCGAGCAGATCGGCCCGCACGTCCTCCCGGGCCCGACCGCGTGCATTTTCCAGCACCGCGCCAATCTGTGGCGCCATGTGGGCCAGCATCACGGTGCGGTCGTCCATGGCGGTGTCGAGCTGGTCGGCGGAGAGCTTGACGATGGAGTCCTGCTGGTTCTGGAGCGCGTCCTCCAGGTCCCGGTGCGCGTAATACAGCGAGCCGAGCACGATGCCCGTCCCGAGCACGGCGGCCAGTACCGTGGTGATGAGCGCGATGCGCGCTTTCAGGGAGGGTTGGAGGCGGGGCATGCTGACAAACGCGGGCAAGACGAAAGGCGAGGGCACGCAGGAGTGGAGAACAATGCTGCTCACGCACTTCCCATGCCTGATTCCGGGGGTGCGGCAGCGGGGCAACGTACCACGCATCACCCGTTTGAGTCAGCCGGGGGAAACGGCGTTGACAAGCCCCATGCGTTGCTGCCCGCCCCGCCGCGCATGTGTGTGCGGAAGCACTGTGCGCCGTTGGGCCGGCACGGTATAGTGCGCCCGGCGTAGCGAGTTTGCCCCCCAAACGAGGGGAGCCGGCGCCCCCCGGCCCGCGATGCAGGCCCGGGATATTCACCGTTTTCAGCGTTTCCACCGTCTTTTATCCTGCCTTCATGACCTTGTCCACGTGGTTGCCCGTTCTGTCCTGGCTGCTGGTTGCAGCGGGCGGCGCCTTGGTGGGCTGGATGGCGCGGGCGTGGTGGAGCCGGCGGGCTCCCGGGCAGGTCAGCGCGGCACAGGCGACGCAGGACCAGACCGAGCGCCGCCGCGTGGACGAGTACATCCGCCATCTGGCCCAGCATGACGCGCTGACCGGGCTGCTGAACCGCGCCGCGCTGCACAGCCGCACCGAGGCCGTCCTCGACGATGCGCGCCGCCAGGGCGGGCGCGTGGCGCTGCTGCTGCTGGACCTCGATCACTTCAAGCACATCAACGAAACCCTCGGGCACCCGGTGGGCGACGATGTGCTGCGCACGATTGCCCAGCGCCTGCGTGGCACGGTGCAGCCGCGCGACGTGGTGGCGCGCATGGGGGGCGACGAATTCGCCGTGGTGCTGGGCGGCCTGCGCCATGACAGCGAGGCCGAGCTGACGGCGGCCAAGATCCTGGCGCGCGTGTCCGAGGGCTTGCAGCTCGCCGGGCACCTCGCCGGGCAGCCGCTGCGCGTGACGCCTTCGCTCGGCATGGCGATCTATCCCGACGATGGCGAGACGCTGACGGACCTCCTCAAATCCGCCGATTCGGCCATGTATGCGGCCAAGCGCGGCGGCCGGGCGCAGTTGCGGCGCTTTGCGAGCGAGATGGCCGAGGCGTCGCTGACCCGCTTCACGATCGAGGCACTGCTGCGCCGCGCGCTGGCCGAGCAGGAATTCCGGCTGCGCTACCAGCCCATCGTCGACCTCGTCACGCTGAACGTGGTGGGCGTAGAGGCGCTGATCGCCTGGGAAACTCCCGAACGCGGCGTGATGCAGCCGTCCGAATTCATCCCGATTGCCGAGCAGTGCGGGATGATCGACGCGCTGGGCGAGTGGACGCTGGCCACTGCATGCCGCGAGATCCAGACCCTGCGCACCGAACTGGGCCGCGACATCGACGTGGCGGTGAACATCTCGCCCTTGCAACTGCGCCGCGCGGACTTCCCGGAGACCGTCGCGCGCTGCCTGCAAGCGGCCAGCCTGCCGGCGCCGAGCCTGACCATCGAGGTCACCGAAGGCATTCTGGTGGATGGCGGCGAGACTACGATCGAGTCGTTCCGGCGCGTGCGCCAGCTGGGCGTGAGCGTGTCCATCGATGACTTCGGTACCGGCTATTCGGGGCTGGGCTACCTGACGCGGCTGCCGATCAGCAAGCTCAAGATCGACAAGTCATTTGTCGATGACCTGGCCATGCCCGGCCACGACCGCGCCGTGGCCGCCGCGATCATCGCGCTTGGCCATCAGCTGCACCTGCACGTGGTGGCGGAAGGCGTGGAGTCGATGGCGCAGCTGGAATTCCTGCGTGGCGAGGGCTGCGACGCGGTGCAGGGCTTCCTGTTCTCCCAGCCGCTGGGCTTCAGCGCGCTGCGCGACCTGCTGCTGGCCGGCAACGGCTTCTCGCGCGTGGCCTGAGGACGTTCCGGCACCCATCCGGCGCCCCATCCGGCGCCGCAGAAACGGGTACGCCTTGAGTGCGCCTTGGGTACGCCTCAGGTACGCTCCGACCATGAAAAAACCCGGCTGGCGCTCAGGCGCACAGCCGGGTTTGTCTTATCCGGGGACGGGGCTCAGCCGTTGACGGTGGACGCCGCCGCATCCTCGCCATTGGGCGAATGGAGCCGGCGGTACAGTTCGTCGATACGCAACCGGCTGCTGGCCAGTTCCTCACGTCCCTGCTCGGTCAGTTGATAGACCCGCCCGATACCGTCGCGCAATACACTTTCCAGATAGCCATCCATCTGCAACGCGCGCAGCAAAGGCCGCACCGTGCCGATATCCACCTGGAATCCGTACTCCATCAGCATTTCTGCAAGCATGGCCACGGTGGCGGGCACCTCCATGGCGAATTGCAAGACGTAGACGCGGGCTAACAAGCCAAGGAACTGTCGTTTCATGAGGCAGGCAACGCAAAGGGGGGACTGACGGTTGACGCGGATTTTACCGCGCGCGCTGCGGCGCTGCCCGTGAGATGCCGAAGTCGCATACGATAGGCGCGTGTCCGACGGCAGAAAAAAAAGAAGCCGCCAGGGTTGCCTGGCGGCTTGTCGGGAATGCGTCGGAGGGGTCAATTAACTCTGGCGCAGAACAGAGTTTAGCGGAATCGAATACGCGATGTCACGCCCTGTGCTAAGGCTCCCCACAAATGGGGGGTAGGTATGTAAGGCATCCGAAAGCGATATTGCGGCCAATCCGCAACATTGGTGATCTTTGCCCCACTTTTGGGCAAGTTTTGGGACTTTTAGCGCGTGTTCTTCGACCCCTTCCGTGGTCAGGATCAGGTCCGATTCCAGCGCGCAGCCTGCCGCCGGGCGCAGTGTAATGGCAGTACCGCGTCACGGGTCGGGGAGTTCGACCCTCCGACGACACGCCCCATGCCGATCAATTTCTCGTCGTTTTGTATCCAATGCGCAACAGTTTCGCGGCGCGCGCCCGAATCGTTGCTTCTCACCAAGGCCATGAAACCTTCCGACCTGATTCGCCTGCTGTCGCTGTCCGCCATCTGGGGCGCCAGCTTTCTGTTCATCCGCATCGGCGCGCCGGTGCTGGGGCCGCTGCCGACGGCGTTCTTCCGCGTGCTGATCGGCGCCGTCACGCTGGCGGCCTGCCTGATGCTGATGAAAGTGAAATGGGACATGCGCGGCAAGTGGCGCCCGGTGATCGCGCTGGGCATCATCAACTCGGGCATCCCGTTCGTGATGTATTCGGTGGCCGCGCTCTGGCTGCCGGCAGGCTATTCGGCCATCTTCAACGCCATGACGCCGCTGATGGGCGTGCTGATCGGCAGTCTGTTCTTCGCCGAGAAACTGACGCGCGCCAAGGCGCTGGGGGTGCTGATCGGACTGGCCGGGGTGGCGGTGCTTACACGCACCGGCCCGGTGGTGTTCTCGCACGAGGTGCTGCTCGGCGCGCTGGCCTGCCTGGTGGCGACCTCGTGCTACGGGTTGGCCGGATTCCTGACGCGCCGCTGGATCACCGCGCGCGGCGGCCTGGATAACCGGCTCGTGGCGGCGGGCAGCATGGTCGGCGCGACGCTGTTCCTGCTGCCGTTCAGCCTCGCCGCGCTGGTGCGCGAGAACACGCTGCCGGCGGCTGGCCCTGGCGTGTGGGCGGCCATGCTCGGCCTGGGCATGGTTTGCACGGCCATCGCCTACGTGTTGTATTTCCGGCTGGTGGCGGATCTCGGCCCGGTGCGGTCGCTCACGGTGACCTTCCTGATTCCGCCGTTCGGCATCGTCTGGGGCTGGATGTTCCTGGGCGAGGCGCTGTCGTGGGCGCACGCCGCCGGCATGCTGCTGATCGGCGCGGCGGTCTGGCTGGTGCTGAAGCCGGCCGCGCCGGCGGTGAAACCGGCAGCGGCAAGCTCCTGACCGCCGCCTCAGTGGCGATGGTGGTCGCCGCGGTCGCCGTGGTCATCATGGCCGCGATGGTCATCGTGGCGGTCGCGGCCATCGCCATAGCCATGGCCGTTGCCGTGACGATGCCAGGCCTGGTACTGGCGGCGGTCATACCAGCGGCCGCCATCCCAGTAGCGATCGCCATGCCAGCCGATCACGACCGGCGCCACCACCACCGGCGCCGGACGATAGGCCACCGGCGGCGGCGCCACATAGACAGGCGCCGGACGCGGCTCGACATAAACGGGCGCAGGGGCCACATAGACCGGGGCCGGCACGCCCAGGTTGACGTCGATATCGACGCGCGCCATGGCGGCTGTGGAGGCCGTCAGCGCAGCGGCGCCAGCGACGAAAACCAGGAGGGAAAGGGGACGCTTGTTCATCGTATTCACCAGGGGTGAGAGGTTATGACTCCACTCTACCCATCTGGCGTATTACGATTCACGCACATTTGTAACAGAATCGGCCAATTCTGTAAGCGATCTGGCCGGCACTTCTGTCAGATCGACGACTCGCTTCCCGGCACCACCTGGCAGGCCGGGCACAGGCCATAGAGCACCAGCATGTGCTCGCGCAGCTCGAAGTCATTCTCGGCTGCCACCTTGCGCTGGCGTTGCTCGATTCCCTCGTCACGGAATTCCTCCACCCGCCCGCAGCTCACGCAGATCAGGTGGTCATGATGGCCACCCTCGTTCAGCTCGAACACGGCATGGTCGGCCTCGAAGGTGTGGCGCAGCAGGATATTGGCCTGCACCAGCTGGTTCAGCACGCGATAGACCGTGGATAGCCCCGCATCCACTTCCTGCGCCAGCAGGATCCGGTAGACATCTTCCGCGCTCAGGTGACGGCGGTCGCTGCGCCGGAACGCCTCCAGCACATGCATGCGGGGCGACGTGGCCTTGAGGCCGGCGCGTTGGAGAGGGGTAGGGCTGGACTTCACGGATGACAAGGACATGCGGCGGCTCGCACCGGGCGGGGTGCGCTCAGTTAGTTGACTCCACGAGGATTCCGAAGGGCGGTGGGCGCGGGTATCGAAGCATCGAGGCATCGATGGCCCACCGGCCGGGGCGTGCG
This sequence comes from Cupriavidus campinensis, assembly GCF_905397395.1. Classification (GTDB taxonomy): domain Bacteria; phylum Pseudomonadota; class Gammaproteobacteria; order Burkholderiales; family Burkholderiaceae; genus Cupriavidus; species Cupriavidus campinensis. The sequence continues at coordinate 60,095 of NZ_CAJPVH010000002.1, forward strand.
GGAAATCAGGCGGGAAGCACCCGGGCCGGACGATGCAGACTGGCAGCCCCGTCCCGGGCGGCCCGCCGTGCCTGACGGCGCGCGGAATAAAAAGGTGGCCTGGCTTGTCGCTGGATGACGCGATCGGGAAAACGGGGTCTGGATGTTTTCCCGATCTTCCTGCGACTGGCTACTACCAAACGCTCCGTGTGTCGGAGCGGTCCCCACAAAAGTCGGTAACCGGCGCCGCATTGCTGCCACGCCCTGAAATCTGTTTTGTCTGCGGCGGCGGTGCCGTTCGTCAGACAGTGAAAGCAGTGTAAATGGGAATCGATCTCATTTCAAGAAAAATCTGCGGGGGGCCGATAACCTTGCGGCCTCAAGCGAGGGGGCTGCTGTGCCGGTCGGGAAACTCGAGCCGGAACGAGGTGAGCGCTTCCGGCTCGGATTGGACCGAGACGGCGCCATGGTGCAGGTCCATGATGGTCTTGACGATGGCGAGGCCGATGCCGGATGACTCCACGGAGTTCGCCCGCGACGGGTCCGCGCGGAAGAAGCGGTCAAACAGCAGCGGCAAGTGCGCAGGGTCGATGCCGGGCCCGGCATTGGTGATCTCGATCGCGGCGTGGCTGGCGCCCGCGCGCCCGCGCACCAGGATCTCGGAGCCCTGGTGCGCGTACCGTACGGCATTGGCAAGGAGATTGCCCAGCGCCCGCCGCAGCAGCGTTGCATCGGCGAAGACCCTGCCGTGGGCGTCGACGCGGATAGTCACTGCGCGGGCCTCCGCCAGCAGCTCGAAATAGTCCGCCTGACGCAGCAGTTCGTCCTTCAGGTCGAGTTCCGCCAGATGGAGCGCCACCCGCGCATTGTCGGCGCGGGCGAGGAACAGCATGTTCTCGATCATTCGGGAGAGCCGTTCGTACTCTTCCACATTGGAGGCGAGCAGGGACTGGTACTCGTCGGCGGAGCGGTCGCTGCCGAGCGCGACCTGTGTCTGGCCGAGCAGATTGCCAATCGGCGTGCGGAAGTCGTGCGCAAGATCGGCCGAGAAGTGGGAAAGCCGGTCGTAGCGTTCGCGCAATCGATCGATCATCTTCTGTAGCGCGCCGGCCAGGTCGTCCAGCTCCGCCGGCAGGGTGGAAGGATCGATCGGCAGGGTGCCGCTGGTGAACGTGATGGACTCGGTTCCGGCCGCGATGCGCCGCAGCGGCGCCATGCCCGCACGGAGCGCGGCGTATCCCAGGATGCCGGCGCCAAGCGCACCGAGGCAGGCCGCGGCGAAGACCTTCCAGCGATAGGCGCGCAGGAGCGCAACCCGGCTGCTGGCCAACTGGAAGATCTCCAGCGTGACCGGTGCCGCGACCGCGCCGGCACGAACCTGCAACGTGATCAGGCGCACGGGGGTGCCGCCGGGGGTGTTCCACATCGCCACGGGGAACATGTCGGGCCCGGTCTCACTCGCAAGATCGGGGTGCTCGGGCCTGGTGCCGTAGTCCGCGCCATTGGCGGCCAGCAACGCGCCGTCGGCGGCGCGTACCCGCATCCCGTATTCGTCATTGCCCTTGACCACACCCAGTATTTCGTTCCAGGCGGGGCTGCCAGGCTGGTCCGATGGGGAGAGCCCAGCCAGCGCGTGCCCGGCCCGCGTGGCCTTGCGCAGCAGTTCCGCGTTGTCACGCTCGATGATCTGGGTGGCCAGCGCGCGATACAGGTAGATACCCACCCCGCCAAAGGAGACGCCGGCGATCAAGGCAAAGGCCAGGGCCAGGCGGGCAGTCAGCGAACGCGTCTTCATCCGGGCTTTCGGCTCTCAAGCACATAGCCGATGCCGCGCACACTGTGAATCAGCTTGGGCGCGAAGCTGTCATCCATCTTGGCGCGCAGGCGCCGGATCGCCACGTCCACCACGTTGGTGTCGCTGTCGAAATTCATGTCCCAGACGTGCGAGGCGATCTGCGTCCGGCTCAGGACCTCGCCATGACGGCGGGCCAGGAAGTGCAGCAGCGCGAATTCCCGGGGCGAGAGGTCGATGCGCGCGCCCGCGCGGGTTACGCGGTGGCGCAGGAGGTCGATGTCGAGGTCCTCGATCTCGATGCGGTCCGCTTCCCGGACCGGCCCCCGCCGCAGCAGCGTCCGGGCGCGCGCCAGCAGTTCCACGAACGCGAAGGGCTTGGCGAGATAGTCGTCGCCGCCCAGTTCCAGCCCCTTGACCCGATCCTCCACCTCGTCCCGGGCAGTGAGGAAGAGCACGGGCGTGTCCTTGTGCTCCCGGAACTGCTTCAGCACTTCCCAGCCGTTCATGCCCGGCAGCATCACGTCCAGGATGACGAGGTCGTAGTCGCCCTCGAGTGCGTGGTGCAGGCCGTCCCGCCCCGTGGTGACCAGATCGACGACGAACGACGACTCGGTAAGCCCTTTGCGGAGGTACTCCCCCGTCTTGGGTTCATCCTCGATGACCAGAATTTTCATGATTCGTCCCCGGCTGCCCAGCGATCGCAGCCCAACCTTGGGGCCGATGATAGCCGGGCGCTCCTCCCGCTTGAATGACAACACTGTAATCAATTTGACCGCGATGCGGAGGGGGTTGGATTTCTAGAATCAGGCCCTGTCATGGCTGATTTGCGCGTGCTGGCGCCTGGAGTGAACTATGTGGATTGTGCGGCTCGCCTTACGTCGGCCTTATACCTTCGTCGTTCTGGCAATACTGATCCTGCTGGCCGGGCCGGTTGCCATCCTGCGCACGCCGACCGACATCTTCCCGTCGATCGACATTCCGGTCGTGAGCGTGGTGTGGAGCTACAACGGCCTGTCCGCGCAGGACATGGCGCAGCGCATCGTCACCGGCTATGAGCGCTCGCTCACCAACAGTGTCGATGACATCGAGCACATCGAATCCCAGTCCTTGCCGGGCGTGAGCGTCATCAAGGTCTTCTTTCATCCGGGCGCGGACATCAATCGTGCGATTGCGCAGACCACGTCGGGCGCGCAGTCGCTGCTGAAGCTGCTGCCGCCCGGCACGACGGCGCCGCTGATCCTGAGCTACAACGCCTCCACCGTTCCCATCCTGCGGCTGGCGCTCGGGAGCGACACGCTTCCCGAGCAGGAGCTGTATGACCTCGGGAACAGCTTCATCCGCACCCAGCTGGCCACGGTGCAGGGCGCCTCCATTCCCCTGCCGTACGGCGGCAAGGTGCGGCAGGTCACGGTGGACCTGCACGTGCCGGCGTTGCAGGCGCGAGGCCTGTCCCCCCTCGATGTGGTCAACGCGATCAACGCCCAGAACCTGGTCCTGCCCGGCGGCACGGCCAAGATCGGTGCGCTCGAGTACCGGGTGGACCTGAACGGCAGCACCGACACCATCGCCGCCCTGAATGACCTGCCGATCCGTAGCGGCCCGGAGGGCACGGTCTATGTGCGCGATGTGGCACAGGTGCGCGATGGCTACGCCCCGCAGCTGAATGTGGTCCGGCAGGACGGCAAGCGCTCCGCGCTGCTGGAGATCGAGAAGAGCGGCAATACCTCCACGCTGGCGATCATTTCCCAGATCAAGGCACTGCTGCCCGGCGTGACGGCGGGGCTGCCGAAGTCGCTCGTTGTGCAGCCGATCTCGGATCAATCGGTCTTCGTCACCTCGGCGATCGACGGCGTGCTGCACGAGGCGCTGATCGCCGCGTGCCTGACCGCCGCCATGATCCTGCTCTTCCTGGGGAGCTGGCGCGCCACGCTGATCATCGCCATCACCATCCCGCTTTCCGTGCTGGCGGCGCTCATCGCCCTGTCCGCCCTGGGGGAGACCCTCAATATCATGACGCTGGGCGGCCTGGCCCTGGCCGTGGGGGTGCTGGTCGATGACGCCACGGTCGCCATCGAGAACATCACCCATCACCGCGAGATGGGCAAGCCGCTGGAACAGGCCATTCTCGATGGCTCCGCGCAGATCGCGCTGCCCACGCTGGTATCCACGCTCTGCATCTGCATCGTCTTCCTGCCGATGTTCATGCTCAGTGGCGTGGCGCGCTACCTGTTCGTGCCGATGGCCGAGGCCGTGGTGTTCGCGATGATGGCGTCCTACTTCCTCTCCCGCACGCTGATTCCCACGCTCGCGCACTACCTGTTGCGTGGGGAAGGGGCGGCGGGTGGCCGCGTTGGTGGCCGCTTCTCTCGCGGGTTCGACCGTGCCCACACCGCCTTCGAGCATGGCTTCGAGCGCGTGCGGCAAGCCTATTCGGCGCTGCTTGGGGCGGCCCTGGGCGCGCCCCGCCGCGCGATGGCGCTGTTCGCGCTGCTTTGCATCCTCTCCATGACGCTCGTGCCGTTCCTGGGACAGGACTTCTTCCCGGCCGTCGACAGCGGCGAGATTCGCCTGCACCTGCGGGCACGGACCGGCACGCGGATCGAGGAAACGGCACGACTGGCCGATCAGGTCGAGGGGAAGATCCGGGAAGTCGTCGGCCCCGCCAATGTCGCGGGCATCGTCGACAACATCGGCCTGCCCGTCAGCGGCATCAACCTGACCTACGACTCCGCGCTGCCCATCGGCACCGGCGACGCCGAGATTCTCGTCTCCCTGAAACCGACGGCCGGCAGCTCGAGCGCGCTGGTCGACAAGCTCGACGCCGCATTGCCACTGGCCTTCCCGGGCATCAGCTTCTCGTTCCTGCCGGCCGATATGGTGAGCCAGATCCTCAACTTCGGCCTGCCGGCGCCGATCGACGTCCAGATCGTCGGGAACGACGCGGCAGGCAACCGCGCCGTCGCCAATCAGCTGCTGCGCAAGCTGTCCGCGATTCCCGGCCTGAGCGACCTCCACCTCCAGCAGCCCGACGACCAGCCCGCACTCACCGTCAACGTGGATCGCACCCGTGCGCTACAGGCCGGCATGTCGCAACGCGATGTGGCCCAGAACCTGCTCATCTCGCTGTCAGGCAGCGGGCAGACGACGCCGAACTTCTGGCTCAATCCGAAGAACGGCGTGAGCTATCCGCTGCTGGTGTCGGTGCCCCAGTATGCGATGGACTCGCTCCAGACGCTGTCGAACATTCCGCTCGGCATCGGCGCCGCAAGCCTGAAGCAGGGCGGCGCGGCGCAACTGGGCCAGTTCGGCACGATCCGTCGCGGCAACCAGGCCGGCGTGGTCTCGCATTACAACGTGCAGCCGGTGCTCGATCTGTTCGGCTCGGTGCGTGGCCGCGATCTGGGTGCCGTGGCGGCTGACGTCCAGCATGCCGTCGATGGCGTCCGTGCCACGCTGCCCGCCGGCTCGCGCATCGCGGTGCGCGGACAGGTGCAGACCATGCACGCCTCGTTTTCCGGCCTGATGGTGGGGCTGGCGGCGGCGATCGTCCTGGTCTACCTGCTGATGGTCGTCAACTTCCAGTCATGGCTGGACCCGGCCGCCATCGTGGGGGCCTTGCCGGTGGCCCTGTCGGGCATGGCGTGGATGCTCTTCGCCACCCGCACCACGGTCAGCGTCCCCGCGTTGACGGGCGCCATCATGTGCGTGGGCATCGCCACGGCCAACAGCATCCTCGTGGTCAGCCGCGCGCGGGAACTGCTCCAGGAGGGGAAGACGGCCCTTGCCGCAGCCTTCGAGGCCGGCGTCGGGCGCTTCCGGCCCGTGATCATGACGGCGCTGGCCATGCTCTTCGGCATGATTCCCATGGCGCTGGGCGCGGGCAGCGCCGGCGCCCAGAACGCCCCGCTGGGCCGCGTCGTTATCGGCGGACTGGCATTCGGCACCACGGCAACGCTTGTGCTTGTCCCAGTCTTCTTTGCCGCCCTGCATGGCTGGATGGAGAAGCGGGCGCGCGCCTCTGCAACCCTCACTCAGGTACACGACCCCGTATGACCTCGAACGAACCCCCTATCGCGCGGCAACCCGTGTCCCATCGGCCACGGCTCAGGATCGCCGCCGTGGCCGCCGTGGTCACCGCTGTGGTGGCTGCCGCCCTGACCGCCGGCATCGTTCCCCGGGTGAGCGGCGAAGCCGCCTTGCAGTCCCGGGCGCTTGTCGCGCAGGTGCCAGCCGTCAGCACGGTCAATCCGAAGGCGGCGTCCGCGGCGCAGGACATCACGCTGCCGGCCGATGTCCAGGCCTATCAGGACGCCGCGATCCACGCGCGCGTCAGCGGCTATCTGCGCCAGTGGTATGTCGATATCGGCGCACAGGTCAAGGCGGGCCAGTTGCTCGCCGAGATCGACGCACCGGAAGTTTCGGACCAACTGCGCCAGGCCCGCGCCGACGAGGCCACGGCCGCCGCCAACTACGCGCTGGCCAGGACCACCGCCGACCGCTGGAAGGACCTCCAGATCACCCACTCCGTGGCGCAGCAGGAAACCGACCAGAAGGTCGCCGACATGGCGGCCAAGGGGGCGCTTCTGGCCTCGGCACGGTCCAATACCGCGCGACTGGCGCAACTGGCGTCCTATACGCAGATCCGCGCGCCATTCGATGGCGTGATCACCGCGCGCAACGTGGACGCGGGCGCGCTGATCGATGCGGGCAGCGCGCCGGCCCAGGGCCGGGAACTGTTCCACATTTCCGCCGGCAGCCGGCTGCGGGTCTATGTGCAGGTGCCGCAGGGCGTCAGCGCGGCGGTGCGCCCGGGCGTGAAGGGCTGGCTGACGCTTCCCCAGGCGCCGGGCGAGCGTTACCCGGCGACGGTGACGCGCACGGCCGGGGCGATCGACACCGTAACACGCAGCCTGCGCGTGGAACTCGACGTCGACAGTCAGGGCGGCAGGATTCTCCCGGGCGCCTACGCGGAAGTGCACATCGAGCCCGAAGCGGGGCGCCCCGGACTGGACCTGCCCGCCAGCACGCTGATGTTCCCGGCCGGCGGCCCGTCGGTGGCCATCGTGGGCCAGGACGGCAAGATCGCGATCCGGCGCATCGCGCTGGGGCGGGATTTCGGATCGCACGTGGAAGTGCTGAGCGGGTTGACGACAAGCGACCGGGTCATCGTCAATCCGGGCGACGGACTCACCAGCGGCACCACCGTACGCGTGGTGCCGGCGAGGCCCGCCGCCGGGCAGGGAGGTGCAACGTGAAACGGCTTGCGATGGGGCTGCTGTGCGCGTGGCTGGCAGGCTGTGCCACCGCGCCCGACTACCACGCGCCGGCCATGCCGCTGCCGGCGCACTACACAGAGGCGCAAGACGTGGCGCGCCAACGGATTCCCGCCAACTGGTGGGCGGTCTATCAGGATCGGGATCTGGACGCGCTGATCCGTCGTATCGACGTTTCGACCCCAACGCTCGGGAAATCGCTGGCCCTGCTGCGTGACGCCCGCGCCCAGCGCGACGCGGCGCGCGCGGCGTATTTCCCGACGATCGGCGCCAACGTGAGCGCAAGCAGCAGCCATGTATCGGCAAACGTGGTCGGGCGCTCGCTCGCTGGCCAGACCACGCCGGACCGATTGATCGGCTTCGGCGCCAGCTGGGAGCCGGACCTCTTCGGGCGCATCGGCAACAACGTGGATGCCGCGGATTCGCGCGTGCAAGCCAGTGCCGACGATGTGGCGGCGGTTCGCCTGAGCCTGCAGGCGGAGGTGGCGGTGGACTACTTCGGCATCCGCTCGCTGGACCGCGAGTCGGCCCTGCTCAGGCAGACCGTGGAGGCCTATTCCTCCGTGCTCGAACTGGTGACAAATCGCTATCGGGGCGGCATTGCCGCCGAGAGCGATGTGGCGCAGGCGCAGGCCCAGCGCGACAGCACGCGTGCGCAGCTGGCCGACCTCACCCTCGCGCGCACCCAGTTGCAGCACGCGCTGGCCACGCTGCTGGGCGAGCCGGCGAGCACGTTCTCCGTCGCCCGGCAGGACAGCTATGACACGCAGCTCCCCGTCGCGCCATCCGCCGTGCCGAGCGAGTTGCTCCAGCGGCGCCCCGATATCGCCGCAGCGGAACGGCGCGTGGCGGCTGCCAATTCCCTGATCGGGGTCGCCCGGGCGGCGTTCTTTCCGAGCCTCATGCTGAACCTCAGCGGCGGGGTAGAAAGTTCGGGCCTGGCCGGGCTGCTCACCGCGCCCAGCCGCTTCTGGGCGGTCGGCCCGGCCCTGGCCGCCACCGTGTTCGATGGCGGCAAGCGGCGGGCGGGGGTCGATAGCGCCCGGGCGCAGTTCGATGCCAGTGCGGCCGACTACCGGGAGACGGTGCTGAAGGCGGTGCAGGACGTGGAGGACAACTACGCCGCGATCCGCCTGCTGAAGGAGGAGGCGGGCAGCCAGGCGTCGGCAGTGACCGCCTCCCGTCTGGCCCTGGCCCAGGCCACTGACCGCTACCAGAAGGGGGCGTCCGCCTATCTCGACGTGAACGTGGTGGAGGCGACGACGCTCGCCAACGAGCGGACGCTCGAGGAAATCCGGCGGCGCCAGCTGTCGGCCAGCGTCTCGCTGTTTCGCGCGCTGGGGGGCGGCTGGCAACCTGCCGATTGAGGACAAAAAACCATCAGGACGGTCGTTGCTGCCGGTCGTTGCAGCCTTCACCCCGCCGTCTTCACGAAATCGATAAAGGCGCGCAGCGGGGCGGGCACGTGGCGATGGCCGGGGTAGTAGAGGAACGGCCCGGAGAACGTCTGCCACCACGGCTCCAGGATGGGCTCCAGCGCGCCGCTGTCGAGGTAGCGGCGCAGGCCGCCCTCGAAGAAATGGACCACGCCGCCGCCCGCCAGGGCGATCTCGAAGGCGAGGTGGAAGGCGGCGGCCGGCTTCACGATCAGCGGCCCGGGCGGGTCCAGCGTCACCACCTCGCCATCGCGCTCGAAGAGCCACGGTGGCTTGGCGCCGCCCGCGAACTGGCCGCGCAGGCAGGCGTGGCCGAGCAGCTCGCGCGGATGGGTGGGCCGGCCGTGGCGGTCCAGATAGGACGGCGCCGCAGCCGTCGCAAAGCGCTGCACGCGCGGGCCAATCGGCACGGCGATCATGTCCTGCTCCAGCCGCTCGTCATAGCGGATGCCGGCGTCGCAGCCAATTGTCAGCAGATCGACAAAGCTGTCCTCGACGATTACCTCGACGCGGATATCGGGATAGGTCTCAAGAAAGCGCGGCAGCAGGGTGGCCAGCTCCAACGTGGTCACGCTCGACGGCACGTTGAGCCGCAGCGTGCCGGTGGGTTTGTCGCGGAACAGGTTCAGCACGTCGAGCGAGGCTTCCATCTCGCTGAACAGCGGCGTCAGCTTCTCCAGCAGGCGCAGCCCGGCTTCGGTCGGGGCCACGCTGCGCGTGGTGCGGTTCAGCAGCCGCAGGCCGAGCCGGGCTTCCAGCCGCCGCACGGCAATGCTCAGGCTGGAGGCGGATACCCCGCCGCTGCGGGCGGCATCCCGGAACCCGCCGGCACGGGCGACTGAGACAAAGGCGGCAAGGTCGTTGAATTCCATCGCGGCAAGGGCACGGGTTGTGCAGATTATTGAACAACCCGTGCAATCTAGATGGGATTATCGAACAGCGCAATCGCTCCCATACTCGCTTCACCCATTTCAAAGGAGCGCGTCATGTCGGCATCCCAACCCCTGAACACCTTTCCGCTGGCCGGTCGGACCATTCGCCGCCTCGGTTACGGCGCCATGCAACTGGCCGGCCCCGGCGTATTTGGCCCGCCGAAGGACCGTGCTGCCGCCATTGCGGTGTTGCGTGAAGCCGTGGCACTGGGCGTCAACCATATCGATACCAGCGATTACTACGGCCCGCATATCACCAACCAGCTGATCCGCGAGGCACTGCACCCGTATCCGGACGATCTGCTGATCGTGACCAAGCTGGGCGCGGTGCGCGGCGCGGATGCCGCCTGGATTCCGGCGCTGGAGCCGGCGGACCTGGCGCGCGGCGTGCACGACAACCTGCGCAATCTTGGGCTGGAGACGCTGGATATCGTCAATCTGCGTGCCATGGGCGATATCCACGCGCCGTCGGAAGGGTCGCTGGAGCGGCAGGTGGTGGCGCTGGCCGAACTCCAGCAAAAGGGCCTGATTCGCCACATCGGCTTGAGCAATGTCACCGCCACGCAGGTGGCGGAAGCGCAGCGCATCACGGAGATTGTCTGCGTGCAGAACCAGTACAACCTCGTGCACCGGCATGACGAAGCGCTGATCGACGATCTGGCGCGGCAGGGCATCGCCTACGTGCCGTTCTTCCCGCTGGGTGGGTTTTCGCCGATCCAGTCCACGGCGCTGGCGGACATCGCGCGCACGCTGGGCGCTACGCCAATGCAGGTGGCGCTGGCCTGGCTGCTGCACCGCTCGCCCAATATCCTGCTGATTCCGGGCACCTCGTCGGTGGGCCACCTGCGCGAAAACCTGCGGGCGGCCACGCTGGCGCTGTCGCCGGACGTGCTTGCGGCGCTGGACCGCATCGAGGCGCCGGCCGCCGCCTCACATTGAGGACTTGCCCTCCGCCTCGGCCCTCACCTCCGCCTCCAACATTGCCGCCGGCTTGCGCCATGGCCAGCCCAGCGTCATGCCGGCGGCGGCCACCAGGATCAGCATCGCCCCGACCAACTGGGCCGGGTGCAACTGGTGGCCGAACGCGAGCCGATCCACCAGGATGGCGACGATCGGATAGATGAACGACAGCGCGCCGGTCAGGTGCGTAGGCAGCTTCTGAATCGCGCCGTAGAGCAGGATGTACATCAGCCCGGTGTGGACCACGCCCATGGTGGTCAGCGTGGCCCACGGCACGAGGCCGGACGGCAGCTCCGAGGACACGGCCATCGGCAGCAGCATCACCGTGCCGACCATCACGTGGATCAGCGCGATCAGATGCGGCGGCGTGCCTTTGAGCTGTTTCGCAAAGATCGCGGCCAGCGCGTAGAAGAATGCCGCGCCCAGCGCCAGCAGGATGCCGACCAGGTAGTCGCCATGCGGCGCGCCGGCGCCGGGCCTGGCCTGCACGATCAGCAGCATGCCGCCGAAGGACAGCAGCAGCCAGCCGAGCTTGGCCAGCGTCAGCCGCTCGCGCAGGAACACCGCGCCGAGCGCCACCAGCATGAACGGCTGGGTGTTGTAGACCGCCGTGGCAATCGAGATGGACGCACCCGCGTAGGCCGAAAACAGCAGCAGCCAGTTGGCGACGATGGCCACGCCGCCCGCCACCGCGAGCAGCAACTGGCGCCGGTTGAGCGTGCCCGGCTTCAGGTAGCCCTTTGCGGCGCAGACCGCCAGCAGCACGGCCGCGCCGAACGCGCAGCGCCAGAAAACCACCTGCGTCACCGGGCGGCCCGACACCACCACCAGCCAGCCGATGGTGCCGGAGATGACCATCGCCGCCACCATTTCCATCATCCCGCGTTTGCGCTCGTCCACTGCGAATCCTCCTATCGAGGCTTGGCAGTTTACGAGGTCACCCGCCTGCTGCCCATGCCGGAATGTAGGAAATCGGCCTATATTCCTTACTTAATTAGGCGAAAGGGGGAAATTTCCTATGTCGATCGACGATCTGGACCGGCGCATCCTGGCGCTGCTCCAACAGGACGCGCGCATGCCGGTGAAGGCGCTTGCGGCGCAGGTGGGGCTGTCCTCGCCGGCGGCGTCGGAGCGGCTGCGGCGGCTGGAGGAGCGCGGGGTGATCCGCGCCTTTACGGTGGATGCCGAGCCGCGCACGCTGGGCTATCCGATGCAGGCCATCGTCCGCATCCGGCCGCTGCCGGGGAAGCTCCAGCAGGTGCAGAAGCTGATCGAGTCGATCCCCGAATTCGGCGAATGCGACAAGGTGACCGGCGACGACTGCTTTATCGGACGGCTGTATCTGCGCTCCATCGAACACCTGGACCATATTCTCGAGCGGATTACCGATATGGCGGAGACCAGTTCGGCCATCGTCAAATCCCAGCCGGTGAGGCGGCGGCTGCCGCCGCTTTGAAATGCTTCGAGTGACGGTGAAAGCATTATTGTGATTTCGACAAAATCGCCGAAACACGTCATTCGCGTTGCGCTGTCAATCCCCCCACAGCGGGTTGGCCGGCGCAAAGGCGCTCCCTGACACTCCACGCCGCCGGGCATCGTAGATTTGCCCGCGGGTACGCGCTGCGGGTCGCTGCGCGGGGAAAACACCATAAGAAGAGGTCAGGGATGAAATCGAGGATTTTGTTGACGGGTTTGGCGGCGGCGGTGCTCAGCGCCTGCGGCGGCGGTTCCGGGGATGGCACGACTACCACGCCGGCCGGCGGTTCGGGCAGCGCGCCGGTCACCACCAAGATCAGCGGCACGGCCGCGGTCGGCGCGGCGCTGGCCGGCGCCACGGTCCAGGCGAAGTGCGCCACGGGCAGCGGCACGGCCACCACGGCGGCTGATGGCACGTTCACCATCAATATCGATAACGCCACGCGCCCGTGCGTGCTGGCCGTGACCACGCCGGACGGCACGACGATGCACTCGGTGGTGGAACCCGGCTCCGGCACCAGCGCCGTAGCCAACATCACCCCGCTGACCGAACTGCTGACCGCCGCGCTGGCGGGCGGCAGCACCACCACCTTCTTCACCCAGTTCGACAAGAGCGCCCAGGGCCTCGTCACCACGGACGGCCTGTCCAAGGCCAACAACGCCGTGAGCCTGGTCCTGACCGGCGTGGTGGACCTCACGGGCATCGACCCGCTCAAGGCACCGCTGGTGGCCGCCAACGGCAGCAATGCCGGCAACGCGCTCGATCAGCTGCTGGACCAGCTGATGGCGCGCCTGGCCACGGCCAAGACGACGTTGGCCGACCTGTCGACGGCGGTGGGCAGCAACGCCGGCACGACCGCCGTCGGCACGATCCTGCAGCCGGCCTCGGCCACCTGCGCGGGCCTGCGCACGGGCAATTACTTCATGGTCATGGCGACGGCAAACATCGTCGGCACGGTCAAGTTCAACGCCGACACGACGTCGATCGCTCCCGTGGCCAGCTTCGACGCGGGTGCCGAAATTGGTCCCGCCACGCCGCTGACTCCGGTTGATGGCGATGCCTGTCACTTCACGGGCGGCACCGCCCCGATGGTGTTCGACATGATGGTGGCGAAGTCGGGCATGAGCATGATGGTGGTGCCGAACCCGGGTGTCAGCGCCCCCCCGATGCTCCCGCCGCTGCTCGTCCCGGCGCAGACCCTGCCGGTGGCCGAGCTGGCTGGCGACTGGAACGGCCTGGGCTTCGAGCGCGATGACTCCAGCGCGCCGTATGCGCCCTCGCGCGTGAAGTTCACCCTGGATGCCACCGGCAAGATGACCGCCGGCGCGGATTGCACGGGTACCAGCACCTGCTCGCCATGGCCCGCAGAGGAACTGGGCACGATCACGGCCAACCCCGTTGGCGGCTTCGACCTGACGGACTCCTCGGGCTTGGCGCGTGCCGTGGCGTTCAAGGGCACGGATGGCCAGATTACCGCCGTGATCGTGCATACCAACGGCATCCTGATTGCCACCAAGGCGATTGCCCGCGCGATGCCGGTGGTCGGCACGAAGAATTCGTACTGGGACCTCACGGCCTTCGCCGACAACACGATCTTGATGGAAACGGCGTCGACGACGATCACTGCGGCAGATCCGGTGACCGGCGTCTACTCGCGCCTGCGCAACGACGGCCGTCCGGACACCTGGACGCAGAACAGCCCGCTGCCGGGCCTGCGTTATCGCGCGGCCGCCAACAGCGTGCGCGAGGGGATTGCCATGACGCTGAACAACACCGGCGTGGGCGTGATGATCAGCCTCAGCGCGCCGGTGCCGTTCTTCGACATCTCGGTGAACCGTCCGCAGTAAGCGTCCCCCCGCTGTACGTATGACCGAAGCCCGCCTACCGGCGGGCTTCCTCGTTCCTGCGCCCGGAGTAGCCGCTTCAGGTCAGCGAGATGCCGCCGTCCACGCGCAGGTTCACGCCGGTGATGAAGCTGCCGGCAGCGCCCGCCAGCATCACGGCGGCCGATGCCACCTCGGCGGCGCGGCCCAGCCGGCCCAGCGGGATGGCGGCGGCCATGGCGGCCTCGAAGCCGGGGCGCTCGGCCGGGCCGACGCCCAGCTTGGCCAGGATCGGCGTCTCGGTCGGACCCGGGCTGATCACATTGACGCGGATGCCGCGCCCCTTGAACTCCAGCGCCCAGTTGCGCGCGAAGGCTTCGATCGCCGCCTTGCTGCCGGCATAGACCGCGTGGCCGTCGAGCACCTTGCCGCTGGCAATCGAGCTGACCAGCAGCACCGCGCCGCCGTCGCGCAGCAGCGGGTCGATCTTCTGCACGCCGAAGAACACCGCCCTGGTGTTGGTGGCGAAATGGGTGTCGTACTCGTCGATGCCGACCTGCGCGGAGTCGGTGATGATGTTCATCCCCGCGTTGGCCACGTAGATGTCGGCGCCGCCGAAGCGCTCCGCGACGAGTGCCGCCACGCGGTCATGGGTGGCGAGATCGGCAATGTCGCCGGTCAGGCCAACCGCCCGGGGGCCCAGTTCGGCCACGGCGGCCTCCACGGCATCGTTGCGGCGCCCGACGATCACTACCTGCGCGCCCTGGTCGACGAATTGCCGGGCGATGGCGAAGCCGATGCCACTGTTGCCGCCGGTAACGACGGCAACCTTTCCTGCTAGCGTGTTCATATGCGTTCCTGGATAGCCCTGATGGGTTTGCCCACGCATTTAGCCAGAGCCGTCCGGGGCGTCCCAGCCCTACAATGGGCCCTTCACTTGTGCCAATCTGTCATCTATGTCGATTGAACGCCTGCATGGCCTGTCCGCCTTCGTCCGCGCCGTGGAAGCGGGCTCGTTCACGGCCGCCGCGCGGCGGCTCGGCACCACGCCTTCGGCGGTGTCCAAGAGCATTGCGCGGCTGGAGGCGCGGCTGGGCGTGAAGCTGTTCCATCGCTCGACGCGCGCCTGCGTGCTGACCGACGAGGGGCAGGCCTACTACGGGCGCGTGGCGTCGCTGGTGCGGGGGCTGGAGGAGGCCGCCGAGGTGCTGGGCACCCCGTCCACGGCGGTGGGCAAGCTGCGCATCAGCATGCCGAGCGACCTTGCGCGCTCCTTGCTGGGGCCGGTCACGGCCATCCTGATGCCGCGCCATCCCCGCCTGGCACTGGAGGTCAGCGTCAGCGACCAGCATGTCGACCTGATCCGCGAAGGCTTCGACCTGGCCCTGCGCGCCGGGCAGGTGGCCGACAGCGGCCTGTTTGCGAAGCCGCTGGCGGACCTGCCGCTGGTGCTGGTGGCATCCCCGGACTATCTGGCACGGCACGGCGTGCCGCGCACGGTGGCGGATCTCGCCGCGCACCGGCACGTGCGCTACCGGCTGGCCGGGCAGGTGGTGCCGATTGCCTTTGCCGATGGCGCGCGCGTGCCGCTGGAAGGCGCGTTCGACTCCGACAGTGGTGAGGCGCTGCGCACCGCCGCCGTCAACGGGCTCGGCATCGCCCAGATCCTGCGCACGGCCGTGCAGGCCGATCTCGACGCCAACCGGCTGCGCGTGGTGCTGCCGGACGTGGCCCTGCGGCCCGTGCCGCTGCAGGTGCTGCACGGCTTCGGGCGGCGCCTGCCTGCCCGGGCGAAGGTGTTCATCGACTTCGTGGCGGCGGCGCTCAGGCGATCGGGCTCGGAGACAGGGCCGGCTCCGGATTGAAGTCGGTCAGGCAGTTCAGCGCCTGCGCGCGGATCGCGTCGGTCATGAAATCGATAAACACGCGGATGCGCGTGGGCAGGTGCTGCCGGCTCAGGTAGCAGAGGTAGTGCCCGCGGTCGTCGGGCGCGTAGCGGGCCATCGCCACCACCAGCTGCCCGGCGGCGAGGGGCTCGGCGATCTGGTACCCGGCCAGCTGCGCGATGCCCCAGCCCTGCAGCACCGCGTGCAGGACCAGATCGGAATCGTTGAAGGTGAGCCGGGCGGTGGGCATGACCTTGCGCACCTGCCCATCCACCTTGAACTCCCACTCGAACACCCGCCCGCTGGCAAAGCGGAAGTTGATGCAGGCGTGCCGGCCCAGCGCCTCGATCGTATCGGGCAGGCCATGCCGCGCCACATAGGCCGGCGACGCGCACAGCGCGATCTGCATCGGAATCAGCTGCTTGGCGATGATGCTCGAATCCTCGATGCGCCCGTTGCGGAAGGCCACGTCGACCTGCTCGGAGGCGAAGTCGGTGGGCCGGTCGTCTAGCAGCAGTTCGATGGCGATCTCCGGATAGGCCGCCATGAAGCGCTCCAGCAGCGGCGCCACCACCTTCCGGCCAAAGCCCACGGTGGCGCTGATGCGGATCATGCCGCGCGGCGGGCCTTCGCGCAGCTCCAGCATGTCGTTCATGGCCTCCACGATGTGCGTGACGCCCTGATGACAATTCTCGAAGAAACGCTGGCCCTCGCGCGTCAGCTGCGTGGTGCGGGTGGTGCGCAGGAACAGCCGCGTGCTCAGCTGCGTCTCCAGCTTCTGCACGTTGCGGCTCACCGCCGAGCGGCCGATGCCGAGGCGCTCGCCAGCCTTGGCGAAGCTGCCCTCGCTGGCCACCGCCATGAAGGCCATGATGCCCGCGTAGCTCGCGGCAAAGCCCGTGGACAGCGCATCGGCGCGATTTGGCAGGCTGACGCGGAAGCCACGTTCCACGGCCTCTGCGGGCGCCGCGGGCGCCACGGGCGCCAGGGGCGTTGTCGGGACCATCGATGCCGCGCCTGCCGCCGGGTCCAATGTGTCGGATCGGTTCATTCCTGCTGTTCCCCAGTCAAAGCGGTTGTGGATCGATATACGTAAGTCGTACGGCAGTGGCCCAGTGCATGACTGAGTTTCCGGGGCCGGACTGCTACTCTGCAATCCAAGACCACCTCACCCTCAACCGCCATGGACACCCTCCCGACCCCCCTCACTTCCGCCGCCGCTGGTGATGCGTCGGGAGAGCAATCGGCCGCACCGGTCGTCGCGTTTCATCGTCGGCAGATGTATCCGCACCTGAGCGCCGCCGACATCGCCCGGATCGCGCCTTATGGCGCTGAACGGACCTGGCGTGCCGGCGAACTGGTGGTGCGCACCGGCGACCCGGCCAGCGGCCTGGTGCTGGTGGTGGAAGGGCGCGTGCGCATCGTCCAGCGTGACGGCATCGGCGACAGCGCGCTGGTCGTGGAGCACGGCCCGGGCAACTTCCTGGCCGAGATCGGCCAGCTCTCCGGCATGCCGGAACTGGTGGACGGCATCGCCATGGAGGATGTACGGGCCATCGTCGTGCGCCCGGCCTGCCTGCGCTCCCTGATGGTGGCGGAGGCGGTGCTCGGCGAACTGATCATGCAGGCGCTGATCCTGCGCCGCTCGGCGATGATCCAGCGCGGACGCGGCCCGTCGCTGGTCGGCCACGGCAGCGACGCCGCCATGGTCGAACTCCAGGCGCTGCTGCGCCGCAACAACTACCCCTACTCGGTGTTCGACCTCGACACCGACGAGGACGCGGCCGGCATGCTGCGCAAGTTCGAAGCCCACGAAGCGGATCTTCCGCTGATGATCTGCCCCAACGGCACGGTGCTGCGCCGCCCGGACGCCACGCAGGTGCTGGCCTGCCTCGGGCTGCTGCCCGAACTCGACAAGGACCGCGTCTACGACGTCGGCATCGTCGGCGCCGGCCCGGCCGGACTGGCCGCCGCCGTCTACGCGGCGTCCGAGGGCCTGCGCGTGATCGTGCTGGACGCCCTCTCGCCCGGCGGGCAGGCAGGCGCCAGCGCGCGCATCGAGAACTACCTCGGCTTTCCGGCGGGCATTTCCGGCCACGCCCTGACCGCCAATGCGTATGCCCAGGCGCAGAAATTCGGCGCGCATATCGCGAGTCCTGTCGAAGTCGACCGGCTGGAATGCGGCACGGTGCTCAAAGTGCGCACCAAGGCCGGCGAGACGGTGCGCGCGCGCACGGTGATCATCGCCAGCGGCGCCGCCTACCGTCGCCCGCCGATCCCCAACCGGGCGACGTACGAGGGCCGGGGACTCTATTACTGGGCATCGCCGGTGGAAGCCAAGCTTTGCGCCAGACAGGAAGTGGTGCTGGTGGGCGGCGGCAACTCCGCCGGCCAGGCCGCCGTGTTCCTTGGCGCGCACGCCGCGCATGTGCATATCGTGATCCGTGGGCCGAGCCTCGAACAGAGCATGTCCCGATACCTGATCGACCGCATCGCCGCGCAGCCCAACATCACGGTGCATGCGCACACCGAACTGGTGGGCCTGAGCGGTGACGCCCGGCTCACCGGCGTGGTGCTCCGCAACCGCGAAACGGGCGTGGAAGAGAAAAAAGCGATTCAACATGTGTTCCTGTTCACCGGCGCCGAGCCGAATACGGCGTGGCTGGGCGGTTGCCAGGTGGGGCTCGATCAAAAGGGCTTCGTGCTGACGGGCGCCCAGGCCGGCCAGCCGACCAACACACTGGAAACCTGCGTGCCGGGCGTGTTCGCCATCGGCGATGTCAGGTCCGGCTCGACCAAGCGCGTGGCCACTGCCGTGGGCGAAGGGGCCGTGGTCGTGTCACAGATCCACGGCTACCTGGCTGCCGCGCAGGAAGCGGCCTGAGGGCGCCCACCTGAGTGCGCCCGCCCCGGCAGGCGCCGCGTGCGCCGCCTGGTGACTACGCCGCCAGCGACAGCTTGGCCAGTTCCGCCCGTCCGGCTGCCAGTTGCAGGGCCACGCGGGCCACGCGAGCGCCCAGGTAGGCCGAGGTCTTGAGGTCCGCCGCGGTGGCGCCGTCATCGGCGCAGACATCCGCATCGCTCTGGGCCGCCGCGCCGAGGAAGTAGCCGTGGCGATTCATGCTGTCTTCGGTGGAGCCGGAATGGTTGTGCCCGGGCGGCAGGCCCAGGTTGACCCAGTGCATGCCCAGCTGCGCGGCGTAGATCGCCAGTTGCTGCAGCGTATTCAGCTTGTCACCGGAGCGCGAGGCCGCGTTGGTGAAGCCGGCGGCCACCTTGTCCTTCCAGGCGCCGGTGGCGAACACGGTCTGCGACGACGCGTCCATGAACGCCTTGAATTGCGCCGAGGCGCTACCCATATAGGTGGGCGTGCCGAAGATGACCGCGTCGACCGATTCCAGGTCCTTCCAGTGCGCGTCGATCTCCTCCACGGGAATCAGCACGCTCCGTACCCCCATGACACTGCCTGCGCCCGCGTGCACGGCTTCCGCCTGTCGGCGCGTGTGGCCATATCCGCTGTGGTACACCACCGCGACGCGTACTGCGTTATTCATGCTTGCTTCTCACTAAAGACTTCGATGCGGGCCGGTATTGCGGCCTGTTTCAGGACTTGCTTCGATGGTAATTTCGGCCCCATGTGCCGTAAATGACAGCGTTCCCAGATTTCCTGCCAAGCTGCCAGCCGCACGCGGCACGTGCCGGGCATCGGCCGGGCGATTGGTGCATACGGGGAAACGCCGTTGGACGCGCCAGGTGTCTTGTTCACCATCCCGCGCCTGACTAGACTCGCTCTGACAGTGTCCCGATCTTGCCTGCGTCAGCGTGGGCCCCAGACTCCCCGATGAGACAAGACCCGTATCGCGTGCCAATTGCTGTGCTGCCGACCCTCCTGCGCCGAATTCCCGCCGTGCAGCACACCCAGTGCCTGGGCGACGCGCTACGAATCCTCGCCCAGCACCCCGCCGCCAGCGCGGTGGCCGTGCTGAGGGGGGAGGTGCCGGTGGGGGTGATCTGCCGCGAGCTGATTGGCGATGTGGTGCGGCTGCCGTGCTACCGGGGCTGGATCCATCGCGAATGCTGCGCGCAGTTCGTCTCGCAAGCGCCGCACCGGCTCTGCATCGATGCCACGGTCATCGAGCTGGCGCGGGCGCTGACGCCGCTGTTGCACCGGCACCCGGCAGACCCGCTGGTCGTGACCCGGGACGGTGCCTACCTCGGCATGGTCGAACGCCCTGCGCTGGTGCAGGCCGTCATCGACCTGCGCCACGTGCCGCCGGGTCCGCCAGGCAGCCAGACATCAGCCGGTCACGGTCTTGCATCAGATTGCCCGCATGACCTAACATCCACCGATTTCAGCGCTACGAGCCATGGGCCAGACACCTCCGCCACCCGCAGGGAACATTGAAGAGATGCCACGCAATATTCTGTTCGTGGTCTATCCCGAGGTGAGTCTGCTCGACCTGGCCGGGCCGCAGACCGTGTTCTGGGCCGCTTCCCGCTACGCGCACGAGCGCGGGCTGGCCGGCTACCGCTGCCATACCGCGAGCGTTGCGGGGGGCGCCGTACCCTCGGCGGAAGGCACGATGATGCATGTCGAATCGCTGGAGACATTCGATCTGCGCCTGGTCGACACGGTGGTGGTGCCGGGCTCGCCGAAGATCATCGACGTGGCCCAGCACTCTGCAACGCTGATTGCCTGGCTGCACGACGCGCCGGCGAGGGTGCGGCGCGTGGCCTCCGTATGCACCGGGGCCTTCCTGCTGGGCTTTGCCGGCCTGCTCGACGGCAAGCGCGCCACTACCCACTGGGCGATGCGCGACCGCTTCCACCAGCTGTTTCCCAGCGTGGACCTGGACGCCGACGCCATCTTCGTGCAGCAGCAGCAGCTCTGGACCTCGGCCGGCGTTACCACCGGCATCGACCTCGCGCTCGCCATGGTGGAGGCCGACTATGGCCACGAGGTGGCGCTGAACACCGCGAAGGAACTCGCGGTGTACATGAAGCGGCCCGGCGCGCAGCCGCAATTGAGCGAGATGCTGATCACGCAGAGCCGGCAGGTGCCGGTGTTCGAGTCGCTCCATATGTGGATCGTGCAAAACCTGTCCCGGGCCGAGCTTTCCGTCGAGCAGCTGGCCGACTATGTCGGCATGAGCCCGCGCAACTTCGCGCGGGTCTACAAGCAGAAGACCGGCCGCACGCCGGCCAAGGGCGTGGAGCTGTTCCGGCTCGAAGCGGCCCGGCGGGCGCTCCAGGACCAGAACCGGGCCATCGACCAGATTGCCCACGAATGCGGCTTCGGCAGTGAGGAACGCATGCGCGTGACCTTCCAGCGCCACTTCGGCCTCTCCCCCAGCGAGTACCGCCTGCAGGTGAACCGCTAGCCTTTCCCCTTGTACGTCTCCTTGTGATTGGTGCGAATTTGGAAACACCGTGCGCTTTGCGTCGGGCTGGCGCGGCGCGATGCCGGTGTCTAGCATGAGGGTGGATTCATCCCCCCTCGGCAACGCAGCATCCAGCAAGGAGAAGCATCATGAAGATTGTGGTCATTGGCGGTAGCGGCCTGATTGGCGCGAAGGTCGTGGCGCGGCTCGTCGCGCAAGGTCATGACGTGGTGGCGGCCTCGCCGAAAACCGGCGTCAACGCGCTGACCGGCGAAGGGCTGGACACGGCGCTGGCCGGCGCGCAGGTGGTGGTAGACGTGGCGAACTCGCCGTCGTTCGCGGACGACGCGGTGCTGCACTTCTTCGAGACGTCCGGCCGCAACCTGGCCGCTGCCGAGAAAGCCGCCGGGGTCGCCCACCACGTGGCGCTGTCGGTGGTCGGCACGGACAAGCTCGCGCAGAGCGGCTACTTCCGCGGCAAGATCGCCCAGGAAGCGCTGATCCGGGGCGCCGGCATCCCCTACACCATCGTCCGCTCCACGCAATTCCTCGAATTTCTCGGCGCCATCGTCCAGTCGGCGGGGGACAGCGACACGCTGCGCATCACGCCCGCGCTGATCCAGCCGATTGCTTCCGATGACGTGGCAGACGCCGTGGCGGACGCCGCCCTGGCCGCGCCGGTCAACGGCATCGTCGAAATCGCCGGGCCGGAACGCTTCCAGATGAGCGACCTCGTGCAGCGCTACCTCAAGGCCACTGGCGCTGCCAAGATCGCCGTGGCCGATCCGGCCGCGCGCTACTTCGGCGCCGAACTCGAAGAAGGCACCCTGGTGCCGGAAGGGGAGGCGCGGCTCGGCCACATCAGCTTCAGCGACTGGATGCATCGTTAACAACCATCCGGGAGACACGATGGAAAACGAGAGGTTGGAACCTCCACCGCTGACGCTGCTCGACCGATACCGGGGCCAGGGCTTCACCGCGCTCTATACGACCACGGTCACGGTGTCGGGGGGCCCGGCAGAGCACGGCCGTGCGTCCGGCGTGGCGAGATCCGATGACGGCAATCTCATGCTCGACCTGCGGCTGCCTGCCGCGCTGGGCGGCCCGGGCAGCGGCACCAATCCCGAGCAGCTGTTCGCGGCGGGCTACGCCGCCTGCTTCCACGGCGCGCTGAGCCTGATCGCGAAGCGCGCGCACGTCGATGTCGCGGCGATGACCGTGGCCGTCGAGGTCGCGTTCGGGCGCGACCCCGCCGATGGCGCCTACGCGCTGATCGCGGACGTCCGCATCCGCATGCCGGGTGTAGAGCGGCACGTGGCCGAGGAACTCGTGCGCAACACCGAGCGCATGTGCCCCTACGCCAAGATGGCCCGCGAGGGGATGCGCAGCGTCATCGCCGTCGCCCACTGAGTACACCGCCCGGGTGCACCGCCCGGGGTACACCGCCCAAGTACACCGCCGATTGGTGCCTGCGCGGCAACAGCGTGCGTACCGCGGCGGCACTTCCGGACCACCGCGCCACCCCCTACGATTCACCCCAAGCAGGACGGCAACCAAGCCGCACCGCCGCCGTGTCCCCGCACTGCGGCGGTGCCCTGCCCTCCCGTAGATATCCCATCGCTGCGGTGCCCGGCGGTACCCCTGGCTGAGACAAAGAGGAAACGACCATGAAACAAAGGATTCTGATTGTGGGCGGCGGCTTCGCCGGCGTCTGGGCCGCACTCGGTGCGGCGCGCGTCGTCGACATGGAGCGCGGCGCGGACACCGTGGTCGAGATCACGCTGGTGTCGCCCAAGGCCGAGCTGCACGTGCGTCCCCGCCTGCATGAAGCCCATCCCGAGCAGATGGCCGTGCCGCTGCTGCCGCTGCTGAACGCGGTCAACGTGAAGTTCATCGAAGGCACCGTGGACCGGATTCATCCGGGCGACCACAGCGTCGATGTGATCACCACTTCCGGCGACACGCGCTCGGTCGGCTATGACCGCCTGGTGCTGACCAGCGGCAGCCGCCTGTTCCGTCCGCCCCTGCCGGGCCTGACCGAGCATGCCTTCGCGGTGGACCAGATCGACGAGGCCGTGAAGCTGCGCGAGCACCTGCAGGGCCTGGCCGCGCGCCCGCGCACGGCCGCCCGCGATACCTTTGTGGTGGTCGGTGGCGGCTTCACCGGCCTGGAAGTGGCGACCGAGCTGCCGGGCCGCCTGCGCGCCATCTTCGGCAAGGATTACCAGCCGCGCATCGTGGTGGTGGAGCGTAACGAGGCCATCGGCCCCGATCTCGGCCCGGGCCCGCGTCCGCAGATTCTGGAAGCCCTCGACCAGCTCCGCATCGAAACCCGCCTGGGCGCCGGCGTGGTGTCGATGGATGCCACCGGCGTGGTCACGGCCACCGGCGAGCGCATCGATACCGACACCATCATCTGGACCGGCGGCATGGTAGCCAGCACGCTGACCAGGCAGGTGTCGCCGAACCTGGACCGCCAGGGCCGCTTGGAGGTGACGCCTGACCTCCGCGTGATCGGCGCCAAGGACATCTTCGGCGCCGGCGACGTGGTGCGCGCGCTCACCGACGACCAGGGCCACTACTCGCTGATGTCCTGCCAGCACGCGCTGTTCATGGGGCGCTTTGCCGGCCATAACGTGGCCGCGGACCTGCTGGGCCTGCCGACCCTCGGCTACAGCCAGGCGTTCTACGCCACCTGTCTGGACCTGGGCAGCTGGGGCGCGGTCTACACCGAAGGCTGGGACCGCCAGGTCAAGCTGACCCACGCCGAAGGCAAGGAACGCAAGATGGTGATCAACACTCAGTGGATCTACCCGCCCGCTCCGGTGCGCGAGCAGGCGCTGGCCGCCGGGGACCCGAACATCACGTACTAAGCCTCCCGCTCCGCTTCTCTCCGTCCCGTCTCCTCCATCCCGTTTAACCGACGGCTTCCTCCTCCGGGGCCGTCGGTTTTTTTCGTCCTCCGGGGTTATTCGTCCTGTGTATCCGGGCGATTGGTGCGGACTTGGAAACGCGGCCTCCCCGGCATGCGTCTTGTTGGGCGTCGCGGGCCTGCCTAGACTTCCTGCAACTGAGAATTGTTGCCTGCAAGCCCCGGAGCCCATCGTGAACCCCCTGCCACCGAAGTCCCCTCACGGGCGCGCCGCCCCCGAACCGCTGATCTACATCGTCGATGACGACCCCGGCATGAACGATGCCCTCGTGAACCTGCTCCGCTCGGTCGGCATGCGCTCGCGCTCCTTCCTCACTGCGGAGGCGTTCCTGGCAGCGCCCATCGACGACTCGCCCAGCTGCGTGGTGCTGGACGTGCGCCTGAGGGTGGCCAACGGGCTGGAGGTGCAGCGCGAGATCAACCAGCGCGGCCTGTGCCTGCCGGTGATCTTCATCACCGGCCACGGCGATATCGAGATGTCGGTGCGGGCGATGAAGGCTGGCGCGGTGGACTTTCTCACCAAGCCCTTCCGCGACCAGGATTTCCTCGACGCGGTGTCGGCGGCGATTGCCATGGATCGCACCAAGCGCCAGGCGCTGCAGTGTGGCGACGACCTGCGCGCGCGCTACACCACGCTCAGCGAGCGCGAGCGCGAAGTGATGATACTGGCCGCCTCGGGCCTGATGAACAAGCAGATTGCCGGAAAAATGGGGATCAGCGAGGTCACCATCAAGATCCATCGCGCCCGGGCCATGCGCAAGATGGCGGCGCGGACCTTTGCCGATCTCGTGAAGATGGCGCTGGAGCTGGGCCTGTGCCCGCCGCGCGAGACCAGCTCGGCCGGGTCGCGCCCGGGGAATGGCGCGGCCCGGCCGGCGGCGATGGGCTACTGAGTGACCGAGTTACCGAGCGCCCTCGGCCTGGCGCCGATGGATGTCGTGCGTCACGAACGGCGTCTCATGCGTGGGCATGGCCAGCCATTCCGGACGGTCCAGCGTGCCGCGGATATCGTCCAGCCCGCTGGTCCAGTGTTCCTTCATCGTCAGCGGCCCGAACTGGAAGTCCTTCGCGCTGCCTTCGAACGACTTGTCGCGGTAGATCAGCTGGATCACGTTGCGGCGCGCGTCGCACGCGCTTTCGGCGGCGCGCAGGTAGGCCTCGCTCTGGCGGCGCGCCGGGGGCACCAGCGCCAGCACGTCGCTGAGCAGGCGGCGGAAGTTCTGCTGCTCGCTCATGGAGTCGGTAATCAGGCGCGTGCGGCTGGAGTACTGAACGTCCTTCTGGCGCGTGGCCACCGCCATCAGGTCTTCCGGTAGCGCCCCCTGGGCGCTCCACAGGTCCACCTGGAAGATCAGTGCGTTGCGACGGGGCTTGGCCCGCAGGATGGCCGACAGCGGCGTGTTGGAGACCAGGCCGCCGTCCCAGTAGTACTCGCCGTCGATCTCCACGGCCGGAAAGCCGGGCGGCAGCGCGCCGGACGCCATGAAGTGCTCGGCACGCAGCGTGGTCCTGGTGTTGTCGAAATAGACGAAGTTGCCCGTGCGTACGTTCACGGCGCCCAGGGAGACCCGCATCTCGGCATGGCGGTTGATGCGGTCGAAGTCGGCAAAGCGCTCCAGCGTCGCCTTCAGCGGCGAGGTGTCGTAGTAGCTTGCGCTGCCGGCGCCCGGCACGCGCCACAGGCGCGGCGAGAAGAAGCCGCGCTGGCCCTCGACCAGTGCGCGCGCGGCCTCGATGCCATCGAACCAGATCCGCAGCGGGTCTGGCCAGTGCTGGGCGCTGTCGGCTATGGTCTCGTACGGGATCAGGCTGGGCAGCCAGGGCTGGCGGCAGATATGGGCCCAGAAATCACGCAGCCGCGCCACGCGGTGCTCGGGCGCGTTGCCGGCGATGATGGCGGCGTTCAGCGCGCCGATGGAGATGCCCGCTACCCAGTTCGGCTCGATCCCGGCCTCGGCCAGCCCCTCATAGACGCCCGCCTGATAGGAGCCCAGCGCGCCGCCGCCTTGCAGCACCAGCGCCCGCACGGCATAGCCGCGATCTATTTCGATGCTTGCCCGCGCGCCGCCGGAGCTGCCCTGCAGGTGCTGCTTGTCGAGAAACATGTCTTCTCCTCGCTTCGGTTGGCATGGGGCGCCCCTGCACGGGGCGCCCCCGTCGCCCTTACTGCATGTACCAGCCGTGGCTGACCACGAACGACTGTCCGGTCAGCGCGGCGGAAGGGTAGGCGCACAGGAACAGCGCCGTCTCGGCCACGTCTTCCACGGTGGTGAAGACACCATCCACGGTGCCGCCCAGCATCACGCGGCGCACCACTTCCTCCTCGCTGATGCCCAGCTCGCGTGCCTGCTCCGGGATCTGCTTGTCCACCAGCGGCGTGCGCACGAAGCCGGGGCAGATCACGTGCGAGCGCACGTTGTGCTCGCCGCCTTCCTTGGCCACCACGCGCGCCAGGCCCAGCAGCCCGTGCTTGGCCGCCACGTAGGCGCACTTCAGCGGCGAGGCCTCGTGCGAGTGGACCGAGCCCATGTAGATCACGGTGCCGCCCTGGTTGTCGCGGTACATGTGCTTGAGCGCCGCGCGCGTGGTCAGGAAAGCGCCGTCGAGGTGGATGGCCTGCATGCGCTTCCAGTCCGCGAAGCTGTATTCGTGGATCGGGGCGACGATCTGGATGCCCGCGTTGGAGATCAGGATGTCCACACCGCCGAAGCGGTCCGCCACCGCCGCCGTGGCGGACTCGACGGCGTCCTCGTTGGTCACGTCCATGGCCACGCTCATGGCCAGGCCGCCAGCGGCCTCGATCCCGGCGGCCACCTTGCGCGCGGCGTCCGCGTTGAGGTCGGCCACGGCCACCGCCGCGCCCTCGCGGGCCAACCGTTCTGCGATGGCCTTGCCGATGCCGCTTGCCGCGCCGGTCACGATGGCCGATTTACCTTGGAGCTTCATGTTTGTTTCTCCGTAAAAAAGGGAAGGGGGAGGGATTGGGGCTAGCGCTGGAGGTAGTCGTAGACCACCTCGCCCAGCCCGAGGGTCAGGTCGGCCACGTAATGCTTCGCGCCCAGCACCTCGAGCACGGGCAGGTCGGCCACCGGGGCCAGCGCATGGGGGAACAGCGACAGCGCCGCCGGGCCGCTCCAGGCGCCCTTCACATCCACGTCCTTGAGGAAGTAGCAGACCAGCTCGCAGATACGGGCGGTGCCGTCCACATGGGGGATGATCTTGAGCAGGTAGTTGGGCGTGTTCGCCAGGGCGTCGCGCACCTCCTGCGGGTCCAGCGCCTGGTGCTTGTAGCCCATGGTGCCGGTGGCCACGCGCACGGGGCCGTAGTCGAGCGTGCCCAGCAGCGTGTCGGTCTCCACCTCCAGGCGCGGCGTGGCCAGCTTCTTCGGAAAGCCCCAAAGCTCGCGCCCGGCTGCCAGCGGCGGGTGATCGTCGAGGAACATCGCATGGGTGTAGTTGCCGCGCCG
The DNA here is from genome assembly GCF_905397395.1 of Cupriavidus campinensis. GTDB lineage: Bacteria > Pseudomonadota > Gammaproteobacteria > Burkholderiales > Burkholderiaceae > Cupriavidus > Cupriavidus campinensis. Next base: position 87,436 of record NZ_CAJPVH010000002.1, read on the forward strand.
GCCCTGGTACATCACCGGAATCACCTGGCCGGACTCGGTGTAGTCGCCAAAGCCGGTGGAGTCCGGCATGCGGATGAACTCGTAGTGGACCACCGGCTCGGCCATCTCAAGCGGCTCCGGCACCACGGCGCGCAGCCGCGCGGGATCGGTGCGGTAGGAGATGACGAAGAACTCCCGCTGGAGAAAGCGGTACGGTCCCATCGGATAGGCCGGGCTGCAAAACGGTGCGGCGAACGCGCGCGCCCGGATGGTCTGGACGTCCATGTGCTTGTGCCTCCTGAAGGCGGTCCGTGCCGCGGCCCCGCTGTCCCCATGACAGCGAGCCGTGACGGTCCGGTTCATTCTGGAAGGCCGGCGGAGGGGAATCCATCAGACGTGGGTATCTATCGCCGCGCGGCCAGTGCTGGCAAGGGCTGGCGGCGGATGGGGGCGGTTGGCGGGCGGTCCGGCGCTATACCGGACGGCGGCGCGATCATCCCGGAGGTGTACCCGATGCTGCCGGACGGGTGATGGATTGTGACGACGCCGACACAGGCGGGCGTGCGAACGGAACCGCAGCCCTACGGAATCCCGTCAGCCTTGTTACTCCCCAATCCCGGTGCCGGGTGCCAAACTAGGCTGGGATCGCCCCGCACAGGACGCACAGCACGCACAGGACGCACAGGAGATTGCGAACCATGACGACATCAAGCAAGGACATGAAGACCCCGCCGGTGGTATCGCCGGACGCCTGGGAGGCGGCACGCCAGCAGCTGCTGGTGAAGGAGAAGGCCCAGACCCGCGCGCGCGATGCGCTGGCCGCCGAGCGCCGCCGCATGCCGTGGATGGCGGTGGACAAGACGTACACCTTCGAGGGGCCCGCCGGCCAGGTCAGCCTGGCGGAGCTCTTCGACGGCCGGCGCCAGCTCATCGTGTACCGCGCCTTCTACGAACCCGGCGTGCATGGCTGGCCCGAGCACGCCTGCCGGGGCTGCTCGCTGGTGGCCGACCAGATCGCCCATCTGTCCCACCTGAACGCCCGGGACACCACGCTGGTATTCGTCTCGCGCGGGCCACAGGCGGAGATCGCCGGGCTGAAGGCGCGCATGGGCTGGGAGGACATTCCGTGGTTCACCATCACGGACCGCTTCGATGCCGACTTCGGCGTGGACGAATGGCACGGCACCAACGTTTTCTTCCGCGACGGCGACCGCATCTTCCGCACCTACTTCCTCAACAATCGGGGCGACGAGCAGATGGGCAACACCTGGAACTACCTCGACATCACCCCGCTGGGGCGGCAGGAGCTCTGGGAGGACTCGCCCGAGGGCTACCCGCAGACGCCCACCTACAAGTGGTGGAACTGGCACGACAGCTACGTCGCCGGCGCGCCGCCCGACAGGAAATGGGTGGAGATCTCCACCGCCGGCGAGAAGGCATTCCGTGAAGCCTCGGCGGCGGACAGGAAGCCCTGAGCGCCGCACCCCCCGGGAAGCCTTCGGCCGGGGCGCCTACGCCATCAGCACTTCCAGCGCCGCGCGCGCCTCGCGGCGCAGCTTGTCCACGTCGAGCCCCACGACCTCGCCCTGGCGCACCACGTGCCGGCCGCGCACGAACACGTCGCGTACCGGGGTGGGTTCGCCCGCCGCCACCGGGGCGGTGGCGATGTCGTGGAAGCCGGCAAAGCGCAGGCCGCCCACGTCGTAGATCGCCAGATCGGCGGACTGCCCCGGCGCCAGCGTGCCCACGCCGGGCAGGCCCAGCACCTGCGCGCCGCCGGCCGTGCCCCAGTGGATGACCTCTTCCACGCGGGTCTGCGCCGCGCCGCCCAGCGCCCGGTGCACCAGCCACGCGAAATTGGCCTCGTGCACCATGCTGCCGGACTCGTTCGACGCCACGCCATCCACGCCGATCGACACCGGCACGCCGGCATCGGCCATCGCGCGCACCGGCGCAATGCCGCTGCCGAGCCGCGCGTTGCTGACCGGGCAGTGCGCCATGCCGGTGCCGGTACTGCCGAGCAAGCGGATCTCGTCCGGCGTGACGGTGACGAGGTGGGCGAACCAGACGTCCGGGCCGAGCCAGTCGTGGTCGGCCACGAACTGCACCGGCGTGCAGCGGTACTTCTCCGCGCAGAAGCGCACGTAGTTGTCGGTCTCCGACAGGTGCGTGTGCAGCCGCAGCCCCATGCCACGGGCGAAGCCGGCCACCTCGCGCAGCAGCACGGGCGGCAGCGAGAACGTGGGCGTGGTCGGCGCCACCGCCACGCGGCGCAGGCCGTCTGGCGCGGCATCGTGGTAGCGGGCCTTCAGACGTTCGATATCGCCGAGCATCTCGTCTAGGGTCTCCGGCACCAGCGCCGTGGCGCGCATGCCGGGATGGTCGCCGGCGGACTGGATCGCGCCGCCCCGGCACAGCACCAGCCGCATGCCGAGCGCTTCGGCTTCCTCGAACAGCGCGTCGCCGGTCTCCGCGCCATGGCCGTGGTGGTAGAGGTAGTGATGGTCGGCGCAGGTGGTGGTGCCAGACAGCAGCAGTTCGGCAATGCCCAGCCGCACCGCCGTGCGGAACAGGTCGGGCGTGAAGCGCGCCAGCCGGGGGTAGGGCACGCTGGCCAGCCAGTCCTGGAGATCGGCATTCATGCCGGCCGGCACCGCCTTGAGCAGGTTCTGGAACAGGTGATGATGGGTGTTGACCCAGCCGGGGTAGACCACGCAGCCGGTGGCGTCGATGACCGTCTCGTCGGCGCCCGGCACGAGCCCGGCCGCCAGTTCGGCGATGCGCCCGTCGCGGATGCGGATGTCAACGGCGCCCGCACGCGCCGCGGCGCCGGCCCGGCCGGTCATCACGGCCGCCGCGCCGCGCACCAGCAGGTTGCCTTGCAGGGCGTGGCGAAGGGAAGGGGAGAGAGGGGTGGTCATGGCTACATCTCCGCGATGTGTTCGGGCGTGACGGCCAGCTCCGGCTCCTCGTCGCGCACGGGAATGCCGTTGAGCAGCAGGTTGAGGAAGACCGACACCACGCAGGCGATGATCACGCTGCTGTGGACGAACGGTTGCAGCGCGGCGGGCAGCCTGGCAAGCAGGGACGGCATGATCACCGGCATCAGCGCGCAGCCCAGCGTGATGGCCACCACGCTGAGGTTGGCCGGCTTGCGCTCGTAGTCCACCTGGCCGAGCGTGCGGATGCCCGCCGCGACCACCACGCCGAACATCACCAGCGCGGCGCCGCCGAGCGCAGCCGAGGGGATCGACGAGAACAGCGCGCCGATCTTCGGCACCAGCGCCACCGCGCAGAGCATCACGCCGCAGGTGGCCACCACCCAGCGGCTGCGCACCCCGGTAACGATGACCAGGCCCACGTTCTCCATGAAGGCGATGAACGGGAACGCGGCGAACATGCCGCCGATGGCGCTGGCCAGCCCGTTGGCGCGCAGGCCGTTGGTGGCCTCGCGCTCGGTGACGGGCCGCTTGACGATGTCGCCGATGGCCACGAACAGCCCCATCGACTCGACCATCTGCACCACCATCACGATCACCATGGTGGCGATGGCGCCGGCGTTGAAGGTCGGCAGCCCGAACGCAAACGGCGTGACCAGCGTGAACCAGGGCGCACGCGCCACCTCGTCGAAATTGCCCATGCCGAGCAGCCACGCCGCCCCGCCGCCCATCAGCAGGCCGATCAGCACTGCCAGGCTGCGCACGAGCTTGCCGCCGTGGCTGTTCACGAACAGGATCAGCGCCACCGTGCCGAACGCCACCACGAAGAACATCGGCGAGCCGAAATCCTTGGCGCCGTGCCCGCCGCCGGCCCACTGGTAGGCCACCGGAAACAGCGACAGCCCCACGGCGGTGATGATGCAGCCGCTCACCACGGGCGGAAAGAAGCGCTTGAGCCGGCCGATCACCGGGGCCAGGAACAGCGTGATGACGCCAGCGCCGATCACCGCGCCGCAGACGCCGTTGAAGCCCAGCGCGGGGTCGCTGCCGATGGCGATGACCGGCCCCACGGAGCCGAACGCCACGCCCTGCATCAGCGGCAGCCGTACGCCGAACTTCCAGACGCCCACGGTTTGCAGCAGCGTGGCGATGCCGGAGGTGAACAGCGCGGTGCTGATCAGCAGCGTGGTCTGGGCCGGCGTCATCTTGAGCGCGCCGGCCACGATCATGGGCACCGCAATGGCGCCGAGGTAGCTGACCAGCATGTGCTGGAAGCCGAGCGAGACCATCGCCCGGGCGGGCAGCATCTGGTCGACGGGGTGGACTGGGGGTTGCATGGGGGCGTCTCCTGCCATGTTGGAAGGGCGGGCCAGCCGATCGTGGTCGGGCCGTGCTGCCGCCGGGGGCCGCGTGGCCGCCTGCACTGACAGTAGCGAGCGCGGCGCGGCGGCCGTAGCATCGATGCGAAGCCGCCAGCACGGAAACGAAAAGGCACAGCACAGCGGGTTTCCCTGACTTGCCCGCATGGGTCGCGGCTCCTACGATGGCCGCACCTCACCGGAGACGTGCCATGACGCAGCGCGCCGCATCGCAGACAGGCAACACGGCCCACGCTGGCCGCGCACGGGCGCTGGACCACGTGCAGTCGCTCTCCGCGCGGGTGTTTGGGCCCACACGGCTCGATATCGGGGACGCTACGGGGGACGCCGAGGATGACGCACCGGACGTGCAGCTGCGCACGTGCCAGATCGGTCACCTGACGCTGGCCACCACGCGCTATGGCCGGGCGATGGAGATCGAGCCGCGCGTTGGCAAGGACGAATTCGTGATCCAGACCGTGACGGCGGGCCGCTGCCGGCTGCTGGCGGGAGGCCGCGCCGCCGAGATGCCGGTGGGCGCGGTGCGCGTGTTTTCGCCGTCGCTGCCGGTGCGGCTACAGCCCGATGCCGACTGCGAGCGCTTCAGCGTGGTCATCCGCCGGCAGGCGCTGGAGGCGGCGTTTCTGGAATGCTTCAGCTTCGACGCGCCGGCGCCGCTGGTCTTCGATTTCCACGCGGCGGATTCGGCGCGCTGGCAGGCGATGATGGCGTGGCTGCGTACGGAGTTCGACGCCCGCGCGCAAGGCGCCGCATTGGCCACCGAGGCGATCACCGACGCCGCCATCGAGCGGCTGGTGCTCGGCACGCTGCTGGTGGACCAGTTCGGCCACGACGGCAGCCTGCTGCCGCGCGGCTTCCGGGCCGCGCTGCCGGCCTACGTGCGTTGCGCCATCCGCTACCTGCGTGCCCACCTCGACAAGCCGGTCACGCTGGGCGCGCTGGCCGCCCATTGCGGCGTGTGCGAACGCACCCTGCAACTGGGCTTCCGCAAGGCCAAGAACACCACGCCGATGGAGTACCTGCGCGTGCTGCGCCTCCAGGCGGCGCGCGCGGACCTCCAGCGCGCCACGCCGGGGCGCGGCGCGGTCTCCGCCATCGCCCTGCGGCACGGCTTCACGCACCTGAGCCTGTTCTCGCGCGAGTACCAGCGCGAATTCGGCGAACTGCCTTCGGCCACGTTGCGGCGCTGAGGGGATGCGGGGCATCGCCGCACGATCCCGCACGATGCCGCACGATGCCGCACGGTGGAGGCTCAGGCGGCCGCGCTGGCAGCTTCCATCACATGCTTCAACTGTTGGGCAACATCGCTGGCGTGTGCGTAGCCGCCCGAGACGTGGTGAAGACGGCCGCCGTGATCCAGGACCAGCGCCGGGAAGCTGGAAATGCCCCAGCCGCGTGCGGTGCGGAAGTCTTCCACGGTGGCTGCGATGGCAGCGTCGCTGAGCCACTGGTCCAGGAACGTCTGCGCGGAAACGGCATGACCCTGACGATTCAGCGCCTGCGCCGCGACGTCCGCCAGTGCCTTGCCGTCCGTGGTGTCGAGCGCATCGACGTAGAACGCTGCCTGCAAGGCGCGGAATACCGCCAGGAGGTCGGATTGGGGGAATAGCTGGCGAGCCGTGACGACGGCGCGGCAGATGGGCTCGGTATCGTAGACAAAGTTCTCGCGCGCCATCAGCCCATCGCGATTGAACGGCAGACCGCTCGCGCTTTCCACCCGGCTCCAGTGATGGAGCCGGAAGCGCTTGCCGGCCTCGTCGAGGATGTCGGTGGCGCCAGCGCGGATGCCACCCACGACAATGCGCAACGGCAGATCGGGGAAGCGCTCACGAACCTCGGTCAATTCCTTGCCGAATCCATAGCACCACGAGCACATCGGGTCGCCAACATAGACCAGTTCCATTTCTTGCCTTTGATCGTTAGAGGGTCGCGCCGTGGCGACCGGGTGGAGATGCGCCTTCCGGCGCGGATCGAGCTTTCGGTAATGAAGAGGACTATAGAAGCGCGGACTGGCCCGATGAAGCCATCCAGGTGAACTTGAATTGATACATGGTGGAACAAGTCCGCGCCCTGAGCGTCAACGCTTACGCGTCTGCGCTAGCGCAACGACCTGAAGCTCGTGCGGACTTCTTCCGTGAACGCCCGGGGTTGTTCCCACGCCGCGAAGTGGCCGCCCTTGGGCAGGCGGTTGAAGTGAATCAGCTTCGGGTAGGCACGCTCCGCCCAGCTTCGTGGCGCGGCGTAGATCTCGTCGGGGAACACACTCACGGCAACCGGAATGGCGACGTGCTTCGGCGCGAAAAAGTCGAGCTTGTTCTCCCAATATAGCCGCGCTGAAGACACCGCAGTGTTGGTCAGCCAGTACAGCGTGACGTTGTCGAGCACGTCATCGCGCGTCAGGCCTTCCGGCTGTCCGTCGAACACGCGTGCGATCAGTGCCTGGCTGGCCGCATCGTGGTCGAGCATCCACGCCGCGAGGCCGACCGGCGAGTCCGCGAGCGCATACAGCGTCTGCGGGCGGTTCGCCATCTCCAGCGCATAGCCAAGCCCTTGCTTGTAGAACGTGTCGAGCTGCGCGTACGCATGCTGCTCGTCGGGTCCCAGTCCACCCGGCGCGGCCCCGCCCGCCTTGAGCGCGTTGGCGATGTCTTGCGGAATGGTGGCCGGCATGTTGGTGTGAATGCCGATCAGCTCCGGAGGCGCGATCAGCGCCATCTGCTCGGTTACCGCATTGCCCCAGTCGCCACCTTGTGCCGCAAAGCGCGTAAAGCCGAGCCGCTGCATTAGGGTGACCCACGCGCGTGCGATGCGCGCGGGATCCCAGCCGGTGGTGGTCGGCTTGCCCGAGAAGCCGTGACCCGGCAGCGACGGAATTACCACGTCAAAGGCGTCGGCCGCCGAACCACCATACGCGGTGGGGTCCGTGAGCGGGCCGATGACCTTCAGCTGCTCGATGATCGAGCCGGGCCATCCATGCGTGATGATGATCGGCAGCGCGTGGCTGTGCTTCGAGCGCACGTGGATGAAATGAATGTCGAGACCGTCGATCTCGGTGACGAACTGCGGCGTCGCGTTGAGCCGGGCCTCGATCCTGCGCCAATCGTAGTGCGCCTCCCAGTACTGCGCGAGCTTGCGCACTGTAGAAAGTTGCACGCCCTGCGTGGCGTCGGTGACTGTCTCGCGCTCGGGCCACTGCGTCGCCCGGATGCGCCGTCGCAGATCGACGAGGCGGGACTCCGGCACATGCACGCGCAGCGGGCGGATGGCCGTGCCGCCGGCTGGATTGCCGGACGGGCTGGCGATCCCGACGCTTGGCGGGCTCTCGCCGGCAAAGGCGAATTCGCTCAGGGACCCGCTGGCGACGGCTGCCGCTGCCGCACCCACGGAATAGCCGATAAAGCGGCGGCGCGATGGCGCCTGGGGAAGTGCATCGTTTGACATACAAGCTCCTGGTTATCCATTGAGTCCGGTTGGCGGCGCAGACGCCGCCAGGTCTTGGCAGCAGTATGGAAAAGTCGGAGCAGGACTTGAACGGTAGCCCGCGTACAACTCTTGTGCGGGGCAGGAACAATGCTTCGCAAGAAAAAAGCGGTGCAGGCGGCGTCACGCCGCACTGCACCGGCAAACACCCGACTGTCCGGCAGACGGGTCCCAGAGCGGTATCAAACCACCAATCAGGCCACCAATCAGGCCGCCAGCTGGGCGGGCTGGCACACGCGCAGGAGCGTCTGGAGCCGTGCGCGGTCGAGGTTGCGGCCGATAAAGACGAACTTGCTCTCGCGCGGGCGCGCGTCCCACGGGTCGGCGGGATGGAAGTCCATCAGCCGGTGCACCGCCTGCAACACGTGGCGGCGGTCGTCGTCCTGCACGGCGACGATGCCCTTCATGCGGAAGACGTCGTTGCCCTGCGCGGCCAGCAGGGCCTTGAGCGCGTGTTCCAGGCGCTGGCGGTCGAACGGGGTGTCGAACAGCAGAGAGACCGACGTCACCGACGGGTCGTGGCGATGGGCGTGGTCGTCGTCATCCGCATGGCCGTGCTCGCAGGTCTCGTCGCAAACATGTTCGTGATCATGGCCGTGGTCGTGCCCGTAATCATGCCCATGCAGGTCGTCCGCCGGCAGCGTGGCCACGCCGGGCGTGAAGCCACCGATGCCGAGGATGCGCGACAGATCCACCTGAGCGTGGTTCGAGCGCAGGATCTGCGCGCCCTCGTTCAGGTGATGAAGCCGGGCGGCCAGCGCATCGAGCCGTTCGGCGCTCACCAGGTCGGACTTGTTCAGAATGATGCGGTCCGCCGCCACGATCTGGTCCACCGCCTGGTTGTCGAAGCCGGAGAGCTGCGGGTCGTCCAGGTGCGATTCGATGTGCACGGCATCCACCAGCGTCAGGATGCCGTCGAGCGTCACCTGCTTCGCCACGTCGTTGTCCATGAAGAAGGTGGCCGCCACCGGCGTGGGGTCGGCCAGCCCGCTGGTTTCCACGAGGATATGGTCGAAGCGCTCCGGCTGGGCCAGCAGCGTCTGGAGAATGCGCACGAGGTCGGTCCGCACATCCACCACGCAGCAGATGCAGCCGTTGGTCATCTGGTAGATCTCCTCGTCCGAGGTCATCACCAGATCCGAATCGACATCCACCTCGCCAAACTCGTTCTCGATGACCGCGATGCGGTGGCCGTGCTTCTGCGTTAGGATGTGGTTGAGCAGCGTGGTCTTGCCGGCGCCAAGGAAGCCGGTGAGGATGGTCACGGGCACGGGCGGCAGGGACTGCGGGGTAGCTTGCGGAAGGGTCATGGTGTCTCCTGGGTGGGAAAGTCCGAATGCACGGCGGCCAGCGTGGCGCGCATGCCGCGCCAGCGCGAGACCAGCCCGGCGTGCTCCACGCCGAACAGGTCCAGCACGCGGCCCACGGTGTGGCCGACAATGTCGTCCACGCTCTGCGGATGGGCGTAGAACGCCGGCACGGGCGGCATGACGATGGCGCCCATCTCGGTCACCGTGGTCATGTTGCGCAGGTGGACGAGGTGCAGCGGCGTCTCGCGCGCCAGCAGCACCAGCCGGCGGCGCTCCTTGAGCATCACGTCTGCCGCGCGGGTGACGAGGTTGTCCGCCAGACCGGTGGCAATGGCGGCCAGCGTGCGCATCGAGCAGGGCGCCACCACCATGCCGTCGCAGCGGAACGAGCCGCTCGCCACGGTGGCGCCGATATCGCGCACGTTGTGCACCACATCCGCCAGCCGCTCCACCTCGGGCCGCTGCATGCCGAGTTCGTGATGGATCGTCAGCAGCCCGGACGGCGAGCAGACCAGATGCGTCTCCCAGCCCTCCGCCGTGCCGAGCGCCTGGAGCAGCCGCACGCCGTAGGCCGCGCCGCTGGCCCCCGTGATGGCCACGACCAGCCTGCGCGGGGCGTTCATGGCCGGGCCTCGCCGGGCAAGGCGGACCTGGCAGCAAGCGCGTGCAGCACCTGCTCGGGCCGGATCGGATAGTGGCGGAAGCGCACCCCGATGGCGTCATACACCGCGTTGGCGATGGCCGGGCCGATGGCAACGATCGGGTCCTCGCCCACTCCCTTGGCGCCGAACGGCCCGCCGGGGTCCGGCGCGGCTTCCAGCAGGATCGTGTGGATCGGCGGCATGTCCATCGCCAGCGGCATCTTGTAGTCCACGAAATTGGCATTGAGCGAGCGCCCGGTCTGCATGTCGATCTGGTAGTCCTCGTACAGCGTATGGCCGATGCCCTGCTGGATGCCGCCCTCGATCTGTCCCGCCGCCGCCACCGGGTGGATGACCTTGCCGATGTCGTGCACCGGCACCACCTGCGCCACGGTGATAAAGCCGGTCTCGGTATCGACCTCCACCTCGACGAAATGCGCGGCGAACGAGTACGACTTGGTGGGGTGATAGGTGGCCGTGCCGACGAACTGTGCGGCAGGCAGGCCCTTGCGCGGCATCACGGCCTCGCGCACGGTCAGCGTGGGGCCGGGGCGGCTCCGCACGGCAATCACGCCGTTGGCGATGGCCAGTTGCTCCGGCGCGGCTTCCATCTGCGCGGCGGCGCGGGCCAGCAGCTGCGTCTTGATCTCGCCGGCCGCCATCTGCGCCGCGCGGCCGACCATATAGGTGGTGTGGCTGGCAAAGGCGCCGATATCCCACGGCACCACGTCCGTATCGCCATGCACCACGCTCACGCAGTCGAACGGGATGCACAGTTCCTCCGCCACGATCTGCGCCAGCGCGGTGTGTGCGCCGGTGCCCAGCCCGGCGGCGCCGGTCAGCAGCACCACGGTGCCGTCCTCGTTCATCTTGACGATAGCGTTGCCCTGCTCCTTGATGCCGGGGTAGGCGCTGCTGCCGTGCATCTCGCACCCCACGCCCCAGCCGCGCCGGATCACGCCCTGCTGCTGGCGCGTCTGCGCGCGCCGCTGCGCCCAGCCGGTGGCCTCCATGCCCTTGCGCAGGCAGGCTTCCAGGCCGTGGCCGATCAGCGGATGGTTGGAGGGCGCGATGTCGCCCTCGCGCACGGCGTTGCGCAGCTTCAGCTCGGCGGGGTCGATGCCGAGGTGGGCGGCGGCCTCGTCCATCTGGATGTCCAGTGCGTAGTAGGTCTGCACCACGCCGTAACCCCGGAAGGCGCCGGCGATGGGGCTGTTGGTGTAGACGCAACGCCCCTCCAGCCGCACGTTCTCGCAGCGGTAGAGCGAGACCATCGCGGCGGTGCCCACGTTGGTCACGCCGGGGCCGTGGGAGCCATAGGCGCCCGAGTTGAACACCACCCTGGCCTCGCGTGCGGTGATCGTGCCGTCGTTGCGGAAGCCCTGGCGCAGCCAGATCCGCGCCGGGTGGCGCGTGCGGCCACCGAGGAAGGTCTCTTCGCGCGTGTATTCCATGCGCACCGGGCGGCGCGTCTCGCGGGCCAGCAGCGCGCACAGGAACTCGCTCTGGAACAGGTCCTGCTTGGCGCCGAAGCCGCCGCCCATGTGGTCCACCAGCACGCGCACCTTGTGCAGCGGCAGGCCCAGCACCTCGGCCATGATCCCGCGCACCATGAAGGCGGTCTGGGTGGAGATCCATACGGTCAGGTTGCCGTTGCCGTCCCACTTGCAGGTCAGCACGTTCGGTTCCATGTAGGCCGGCGTGGGGCGCCCGCCCTCGTAGATGCCTTCGAGGATGAAGTCGGCCTCGGCGAAGCCGCGCTCCACATCGCCCCGCTCGATCCGCACCGGCGGCAGTACGAGGTTGCCGCCGGGCGCGCGGTCGTGGATCAGCGGGGCGCCGGGCGCGGCGGCATCGTCCACGGTGAACACGGCGGGCAATGGCTCGTATTCGACCTCGATCAACTCCACGGCGCGCGCGGCGATCTCCTCGCTGATGGCTGCCACGGCGGCCACGCCTTCGCCCCAGTAGCGCACCTTGTCGTCGAGGATGTACTGGTCGCAGGTGACCGAGGCGGAGCGCGGGTGCGGCGAGCCCGCGTGCAGCACGCGCGGCACGTTCTCATGGGTGAGCACGGCCTTCACGCCGGGCAGCGCCAGTGCGGCCGAGGCGTCGATGCGGCGGATGCGTGCATGGGCCACATTGCTGCGCTTCATCTTGGCGTGGAGCAGGCCGGCGAGCGGCATGTCGGCGACGTACTTCGCGTTGCCGGTGACCTTGTCGAGCAGGTCCGTGCGCTTGACGCTGTGTCCGATCACGGCGTGGGTCATCGCGTGGCCTCCGGTGCGTGGCGCAGGGTTTCGGCGGTCTGCTCGATGGCCTCGATGATCTTGGTGTAGCCGGTGCAGCGGCAGATGTTGCCGGCGATGGCGAAGCGGATCTCGTCGCGCGTGGGCTGGGGGTTCTCGTCCAGCAGCGCCTTGGCCATGACCACGAAGCCCGGCGTGCAGAATCCGCACTGGGCCGCGCCGCAGCGCATGAACTGGTCCTGCACCGGGTGCACCGTGTCGGGGTCGGGCTGGATGCCCTCGATCGTGACCAGCGTGCAGCCGTGCGCCTCGGGCGCCAGCACCAGGCAGGCGTTGGTCGGCTTGCCGTCCATCAGGACCGTGCAGGAGCCGCATTCGCCGACGTCGCAGCCCTTCTTGGTGCCGGTGAGGCCGGCGTCATGGCGCAGCGCGTCGAGCAGCGTGCTGTGCGGCTCCACCGCGAGTTCGCGGGGCTCGCCGTTGAGGGTGAGTGCGATGAATTGGCGCATCAGTGGGTCTCCGTTTCCTGCAGGGCCAGTTCGATGGCACGGCGCGTGAGCACGCCCACCATCTCGCGGCGGTAGTCGGCGCTGGCGCGCACGTCGCTGATCGGGCGGGCATCCTCCATGGCCGCGTGGGCGGCCTGGAGAACCAGCCCGGCCGAGATGGGGCGGTCGCGCAGCATGGCTTCGGCGTGCACGGCGCGGATCGGGGTAGGGCCGACTGCCGCCAGCACGATGCCGACGTCGAGGCACTGCCCGCGTTCCACCGTAATCGACACCGCCACGCCTACGGTGGCCAGCTCCATCTGCACGCGCCGGCCATGCTTGAGGTAGGCCTTGCCGGTGTAGGGCCGGGGCGCCGGCACGGTCAGGCGCGAGACCAGTTCGTCGGCAGCCAGCGCGGTCTTGCCGGCGCCGGTGACGAAGGCCTCCACCGGCATCGAGCGCGAGCCGGACAGGCCATAGAGGTGCACCTGCGCGCGGTCGGCAATCAGCGGCGCCAGCGTATCGGCCGATGGCGACGCGCGGCAGACATTGCCCACCACCGTGGCGCGGTTGCGCACCTGGATCGAGGCGAAGTCGGTCACGGCTTTGGCCAGGCTGGCGTAGTGGCGCCGGGCCATGTCGGAGGTTTCCACCTCCCGCGTGGTGACCAGCGCGCCGATGCGCAGGCCCTCGGCGGCATCGAACGTCAGCACGTCCATGCCCGGGATCTTCTTGATGTTGATGACGCGGGCGGGCTGGCGGTGCGACGCCTTGATCTGCACGAGCAGGTCGGTGCCGCCCGCCAGCACGCTGGCGCGCCCGCCGCAGCGGTGCAGCAGCGCGGACGCTTCGGCAAGCGTGGCGGGTTCGAGGTATTCAAACGCTCTCATCGTGGCTCCTGTGGGGGCGGCGTGTCGGTGAAACCATGATGGTTGGCGCGCGATCATCGGTAAATACCCATAACCGGATTTATTGATCGTGTTACGCTCTGAATCGACCACCACACCACGCTTCAACAGAAAGCACGGGGGAGACATGGCCAACCTCAGCAATATGAATGTTTCGCTGCGGCAACTGCGCGCCTTTATCGCCGTTGCCGAGGAACTGCATTTCACGCGCGCGGCGGAGAAACTGAACCTCTCGCAGTCGTCAGTCAGCGCGCTGATCCACGAACTGGAAGGCAACCTGGGCCTCAAGCTGTTCGACCGCCACACGCGCCTCATGCAGATCACCCAGGCCGGCGCCGAGCTGCTGCCGACGGTCAAGAAGGCCGTGGCCGACATCGACAGCGTGCTGGAAAACTCCAACGAACTGCGCTCGCTGGGCCGGGGGCGGGTGTCGATTGCGGCGTCGTCGATCCAGGCGGCGCTGATGCTGCCGCGCTTTATCCGCGAGTTCTGCGTCGGGCATCCGGGCGTGAAGGTGGAATTGCACGATGTGTCCGAGCACGAGGTGCCGCGCATGGTCAGCTCGGGCGAGGTCGATTTCGGTATTGGCACGATTCCGGAGGGCCAGCCGGACCTCACCGCGTACCGGCTCTCGTCGGATGCCTTCGTGATCGTCATGCCGCCGCATCATCCGCTGGCGCGGCGCCGTGAACTGACCTGGGAGGATGTGGCGAAGCTGCCGGTCATCGGCCCGCACCGGGGCAACCCGATCCGCGATTGCCTTGATGCAGCGCTGGCGGTGCGCGGCATCACGCTGTCACGCGTGCACGAGGTCTTCCTGCCGCTGACGATGGTCGGCATGGTCGATGCGGGGCTGGGCATCGCCGTGATGAGCACGGCGGTGACCCGGCTGACCTCGGCGCTGGGGCTGGTCACGGTGGCGCCGCGCGACCCGGCGATTCACCGCGATATCTCGCTGCTGGTCCACGCCGACCGCTCGCTTTCGCCGCCCGCCCAGTCCTTCCGCGACCTGCTGATGAAGCACAGGAAGGAACTGGGCGAGTAAGTCCGGGCAGGCTCCGGGGTCAGGCGATCTTCTTCGCCAGCATCTCCGGCGCCCCGGCCTCAGCCCGGGTGTTGAACAGCAGGTTCAGCAGCACCGCGCACAGCGTGCCGAGCAGGATGCCGTTCTGGCAGAACTTGGCGACGAGTTCCGGCAGCTGCACGAAGAACCTGTCCGCCACCAGCGGAATCATCCCCATGGCGATGCTGACCGCCACGATATAGGCGTTCTTCTTGTTCTCGACGAAATCCACATGGCCGAGGATGCGCACGCCGGTGGCCGCCACCATGCCGAACATCACCAGCGCTGCCCCGCCCAGCACGTACTGCGGGATGGACGCCGCGAAGAACGCCAGCTTGGGCAGGCAGCCCAGCACGATCAGCATGCCGCCTGCCGTGGCGCACACCCAGCGGCTGCGTACGCCGGTCACCTGCACCAGCCCCACGTTCTGGGCGTAGGAGGTATAGGTGAAGGTGTTGAACACCGCCCCCACCAGCGCGCCCACGCCATCGGCGCGTAGCCCGCGCGCCAGGTCATCCGGCGTGACGGGCCGCTCCACGATCTCCCCGAGCGCCAGGAACTGCCCCACGCCCTCGATCATGATCACCACCATCACCACGCACAGCGTGACCGAGGTCATGGCGTCGAAGGTCGGCCAGCCGAAATGGAACGGCGTGATCAGCTCCACCCAGTGCGCCGTGTGTACGCCCGAGAAGCTGACCTTGCCCATCGACAGCGCGATGACAAAGCCCACCGTGATGCCGATCAGCACCGCGACATTGCACAGGAAGCCCTTGAAGAAGGCGATCATGACCAGCACGGTCAGCAGCACCGCCGCCGCGATGCCGAGGTTGGCGGGCAGCCCATAGGCCGGATTCGGCACCGGGCCGGTCGGGCTGGCAATCGTCGGGTTGCCGCCCGCCGCCCAGTTGATGCCGACCCGCATCAGCGAGATGCCTATGATGAGCACCACGGTGCCGGTGACCACGGGCGGGAACCAGCGGATCAGCCGGCTCACGTAGGGCGCCGCCACGTAGGTGAACACGCCGGCCACCATCACCGCCCCGAACACGGCGGGCAGCCCGAGCGCGGGGTTCGATCCGGTGGCGATGATCGGCGCGATGGCGGTGAAGGTGACGCCCATCATCACCGGCAGGCGGATGCCGATCTTCCAGATGCCGACGCTCTGGATCATCGTCACCAGCCCGCAGCAGAACAGGTCGGCGGCGATCAGGAAGGCAATCTGGTCCTTGGGCAGCTTCAGCGCGCCGCCGATGATCAGCGGCACGGCAATGGCGCCCGCGTACATCACGAGCACGTGTTGCAGCCCGAGAGCGGCCAGGCGCAGCGGGGGCAGGACTTCATCGACCGGATGCACGGGCGGTTTCCCGTGGGGGGCGTGGTGGGGGGTCATGCTGTCTCCTTGGTCTTCCAGGCCGGTCGCCGCATGATGGGCCGGAAGGGAGTCGCTGTAGCCGCCCCCCGTGGTCTGTGCCACGTCTTCCGCCACCTGCGTTGTCGTTGTCGGGGCAGCATGCCAGCCACCGGTCAGTGGGTATACAGGCGCCACGGATGAATCGATCGGCAAAGCCGATCAATCTGCCCCTACGGCGCGCTATCTAGGGGCTGGTTGGGGATTAGGGCGTCGGGTCAGTGTTTTCCCGTATCGAGCCGCGCCAGCAGTGCCGTGGCGCGGGCCATGGCGGCGGGGTCGATGCGGGCACGGATGCCGTCGAAGGCCGGGCCGCGCGTGGCGTCCAGCCCCATGCGCGAGGTGGTGCCCACGCCGGACGCCGAGGGGTCGAGCGCGCTGCCGGGCAGGCCGTCCACCACCACTACGTCCAGGTGCGGCTGCAGGTGCGTGGCGATGGCCCACAGCACCTCCTCGTCGCGCGTGATGTCCACATCCTCGTCCACGGCGACCACGGTCTTCAGGTACGGGTCCCAGCCGAGCAGCCCGAGCATGACCTGCCGTGCCTCCCCGGGCCGCGACTGGCGCAGCGCCACGTAGGCGTGGAAGTGCGTGCCGGAACTCGGGTAGTGCACCGCCGTGACGCCGGGAAAGCGCTCGCGCAGCTTCTCCACCATCTCCGACTCGCGCGGAATGCGTCCGAGGTTCAGGTGCTCGGCCGAATTGCCGCCGACCACATCGACCAGCCACGCATCGCGGCGGCGCATCACCGTCTCCACGCGCAGCAGGTTGTTGGTGGAGCGATCGGACGAATAGCCGGTGAACTCGCCGAACGGCCCTTCCTCGACGCGCGCCGACGGGTCGATCACCCCTTCCAGCACGATCTCGGCGTGCGCCGGCACGGCGATGCCATAACGCGGCGTCCGTACCACCTCAAGCGGCGCACCGAACAGCCCGCCGGCCACGTGGCGCTCGTCCACGCCGTACGGCAGTCGTGCCGCGCCGGCCAGCATGAACAGCGGATGGGCGCCGATCACCATCGCCACCGGCAGCGGCTTGCCGGCCGCCGTGGCGCGCTGGAGCATGCGCCACAGGTGCCCGCGCGAATGCAGGCTGGTGGCGATCTCGCTGGGCGAGTGCAGCATCGACCGGTGATAGCTGGCGTTGCCGATGCCGGTCTCGGGGTCTTCGGCAATCAGGATGGCATTGGTGATGTAGGGGCCCCGGTCCGTGGCGAAGTGCCGGATCGCGGGAATCGTCGACAGATCGACCTGCTCCTGCACGATGTCCGTCACCGCGCCGCTCGGCAGCACGCGTGGCGGCTGCATGCGGCGGCTGCGCGCCTGGTACTCGGCATGGATGCCGGCCGGCGAGACTCCGCCGAGCATGCGCCCCACGCGCTCGCGCGAGGCGAACAGGTTGGTGACCAGCGGCGTGGCGAGGCCCGCCACGTTCTCGAACACGATGGCCGGATGGCGGTTCTGCGCGGCCAGTGCCCAGACCAGCGCGGTCGGGTCCTGGTCGGCGGCCACGGGGTCGCGCACGGTCAGGACGTCGTCGGGATACGCCGCGCGGTACGCGGCCAGAAAGGTGTGGAAGTCTTGGGATGTGTCATCGAACCCCGCCGGCGGCGAGGTCGATGGCGTGGGCGAGGTGGGTAAGGCAGTCATGGCATGGCTCCGCTTGGGTACAAGGCTGGTACAACCATCGGGAGTCTGTTGCCGCGCGCGGGCGGAGCCGGGGAGGGCGGCCCGCGCGTGACCAGACGGATGTCAGGCTTGAGCGATGAGCGAGATCAGCGCGTGCTGGCGTAGGTGTCCTTGAGCCGCGCCTGCGCTTCCTCCTGGGTCTTGGGCGGTGCGGTCGGCTCGATACCGACCAGCCGGGCGATGTTGTTGCCCATGTAGCCCTCCAGCCCGTCCTCGTCCAGGTCCATGCCCTGCGGGGCGGGCCCGCACAGCATTTCCAGCTCGCGTAGCCACATGCCGGGCTCGTTGGGCGGCGTATCCGTGCCGAACACGATCTTGTTGCGCGGCAGCTGCCGGGCGAACTCGACAATGCGCGACTGGAAGCACCAGCCAGACTCGCAATACACGTTCGGCGTGTCCATCGCCATCCAGAACGCCTCGAACGAGTAGTTGCCGCCGGTCTGGATGCCGAAGTGACCGATGATGAAATTGACCATCGGGAACTCGCGGATCACCGGGTAGAACATCGTCGGGATCGTGTACGGGCCGTCGCCGGTATGGATCAGCACCACGATGTTGTACTTGGCGCAGACCTTCATTGCCGGGCGCAGCCAGTCCAGCGCGCGGTCAGGCCGGTAGCCGTGCATGTTGGCGTGCAGCTTCAGCATCTTGAAGCCGTACTCCTTGATGTGGAACTCCAGCTCCTGTGCGCCTTCCTCCGGGCCCCAGCGCGGGTTGAAGGTGAAATTGCCGATGAAGCGGTCCGGGTACTTCTGGCACAGGCTGGCGACGTAGGCCATGTAGTCGCGGATGCCTTCGCGGCCACGGCGGTTGCCGTCGCGGTAGCCGGTGTTGCCCGGCGGCGGCTGGATAAAGCCCATGTCGATGCGGCGCGGCTTGCCGTTGATCATGTAGGGGCCGTCCATCATCTTGAGCAGGCGCTCGCCGGTGAAGGGCTCGCCGGTGTGGCGCCAGGCTTCGTCGACGAGGTTGGTCGGGTGCAGGTGGGTATCGATAATCATCTGTGGCTCCGGGTGCGGAATCAGGCGGCCAGGCGGGCGCGGGCTTCTTCCAGCGTGCGCGGCACGGGCGTGGGTTCCAGGCCGATCATGCGGGCGACGTTGTTGCCGAGGTAGTCCTCGAGCGTGTCTTCGTCGAGGTTCAGCCCCTGCGGCGGCTCGAAGCAGAGCACCTCCAGCAGGCGCAGCCACATGCCGGGCTCGTTGGGCGGGGTGTCGGAGCCGAACAGGATCTTGTGCTTGGGCAGCACCTTGGCGAACTCGACGATGCGCGACTGCAGGCACCAGCCGGACTCGCAATACACGTTCGGCATGTCCATGGCCATCTGGAACGGCTCGAAGCAGTACACCCCGCCGGTCTGCACGCCAAAGTGGGCCATGATGAAGTTCACGGTCGGGAACTCCTTCATCATCGGCACCCATTCGGTGGGAATGCTGTACGGGCCGTCGCCCGTGTGCAGCTTGACCAGCACGCCCAGCTCGGCGCACTTCTGCAGCGCCGGGCGCAGCCAGTCCAGCGCGCGGTCGGGCCGGTAGGCGTGCATGTTGGCCTGGAACTGGACCATCTTGAAGCCGAGCCGCTTCACGTAGTGTTCCATCGCGTTCACGCCGTTCTCCACGCCGCAGCGCGGGTTGTAGACGTAGCAGCCAATGAAGCGCTCCGGGTACTTCTCCACCATCTCGCGCGTGTAGCCCATGTACATGTCGATGGACTCTGCGCCGCTGCGCTCGCCGTCGGTGTACGTGTAGATGGTGTTGCCCTGCGGCGGCTGGATGAAAGCCTTGTCGATGCGGCGCGGCTTGCCGTTGAGGGTGAACGGACCGTCCATCATGCGGATCAGGCGTTCGCCCGTGAACGGGTCGCCGTCATGCCGCCAGGCCAGGTCGACCAGGTTCGTCGGATAGCAACTGGTGTCGATGATCATTGAGATCCCCTAACGATGACTCAGGTGGAAGACGTGCATGCCGGCGCTCGGGGACGCTGGTCATGCCGCTTGCGGGAGTCGTGTCAGGGGGCGGGTGCGGCTGGATGCATGGCGCCACTGACGAACGACTCCGTCAGTGAGCAATCTCCAGTTGAACGGGGCGGCGTTGCGCCGCCGGTGTCCAATCGACCGCTTATACCCACGCGTTCGTTATACAGGATAGCCGGCGCCGCGGCGGCATTCATCTGGAACGCAGATCCATATATCGGCCGGGCCGATGAAGCTTGCGCGAAACAATGCGTTCGGGCGCCGGGAACGCTTTCATGGGATGGGTCCGGCCAGCCGTAGCCGGGTCCGGCGGTTCAGGGCTCGCGCGCTGTGTCCGGCGAGAGGCCCAGTACCCAGTCGCGGAAGGCGTCCAGCGCGGGCGCGTGGGGGCCGTCTTCCGGATAGGCGAAGTAGTAGCCCTGGCTCACGTCGAGCACCCGTTCCACCGGAATCACCAGCTGGCCGGTTTCCAGCTCGCGCTCGATCAGCAGGCGCGGCGCCAGGCCGACACCCAGCCCGGCCGCCGCGGCGGCCGTCATCATCGTAAACAGCTCATAGCGCGGCCCGCGTGCCGCCGCCACGCTGTAGTCCCAGCCCTGCACCGCATACCAGTCGCGCCACGCCTGCGGGCGCGTGCTCAGGTGCAGGTGCCGGCACTGGGCGAAGCCCTCGGCATCGGCCAGCGCGTGCGCCGCCCGGAAGGCGGGGCTGCACACCGGCACCATGCCGCCTTCCCGGAAGATCACCCCGCCGCGCGTGCCGGGCCAGAACTGGTCGCCGAAGTAGATCGCTGCGTCGTAGGCGCAATCCTGGAACGAAAAGGGCTGCGAGCGGGCGCTGAGGTTGACCGTGATCTCGGGGTGCAGCCGGGCGAAGTCCGGCAGGCGGGGAATCAGCCATTGGGTGGCGAAGGTCGGCACCACGGCCAGTTCCAGCGTGTAGCCCTGGGTGCGGCCGGCGCTGATCTCCTGGGTGTCCCGTTCGATATGGTCCAGATGGCGCCGTACGCGCGCCGCGTATTCCCGGCCTGTTTCGGTCAGCTCCAGCCGGCGCCGTACCCGGGTGAACAGCGCCACGCCGAGCCGCTGCTCCAGCAGGGCCACCTGCCGGCCGACGGCGCTCTGGGTGAGCGCGAGTTCGTCGGCGGCACGGGTGAAGCTGCCCAGCCGGGCGGCGGCCTCGAACGCGAGCAGCGCGTTCAGGTTGGGGATGTCCTTTCTCATGGCGGGCGGGGGCGACAGCAGGTTGGGGCGACTTGGGGGCGGCAGGGGGAGAGTATAGCGAGACGGACATCGTGCGCGCGGCGCACAACGTTGTGAGCATTCGTCGCTTGTGACCCGCCCGGCGCTGCCGCTATGCTGCGGCGCAACCTTACCGTGACTACGTTCCCATGAATCCGAATATCGCCAAGCTGCTCAACGCCAACCTGGGCGCCGCCCGTGCCGCCCACCTGCTGACCCTGGTCACCATGCCCGAAGGGCTGCCGGCCGATATCGAGGGCCGCGCCACGCGTGCCGAGATCGCCCAGGCGCTCAATGTCGTGCTGTTCGGCGACATCCTGGACCGCGTGCCCACCGGCCGCGCCTACACCGACGACGTGGCCCGCGCCGGCGGCAAGGTCACCTTCGACCATGGCGCACTGCGCACGGTGAAGTGGGAGAGCGGCGCGCTGCCCGAAGGCGAGGCGGCCTTCACGCGCATCCTGCGCCCGCTCGGCTACGTGCTGAACGGTACCTACCCGCTCGACCGCATCGGCATGACCGGCCGCTCCTACGCCCATGCCGACGCCCCCGAGCAGATTGCCCAGTTCTTCCTGAGCGAGTTCCACCCGGAGCGCGAGCGCTACAGCGACGCCTTCCGCGCCGCCGTGACCCGCGTGACCGAAGCGTCCGCCGACCCGCTGACCCCGCGCGCCCAGACATTGCTGTGGCAACTGGAACGCGACGGCCTGCTGGCCGTGGCGGATGGCGCCGAACTGGTCGGCCTGCTGGCGCGCTGCTTTGCCCGCCAGCACCCGGCGCCGCGTCTGGAAGACTACGAGACGCTGCTCAAGGAATCGGCCGAAATGGCGTGGATCTCCACCGAAGGCAACGCCTTCAACCACGCCACGGACCGCGTGGTGGACGTCTTCGCCCTGGCCGATGCCCAGAAGGCGCTGGGCCGGCCGATGAAGGAAAAGGTCGAGGTCTCCGGCAGCGGCCGCGTCAAGCAAACCGCCTTCCGCGCCGATCCCGTCACGCGCGAGTTCGTGGGCGCCAACGGCGAGACCGTCACGCGCCAGGTGCCGGGGTCGTTCTACGAGTTCATCACGCGGGATAGCTTCGAGGACGAAGCTGCGGCCCGTCGCCGGGTGGATCTCGGGTTTGACGCCGGGAACGCGCAGGGAATCTTCAAGATGACGGCGGCAGCCTAGGGGGCTTAGGCGGAGGCAACGGCAGGAAGGCGCCGCAAGGCGCCGGTTTCGATAATTCAATAAATTTGAATAACTATGACAGCGATAGCCCGCTTCCGGTGGCGGGTTGATCGCTATAGTTCAGCACATGGGCAGCGCAACAAAGCCGAGAAGCGAACAGCGCGCTGACCAAGAAAACCTCAAACTTATTGAATATCTTTTTACCGGAGAAACCACCATGTCGAACGCCAACAACGCCAAGCTGCAAGTCCTGACGCCGCGCAACAGCCAGCTGATCATCATCGACCACCAGCCGCAGATGGCCTTCGGTGTGCAGTCGATGGACCGCCAGACCATGAAGAACAACGTGGTGGGCCTGGCCAAGGCGGCCAAGATCTTCGATGTGCCGACGACGATCACCACGGTGGAGTCCGACTCGTTCTCCGGTTACACCTACCCCGAAATCCTCGACGTGTTCCCGGGCCAGCAGACCCTGGAGCGCACTTCGATGAACTCCTGGGACGACCAGAAGGTGCGCGACGCACTGGCCGCCAACGGCCGCAAGAAGATCGTCGTGGCCGGCCTGTGGACCGAGGTCTGCAACACGACCTTCGCCCTGAGCGCGATGCTGGAAGGCGACTACGAGATCTACATGGTGGCGGATGCCTCGGGCGGCACGACCAAGGAAGCCCACGACTACGCCATGCAGCGCATGATCCAGGCCGGCGTGGTGCCGGTGACGTGGCAGCAGGTGCTGCTGGAATGGCAGCGCGACTGGAAGAACAAGGAAACGTACGACGCCGTGACCGGCCTGGCCAAGCAACACTCGGGCGCCTACGGCATGGGCATCGACTACGCCTACACCATGGTCCACAAGGCTGCCCAGCGCACCCAGACGCCGCACGCATCCATCGCCCCGGTGCACGCGCCGGTGATCGAGTAACCCGGCCCGGCACCGTTCACGACCCAATCCGTCCCGGTGATCATGCCGGGACGGATACACGCTTCTCAATCAATCCACGAAATCGGTGGCTTCTGACGAGCCCCTCCACGCATCGAGATCCATCGCGACGGCCTTGGCCTTGACGGCGGCAAGGTCGTTGGCGATCTTGCCGGCGAACAGATGCAGCGGTGGCGATTCGACACTGGCGGCCTGGATGATCAGCAGTGCCAGCTTGTCAGGGTCTCCGGCCTGGTGGCCGTGCAGCGTGCCGAGATGCAGGTCGAGCGACGCCTTGGCCTCCGCGTAATCATCGATCTGCCGTTTGGCCACCGCCAGCGCGCCGCTTGACAGAAAATCGGTGCGAACTGGGCCGGGATAGACCACCGTGGCGCGAATGCCGAGTTCGGCAACTTCCGCGGCCAGCGATTCGGTCAGACCCGCCAGCGCGAACTTGCTCGCGACGTAGCTGCCCCAGCCCGCATAGCCGCCCTGGTAACCGACGATCGACGCGATATTGATGATGTGCCCGCTGCGTTGGCCGCGAAGATGCGGCAGCGCATGGCGCAGGACGACCATCGGCGCAAAGAAGTTCACTTCGAAGTTCTGGCGCAGCTCGTCGTCGGACAATGCCTCGACGGTGCCTTGCTGTGCGTAGCCAGCGTTGTTTACAACCACGTCGATGGCGCCAAACGTCTGCACGGCTTTCTCGATGGCCCGCCGGACGCTTTGGTCATCGGTCAGGTCCACTTCCAGGGGAAGGAAACCGTCGGATGCCTGACCGAACACCTTGGTCAGCGATGCTGCGGTGCGCGAGGTTGCGGCCACACGGTGGCCTTGCTCAAGCAGATGCTTGGCGAGCTTCTGGCCCACGCCTTTCGAGGCGCCGGTGATGAACCAGGTACGGGTTGGTGTTTTCATGGTGAAGATTCTCGAGTTGTAGGTTGAAGTTGGACGGGCGACGTCTTCAGGGCAGCGCGACGCTCATGCCGCCGTCGGCCATCACGACGGCACCGACGATGAAGCTGGCCTTTTCCGATGCCAGGAATGCAATCACCTCGGCAATTTCCTTCGGCTGGGCTGCGCGGCGGATGGGCGCCTTCTTGCCGTGTTCGGCCAGGAACGCCTGACCGTCGGCATGGATGTGATTGGTGATGTTGGTGATGACGTCACCGGAGCCCACCGCATTGACGCGGATGCCGTGCTCGATGGCTTCGAGCGACAACGCGCGGGTCAACTGCGCCAGCGCGCCCTTCGAGGCCGCGTAGGCGGCGATGGTCGGGAATGCCTGATAGCACGCGTACGAACCCACATTGACGATGGCGCCGGACTTTGCCGGCACCATCGCGCGCATGGCTTCCCGCGAGAACAGGAACGCGCCCGTGGCGTTGACGGCCTGGATGCTGTTCCAGTCTTCGAGTGACATGTCGACGACGGGCTTGTTGATGATGATCGCGGCGTTGTTGACGAGAATGTCGAGCTTGCCGAACCGGTCGATCGCTGTCGCGACCGCTTGCACGGCGCTTTCCTCGCGTGCTACGTCGGCGACGAGGGGGACGATGCCGGGTCGGGCCAGTGCTTCGACATTGGCGCTGCGTCCAACGGCGATCACGTTTGCCCCCTGGGCATGCAGGAGTTCCGTCGTGGCCAGGCCGATGCCGCTGGCCGCGCCGGTAACGATGGCGACCTTGCCTGCGAAGGCGCCGGTTTCCGAATGGCGTGATGTCATGATGGTTTCCTTGGTCGGGTTGCGGGACAGGTGCCAGGCGTTCAGAACGGGCTGGCGGTGGGCCGTACGATGATCTCGCTGACGTCGACATCGGCCGGCTGCTCCACGGCGTAGGCGATGGCGCGGGCGATGGCATCGGGCGTGATGGCGATGCGGCGGAACGCCTGCATGGCCGAGCGCGCGGTGTCGTCGGAGATCGAGTCGGCCAGTTCGGACTCCACGACGCCCGGGCAGACCACCGTCACGCGGATCTTGTCCGTCTCCTGGCGCAGCCCGTCGGAAATGGCGCGCACGGCAAACTTGGTGGCGCAGTAGACGGCGGCGGTCGGCGACACGGACAGGCCGCCGATCGAGGAGATATTGATGATCTGGCCCTGGCCTTGCTGCTCCATCGTCGGCAGGACGGCAGCGATGCCGTGCAGTACGCCACGGATGTTCACGTCGATCATCCGGTTCCACTCGCTGACCTTCAGCGCGTTCAGCGGCGAAAGCGGCATCACGCCCGCATTGTTGATGAGCACGTCGATGCGACCGAAGGCGTCGAGCGCAAATCGAGCAAATGCCGCGACATCCTCCGCCGAGGTGACGTCGAGTTCACGATAGCGGACGATGCCGCCGGCCTCCTGCAGCGATGCCGTCAGCTCGACGAGCCTGTCGGTGCGGCGTGCGCCAATCACAAGGCGATGGCCCTGCGCGGCGAGCAAACGGGCGGTGCCCTCGCCAATGCCGCTGCTGGCGCCGGTGATCAGGATGACCTTCGATTGGGTGGAAGAGATTGCCATCTTGCTTACTCCTATTGTCGGTTCGGTTTTGGCGGCGCCTGTCCGCGTTTGTTACGGGGACGACGCCGTGCCGGTTGCGGCCTGCAATGAAGCGAAAGGGGTTCGTCGGCCGGTGAATGAATGGTAGGGAAGACGCGCCCGGAGGCGAATACACGGACCGATGCCGTTATTGCCTATTCCTATCGAGTCCCTATCGAGTCGGCTGGCGCGCGCGCCGGGGGGTGACTACAATGGCGTCTATTGCGACAACAGGAGAGCGCGGTGTCGAACGTCCGCAATCCCGCTTCCACCCGGATGGTCCGTCTGCTGGAGAGACTGGCGCCCAACGAGGGTTACACCCAGTCGGCGCTCGACAGCGTGCGGCTGATGCGTTCGGATCGTCCGCTCGGGCGCACGCCGGTGCTGTACGAGCCGAGCATCGTGATTGTTTGCCAGGGGCGCAAGCTCGGCTTCCTGGGCAATGAGGTCTATGTCTACGACGCGCAGCATTACCTCGTGCTGTCCGTCCCGCTGCCGTTCTCGACGGAAACCCAGGCCTCGCCGGAGGAACCCATGCTTGCGGTGTCCATCCGTCTGGACCTGATCGAACTGAGCGAGCTGATGACGCAGATCGGTGCCGCCGGGCATCATCCCGAAGCGCCGCCGACCGGCATCGTTTCCACACGGCTGGAGGGAGACCTTGCCGGCGCCACGATACGGCTGCTGGAAGCATTGACGGTGCCGCTCGATGCGCAGGTACTGGGGCCAGGTATCGTGCGAGAGATCTGCTATCGGGTGCTCACAGGCGAGCAGGGCGGGGCGATGCGTGCCGCGCTGGCGCATCACGGCCGGTTCGGGCGCGTGGCGCGGGCACTCAAGCGGATTCACACCGAATTTGCGACGCCGCTCAACGTCGCGCGTCTTGCCGAGGAAGCCGGCATGAGCGTGCCGGCGTTTCACGCCAACTTTCGCACCGTGACGCAGACATCGCCGATCCAGTACATCAAGTCGACCCGCCTGCATCAGGCGCGCCTGATGATGATCCGCGACGGCGTGACCGCGGCGGCGGCAGCGGGGCGCGTCGGCTACGAAAGCGCGTCCCAATTCAGCCGGGAGTTCAAGCGCCTGTTTGGCCGCACGCCGGTCGAGGAGGTGCGTGACATGCGCGAATCATTCACGCTCTCGCCGGCGGTCCGCTTCGGTACCTAGGCGCTCGCTAGGCGGTCACGTCCAGAACCACCTTCCCCCGCACGTGGCCGCCCATGCTCCTTGCCAGGGCACGGCTTGCCTCCTGGAGAGGAAAGACCGAATCGACATGGGTGCGCACCTCGCCGGAGGCATGGAGCGCGGCCAGCGCGGCAAGCATCGGGCCATCGGCACGGGTGACGAAATGCCTGCCGGTTACCTGTGCCGGGTTGCCGGCGCGCGCGGCATCCGGCTTGCTGACGGTGGAAACCAGCGTGCCGCCGCGCTTCAGCACCGACCACGACCTTGCCTGCGTTGTGCCGCCGACGAGGTCGAGCACCAGATCGACCTGGGAGACTTGCTCCGCAAAATCCTGTGCGCGGTAGTCGATGAACGCTGCCGCACCGAGGCTTTGCAGGTACTCGCGATTGCCAGCCGAAGCGGTGCCGATGACATGCGCGCCGGCCAGTTTCGCCAGTTGCACTGCCGCGCTCCCCACGCCGCCCGCCGCGGCATGGATCAGGACCGTTTGACCGGCCTGCAACGCACCGTGTTCGTGCAGCGCCTGCCAGGCCGTCAGCGTCGCAGCGGGCATCGCGGCCGCCTCGGCGAAGCTCAGCCGCGCCGGCTTGCGCGCCAGCCGGCTGGCATCCACCACAATCCGGGAGGCATAGGCGCCGACGATGCCGATGAATCCCATGACCTCATCCCCCGGTGCCAGCGTGGTGACGTGGCGCCCGACTGCGACGACGGTGCCGGCGGCATCCACGCCGGGCGTGAAAGGCAAGGGCAGCGGGATGAACGCCTTCATGGCGCCACTGACGATTTTCCAGTCGATCGGATTCACGCCGGCAGCGGCAACATCGATCAGGACTTCGTTATCGCCGGGAACGGGATCGTCCAGTTCGGCCAGGGCCATGGCGTCCGGGCTGGCATAGGCGGCAACTTGTATGGCTTTCATCAGATGCTCCTCGAAGGGACGCCCACGATCGGGGCGTCAAGGGCCAACGCGGCCTGTACCGGATCGAAATACTCCCGCAAATGGGCGATCCGTCCGTCGCGCGCGGTCAGGAATACGACGTACTCTTGCCGGTAGGTCCGCCCGGTTGCGGAGATCAGCCCTTCGGCCCGCACCCGGGCGATGGCATGCTGGGGGTCGTCGGTGGCGGTGACCACCGTATCGAAGAAGCGGAAATCCTTGACCGCGCCCACGAACCAGCCCACATGCCGCAGCACGGACTCGCGGCCGTCAAGTTGCAGCGGATGGCCAAGGCTCGGTGCATAGGGCAGATCCCACACGATGTCGTCGGCAATCAATCCCTGCCATTGCTGCGGGTCGTCAACCAGCCACTGGAGGTGTTGCTGCAAAAGCGCTGTTGCGATGGTCATGATGCGTTTCCCCTTGTTGGTGCCGGATATTAGGCAATGACCCGCTCGGCCAGCGCGCGACGGTTGTCCAGGCTGAAGGCGCCAGCGCCGAAGGCGACCACCTGCAGCAGGCCCCCGGCCATGGCCAGGTTCTTCAGGAAATGGAACATCTGGTTCTGGTCTGCCAGCGCGTGGTGGAAGATCAGCGCGGTCACCACGGCGTAGGCCGCCAGCAGCAGGGCGACCAGGCGCGTCTTGTAGCCGAGCACCAGCAGCGCGGCGCCTGCCAGTTCCAGTACCAATGCGCCGATCAGGCCGAGCGCCGGTGCCGGGAGGCCCAGCGAGCCGATATAGGCCATCGTCGCCCCGGGGGCCATCAGCTTGCCGAAGCCGCTGATGAGGAAGATGGCAGCGATGAGAGTGCGGCCAATGGCCGGGACGGCCGAGCGGGCATTGAGGAGGTCGAGGTTGGCGTTCAGGTTCGAGTTCATGTTGTTCATCCTTTTCAGAGAGTGGATGTCCGAAGATTAGAGACTTGACACCTATCCAGGAAGCCTATATTTCTAGATGAAATCCATCTATATGGTAGATACATGCTCGACGCCGTCTCGTTGGACCAGCTCCGCACGTTTATCGCCGCCGCTGACGAAGGAAGCTTTTCCGCTGCGGGCCGCAAACTCAGGCGCGCGCAGTCGGTCGTCAGCCATACGCTGGCCAATCTGGAAGGGCAGATTGGCGTCCAGCTCTTCGATCGCAGCGGCCGCTACCCCCGGCTGACCGAGGAAGGGACTGCGCTGCTGGCGCAGGCTCGCCAGGTGGTGAGCGGCATGGACGGATTCAAATCGAAAGCGCGCGCGATTGCCGATGGACTGGAGCCCGAGTTGTCGGTCGTCGTGGACGTCATGTATCCCATGGCGTCGTTGACCGATGCCGTCGGCGCATTCCGGCAGGCATTTCCCCACACACCGCTGCGGCTCTACGTCGAGGCCCTTGGCGCCGTCATGCAGCCTGTACTGGGACAGGCGTGCCGGCTTGGTATCAGCGGCTCCATGCCGGCGGTTCCGGAGTTGTTGGAGGCGGAGAAGCTGTTGGACGTACCCATGGTCACGGTTGCTGCCCCGTCACACCCATTGGCGTCCTGCAAGGGACTCATCCGGCCGCGCGATTTGAAGGACCAAGTGCAGTTGGTACTTACCGATCGCACCACGCTGACCGAAGGCACGACGTTCGGCGTCTTCTCGCCGCAAATCTGGCGGCTTGCCGATCTGGGCGCCAAGCATGCGTTCTTGCGCGCCGGGTTCGGCTGGGGCCATATGCCGATGGCCATGGTTCAGGCTGACCTGGATGCCGGCACCCTCGTGAGGTTGCGCATCGAGGCCTTCCAACCCCGTACCCCGCCGATTGCCATGTTCGCGGTGTACCGGAAAGACACGCCGCCAGGCCCGGCAGGTCGATGGTTTCTCAAACGCCTGAAGGGCGCACGGGACGCTTGACCGTCCGGATGCGGGCGTAGAATGCACCGCCAGCCGCCGCTGGCACGGCACCAGTGACACGCTCCTCGAACAAGACCAAAAGGACAAGATGAGAAACGCCTTCGCCCCCTGCCTGACCCTCTGCGCGGCTGCTATTGGCATATCCGGCCTATCCAGCCTATTCAGCCCCGTGGCACACGCGGCAACCCTGGCACCCGAAGCCGCCCAGCAGCAGGCGCAAGCGAGCTACCGCGAGTATCTGGATCTGCTCAGCATCCCCAATGATTCGGTGGCGCCCGAAGATATCCGGCGCAATGTGGCCTGGCTCGAGCAGGCATTCCGCAAGCGTGGATTCACGACCCAGCCGCTGGACAACGACGGCAAGCCGATGTTGTTCGCCGAGTATCCGGGCAAGCAGGCGTCGCGCAAGACCGTCCTGTTCTATATGCACCTGGATGGCCAGCCGGTCATCCCCTCCCAATGGGCGCAGAAGAGTCCGTGGACGCCTGTGCTGAAGAAGAAGGGCGCCAAGGGCGATTGGGAGGAGATCGACATGGCCAACCTGTTCTCGGGGGCGGTGGACCCGGAGTGGCGGGTCTTCGGTCGTTCCTCGTCGGACGACAAGGGGCCGATCATGATGCTGCTGGCGGCCATCGATGCGATGAAGGCGGCAGGCACCCAACCCGCGGTCAATATCAAGGTGATCCTGGACAGCGAGGAGGAGAAGGGCTCGCCCTCCATCGGCAAGGTGATGCAGGCCCATCGCGACCTGCTGGCCTGCGACGGCATGATCATCCACGACGGCCCCATGCATGCCACCAATCGCCCCACACTTATCTTCGGCAACCGCGGCGCGGCGAAGGCAAAGATCACCGTGTTCGGCCCGAAGGCGCCGTTGCACAGCGGCCACTACGGCAACTACGTGCCGAACCCGGCGCTCCGGCTCGCGAGCCTGCTAGGCTCGATGAAGGACGATAGCGGTCGCGTCACCATTCCGGGCTACTACGCCAAGGTTCGTCTCGGCGATGCCGAGCGCAGGATCATGGCCGCCGTGCCTGACGACGAGAAAGCGCTGAAGGCCCGGATTGGCATCGCGCAAGCGGAGAAAGTCGGCGCCAATTATCAGGAGGCGCTGCAATATCCGTCGCTGAATGTGCGTGGCATGGCCGCCGCCGCAGTCGGTGACAAGGTCGCCAATATCGTTCCGGACAAGGCCGAGGCCGAACTCGATCTGCGCACCACGCCGGACTCCGATGCCGCGTACCTCGGCAAGCTGATCGAGCAGTACATCGCCAAGCAGGGCTACCACCTTGTGAAAGGCACGCCGACCGACGAGGAACGCGCGCGCTACGACAAGCTGGCAAGCTTCTCCTACCAGAGCGAAGGGGCGAATGCAGCGGGTTCGCCGATGGACTCCCCGGTCGCGAAATGGGCGTACCAGGGCGTCACCGGCACCTTTGGCACGAGCCCGGAGCCCGTCCGTATCCGCATGATGGGCGGCACCGTGCCGACGGCGGAAATCGTGGATGTACTGAACGTGCCGTTCGTGATCATCCCGCTCGTCAATGCCGACAACAACCAGCATGCCGCGAACGAGAACCTTCGGCTTGGAAACTATGTCAATGGCGTGCGCACGCTGTACGGGCTGATGACTGCGCCGTTCTGAGTATCAGGCTTTCGCTACGGGGGGCTAGCGATAGTCCCCCAGCACCGTCGCGCGCGTAAATTCCTCGATATTGTCCAGCAGCGCATCGAGCGCTTCGCCGGCGCCATCGACATCGCCGCGCGCAATCGCCGAGGCCACCGTGGCGTGCAGCTTCGACATCGTTGGCAGGTCCGCCGCCTCCTTGTAGTGGAGATACCAGAAGCGGCGCGACAGCCCGTGCATCAGCCGCATCGACCCCTCGGCAAACTCGTTGCGGGCGGCAACCAGACACAGTTCATTGAATTCCCGGTCCGCGCGCACGAAGGCCACGTCGTCGCCACTGCGCGATGACTGCTCGAATTCCTTCGCCAGGCGCTTGAAGTGATCGCGCTGCTCCGCCGTGGCGCGGCGTGCGGCGCAGCGGCAGATCAGTCGCTCCACCTCGCGGCGGGTCTCCAGCAGGCGAAGCTGCTTGGCTACGTCGATCGGCGCGATCAGCAGGCCGCGCTGCGGCAGCACCATGATCAGATGCTCGCGCGCCAGCCGCTGGATCGCCTCCCGGATTGGCGTACGGCCGATTCCCGTCATTTCGCTGAGCTGCAATTCCGACACGGAACTACCCGGCGCCAGCTTCAACGTCACGATGGCTTCTTCTACCTGCTCGTATGCCAGGTCGGTCAGCTTGCCGCGCTGGCCTGGAGCCTCTTCAGGCTCTTGTACTGGCGCAGAACGGGCGCGCGTGGCGGGTTTTGAGGTCATGGGCCGGGATCTGGGTGCACGGAAAACCCATTGTATATGAGCCGTACGCAACTCCTGTACAGGCTGGATTTCGCCCTTGCTTCCCGTCGGATTTCTGCTACTATCCTTCTAATATATTAGATGTGTACCGGAGGAGACGTGACGGACGACGATGTCATAGCCGTGGGGGGCGGGCCAATCACCGTGGTGGCCGTCCATGGCATCCAGGGCACACGGGGTGCCTGGCTGCCGCTGGCACGGCAGTTGGCCGACCGATGCACCTTCATCCTGCCAAATCTGCCCGGGCGTGGCCTCGCGAAGGCGCCCGCCAGTGAGGACGACTGCACGCTGGATGCCTACGCACGTGAGCTGGGCCGGACGATTACCCGGCATGTCGATGGGCCGTTCGTGCTGGCCGGGTGGAGCATGGGGGTATCCGTGGCGTTGGCCTATCTGTCACAGGTCCGCACGACGGCCGCGTGGCCGCTCCCCGCCGAGTTGCTGCTGGTCTCGGGCACGCCGTACCTCGACGCGGTGGCCTGGTTCCCGCCGTCGTCACCCGATGCGCTGCTGGAAGCGATCGCGACACGCGAACAACGGCTCGGGCTGCGTGAGGCCGCCGACCATCGCACCGTGGCGTGGACCTGGAACGCGATCCGGCGGACGGACCAACGCGGCGAGCTGGCCCATATCACGACTCCGGCACGGGTCATCCACGGCAGCGAGGATGCCGACTGCCCGCTGACGCACGGCGCGATGCTGGCCGATGGGGTTCCGCGCGCCGAATTCCACGTCCTGCAGGGCGCCGGCCACAGCGTGCTGACCGAGCGGACCGAGGACATCGCCGTGTATCTGCGCAAGCATTGGCCAGCGCCAGCCGCAGCGCACGGCACCAGAACATACCCACGGGAGACAGCATGAGAATGGAGGACCTGATCTATTTCTGCGCGCCGGCGCGCCTGATCATGGGCGCAGGCACCCGCGCGCAGCTGCCTGCGCTGCTGCAGCGGCTGGGCTATCGTCACGGCCTGCTGGTCACGGATACGTTCTTCACCTCCGCCACGCCATGGGTCGATGAACTCGTCGCTGCCGCACGCGCACACGGCGTGGCACTGATGGTCTATGACGGCGGCATGCCGGATCCCACGACCACGCTCTGCGACACCGCCACGGCAGCCATCCGGGCGCAGTGCAACGGCGAGCCGCTCGATCACGTCATCGCCCTCGGCGGCGGCAGCAATATCGATCTGGCCAAGGCCCTTTGCCTGAGCCTGCCGGGCGGCAAGCCGGTGCGGGAGTTCATCGGCATGATCGACAGCGCCACGCCCATTCTGCCGATGATTGCGCTGCCCACTACCGCAGGCACGGGCTCCGAGGCCACGCCCGGGGCGATCCTGGTCGATCCGGAGAGCGCCACCAAGGTGGCCGTCATGGACAACCGCCTGCGGCCCGCCGTGGCATTGATCGACCCCGAGTTCACCTACACCTGCCCGCCACGGGTGACGGCCGACGCGGGCATCGATGCGCTGACCCACGCCATCGAGTCATACCTGACGCTAGACGCCGCCCGTTTCGACCGGGGCGGGGACCCTGACCCCGGTTATAGCGGCCGCAATGCCCTGACCATGCTGTTCGCGCATGAATCGATCCGGCTGTGCAGCCAGTATCTGTTGCGCAGCTACCAACGCGGCGAGGACACCGAAGCGCGCATCGGCATGAGCCATGCAAGCCTCTATGCCGCGCTGTCGTATGGCAGCGCCGGACTGAACGCGGTGCATGGCATCGCCTATGCCGTGGCGGGGCTGACGCATCGCTCGCACGGCACGACCAATGCGGTGACGCTGCCTTACGTACTCGATGCCCTGCGCGATGTGCGTGCCGGCGAGATGCTTGCCGTGGCCCGGCTGTTCGGGATCGAGGACCCCGATCCCCATGTGGCCGTGGCGCGCCTGCCCGTCCTGGTGCGCGATCTGGTCCGTGACCTGGGCATTCCCACCACACTGCAGCAGTGCGGCATCGCGCAAGATGACCTGGAGACGCTGGTGAAGGATGCCCTTGGTGTGACGCGCCTCGCCAAGGCGTTTCCCGTGCCGGACGTACCGGTGCGCTATGCCGCCATCGTCCGGCATGCCTGGCACGGCGATCTCTCCGCCGAAGCCCCGTCCATGGCGCCGCGCCGCGCCGCGTAGCACCGCATTTCCGCTGCACCAAACGATGCCGCTTCGCACGGCATGCCGTAAACCATAACTTGAACATCAGCGATGTCCAACTAATATATTACGAAAGCGCGCCGCCAGAGAGCGCGACTCACCTACACAGGAGACAACCATGGATATGTCAGCAGGCGCCCTCAGGCTGGAGGCCGGCGTAGCGGCGCGGCTGGAACGATTGCCGATGACGGGCTACCAGCGCTCGTTGTTCGGCATCATCGCCACCGCGTGGTTTTTTGATTCGATGGACCTCGGCCTCATGACGTTCGTGCTCGGTTCGATCAAGGCCGAGTTCGGCCTGACCGCCGCGCAGGCCGGCATGCTCGCCAGCTCGAGCTTCCTGGGCATGTTCCTGGGCGCCGCCATCGCCGGGCTGCTGGCAGATCGCTTCGGCCGCAAGCCCGTGTTCCAGGTCAGCATGATCTTCTGGGGCGTGGGCAGCCTGATGTGCGGGCTGGCGGACAACGTCACGACGCTGATGATCTATCGCGTGCTGCTTGGCTTCGGCATGGGGATGGAGTTTCCGATCGGTCTGTCGATGGTGTCCGAGATCGTGCCGGCCAAGAGCCGCGGCAAGTACGTGGCCATCCTGGAAGGGTTCTGGCCGATCGGCTTCATCGCCGCCGGCGCGCTGACGTATTTCCTGCTGCCGATGATCGGCTGGCGCGGCATCTTCATCGCACTGGCCGTGCCAGCCGTATTTGTGTTCGTGGTGCGCCGGATGGTGCCCGAATCCCCGCGCTGGCTCGAGGATGTGGGACGCAGGCGCGAAGCCGACGCCGTGATGGCTGGCATAGAGCAGCGTGTGGAACGCGCCTGGGGCCGCGCCTTGCCCCCGGTCGCCACGACCTACGGGAGTGCGCAGCCGGCCAGCCGGAAGGCGCGCTTCATGGAACTCTGGTCTGGCCCCTATGCGCGCCGCACGATCATGCTCTGGTCGGTCTGGTTCTTCGCGCTGCTCGGCTATTACGGCCTGACCACCTGGCTCGGGGCGCTGCTCCAGCAGGCCGGCTATGCGGTGACCAAGTCCGTGCTCTACACGGTCTACATCTCGCTGGCGGGCATTCCCGGGTTCATGTTCTCGGCATGGCTGCTCGAGAAATGGGGCCGCAAGCCAACCTGCGCGCTGATGCTGCTCGGTAGCGCCGTCGCCGCGTATGCGTACGGCCAGGCGGCGGTGCACAAGGTGCCGGTGGAGCAGTTGATCGCCGCCGGGCTGTGCATGCAGTTCTTCCTGTTCGGCATGTGGTCGGTGCTCTACGCCTACACCCCGGAACTCTATCCCACGCGCTCTCGCGCCACCGGCTCCGGCTTTGCCTCGTCGATCGGCCGCATCGGTTCGCTGGCGGGCCCCTATCTGGTTGGCGTGCTGCTGCCGGTGACCGGGCAGGGCGGAGTGTTCACGCTGGGGGCGATGTCCTTCGCCGTGGCAGCCGCGATGGTGCTGATGCTGGGCGTGGAAACACGCGGCAGGGCGCTGGAGGAAGTCTCCCAATAACGATTCGCCGCGCGGCCAGCGTGCCGCGCCTGACAGGGCCCCTGTGCGACAGGGGCATTTTTTGGATCCTCGCACTTTTATATTCAACTAATATGTTAGTGCGACGGACTTTGCCGGAGATGCAATCATGATGACTGAACGCCAACGCCAGTTCAGGGAGCAATACAAGGCCGATATCAGCCCGCTTTATAACGGGCTGCTGCACATCACCGTGATCTACGGCGTGGGCATCGCCGCGCTGTACTGGGCGATCCAGCGCCTGCACAACGTCACGTGGGAATGGGCCCTGATACTGCCGGTGTTCCTGGCCGGCAACTTCGTCGAATGGTTCATGCACCGCTACATCATGCACCGCCGGATCGACGTGTTCGCGCTGCGCGCCATCTATGAGCGCCATACGCGCCAGCATCACCAGTATTTCACCGACCAGGAACCCACTATCGACACCACGCGCGAATTCCGCATCGTGTTCTTCCCGTGGCGCGTGCTGGCGACGCTGGGTGTGGGCGGCGGCGGGCTGGGCTATGTGGCGTCCCTGATCTTCAACGCCAACGCCGGCTACTTCGTGTTCATCACGATGGTGGCGCAGTACCTGGTCTACGAGACCTTCCATTACTGCTGCCACGTGCACGACAACTGGTTCGTGCGCAACATGCCGTTCGTCAACACCATCCGGCGCCATCACACCGCCCATCACAACATGGGCATCATGATGAAGTACAACATGAACCTGACGTTCCCGATCGCGGACTACATCATGGGCACCTCGGACCTGCGCCGCGGCCTGATCGGGCACCTGTTCAACGGCTACAGCGAAGCGTACGTCAAGGAAGAACTGAAGCCGGTGATCCAGAAGTTCCGCACCGACCATTCGCGGGTGACGCTCGACGGCCCGCTGCTGGACGACGAGGAGCGTCGCGCGATGGCTGCGTGACGCGATGATGGTGCGATTGGAGCCGGTGGCCCGCGCCTGGTAATCAGCGCAATACGCGATAGGTCGACTGTACCAGGCCGGACGGGAAGTACCGGCTTGATTCGAGCGCCAGACTCACGTCGTGCGGCAGGGCGCCGAACAGCGGTCTGCCGGCCCCGATCAGCACCGGCACCGTGGTGACCACCATGTCAGCGATCAATCCGTCACGCAGAAACGACTGGACCACCTGGCCGCCATCGACATATACGCGGCGCGCGCCTTCGCTCGCAAGTTGCGCCATCACGTCCGTGGGCGTGCAATCCGAGAAGCGCACCTTCCCCTGCAACGCTTCTGGCACCGGCGTGCCGGCCAACTGGCGGGATAGCACCAGCACCGGCCTGTCGTAAGCCCATTCCCCCATGCCGAGAACCTTTTCATAGGTGCCGCGGCCCATCACGATCGCGTCCTTGTCGGCGATGAAGCCATGGTAGCCATGGTCTTCGGCGGGGTCGTCCCGTTCCAGAAGCCAACCGATATCGCCATCGGGCCGGGCGATGAAGCCATCAAGGCTGGTGGCAATAAATACGTGTCCTGTCGTCATCAATCTCTCAACTGTCTTATCAAGTATCGATGCGCCGGAAACCTGTCCGCATCTCGACCACCCGCTGAAACACTTGGATCGTCACCTCTAATACGTTTTTTACCCTGCTAGCAACGGGGGATTTGAAGGCGTCGCACCTTCACGACAGCGCGTTATCAGTAGCGCTTACATAACTTTTAAGCCGTGATTTAAGATTGCCCCGCATCACTTTGTGTCAATAACAATACATTAGAACGGGGCAGTTCAATGATGACCCATTTTTGTCGTGGAATCCGGCAGGGCGGCGTGCGCGTGCCGCAAGCGTCCTCTATCACTCTGGCTGTCGCGCTGCTGTTTCCGATGGCTGCGTCGGCCGGCGAATATTTTGCTTCCAGTCTCGCCGAGCTGCAGTCGGCCATTGCGGCCGCCAATGCGGACGGCGATGCCACTGCCACCATTCGCCTGAGCGCTGACGTGACAATGCCAGGGGGCGCCTGGTCAATCGGCACGCCTACCAAGCCTATCACCCTCGATACCAATGGTTTTGTGCTGACGAAGACCGGCGCGCTGGGGAACTATGCGACATCCGCGGCGGGACCGCTGACGTTGAACGGCACCTATACGGTTGCCCCGGACACGGCGGGCGGCACGGCCATGCTGATCAGCGGCGGCGGCCAGGCCATCGTCAATGGCACCGTGACCGGCGGCAACACGACGGTGGCGGGCAGCGAGAGCGGGGCAGCCATCTCGGTACTGCCCAACGCATCCGTCGTCAACAACGGTTCGGTCAAGGGCGGCAGCGGAACGAACTCGGCCAACGGTACGGCAGGCGTATCGCTCTCGACCAATGCCAGATTGGTCAACGCGGCCACTGGCACCATCACAGGGGGCGATGCCTCGGGTGGCCTGGCCGGCACCGCCGTGAACCTCACTGCGACCGTCACGGGCGGCGTGGTCAACGCGGGCATTATTCGCGGGGGCGCCGACCTGAGTGGTGGCGGGGCCGGTGGCGTCGGCATACGCGTGGCGGCGGGTACGCCTACCGTCACTAACACGGGGCTGATCGAAGCCGGTGCGGGCGCGGCGGCTATCGTCGTCAATAGCACCACCGGAACGCTGACGGTCGTCAACGCGGGCACCATCCGCGCCGGTACCGGTTACGCGAATGCCATTGAATATGCCTCGGGCGGCACGGGCCGGGCTGTGCTCGAACTGCAGGCCGGCTCCAACATCGTCGGCAACGTCGTTGCGAACGCCACGGTGGCCAATGACACCTTCCGCCTCGGCGGCACTACTGACAGCGTGTTCGATGTCTCGACCATTGGCGACACCGCGCAGTACCGTTACTTCGACAACTTCACGAAGACCGGCACCAGCACCTGGGCGCTGACGGGCACCGGCACAGTCACCGCGCCGTGGACCGTGGACCAGGGGACGCTGCAGATCGGCAATGGCGGCACCAGCGGCAGCCTGGCCGGCAATGTCGTGGTCAACAGCGGCGCCACGCTGGCGTTCAATCGCTCGGATAGCTATACGTACGGCGGCATCGTCTCGGGCGCCGGCGGGGTGGCGCAGAACGGCACCGGCACCACGGTGCTGACCGGCGCAAACACCTATACGGGCGCCACCGCCATCAACCTCGGCACGCTGGCCATCGATGGCTCGATCACAAGCCCGGTGACGGTAGCCACGGCCGGTACGCTGTCGGGCACCGGCACGATCTTCGGCAATGTCACGAACAGCGGCACGGTGACCCCCGGTGGCACGGGCGTGCTGACCATCGCCGGCAACTACCTCGGCAACGACGGCACCGTGCGCGTGAACACCGTGTTCGGCGGCGATGCTTCGGCCACCGGGCGCCTTGTGGTGACCGGCGATACCTCGGGCACTAGCCAGATCCGGGCGGTAAACGTCGGTGGAGCCGGCGCCGCCACGGTCGACGGGATCAAGATCATCGACGTGCAGGGCGCATCGAATGCCACCTTCACGCTGGCCGGCGACTACACGTTCCAGGGCCAGCAGGCCGTGGTGGCCGGCCCGTACGCGTACCGGCTCTACAAGAACGGCGTGTCCACGCCGACCGATGGCGACTGGTACCTGCGTTCCACGCTGGCCGAAACGCCTGCCGGCAGCACCTCGGCCACGGCTGCCACGCCGCTGCTGGCACCGACCGTACCGCTGTACGAGGCCTATTCCAGCGTGCTGCAGCGCTTCAACGAGCTGGGCACGCTCCAGCAGCGCGTTGGCAATCGCTCATGGTCCCCCAACGCCGCCGTGCAGGCCGAGCAGGATGCGGGCAAGCCGATCATCGGCCGTGGGGCGTGGGCGCGCGTGGAAGGCTCGAACACCCATATCGATCCGTCCACCAGCACCACCAGCGCCAGCTACAACGTGCGCATGTGGAAGTTCGAGGGCGGCGTGGATGCACCGGTCGTCGAGAATCAGGCCGGCACGCTGGTGGTGGGCCCGACCTTCCACTACGGCATTGCCAATTCCAACGTCTCGTCGATGTTCGGCAACGGCGCGATCGATGCCACCGGCTACGGCTTTGGCGGCACGGCAACGTGGTATGGCAATAATGGATCGTATGTCGATGCCCGCGCGACCGTGACCTGGTACGACACCGATATCCGCTCGTCGACGCTGTCGACCAAGCTGGCCAACGGCAACCGCGGCAGCGGCGTGGCCACCAGCGTGGAAGCCGGCCACCAGCTCGCGCTGGGCGGCAACTGGTCGATCACGCCGCAGGCCCAGCTTGCGTGGTCGCAGGTTCGCTTCGATGCGTTCACGGACCAGTACGGGACCAATGTGTCACGTGACAACGGCAACAGCCTGGTTTCGCGCCTGGGCGTATCGCTGGATCACGAGACCAAGTGGACGGCCGGCAACGGCAAGACCCGCCGCTCGCACGTGTACGGTATCACCAACCTGTACTACGACTTCCTGCACGGCACGTCGGCGCGTGTGTCGGATATCAGCTTGATCAGCAAGGAGCAGGCGCTGTGGGCCGGGCTTGGCGTGGGTGCCTCGCTGAACTGGGATGATGATCGCTACAGCGTCTATGGCGAACTGCTGGCGCGCACCAGCTTGCAGGACTTTGGCGACAGCAATGCGATTGGCGCCAAGCTTGGCGTCCGCTACCGCTGGTAAGGCGGCATCGCTGAGCCGGAGCTGTCCCGCGCCCCAGTGGCGCGGGACAGCGAATCATCGTTGTGTTCCCTGCCTGCTCAGTGCGAGATCATCCAGGGCCTGCCGCTGGTGCTCCGGGCTACGTCGGGCCGTCCCGCAAGCTTCGGCTTTGCGCAGCACCCGCAGCCGGGGCCATGTCTCGATGATTCCTTCGGCGCAGCCGCGCTGCGTTCGTTGACCGCATGCGCGGCTCGCGCCGACGCCGCCATGCTGGCGAGCGCGGGCGCGGCCACGAGTGCCCGTTCCGCGCCCATGCCGCAGCCGGGGCACATGGCAGGCGCATCGCGCCGCGCCATTGGCCGGATCAATGCAAACTCGCCGCAGTCCTTGCACCGGTAGTCATAGGTAGGCATCGCCGCTCCGCTGGGTGGATTGCAACATGGTGCCGGCCTAGATCACGTCCGGCGACAGCGGCAGGTCCACGTCGCCCGTGATCATCCGCGTTGGCCCGCTGGCGCTGGGACGGATGTCGAAGTCGAAGATCTGGGTGGGCAACCACAGCGTGGCGCAGGCATTGGGAATGTCCACCACGCCGCTGATATGCCCCTGCACCGGGGCGGTTCCCAGGATGGAATACGCCTGCGCCCGCGAGTAGCCGAACTTGGTCATGTATTCGATCGCGTTCAGGCACGCCTGCCGGTAGGCAACCTGCACGTCCAGGTAGTGCTGCTTGCCCGCTTCGTCGACGGAAATCCCTTCGAAGATCAGGTAGTCGTTGTAGTTCGGCGTGATGGGGCTCGGCTTGAAGATCGGATTGCGGATGCCGTACTTGGCCATGCCGCCCTTGATCAGCGACACGCGCATATGTACCCAGCCCGCCATCTCGATCGCGCCGCAGAACGTGATTTCGCCATCGCCCTGCGAGAAATGCAAGTCGCCCACGGAAAGTCCGGCGCCATCCACATACACCGGGAAATAAACCTTGGCGCCGCGTGACAGGTCCTTGATGTCGCAGTTGCCGCCATGCTCGCGCGGCGGCACCGTGCGGGCGCCCGTGGCGGCGGCCTGGTCGCGCGCATCGCCCTGCAGCTTGCCCATGTGCGCCGTGGCGGCGAAGGGGGGATTCGCCAGCGGAGGCACGCGGTCCGGTTGGGTGGCGATGAAGTCCATCTCCCGCTTGTTCCACGTCTCGAGCATGGCCTGGTCCGGCAGGCAGCCTATCAGCCCGGGATGGATCAGTCCGGCGAAGTTCACGCCGGGAATATGCCGCGACGAGGTGTACAGGCCGTGGAAATCCCAGATCGACTTCTGCGCCTGCGGAAAATGATCGGTCAGGAAGCCGCCGCCGTTCTGCTTCGAGAAGAAGCCGTTGAAGCCCCACTGGCTGTCAGGCTTCGCGCCAATGTCGAGCAGATCCACCACGAGGAGGTCGCCCGGCTCTGCGCCTTCCACGCCCACCGGGCCGGTCAGGAAGTGGACGATGGAGAGGTCGATGTCACGCACATCGTCGGCCGAGTCGTTGTTCTTGATGAAACCGCCGGTCCAGTCGTAGGTCTCCAGGATGAAGTCCTCGCCGGGCTTGACCCAGCAGGCCATCGGGATATCCGGATGCCAGCGGTTGTGGACGTTGGGGTTCTCGTACGGCGATTCGGCCAGATCGACCTTGATCAGGGTATCCGTCATGACGTTTGCCTCCTGGTGGCGGTGAAGATGTGGTGAAGATGTGGGGTTGCGTTTAAACCGACAGCAGTTGCCGGATGTGCGCCACATCGGTGCTGTGGCGCTGGGTCTCGTGCACGAAGCGGCCGCCTTCGATGACAAGCAGCCGGTCGGCCACGTCCATGGCGAAGCTCAGCACCTGTTCGGAGAACACGATGGTGATGTCGCGCGTGCGCCGGATCTCGTTCAGCGCGCGCGCAATGTCCTTGATGATCGATGGCTGAATGCCCTCGGTGGGCTCATCCAGCAGCAGCACCTTCGGGTTGCTGACCAGCGCGCGGGCGATGGCCAGTTGCTGTTGCTGGCCGCCGGAGAGGTTGCCGCCCTTGCGGCGCCGCATGTCGAACAGCACCGGGAACATCGCGAAGATCTCGTCTGGAATGCGCCGCATGCGGCTTTGCTCCATGCCGGTGAGGATGTTCTCCTCCACCGTCAGGTGCGAGAAGATCATGCGGCCCTGCGGCACATAGCCCAGGCCGGCGCGCACGCGGCGATAGCTCTCGTCGTGCGCCACGTCGCGCCCATCCACGGTAACCTGGCCCGAGCGCACCGGCAGCATGCCGATCATCGCCTTGAACAGCGTGGTCTTGCCCATGCCGTTGCGGCCCATGATCGCCACGGTCTCGCCTTGCGCTGCGGAGAAAGAGACGCCGTGCAGCGCCTCGCTCTGGCCATAGTTCACCACCACGTTGTCCACGGAAAGCATGCGGGATTCTCCTTTGGCGAGTTGGCCGTGTTAGTGGCCGCGTTAGTGGCCGAGGTAGACGTCGATCACGCGCGGGTCGTTCTGCACCTGGGCCATCGAGCCTTCGGCCAGGATGCGGCCCTGGTGCATCACGGTGACCTTGTCGGCAATGCGCTGCACGAAGTCCATGTCGTGCTCGATCACGATCACCGCGCGGCCCTTGCTGATGCGCTTGAGCAGCTCGGCGGTCAGTTCGCGTTCGCGCACGCTCATGCCGGCGATCGGTTCGTCCAGCATCAGCAGTTTCGGGTCCTGCATCAGCAACATGCCAATCTCCAGCCATTGCTTCTGGCCGTGCGAGAGCTGCGCCGCCTCGCGCTCCAGGACCTCGTCGAGCGCGATCTCCGCAGCCACCTCGGCTACGCGCTGGCGCTCCGCCTCGGTGGTGCGAAACGTCAGCGCGCCCAACACGCTGCGGCCCCGGGGGAACGAGACGGCCAGGTTCTGAAACACCGTGAGGTTCTCGTAGATCGAGGGCGTCTGGAACTTGCGCCCCACCCCGGCGCGCACGATCTGGTATTCGGGCAGGCCAGTCATCTCGCGGTTGCGAAACTTGATGCTGCCGCCGCTGGCGCGCGTCTTGCCGCAGATCAGGTCGAGCAGCGTGGTCTTGCCGGCACCGTTCGGGCCGATGATGACGCGGAGCTCGTCGCGGTCTACGTATAGCGTGAGGTTGTCGATGGCCTTGAAGCCGTCGAACGATACGGTCAAATCCTCTACCGCCAGCATGAAGTCGGTATTGCTCATGGTGTCTCCCGGTCAGGCCGTCTTGGCGGGCAGGGCTTCCGGCTTGGGCGGCGTGGGCGGCTCGGCGGCGCGGCGGCGACGGCTGACGTATTTGGTGTAGAGCCCTGCCAGCCCGTCGGGGAATGCCACCACCACGCCGATGAACAGCGCCGCCATCAGGAACAGCCACAGATCCGGAAAGCTCTCCGAAAAGTAGGTCTTGCCGGCGTTCACCAGCAGCGTGCCCCACACCGCGCCCACCAGGCTCATGCGCCCGCCCACCGCAGCGAAGATCACCATCTCGATGGACGGCACGATGCCGACGAACGACGGCGACATGAACCCGACCTGCAGCGTGAACATGGCCCCGCCGATGGCCGCCAGCGCGGCCGCCAGGCAAAACACGAACACCTTGAACATCGACACGTCGTAGCCCGAGAACCGCACACGGTCTTCCTTGTCGCGCATCGCCAGCAGCAGCACGCCGAGCTTGCTCTTCTGGATCCAGCGGCACAGCGCGATGGCCCCGAACAACAGCGCCACGGTTACGAAGTAAAGAATCAGCCGCGCACTGTCCGTGCGGATATCCCAGCCGAGCAGGGTCTTGAGGTCGGTGATGCCGTTCACACCGCCGGTATAGCCCTGTTGCCCGATGATCAGCACCGACAGGATGAGCGCCACCGCCTGCGTGATGATGGCGAAGTAGACGCCGCCCACGCGGCGCCGGAACATCGCCACGCTGATGACGAATGCCAGCAGGGCCGGCACCACCACCACCCCGATCAGTGCGACCGGCAGATGGCGGAACGGCTCCCACCACCATGGCAGCGCCGTAAGCTGGTTCCAGTCCATGAAGTCCGGAATGCCAGGCGTGGACTGGATGGCGGTACTTTTGACATCCGATGCCTCCAGCTTGAGGAACATCGCCATGACGTAGCCGCCGAGGCCGAAGAACACGCCCTGGCCCAGGCTCAGGACGCCGCCGTAGCCCCACAGCATCACCAGCCCCACGGCCACGAAGGCGTAGCTCAGGTATTTGCCGATCAGGTTCAGACGGAACACGTCGAGTGCAAGCGGCATGATTACCACCAGCACGAGCGCCAGCAGCGCGTAGCCGGCCCATGCGCCGCCTATGCCGCGCAGCCGTTGCAGTCGGGAAGAATTGGACATGGTCTTTGCTCCTGGCATGGCGGTCAGCGCCGTACCGCCGGGGCGAACAGGCCCTGCGGACGAATCATCAGGATGGTCACGATCAGCAGCAGCGTCAGCACCCGCGCCATGGAACCGGTCATGAAGAACTCGGTGATGGACTGCATCTGCGCGATGCCGAAGGCTGACGCCACGGTGCCGGCGAGGCTCGCTGCCCCGCCGAAGGTGACCACGAGGAAAGAGTCGACGATGTACAGCGCGCCGCTGGTGGGGCCGGTGGAGCCGATCGTCGTGAATGCCGCACCCGCCACGCCCGCGATGCCACAGCCGATGGCGAAGGTCAGGCGGTCGGTGTGGCGGGTATTGATGCCGGCCGCGTTGGCCATCGGCCGGTTCAGCGTCGTGGCGCGTACACGCAGCCCCCAGCGCGACCGGTACAGCGCGAGCCAGACGAGGCCCGCTACACAAAGCGTGAGCGCCATCACGAACAGGCCGTTGATGGGGATGTCGAGCCCGGGCGCGGGTGACCAGGAACCCATCAGCCAGTCGGGCAGGGTGGGGCTGAC
Source organism: Cupriavidus campinensis (assembly GCF_905397395.1). Taxonomy (GTDB): domain Bacteria; phylum Pseudomonadota; class Gammaproteobacteria; order Burkholderiales; family Burkholderiaceae; genus Cupriavidus; species Cupriavidus campinensis. The sequence goes on from NZ_CAJPVH010000002.1 coordinate 132,408, forward strand.
TTCCTTGGGGCCGAAGATGGAGCGGAAAGCCTGCTGCATGCCGAGCGACAGCCCCCAGGTGGCGAGCAGGGTATCGAGGGGCCGCTTGTAGAGATGCCGGATCAGCGCCCACTCGGCCAGCCATCCCGCGCCGAACGCGATGGCGAACGCGGCGCAGATGGCGATGGGGAAGTAGTAGGGCATCCACGCCGGCGCCAGGCGCTCCACCATGGTGGAGGCCAGGAAGATGACATAGGCGCCGATAGTCATGAACTCGCCGTGCGCCATGTTGATGACGCCCATCTGGCCGAAGATGATGGCCAGCCCGAGCGCCATCAGGAGCAGCACCGAGAACAGGCTCAGCCCTGCAAAGCCCTGCATCAGGCCGATATTCAGCATGTCCGACACGTTCATGACTCTGACTCCGTGGATCGATGGGACGGCGGCGGGCTTACTGATAGCCCTTCGGGAACGGATTGGGCGGAATCAGCTGCGGCGATTCGGCCACCACCTTGAACTGGCCATCGAGCTGCGCCAGCCCGACGCGCGTCTTGCTCCACAGGTGATGGTTCGTATCCACCTTGACATAGCCCTCCGGGGCCGACTTCAACTCGATGCCCGGCGATGCCGCGACGACCTTGTCGATATCGAAGCTGCCGGCCTTCTCCACCGCGGCCTTCCACAGCCAGGGGCCCAGGTAGGCGGCCTGTGTGACATCGCCAATCACGGCCTTGCTGCCGAACTTGCTCTTGAAGGCATCGACGAACTGCTTGTTGTTGGGGTTGTCCAGGGACTGGAAGTACTTCATGGCCGCGTAGAAGCCGGCGATGTTCTCGCCGCCGATGCCGAGCACTTCGTCCTCGGTGACCGAGATGGTCAGCAGGAACTGCTTGTCTGCGGTAATCCCGGCCGCCTTGAGCTGCTTGTAGAAGGCAACGTTCGAGCCGCCCACCACGATCGCGTAGATGCAGTCGGGCTTGGCCACCTTGATCTTGTTGATCAGCGAGTTGAAATTGGTGTGGCCCAGCGGGTAGTACTCCTCGCCCACGACCTTGAGCTTGAGGAAGTTTTCAATGTGCTTGCGCGCGATCTTGTTGGAAGTCCGCGGCCAGATGTAGTCGGACCCAATCAGGAAGAAGCTCTTGGCATTCTTCTGCTTGGCGGCCCAGTCCAGGCCCCAGATGATCTGCTGGGTCGCCTCCTGTCCGGTATAGATCACGTTCTTGGACTGCTCGAGGCCCTCGTAGAACGTCGGGTAGTAGAGCAGGCCATTCTCCTTCTCGAAGACGGGCAGCACCGCCTTGCGCGAGGCGGAAGTCCAGCAGCCGAACACCGCTGCCACACGGTCGTTGACCAGCAGCTTGCGGGACTTTTCGGCGAAGGTGGGCCAGTCCGAGGCGCCGTCTTCCTTGATCACCTTGATCTTGCGGCCAAGGATGCCGCCGGCGGCGTTGATCTGGTCGATGGCGAGCTGTTCGGCCTGGATCGACCCGGTTTCCGAGATCGCCATGGTGCCGGTGGCGGAATGCAGCTGGCCGACGGTGACCTCGGTATCGGTGACGGCGAGCCGGGTGGTGTTCACCGTGCCGGTGGGCAGATTGGCGCCGCGCGCCTGCGTGGCCATGCCGGCAAGTGGCAGCGCGGGCAGGGCGGCAAGGCCCTGCATGAGCCGGCGGCGGGGCAGGGACGGCGGGGACCCGTTTTGTTCGTTATCGCTATCGTTGTCACGCATGATCGACGCTCCGTTGGGGAAGAGGAATGTTGCGGAGCGATCATGCTGTGGGCGTGGGGTGCCCGGCCATACGTCATTCAACGTAGTCGGGCAGTACGCGGCGCACGGCACATCTCTTGCATCGGCAGCGCACGACCCTTAGCCAGTGCGACCATGCACCCCCCTCCATGTCGAGCGTTCCCCAGCCCGTCCAGCGCATCAGCAAGATCCGGCGCGACTACAACCGCTGGGTCGCCGACGAAACCCTGGAGGACTACGCGCTGCGGTTTGCACCAAGGTCGTTCCGGAAATGGAGCGCATTTCGGGTCGGAAATACCGCTTTTGGTGCAGTCGCGTTCCTTGCGCTGGAAGCCATCGGGGCTGCCATCACGCTCAGCTATGGCTTTACCAACGCGATGTGGGCCATCGGGATGGTCAGCCTTGTCATCTTCCTGACCGGCCTGCCGATCTCCTACTACGCCGCCCGCCATGGGGTAGACATGGACCTGCTGGCACGGGGCGCCGGGTTCGGCTACCTCGGCTCCACCATCACCTCGCTGATCTACGCCAGTTTCACCTTTATCTTCTTCGCGCTCGAGGCGGCCATCATGGCGCAGGCATTCGAGCTGCTGTTCGGTCTGCCACGGTCCATCGGCTACCTGCTGTCCGCCATCGTGGTCATTCCGCTGGTCACCCACGGCGTGACGCTGCTGTCGCGCATTCAGCTCTGGACCCAGCCGCTGTGGCTGGTGCTGCTGATCCTGCCCTATGCGCTGATCCTGTGGCGCGAGCCGCAGCGCTATACCGAGTTCCTCTCACTCAACGGCCGCCTGGCCGATGGCGATGGCTTCTCATGGCAGGCATTCGGCGCCGCCGCCACGGTGGCCGCCGCGCTGATTGCCCAGATCGGCGAACAGGTGGACTTCCTGCGCTTCATGCCGCCGCTCACGCGTGACAACCGCGTGCGATGGTGGAGTGCGCTGATTGCGGCCGGGCCGGGCTGGATCATCCTTGGTGCCGCCAAGATGGCTGGCGGGGCGTTTCTCGCGTTCGTCGTGCTGCAGGCGGAATTGCCGATCGCCCACGCGCTGGAGCCCACGCAGATGTACCTGGCGGGCTTCGCACTCGGGCTCGGCAGCGGGTGGCCCGGCTGGGTGGCCGTGCTCCTGACGGGACTGCTGGTGCTGGTCTCGCAGACCAAGATCAACATTACCAATGCCTACGCGGGCTCGCTGGCGTGGTCGAACGTGTTCGCCAGACTCACGCACAGCCATCCGGGCCGCGTGGTATGGCTCGCCTTCAACGTGCTGATCGCGGTGATGCTGATGGCGATGGGCGTGTTCGAGGCCTTGGAGCAAGTGCTGGCGCTCTATGCCCACCTGGCCGTGGCGTGGGTCGGTGCCATCTTTGGCGACCTCGTCATCAGCAAGCCACTTCGGCTCTCGCCGCGCGATATCGAATTCCGCCGCGCCTACCTGTTCGACATCAATCCGGCCGGCTTCGGTGGCATGGTGCTGGCCTCGGCGCTGTCGATGCTGGTGCATCTCGGCGTGTTCGGCGACACGCTGCGTCCCGCCTCGGTAGGGGTGGGTCTCGCGCTGGCGGTCCTGTTGCCGCCGGCGATTGCCTACCTCACGCAGAGCCGCTATTTCATTGCGCGGGCACCAGTCGACTTCGGCGCGCGGCACGCGGTCATCCGCTGCGCGATCTGCCGAAACGCGTTCGAGCAGGAGGACGTGGCCGCGTGCCCGGCCTATCGCGGCCCGATCTGCTCATTGTGCTGCACGCTCGATGCGCGCTGCGGCGACCGGTGCAAGCCGGGGGCCAGCGCGCAAGAGCAGATCGCCTTCGCGCTCACGCGCGTACTGCCCGCCGGCACGCCGCTGGTGATGGCACGCCGCATCGGCCAGTTCAGCCTGGTGCTGGCCGGCATGGTGTTCGCGTTCGGCACGTTGCTGTGGCTGCTCTATACGCAGGAGCAGCTGGCGGGCGCTCTGGTGCAGGGCGCCGCGCCCCGCACCGACCTGTTCCTCAAGATCGGGGCGGGGCTGGTGCTGTTTGCCGCAGTGGCTTCCTGGTGGCTGGTGCTGGCCAACGAGAGCCGGACCGTCGCCCAGGAGGAATCGGAACGCCAGAACGGGCTGCTGCAGAAGGAGATCGACGCGCACCGTCGTACCGATGCGGCGCTTCAGCATGCCAAGGAGGTGGCCGAGCAGGCCAATGCCGCCAAGAGCCGGTTCATCACCGGCATGAGCCATGAGATGCGCGCGGGGCTCAACTCCATCCTCGGATACTCGCAGCTGCTGCTGCGGGCGCCGGCGTTGCCGGCTGCATGCAGGGAGGATGTGCAGACCATTGGCCGCGCTGGCGAACACCTGTCCAGCCTGGTGGATGGCCTGCTGGAGCTGTCACGGATCGAGGCCGGCAAACTGCGGCTCGAGCATGACGCCGTGGCGCTGGAGAGCGTGCTGGACGACCTGGTACGCATGTTCCGCCCGCTGGCGGCGGCGCGTGGGCTGACGTTTCACTATCGCGTCTCCGGTGCCTTGCCGCCCCATGTGCATGGCGATTCCAAGCGGTTGCGGCAAATTGTCATCAACCTGGTCAGCAATGCCATCAAGTTCACGGAGCACGGTGCGGTCACGCTGGCGGTACGCCATCAGCGCGAACTGGCGACCATCACGGTCAGTGACACGGGGCCCGGCATCGCACCGGAAGACCAGGTACGCATCTTCGATCCGTTCGAGCGCGCCACGGCGCATGACGACCGCGAGGGCATCGGACTGGGCCTTGCCATCGTGCGGCTGCTCGTGGACCTGATGGGGGGAGAGGTCAGGGTGCGCAGTGCGCCGGGCATGGGCAGCGAGTTCTCGGTGCGGCTCTATCTTCCCGCGCTGTCGGTGCCGGTGGCGCGGCCACGGAGGGTCCGTGAGGCGCCGCTGCCGGCGCATGCGCGGGTGTTGATCGTCGATGACCGGCAATCGCACCGGGCGGTGCTGCGTGGCTTCCTGTCGCCGCTGGGGCTGGCGGTGCAGGAAGTCGGGGAGGGTGCCGCGGTGCTCCCGCAAGTGCGGGCGTGGCATCCGCAGCTGGTGCTGCTGGACCTGAACCTGCCGGATGCATCGGGCTGGGACCTGTGCCGCGAGATCCGCGCGCTGGCGGACGCGCCGCAGGTGGTCATCGTCTCCGCCAACGCCCACGAGAACACCGAGGAGGCCCGGCTGCTGCACGGCTACCTCGGCTTCGTCAGCAAGCCGGTGCGCGAGTCGGAACTGATCGACATGGTGCGGCATGCGCTGACGCTGCCCGCCGAGCCAGCAGAATCAGCAGAATCCGCAGAATCTGCCGAGCCCCCCCAATCCCCCGAGCCCGAGGCGCCGCCCCATGCCGAGCTGTTGCGGGAGATGCTGCAACTGGGTGCCACCGGCCGGCTACGCGCCCTGGAGGCGCAACTGGCGGAACTTGCCGCCAGCGGCGGCGCCATCGGCGCGTGGGCGCGGGAGATGCTGACGCTGGCGCGCACCGATGGTGCCGCATTGAATGATCGACTTGGCGAGGCGCTCCATGCATCCCGAACCTGAATTCGCGGCATCCGAAACACGTGTGCTTGTGGTGGACGACAACGCCGACGCGCGCAGCTTCCTGACCCGCGCGCTGGGCGGCGAAGCCATGCTGGTACACACCGCGGCAAGCGGCAAGGCTGCGCTCGGCGCGCTGGCACAATTTTCCCCGGATGCGGTGCTGCTGGACGTGGACATGCCCGGGATGGACGGCTTTTCCACCTGTGCGGCGTTGATGGATCGCCATGCCGACCTCCCGGTCATCTTCATGACCGGCCTGGGCGATACGGTGCACATCGTACGGGGCTTCGAGGTGGGTGCGTGCGACTACGTGACCAAGCCCGTGGCCATCGCCGAGGTGGTGGCCCGCGTGCGCTCGCACGTCGGCAAGGCGCGGCAGGCGCGCGCGCTGCGCGAGGCCATCCTGCGCGGCCATGGCGAAGTGGAAGGCAGCAGCGCCGACGTACTGGCGTCCACGGCGGCGTCCACGGCGGCGCTCACGCGGCGCGAGGCCGAAGTCATGTCGTGGGTGGCCCGTGGCAAGACCAACCGCGATATCGCCGACATCCTCGGCATGAGCCCGCGCACGGTCAACAAGCATCTGGAGCACATCTTCGAGAAACTTGGCGTAGAGACGCGCACAGCCGCCGTGGCGGCCAGCGCCGCACGCGGCAGGTGGAATGCCCCGGTGTCGGCCGACTGAGTTATACGCGAGGGCGGCTAGCCGCCTGGATCTTGTCCCAGACCTGCCCGGCCTGCGGAATGTCGAGGTCGAACACGGTTTCAAACGTGTCGGCGAGATGGTCCGCGCTGGTGATGTGTTGTTCGCTGACGCTGCCGGACGTCACGGTGCGCAAGCGGTCATTGTGCAGGGCGATATAGCCGCTCGCGGTATGGCGCAGGACCGCCAGCGCGTTTGTGAACGGTGACCCGGGGTCCTGCATCAGCCAGGCATGCGTGGCGGCCATGGCAGCCTCGTCGCTGTAATCGACACGGAAGTCGAAGCTGTGCGCGATGCCATGCACATGATTGTTGAAGCGCAGCCAGCCGTCCTGCGTCGGCGCAATCGAAAAGTCGAAGCCGCGCTGGCTGATCGGACCGATTTCCAGCGGCACGGGTTCGACGATGGCATCGGCCACGCCGACCTCGGCGAGATAGGGGGCGTCGAGATCGACACGCAGGGTCAGGTGATTGCCGATGGCAATGTCCCCCAGTATTGCGCGATTCACGCCGCCGCACAGACGGGTGACGCGGAAGCCGAGCGCATCGAGGGCGGCGCCGAAGAGACCGTTCATCTCGTAGCACCAGCCGCCACGTCTGCCCCCCACCATCTTGGCGAAGGCCGACGCGGGGGTGATCGAGGACGGCCATCCCATGAAGGCATCCAACGCCTCGAAGGTGAAGGTCATGAGGTGCGCGCGATGGAGTCTCGACAGGCCGGGAAGGTCGGGCGCTTCCGGGCGGTCGATCTTGATCCTTGCGAGATAGGCATCCAGCTGGCTGGCCGTCAGGGTCATATCGTTTTCGCTGGCAGGCACGGTTGGCATCCTTCGGTCTCCTCTTGATGGAAAGCTGTTGTTCGATCCATCCCAAAAAGTGCATGAACGTGCATAACGTCCAAAAGCGGTCCCCGGCTATTCTTGCCAACGATCCGGGGGCGTCGGTGCGGAACCAGACAGTTCGTCAACGGGGCCGCCGCCGGATTTGCTGGATGCGCATTTCGGATCGCCGGATGTCGCATTCCGGTTTGAGGCTGGATCGACGCGTTCCTAGACTCTGTGCATCTCAATAAGGGGAGTGCACGTGTCCATCCTGACCATTTCAACGCGCGGGGCCCGCTGCGCCATGCTGGCGGTCGCTGTTGCGGCGTGCTCCGTCGCCGCCCATGCGGAAACCTGGCCGGCGAAGCCCATCACCATGGTGGTGCCATTTCCGGCCGGCGGCGGTACCGACCTCGTGGTTCGTTCGATCCAGCCGCTGTTGCAGCGCGAACTCGGGCAGCCGGTGGTGATCGACAATCGCAGCGGGGCCGGCGGCACGCTCGGGTCGGGCTACGTGGCGCGGGCCGTTGCCGATGGCTACACGGCTGGCGTGGTCACGACGAGCACGCACGCGGTAAGCGTGGCGCTGTATCCGAAGCTGACCTACAACCCGGCGCAGGACTTCGCCTATGCCGGCTTCATCGGCACGTCGCCCTACGTGCTGGCCGTCAACAACACCCTGCGCGTGGCCGATACCCGCGCGCTGGTTACCCGGTTGAAAGCGGACAAGTCGCAGCACAGCTTCGCTTCGGTAGGCGTTGGCACCGTGTCGCACCTGATGGGCGAACAGTTCCAGAAGTTCATCGGGGTGCCGATGATTCATGTTCCGTATCGCGGTGCGGCGCCGGCCTACACGGATCTGATTGGCGGGCAGGTGCAGATCATGTTCGACAACCCAGTGGGGTTGGCGCCATACATCAGGGCCGGGAAGATTGCCGCCGTCGCCGTGACTGCCGCCACGCCGCTGTTGCCAGATGTGCCGACGTTCGCCAGCCAGGGCGTGCCAGGCTTCGAACAGCAACTGTGGTACGGCATCGCCTTTCCAAAGGGAACGCCCGCCGCGATCGTCGATCGCTTCAATGCGGCCCTGAACAAGGTGCTCGCTGACAAGGCGGTCGCCGATGATCTCGCCGGCAAAGGTGTGACGGCGCGCCCCGGTACACCGTCCGCGCTGCAGACCGCAGTCCAGCGAGACATCCCCTACTGGGGCAAGATTGCCAAATCCGTGGGAGCCACAGGTGAGTGAAGTCAAGCTGATCCGGGTTTTCGTGCGCGATGGGCGAGGCGGCAATCCGGTACCGCTGGTGGCCGACGCGCGCGGCATGAGCGCGCCGGCAATGCAAGACGTTGCCGCAACCTATGGGCACGAGTCGGCATTCGTATTGCCGAGTGAGATCGGCTGCGACTGGCGCTTTCGCTTCTTTGTGCCACAGCACGAGATGGAGATGTGTGGCCATGCCACGGTGGGCACCCTGTGGGCGCTGCGCCAGTGGGGGCGCTGGACCACGCCGACGGCGCGCATCGAAACGCTGAGCGGCATCGTGCTGGCGTATTGGGACGACGCCTCGCAGCGCGTCTGGATTTCGCAGCCGGCAGTGCGTACCGAGATGCTGGGCGCCGGGGCATCGGGCCGCGTGGCCATGCAGCTTGGCCTGCCTGCTGGCAGCTATGCGGCCATCAATGCCGCCACCAGCCGCGTGAAGACGCTCATCCACTTGCCATCCGTGGCAGTGCTAGACGGCTTGCAGCCCGATTTCCCGACCATGGAGGCGCTATGCGCGTCGATCGACTCGACCGGCCTCTATCCCTATGCGTTCGGGGCGCCTAAGGCGGACGGCGAGCCCGTGGTCCATGCGCGGCAGTTTCCGAAGTCGTCTGGCTATCCCGAAGACGCCGCCACCGGCATCGCTGCGGCTGCGCTGTGGGGCTATCTGAACCAGGCCGGCAAACTGGGGGATGATGGCCGAACGGTGTCGTCCATCGCGGTCTGGCAGGGCGACGCCATGGGCAGTCCCTCGGAAATCCTCGTGGCACCGCGCCATGCCGATTCCGGCGCGCCTGACGGATGCTGGCTCAGCGGCGGCGTAGCATGGAGCGACGCATGACGGCCCATTCTCCCGAAGCGCGGCTTGCTGCCGCAGGATTCACGGTGCCCGAGGTGTCCAGTCCACGCGGCAGCTATGCGCCGTATCGCGCGGTAGAGGTGGGTCCGTCGCGTTGGGTGTCGATCGCCGGGCAGGTATGCCGGCAGCAAGGCGTTGCCATGGCAGGCCAATGCCAGAGCGAAGCCGATGTGGAGCCCGCCCGCCGCGCCGCCGAAGTCTCGATGCTGAACGCGCTGGCGGCGCTGCGCGTGGCTGCCGACGGCGAGTTGTCACGCGTGATCCAGATCGTCCGCCTGCGCGGTTTCATTCGCGCGGCGCCGGACTTCACCCATCATCCGGCCGTGCTCGATGCGGCCTCGGCCGTGCTGCGTACGGCATTCCCCGATCAGGCTCTGCCAGCGCGCAGCGCGCTTGGCGTGACGAGCCTGCCAGATGGTGCGTGGACGGAGATCGAGATCGACGCCGTCGTGATGACGGACTGACGCCGCCGGCCCGCTGCGCCTAGGCTGGATCGGCAGCTTCGCGCAGCAGGCGATGCAGATGTCCGCTGGAAGAAAAGCCGAGATCCAGGCTGACGCGGGCGACGGATTGGCCTTGCGCGATCAGGGCGCGTGCATGGGTGGCCAGGATGCGACGCCGGACCGCCACCGGCGTCACGCCGAACTCGATCTGGCAAGCGCGCTGCAAATGCCGGATCGAGACGCCCAGCTCGTTGGCCACGGCATCGATCGACGGCAAGGGCAGGTCGCGTTCAAGCGCCTGATGGAAGCGCCGCACCATGCGCAGTGCCACGGATGATGGTTCTTCGGGCATCGCCAGCGGCCGGCCGGCCAAGAGTTGCTCCACGATGGCGCGCACCAGCCATGCAGCACTCGTCACCGAGATGCCCGGCGCCAGCAGTGCCTCGAGCATGGGGATGGTCGCGGCGTCCAGATGCATGGCGCCAAACCGGCGACCGGCGGGCAGGCGGTCGGGCGGCAGGTAGAGCTCCCCATGCTGTTGGCGCCCGGGCTCGGATGCCGTCAGATGCGAGGTCGATGCCGGCAGCAGTAAGGCGGTACCGCGCACCAGCGACGCAGCATGCGGCGAGTCCGGCACGCCGGACACATCGTTCCAGACCGTCTTGAGCCTGCCCATACGCGGCCAGAGCAGCATGCCGCAGTCGTGGGTATGCCATCCCCGGTGAAAAGCGGGCTGGCGGCTGTCATGCAGCGCAAATCCGTGCTGCGCGGTCAGATGCAGCTTGGGAGACAGGTGAGGATCGTGGGTCATCGCCGGCATTTGGCAACCATTGAGGAATGCCGTCGATCATACGCTGTCAGGTAGATGGGGCGAAGGTCTGGTTCTACCCCTATGCCTCTTGTCGCTGGCGGGCTCAAAGCGGCCATATGGCGCCGAAGTTCCTCAATCGGACTTCGCTGCGAGCAGATCGATCATCCGGTTCGCCAGCGGTGACAGGTAGGCGCCCGCCCGCGACAGTACGCCGACGCGGCGGCCCAGGTCGAGGGCATCGGCGCGCAGTGCAATCGGATGCAGCCCGGCAATCCGGCTGTTGCCGTTGGCGGCGGCCATGCACAGCATCTCGGTGCCGCGCACGAGGTCGAACAGGGTGGCGCTGCCGAAGTCCGTCTCCACGCGCAGGATGGGCGGCGGGAGGCCGAGTTCGGCGAACGCGGCCTCGAGTTGTTGGCGAATCAGGACGTGGGCACTGGGCAGCATCCATTGCTGGCCGACCAGATCGGCCAGCGTGAGGTTGCGCCGCCGCTGCAGCGGGTGGGCCTCATCGGCGACCACGGCGAGGCGGTCGGTAAACAGTTCCCGCATCTGTAGCGCCGGATGGGGCTGGCGCGGCAGCGGCGCAAGGGCCAGGTCCAGTTCGCCGGTCTCGACCAGGTCCATCAGTTCGCGCGCCACACGCATCGTCAGCCGCAGCCGCGCCACCGGGCGCTCCCGGATCAACTGCCGGCACGCGCCGAGCACCAGCCCGGTTGGCATCGACGGCGAATAGCCCAGCCGTAGCAGGCCCAGTTCCCCGGTCTGGATGCCGCGCATCTCCTTTACCGCATCCTCGTATTCCAGCCGGATGCGGCGCGCCCGTTCCAGGAACACCGCCCCGGCTGGCGTCACGCGCATGCCCAGCGCCGTGCGCTCGAACAGCGACACGCCAAGTTGGGCTTCCACGCGCTGGATCGCCTTGGTCACCGCGGGCTGCGTCATCCCCAGCGCCTCCGCAGCCCGCCCGATGCCACCGTGCGTGCCCACTGCCAGCACGTAATCCAGGTCCCGCGTCTCCATATGGCATTCCTGATGGTTATGACTTTATGCCACTCACCAGATTGTAGTGATGGGCCGCAGCTTACAGACTGAAGGTACAAAAACCAAGGCCATCCAGGAGACACCCCATGTCCTTTGCCTATTTCCTCAGGCGCGCCGCGCGTTACTGGGGCGATAACCCCGCCGTACTGTACCGGGACCGCTTGCTGACCTACCGCCAGCTCGAAGACCGTTCGACCCGGCTGGCCAACGCGCTGCTGGCGCTGGGCCTGCGCAAGGGCGACCGCGTGGCGATTCAGTCACGCAATTGCCCCGAGATCGTCGAGATTGAATGCGCGCTATACAAGGCCGGACTCGTCAAGGCCGCGCTGAACCCGCGTTTCACCGCCGCCGAGGCGTCCGACGTGGTGGAAAACTGCACGCCGCGCGTGATGATCGTGGGGCCCGGATATACCGGTTACTCGCGCGATACGCGCGGCTTTGGCAGCGTGGAGCACTTCTTCGCCATCGAGGCCGGGGCAGCGGGCCATCGTGACTATGAAACCCTGGTGGCCGGCGGCGGCCTGGCAGCCATCGACTACACGCCACACCCCGACGATCTGGCGGTGCTGCATTTCTCCTCGGGCTCCACAGGCAAGATCAAGGCGGCCATGCAGAGCTACGGCAACCGGCTGGCGGCGCTGCGCAAGATGATCCTGACCATGGATCGGCCCGCACGCCCCGGCGACCGCCTTGCCCTGATCGGCCCGGTCACGCATGCGTCCGGCATGCTGATGCAGCCTTACCTGTTCCTGGGCGCCACACTGGTGCTGTTCGAGAAGTTCGAGCCGGCGCATTTCCTGGCCGAGGTGGCACGTCTGCAGCTGACCCACGTCTTCATGGTGCCGGCGATGATCAACATGCTGCTGGCCGAACCGACGCTGGCCAATGCCGACCTGAGCAGCCTCAAGACGCTGGCCTATGGCGCGGCACCGATGGCGCCGGCGCGCATCCGCGAGGCGTGGCAGCGCATCGGCCCGGTGCTGTCGCAGGGCTACGGTGCGAGCGAATCCACGTCGGGTGTCACGCGGCTTTCCACGGCCGACCATGCATTGGCCATCGACCAGTACCCCGAGCGGCTGGCGTCATGCGGGCGCGCGCTGGGCGAGACCGAAGTCCGCGTGGTCAACGAGCGCGGCGTGGAGGTCAGTGGCGACGAGATCGGCGAACTGGTGATTCGCGGCGCAGACGTGTTCCAGGGCTACTGGGGCGAGCCGGCGTTGACCAGCGAGGTGCTGATCGATGGCTGGCTCCATACCGGCGATCTCGCGCGCGTGGATGCGCAAGGCTATATCTATCTGGTCGACCGCAAGAAGGACATGATCATCTCGGGCGGCTTCAACGTCTATCCGAACGAGGTGGAGGCCACGCTGTACCAGCACCCCGACGTGATGGAGGCGTGCGTGATCAGCGTGCCGGACGATACCTGGGGCGAAAGCGTCAAGGCCGTGGTGGCGTTGTGGCCGGGCCGGCAGGCCAGCGCGAATGAGTTGATCGGCCATTGCCGCGCGCGCATTGCGGACTACAAGTCGCCGCGCTCGGTGGACTTCGTGGCGGAACTGCCCAAGAACGCCAGCGGCAAGCTGGCTCGCAAGCTCGTGCGCGAGCAGTACTGGGCCGGTGCCGGCCGCCGCGTCAACTGAGGAGTGCTGATGTTCGACCATCTGACCAATCCGGTGCTGATCGAGACGCGCGCCGCTGTGGCGCGCTTCATCGAAGATGAACTGCGCCCGCTCGAGCGCGAACTCGGTCTGGGTACCGAAGACCCATGGCCGCGCGAGGTACTGCGCAACGTCTGGCGCCGTTCCAGCGAACTGGGCCTCTACGCCGCCTGCCTGCCTGCGGAGCTTGGCGGAAAAGGGCTCAACATCCAGGAGCAATGCGCGCTCAAGGCTGACCTTGCCGTCAGCGGCGCGGTACTGGCGCCGCACGTGCTGGGCGATCTGGGTGGCCCGCCCCGCGTGGGCAATATGCTCAAGTACGCCACGCCAGACCAGGTGGCCCGCTACTTCCGCCCGGTGATCCGGGGAGAGAAGTCCACCTGCTTCGCGCTGACGGAACCCCATTCCGGATCTGACGCGCAGAGCATTCGGACCACCGCCGTCGCAGACGGCGACGATCTGGTCATCCACGGCCAGAAGCACTACATCAGCGGGGCACCGTTCGCGGACTTCGCCATTGTGATGTGCGTGACCGATGCAAGCGCCACGCCGCCCGCGATCACCGCAGTGCTGGTGGACCTGGACCTGCCCGGCGTGACCGTCGAGCAGGCTTATGTGCCGATGTCCGGCCAGCATATCGATGCCGACATCCGTTTCGAGAACGTGCGCGTGCCGCGCGCGAACATCTTCGGGGGGGAAGGGCGGGGCTTCAAGCTCGGCATGTCGCGCATCAACGTGAACCGGCTGCTGCATTGCCCCTCGATGCTCGGGCTGGCGGCGCGTGCGTACCAGGCATCGGTGGAGTACGCGGGACAACGGCGGCAGTTTGGCGGCCCGATCGCGCGCTTCCAGGCTATCCAGCACATGCTGGCCGATATGGCGGCGGCGCTGTGGGCCTGCGAGAGCATGATTGCGCAGACGGCGATGCTGGCCGATGCCGGCGCCGACCTGCGCATGAAGGCCGCCGCCTGCAAGCTGTTCGTGTCGGAGCGCTGTTTCGAGGTGGCCGACAAGGCCGTGCAGATCCACGGCAACGTGGGCGTGACGCGCGGGCATCCCGTGGAGCAGACCTGGCGCAAGCTGCGCATGTTCCGCATCTTCACCGGCACCAGCGAGATCCAGCGCAACACGATTGCCAAGGCGATCCTCGATCCCGCTGCTGCCTGAACGCATACCGGCGACGCGGCCCAGACCGCGCGCCCATCAGGAGACAACCATGAATCGTCGTCAATGGCTTGCCAGTGCAGGCGCCGCAGCCGGCGCCGCGGCGCTGGGCGGCACGTTTGGCCGCGTGGCGCTGGCCGCCGCACCCTATCCAGGCCGGCCGATCCGGCTCGTCGTGCCGTTTGTCGCGGGCACCGCGCCGGATGCCATCGCCCGTACGATCTCGGCGGAACTGGGGCCGGTGCTCGGGCAACCGCTGGTGGTGGAGAACGTCGGCGGGGCCGGCGGCATCATCGGCGCGCGCGCGCTGAAGCGGGCGGCGCCCGATGGCTACACGCTGGGCGTGCTGGCCAACCAGCACGTGATCAATGTGCACCTGTATCGCGAACCACCGTTCGATCCGTCGCGTGATTTCACGGCGATCTCGGCGCTATCGGGCGGGCCCGTGGTGCTGGCCGTGCCGGCCTCCTCGCCATACAAGACGGCGCGCGAACTGCTCGACGCGCTGCGCAAGCGGCCCGGCGCGCTGAACTATGGGTCGGGCGGCAAGGGTAGCGTGTCGCACCTGGCGGTGGAAACGCTGCTGCACAACACGCACACGGAAGCGGTGCACATCCCCTACAAGGGCGCCAACGAGATCCTCACCGCCATGATCAGCGGGCAGACACAGTTCGGCATGCCTGTGCTCAGCACCGCCGCGCCGATGATCCGGCAGGGACAGGTGCGCGCGCTGGCGGTATCCGCGGCGGCGCGTTCCACGCATTTTCCGGAAGTGCCGACGTTAGCCGAATCGCTTCCGCCCGGCTTCGTGCTCGACAACTGGAGCGGGCTGTTCGCGCCGGCGGGCCTGCCTGCCCCCATCGCCAGGCGGCTGTTCGAAGCGGTGGCGGCCTTGCAAGCCAGCGGCAAGCTGGACGCCACCATGAAGGCCAATGCCGGGGAGCTGCGCAAAAGCGCATCGCCCGCGCAGTTCGCGGAAATGGTTGCGGCAGAGACCACGCGCTACGGGGCGCTGGTGGCGAAGATCGGGATGAAGGGCGAGGCAGGGTAGCGAAAAAAGCCCGCAGCCAAACCGGCCTGCGGGCTTCAACACCGGGCTTCACCACCCTTATCGAAACACCGGCTTCAGATTGCGCCTGCCAACCTGAACTGCCCCACCGCCCGGTGCAGGGCGTCTGCCTGGTCTTCCAGCGACGCCGCTGCGGCCGTGGCTTCCTCCACCAGCGCCGCGTTCTGCTGCGCCATCTGGTCCATTTGCGACACCGCCTGGTTCACCTGCTCGATGCCGCCGGTCTGTTCCTCGGTGGCGGCGCGCATCTCGCCCATCAGGTCCGTCACGCGCTTCACCGCTTCCACGATCTCCTCCATGGCGCGGCCGGCGCCTTCCACCAGCACCGCGCCGTCTTCCACGCGCTGGGCCGAGTTGTCGATCAGGGCCTTGATCTCCTTCGCCGCCGTGGCCGAGCGCTGGGCCAGGCTGCGCACCTCGCCGGCCACCACGGCGAAGCCGCGGCCCTGCTCGCCGGCCCGGGCGGCTTCCACCGCCGCGTTCAGCGCCAGGATGTTGGTCTGGAAGGCGATGCCCTCGATCACGCCGATGATGTCCACCACCTTGCCGGAGGCCGCCTTGATCTCGCCCATGGTACCCACCACCTGGTGCACGATCTCGCCGCCGCGCACGGCGATGTCCGAGGCGCCCTCGGCCAGCCGCGACGCCTGCCGGGCGTTGTCCGCGCTCTGGCGCACCGTGCTGGTCAGCTCCTCCATGCTCGCGGCGGTTTCCTCGAGCGAGGCGGCCTGCTCCTCGCTGCGGCGCGACAGGTCCACGTTGCCCGCGGCGATCTGGCGCGCCGCGCCGGCGATCGAATCGGCCGAGCTTCGGATTTGTCCGATGGCACCGGTCAGGCGCGCCTGCATCTGCTGCATGTTGTAGAGCACGCTTTCCTGATCGTTGGGCGCGGTCTGCACGTGCGAGGCGAGGTCGCCCTCGGCGATGCGCGCCGCGATCTGCGAGGTCAGCGCGGGCTCACCCCCCAGCTGCTTCTGCAGGCTGACGGACACCCGCACCATCACCACGCTCATCAGCGCGCCCACGCCCAGCAGCCAGGCCAGCGCTTCCCACAGCGACTGGCGGAATTCAGCGTGGATGTCATCGAGGTAGAGCCCGGCGATGAAGTTCCAGTCCCATGGCTTGAAGTTCAGCACGTAGCTCAGCTTGGGCTGGGGCGCCTCGGCGCCCGGCTTGGGCCACAGGTATTCGACGAAGCCGTGGCCCGGGTTCTTGCCCAGCGCGGCAATCTCCCGGAACAGGTAGACCCCGTTGGGGTCCTTCATGTCGCCCATGTTCTTGCCATCCAGCTCCTTCTTGATGGCATGCATGAGCACCACGTGATCAGAACGCATCACGGTGAAATAGCCGTCCGCGCCAAAGCGCAGTGCGCGCACGCGGTCCAGCGCCTGCTTCTGGGCCTCTTCCACCGGCAGCTTGCCGGCCCGCGCCATCGCCTCGTACTCGGTGACGATGGAGTTGGCGACATCGGTCACCTGCTCGAGCGACAGCTTGCGATCGTGCAAGCGCAGCGCGCGCATTTCCCAGGCATTCCAGAGGGTGATGGCCAGCAGGCAGATCCAGCTCAACACCAGGGGCAGCATGAGCTTCTTTCTCAGGCTGAGATTTTGCAGCATTCGATTTCCTCCTTTTCCATGTCTGAAACCCGTTCGGGGCGATCTCTTTGTCGCCCTCTATGGGTGCCATAACGGCGCGGTCATCAAGGATCTTGATCGGGGGGAAACACTGATAGGGTTAGGTGATGAGAGAGGCGCATGGGTTCTCCGACCGCCCACCGCTGGGGCTGTAACGCAACGTAACCAGGAGCGGTGTGCTGATTACGTCATGTCGGATTGCCCCAACAAATGAGAACGATTATCATCCGCCGGTTGCGGCTGATTGACAGGCCGCCGCGCACCGGCGCACCTCCCATTTTTCTCCCGCATGACAGACAACCAGCCGGCCTCGGGCCAGCAGCGCCGCGCCTTCTGGCTCAAGCACCTTCACCAGTGGCACTGGATCAGTTCCGCGATCTGCCTGATCGGGATGATGCTGTTCGCCATCACCGGCTTCACGCTGAACCATGCCGGCCAGATCGAGGCCCGGCCCAGCGTGGTCACGCGCGGCGACACCGCACCGCGCGAGGTGCTGGCCGCCCTGCGGCAAGCGGCCCCGGCCGGTGCCGCCCGGAAGACCGAAAAAACGCCGGTGCCGCCCGCGCTGGCCCAGTGGCTGTCGGCGTCCCTCCATGTGGATGCCGAGGGGCGCGAGGCCGAATGGTCTGCCGATGAACTCTACGTGGCCCTGCCACGCCCCGGCGGCGACGCCTGGGTCAGCGTGGCGCTGGACAGCGGCGAGGTGCAATACGAAGCCACCTCGCGCGGCTGGATCTCGTATTTCAACGATCTGCACAAGGGCCGCAACACGGGCCACGCGTGGAGCCTGTTCCTCGATGTGTTCGCCTTCGCGTGCCTCGTCTTCAGCCTCACCGGGCTGTTCCTGCTGAAGCTGCACGCCGGTGGCCGCGCGGCCACGTGGCCGCTGGTGGGCGCAGGGCTGGTGGTGCCGCTGCTGCTCGCCATCGTGTTCATTCACTGATTTGCATTCCTTCCAACCAGAAAAGGTAGTTCCGATGCGCCGACTCCTTACCGTGACCATGACTGGCCTTGCCGCCGCGCCGCTGGCGCCCGCCATGGCCGCCGATCTGAACGTCAAGGTGGAAATTCCCCGCCTCACCGTGGCCGAGTACCACCGCCCCTACGTGGCGATGTGGGTGGAGCGTGCCGACCAGAGCCCCGTCTCCACGCTGGCGGTCTGGTACGACGGCAAGCTCAAGGACGGCGAGGGCACCAAGTGGCTCAAGGACATGCGCCAGTGGTGGCGCAAGGCCGGCCGCGACATGCAGATGCCGGCCGATGGCATCTCCGGCGCCACCCGCGCGCCGGGCGAGCACGCGGTGTCGTTCAAGGACGGCAAGTCGCCGCTCGGCAAGCTGCCCGCCGGCGACTACCAGCTGGTGGTGGAGGCCGCGCGCGAAGTGGGCGGCCGCGAGCTGGTGCGCGTGCCCTTCACGTGGCCGCCGCAGTCCGCGCAGACGGCCCGCGCCAAGGGCGAGCATGAACTCGGCGGCGTCACCGTCGACCTGAAGCCCTGACCCATCCGCCGTTCTCACCCCGTTTTGACTGGATTGACTGGATTGACTGGAGCCTGACGATGAACAAGCCTGCCCGTTTCCCGCAACGCCTTGCCATGCGCGCCGCCGTGCTGGCGCTGGCCGCCCTGGCCCCGCTGGCCGCCCACGCCCACCGCCAGTGGCTGCTGCCGTCGGCCACCGTGCTGTCCGGCAACGACGCCTGGGTGACCGTTGACGCTGCCGTCTCCAACGACCTGTTCTACTTCGAACACGTGCCGATGCGGCTCGACAACCTCGTCGTCACCGGCCCCGATGGCGCCGCCGTGAAGGCCGAGAACGCCGCCACCGGCAAGTACCGCAGCACCTTCGACCTGCACCTGACGCAGCCGGGCACCTACCGCGTGGCCGTGGTCAACCAGGGCGTGTTCGCCTCGTGGAAGGAAGGCGGCCAGACCAAGCGCTGGCGCGGCACCGCCGAGGCGCTGGCCAGCAACGTGCCGGCCAACGCGCAGGACCTGCAGGTAACCGAGAACGCCGGCCGCGTGGAAGCCTTCGTCACTGCCGGCAAGCCGTCGAAGCAGGCGCTGTCGACCACGGGCCGCGGCCTGGAGCTGGCCCCGATCACCCACCCGAACGACCTCGTGGCGGGCGACACGGCCAGCTTCCGCCTGCTGCTGGACGGCAAGCCGGCCAGCAACCTGAAGGTGGAGATCGTGCCGGGCGGCATCCGCTATCGCGACAAGCTCAACGACATGAGTGTCACCACGGACGCGGACGGCAAGTTCAGCGTCAAGTGGCCGGCCCCGGGTATGTACTGGATGGAAGCCGATGTGCGTGACGACAAAACCTCGGTCAAGCAGGCCAAGGCCCGCCGCGCGGGCTACGCCGTGACCGTGGAAGTGCTGCCCCAGTAAGCCCGGCCGATGCAGCGCGTTCTGATCCCCACCTCGCTGACCGCCCCGCCGCCCACACCGGTGGCGGACGGCCACGTGCGGCAGTGGGCCGGGCGGACCATGGGCACCACGTGGTCGGTGTCGGCGGTGCTGGCAGGCGATGGGGATGCAGGGATCGAAGCCGGGATCGAGACGGTACTCGCCAACGTCATCGCCCAGATGAGCAACTGGTCCGAGACCTCGGACCTGAGCCGCTTCAACCGCGCTGCCGCCGATACCTGGGTCACGCTGCCCGAGGATTGCTTCACGGTGCTCCAGGCCGCGCTGCAGGTGGCGCGCGACAGTGGCGGCGCCTACGACCCGAGCGCCGGGCCGCTGGTGGACCTGTGGGGCTTCGGCCCCGCAGGGCTGGCGCATGCGCGCCAGACCGCGCCCACCCCGGACGACGTGGCGCGCGTGCGCCAGCCCTGCGGCTGGCAGCGACTCGAGGTCGATGTGACCCACCGCCGGGCGCGCCAGCCGGGCGGGCTCGCGCTGGACTTCTGCGCCATCGCCAAGGGGTTTGCCGTCGATGCGGTGTCCCGCCATCTGGACGCGCGCGGCATCACCCATCATCTGGTCGAGATCGGCGGCGAGCTGCGCGGGCAGGGCCTGAAGCCGGACGGCATGCCGTGGTGGGTGGAACTGGAATCCCCAGGGGGGAACGGGACCGGGAGTGGGAACGCCCACGGCGCCGCCCGCACGCTGGTGGCGCTGCTCGGGCTGTCCATCGCCACGTCCGGCGACTATCGCCGCTACTTCGAGCAGGACGGGCGGCGTTTCGCCCATACCATCGACCCGCGCACCGGCTACCCGGCGGCGCACGCGCTGGCTTCGGTGACGGTGATCCACCGGGACTGCATGCTGGCCGATGCCTTCTCCACGGCGCTGACCGTGCTTGGCCCGCAGGCGGGCATGGACTTCGCGCGGCGCCATGCGCTGGCGGCGCGCTTCCTGGTCCGCACGCCGCGCGGCTTCGATGAACTTACCTCGCCGGCGTTCGCCGCCATGCTGTCATGACCGTGGGACGCCTGTGGCCCTGGGCCGTGTGCCTTGCCGGCGTCGCGCTGGCCGTGCTGTCCCCGGAGCGGATGGCGATGGCCGCCGGCGTGGTGGCGGCCTATGCGGGCTTCTGCGCCGCCATCCTCGCCCAGCATCGCCGCCGCCGCGCGGCGCGGGTGGGGCTCATTCAGCAGGACAACGGCGCCGCGCGCCCGACGCTGGTGGCCTACGCCAGCCAGACCGGCTTCGCCGAGCAACTGGCGATGCAAACCGCCCGCGCGCTGCAAGGCGCCGGGCTGCCGGTGCAAGTCCTGTCCTTTGCCGAGCTGGACGGCGCGCGGCTGGCCGCCTGCGGGCAGGCGCTGTTCCTGGTCAGCACGACAGGCGAGGGCGACGCGCCCGATACCGCCTCCGGCTTCACGCGCAAGCTGGTGTCCGGCGCCGCGCCGGAATCGCTGCGCCAGTTGCGCTACGGCATTCTCGCGCTGGGCGATAGCAGCTACGCGCGCTTCTGCGCCTTCGGGCACACGCTGTCCGGCTGGTTGCAGCGCCATCACGCCCAGCCGCTGTTCGACATGGTCGAGGTGGACAACGGCGACCCCGGCGCGCTGCGCCACTGGCAGAACCATCTCTCCGCGCTCGGCGGCGGCGCGGAGATTGCCGACTGGGAGCGCCCGCGCTATGGCCGCTGGCAGCTGGTGGAGCGCCGGCTGCTCAACGCCGGCAGCCAGGGGGCGCCGGCCTGGCACCTCGCGCTGGTGCCCGAAGATCCCAGCGATCTGGCGTGGACGGCTGGCGACATCGCGGAGGTCGGCCCCTGCCAGCCGCCGGACGTGGTGGCGACCCTGCTGACCCGTCTCTCCCTCGATGGCGCCACGCCGGTCCGCTGCGACAGCCGCCCCATGACGCTGGCCGAGGCGCTGGCCACGCGCCTGCCGCTGCCCGATGCCCATCTCGACACCATGGCCGGCCTGGCCCCGCAGGCGCTGATCGACGCCCTGCCGGCCCTGCCGCACCGCGAGTATTCGATTGCCTCGCTGCCCGCCGATGGCCGGCTCGAACTGCTCGTGCGCGAGACCCGTCATGACGATGGCCGGCTGGGGCTGGCTTCCGGCTGGCTGACCGTCCATGCCCCCGAGGGCACGCATATCGCGCTGCGCGTGCGCGCCAATCGCGCGTTTCATCCGCCTGCCGATGACCGCCCGCTGATCCTGATCGGCAACGGCACGGGCCTGGCCGGCCTGCGCGCGCTGCTGAAGGCCCGCGCGGCCGCCGGGCATCGGCGCAACTGGCTGCTGTTTGGCGAGCGTTCCGCCGCCCATGACGACTTCCACGGTGCAGAACTGCGCGCGTGGCAGGAGCAAGGTGTGTTGCAGCGCATCGACCGTGCGTGGTCGCGCGATGGTTGCGTGCCGCACTACGTGCAGGACGCCGTGACGGCGCAGGCCGACGCCATCCGCGCATGGCTGGCCGAAGGCGCGGCGATCTATGTCTGCGGCAGCCTGCAGGGCATGGCCGGCAGCGTGCACGCGGCGCTCGCCGGCATCACCGGCGAAGACGCTTTGCAGGCGATGACCGAGGACGGGCGCTACCGTCGGGACGTTTACTGAACCTGAAACGCCTGTATTGCGGCGGCGCACGATCGCCGTATCGGCCCCATCGGCGCCACATTCGTCTATCCTCATGAGTCCTGATTCAACAGGCCCCGAAGAGGAGACACAATGCTTCACCATTCCCGTCCGCTGCGGCGCACTGCCGCCGCGCTCGCTTGTCTTGCCACGCTCTCCAGCCTCACCACCCTCAGCACCCCCGCCGCCCTCGCCGCCGGCCCAGACCGCTTCGCGGTGCCGGGGCTGGAGAAGCCGGCCAGCATCCTGATCGACAAATGGGGCGTGCCCCATATCTACGCCGGCACGCTCTACGACGCTTTCTACGCGCAGGGCTTCATGGCCGCGCGCGACCGCCTCTGGCAGATCGACCTCTGGCGCAAGCGCGGGCTCGGCGAGATGGCCAAGGACTTCGGGCCGGCCTATGTCGAGGGGGACCGCATGGCGCGCGCGGTGCTGTTCCGGGGCGATATGTACCGGGAGTGGCTGGCCTACGGCTCAGACGCCAAGCGCGTGGCCGAAGCCTTCGTGGCCGGCGTGAACGCCTACGTGGCGCAGACGGAGGCCAACCCGGCGCTGCTGCCGCCCGAGTTCCGGGTGCTGAACTACAAGCCGGCGCTCTGGCGCGCCGAAGACATCGTGCGGATTCGCCACCACGGCCTGACGCTCAATTTCACGGGCGAGATGGACCGCGCGGCGGTGTTCTGCGAAGGCAAGGCCAACGCGGTGCGCGCCGACTGGGTGCGCCGCGAACTCGATCCGCCGGTCGAGCCGAAGCTGCCCGAGGGGCTGGACCCCTGCGCGCTGCCCGTGGCCGAGCTGAAGCAGGCCTACGCGCTGGCCACGGCCGCGCCGCGCTTTCCGAAGGAGTGGTGGACACCGGGCGCCAGCAAGGCTGCGGCCGCGGGGGCCGGGAACGTGCCGGTGGACCAGCTCTATGCGATGGTCGATGCATCCAGCGACACCGGCCGCAGCCTGGGCTCGAACAACTGGGTCATCGCGGGCAGCCGCACCACCACGGGCCGGCCGATCCTCGCCAATGACCCGCACCGCGCGCACGGCGCGCCGAGCCTGCGCTACATCAGCCACCTGAACGCGCCGGGATTGTCCGTGATCGGCGCCGGCGAGCCGTTCCTGCCAGGCATCTCGATTGGCCATAACGGCACCATCGCCTTCGGCCTGACCCGGTTCTACATGGATCAGGAAGACCTCTACGTCTACGAGACCAACCCCGGGCAGGCGCGCGAGTACCGCTACAAGGGCCGCTGGGAGCCGATGGAAACCGTCACCGAGCAGATCGCGGTGCGCGGGGAGGCCACGCCGCGCACGGTGACCATCGACTACACGCGCCACGGCCCGGTGCTCTACGCCGACGCCAGGACCCAGCGCGCCTGGGTGCTGCGCGCCGCGTGGCTGGACTACGGCATGGCGCCGTATTTCGGGTCGATGGACTACATGCGCGCGCGCAACTGGGACCAGTTCCGCGCGGCGATGAACCGCTGGGGCGCGCCGGGCGAGAACCAGGTCTACGCGGATACCTCGGGCAATATCGGCTGGATTCCGGGCGGCCTGACCGTGAACCGGCCCAACTGGGACGGCCTGACGCCGGTGCCCGGCGATGGCCGCTACGAGTGGGCCGGCTATCGCAACATGGACGAACTGCCGTGGGCCTACAACCCGACGCCGGGCTACGTGGTCACCGCCAACGAGAACAACATCCCGGCCAACCATCCGGCCGCGAAGATTGGCGTGGGCTATGAATGGAGCGACAGTTCGCGTGCCCAGCGGCTCAAGGCAGTGGTGGGGGCCAAGTCGCGCAGTTCGGTGGCGGACTCGATGGCGTGGCAGAACGACACGGTGTCCCTGCCGGCTCAGCGCGTGGTGGCGCTGCTCAAGCCGCTCAACAGCCCGGACGCGCAGGTCCAGCGCGGGCTGGACCTGCTGCGCAACTGGGACGGCAACGAGCGCGCCAACAGCGCGGCGGCGGCGCTGTTCGAGGTCTGGTTCAGCAAGCATCTGCGCACGGCCATCGTGCGCGGGGCGCTGTCGCCGGAAGCGGCCAAGCTGGTGGGGGCGGGCGATGCCACCCGGGTGATCGCGGTGATGGAGCAGCCCGCCAGCTGGATGACCGTGGAGCGCCGCAACGAGATCATGCTCAGCTCGCTGAAGTCGGCCATGGCCGAGGTCGAGAAGTCCCTCGGGCCGGACCCGGCGGCGTGGCAGTGGGGCAAGCTGCACACCGCCGTGTTCAACCATCCCCTCAACGCCATCCTCGACCCCGCCCAGCGCCAGCAGTACGACGTGAACGCGGGGCCGATCGGCGGATCGTCATTCACGCCGATGAACACCAGCTATCGCAACAATGACTTCCAGCTCACCGCCGGGGCCTCGTTCCGGATGGTGCTGGACGTGGGCAACTGGGACGCCTCGCGCGCGGTGAACACGCCGGGGCAGTCGGGCAACCCGGCCAGCCCGCACTACCGCGATCTGGCGCCGCTGTGGGCCAAGGGGGAGTACTTCCCGCTGGTCTACACGCGCAAGGCGGTGGAAAAGGCCACCACCGAGCGCGTGGAACTGGTGCCGCGCTGAGCGGCGGGGTCCACCTCAGGCTGGCGGCTGTTCCTGGCTGAACGCCGCCAGCTCGCGCGCCAGGCTCTGCGCCGCGAGCTCGACCAGCGCGCGGCCCCGCTCGCGCGTGGCCAGCCCCGGGTTGGAGCCCAGCCGGCCGTCCGGGAAGCGGGCGCGGAAGTCCAGCGCATCGCGGATCGGGCCAGACGGGGCGATGGGCGGCGCATAGTCGGCCGTCTTCACCGACTCCGGGAAGGCCCATTGCGTGATGGCGATCTCGGAGGGCGTGGCGTGCGCGCCGTGCCCGGTCGGGAACTGGTCGCGCGCCAGTTCGCCCACGCCTTCCAGGTCCCACCAGTTGGCGAGCTTCAGCGCGAAGCCGGCCGGGCGCCGCGCGAAGCTGGCTTCCGCGTACAGCTCCGAGAACGCCGCCTCGATCGAGGCCACATTCCCGCCGTGCCCGTTCAGGAACAGGATCTTCTCGAAGCCGTGCAGGGCGAGGGAGCGTACCCAGTCGCCGATGGCGGCGATGAATGTGGACGGGCGCAGCGAGATCGTCCCGGCAAAGGCAAGGTGGTGCTGGGCCATGCCGATATTGAAGGTCGGGGCGATCAGGATGTCGGCCGATTTCTCCGCCTCCCGCGCGATGATCTCGGGGCACAGCCAGTCGGTGCCCAGCAGGCCGGTCGGGCCGTGCTGCTCGTTGGAGCCAATCGGC
This sequence comes from Cupriavidus campinensis, assembly GCF_905397395.1. Classification (GTDB taxonomy): domain Bacteria; phylum Pseudomonadota; class Gammaproteobacteria; order Burkholderiales; family Burkholderiaceae; genus Cupriavidus; species Cupriavidus campinensis. The sequence goes on from NZ_CAJPVH010000002.1 coordinate 157,450, forward strand.
ACGACGATGGTGCGGCTGCGCTGGAGGAACGATTCGATTTCGGCCCAGGTGGACATGTGCAGTTGCATGGGAATCCTCTTATGGGTGGCTACCGGTTGGCCGGCAGCTTGTTGGTGATGACGATCAGGGCGGCAAGGACAGGCAGGCAAGCCATGACCAGCACGCCAAGGTGCAGGCTGCCGGTGGCGGTCTTGGCCCAGCCGATGATGGCCGGGCCCCAGAAGCCGCCGGACAGCCCGATGGTGTTGATCAGCGCGATGCCGCCCGCCGCTGCCGGCCCCTTGATATAGGCGGGCGGAATCGCCCAGAAGACCGTGTAGGTCATCCACAGCGCCGTGGTGCCCAGCGTCAGCAGCGCCAGCGTCAGGAACAGGTGGCCGTCCGCCAGCGTGGAGGCGGCGAGCAGCACGCCGCCAGCCAGCGCGGGCACGCCGCAGTGAAAGCGCCGCTCGTTCTTGCGGTCCGAGCGCCGGCCCATGTAGTACATCCCGAACGCCGCGCCGATATAGGGCACCGCCGCGTACCAGCCGAGCTGCACGGTGTCCGTCACGCCCTGCGCCTTGATCAGGGTGGGCAGCCAGAAGCTGATGGCGTAGATCGCCGCGATGATGCAGAAGTAGGCGAAGGCCAGCACGTAGATGCGCCTGTCGCGCGCCACGGCCCGGAACGAGTGGCTGTGGGCGGCGCCGGCGTGGCCGAGGTCGGCCTCCAGGATGCGGCGCTCCTGATCGGTCAGCCAGGTGGCCTCCGACGGCTTGTTCGGCACCAGCTTCAGCGCCAGCAGGCCCAGCAGCACGCAGGGCAGGCCCTCCACCAGGAACATCCACTGCCAGCCGGCGAGGTTGCCGGCGCCAGCGAGCGAGGTCATCAGCCAGGCCGAGGCCGGCGCGCCCAGAATGCCGCCAATCGGCCCGGCCAGGAAGACGATGGCGATGGCGCGCGCCATGCGCTGCGGCCCGTACCAGCACGACAGGTAATAGATCATGCCCGGCGCGAAGCCCGCTTCGAAGATGCCGAGCAGGAAGCGCATGGCGTAGAACGTCGGCACATCGCGCACGAACAGCATGCAGGCCGAGGTAATGCCCCACAGCACCAGGATGCGGCTGAAGGTCTTGCGCGCGCCAATGCGCGGCAGCATCAGGTTGCTCGGGATCTCGAACAGCACGTAGCCGATGAAGAAGATGCCGGCGCCCACGCCGTAGGCCGCGTCCGAGAACCCCAGGTCGCTCTGCATCTGGAGCTTGGCGAAGCCGATGTTCACGCGGTCCAGGTAGGCGAACAGGTAGCAGATCAGCAGAAAGGGCAGCAATCGCCAGTTGATCTTGTTGTACAGCGCGGACGTGTCGTCGACTGCACTTTCCTGGGGGATTGCTAGCATTGCCGGTCTCCAGTCTGTTCTCTAGGGATGCCTGTGAGGGATGCCCTGCGTGGGGTCACTCGATATTGGCAGCGGCGCGCCCACCTACCAACAGCAACAAAGTTCACGTATCGTTGCCCCTCAGGCAACGTAGCGAAGGCAACGTAGCGAAGGCAACGTAGCGAAGGCAACGTAGCGAAGGCAACGCAGGGAAGGCGGCGAGATGCGCGAGATCAATCAGCAGCGGTTGCGGTACTTTCGGGAGGTGATGGCGCACGGCACCATCCGGGGCGCGGCGGAGCACCTCAACACGTCACCGTCGGTCATCACCCGGCAGATCCGGCTACTGGAGGACGAACTGGGGTCGACGCTGTTCGAGCGCCAGCCGCGCGGGCTGCGGCCGACCGAGGCGGCCGCGCATCTGCTCGAGTTCTGGCGCGGCTATCGCTCCCACCAGGAGAAGCTGGAAGATCAACTCCACGCCTTGCAGGGGCTTCAGCAGGGCGAGGTGCGGCTGGTCATCAGCGAGGGGTTTGCCGATGCGCTGGTCAACGAGGTGCTGGCGCCGTTCTGCGCGCGCTATCCGAAGCTCGACATCCACATGGTCAGCCTGCCCGTGGACGACGTGCTGAACGAGGTGGCCGAGAGCCGCGCCCATATCGGCCTGGCCTACAACCCGCCGCCGCACCCGCGCGTGGCCTACCGCGCCAGCGTGGCCCAGCCGGTGGTGCTGCTGGTGCGGCGTGACCATCCGCTGGCGCTGCGCGGCGGCCCGGCGAGCATCGCGGACATGCAGGATTACCCGCTGGCGCTGATGCCGCCGTCGTTCGGCATCGGCCATGCGGCCAAGATGCTGGAGTTTGCCGAGAACATCACCATCCACGCCACGCTGACCACCAACTCGCTGCCGGCGCTCAAGCAGATCGTGGCGTACGAGAACTTCATGACGCTGATCGGCGAGTTCGCGGCCTACCGCGAGATCGCTGCCGGGCAACTGGCCGTGGTGCCGATCGACCATCCGCTGTTCCGGAACACGCAGGCCCGGGTGCTGGTCAAGGCGGGGCGGCCCCTGCCGGGCGCGGCGCTGGCGCTGCTGGCGCAGATCACGGAGGGGATGTCGATGTTCCGGGGGCATGCCGTGCGTGATGCATAAGCCACGCGCGATCTCAAAAACGTTCAGATCGGATCCGACGGACGCCGGCATATAGTGGTGAGACCGTTCCCGGCATGGCCGGACAAGGAGTCTCGCATGGCCAAAATTTCCGTCCCCGCCACGCTGCGCCGTGCCGCGTGGCTGACCCTTCCCGCGTGCGGCGTCGCGCTCTCTGCCTTCTCGGGCGTGGCCCACGCGCAGCTCGGCGACTTGATGAAGTCGGCCCCCAGCGGGGGACTCGGTGGCATCAGCGGGCTGTCGATGTCGTCGCTCAGCGCCGGCAGCGCCGGCAATGCCGCCGGGGTGATCGAATACTGCATGAAGAACAACTACCTCAACGCCGACTCGGCAACCTCGGCGGTGAAGGACAAGCTGCTGGGCTCCGTGCCAGGCGGCAGCAAGGACGCCGGCTACAGCGACGGCTCGCGCGGCGTGCTCTCCACCAGCAACGGCCGCCAACTCGACCTGAGCAATACCGCCGGCATCAAGGCCGAAGTCACCAAGCAGGTCTGCGACAAGATCCTCGCGCAGGGCAAGTCGATGCTGTGAGGCGGGCGGTGTCGCCCGCCCGGTCTCACCTGACTCACTTGACGCACCTGACCTACTTGAGCTGCTGGATGCGGAGCATGTTGCCGGCCGGGTCGCGCACGCCCAGGTCGCGCACGCCGTAGGGCTGGTCGGTCGGCTCCTGCACGATCTCGGCGTCCCAGTCCTGCAGGCGCTGGAAGGCGGCGTCGAGGTCGGTCGCGCCCAGCAGCAGCATGGCGTAGGTGCCCTTGGCCATCATTTCGGCGATGGTGCGGCGTTCGTCGTCGGTCACGCCGGGCGTGGCGTTGGGCGGATACAGGACGATCGACGTCTCGGGTTTGCCCTTGGGGCCGACCGTGACCCAGCGGTTGCCGCCGAAGGCGACGTCTTTGCGGATTTCGAAGTCGAGCGCGTCCCGGTAGAAGGCCAGCGAGGTTTCCGGGTCGGTGTGGGGCAGGAAGGCCGAGTGAATGCTGAGGTTCATGAGGGGGGTTCCGGTTCCGTGTTGAGGTCCAGGCAGTCTAGGCCGTCCCCTTTCCCGGCGCTTCTCGATTCCTGATCGGTCGCGTGACCTGCCGGGCGACGCAGGGCGGCATGCCCTCGGTCTCGCCGGCGGCCTCGCGCCGGTAGCGGCTCGGCGAGACCCCGACCAGCTCGGTGAAACGGGTGCTGAAGGTGCCCAGCGACGAACATCCCACCTCGAAGCAGACCTCGGTGACGCTCAGGTCGCCCCGGCGCAGCAGGGCCATCGCGCGCTCGATGCGCCGCGTCATCAGGTAGGCATAGACGGATTCGCCATAGGCCAGCCGGAACTGGCGGCTGAGGTGGCCCGCGGACATGTGGACACCCCGGGCCAGCGCCTCGACGTCCAGCGGCTGGGCATACTCGCGGTCGATGCGGTCGCGCACGCGGCGCAGGCGGGCGAGGTCGCGGAGGGTGGTGTCGGCGGCGATATGGGCGGCGGCGGGCATCCGGCCATGCTGCCATGCCCGCCGGGCAGGTTCAACCCACCATCACTGGCCGTCCCCGCGGATGGCCGCCTCGATCCTGGCGATGTCGATCTTCTTCATCGTCAGCATCGCGTTAAACGCGCGTTTGGCCAGCGCCTTGTCCTGGCTGGTAACGGCCTCGACCAGCACGCGCGGCGAGATCTGCCACGACAGCCCCCATTTGTCCTTGCACCAGCCGCAGGCGCTCTCCTGCCCGCCGTTGCCGACGATGGCGTTCCACAGGCGGTCGGTTTCGGCCTGGTCTTCCGTGGAAATCTGGAACGAGAAGGACTCGTTGTGCTGGAAGTGCGGGCCGCCGTTCAGGCCCACGCAGGGAATGCCGGCGACGGTGAACTCGACGGTGAGGACATCGCCCTCCTTGCCGTCCGGATAGTCGCCCGGCGAGCGGTGGACCGCCCCAACCGCGCTGTCGGGGAAGGTCTTGGCATAGAAATTGGCGGCATCGAGCGCGTCGCGGTTGTACCACAGGCAAATGGTGTTCTTGCTACTCATGCGTGTCTCCTGAAGTTGGACCAACACTTCGGGTCGCGCCGCAGGACGGGCGAAGTTGGCCTCGCTCCATTGTATGACCGCATCCGCCTAGGCAAACACCTCCGCCTCCCGCAGCGTCTTGGCCCCGGCGTCCTTGGCCGCGAGCAGCGGTTCACCCTGGAGTGGCCAGTCGATGTGGAGCGTGCTGTCGCGCCACAGCAGGGAGCGCTCGTGTTCGGGGTGCCAGGTGTCCGTGGTCTTGTAGAGGAACTCGGCATAGTCCGAGGTGACCACGAAGCCGTGGGCGAAGCCTTCGGGCACCCAGAGCTGGCGCTTGTTGGTGGCCGAGAGCGTCACGCCCACCCACTTGCCGAAGGTGGGCGAACTGCTGCGCAGGTCCACCGCCACGTCGAATACCTCCCCCATCACCACACGCACCAGCTTGCCCTGCGGATGGCGCACCTGATAGTGGAGGCCGCGCAGGACATTGCGTGCCGAGCGCGAATGGTTGTCCTGGACGAAGCTGGTCTTCACCCCGGTCAGGGCCTCGAACTCGGGGCCGTTGAAGCTTTCGTAGAAGAAGCCCCGATCGTCGCCGAACACCTTGGGTTCGATGACCAGCACATCGGGAATGGCGGTTCGAGTCACGTTCATGGTCATGGGAGGCTCCAGGCTTACGGGCTTACGGGCTTACGGGCTTACGGGCGCAACTGGTCCAGCAGCAGGTGCAGCCCCTGCTGCCAGTCCGGCAGGTGGATGCCGAACGTGCGGCGCAGCTTGCTGGTGTCAAGGCGCGAACTTGCCGGGCGCGGCGCCGGCAGCGGATAGTCGGTGGCGGGAATGGGGGCGATGCGCGCCGGGTCCGTCTTCAGTGGGAAGCCATGCGCGGCGGCGTAGCGGATCACCTCGGTGGCATAGCCGTGCCAGCTGGTTTCGCCGGCGGCGGCCAGATGGTAGAGGCCGGCCGGGAACGCCGCGCGGTTGCCGGCCAGCCAGTAGCGGGCCACGATCTGCGCGGTGACATCGGCGATGAGTGCTGCGGTGGTCGGCGCGCCGAACTGGTCCGCCACCACGCGCAGGCTGTCGCGCTCGGCGCCGAGCCGCAGCATGGTGCGGGCGAAATTGGCGCCGTGCGCGCCGGCCACCCAGCACGTGCGCAGGATCAGCGCCGGCGCGTCCACGGCGGCGATGGCCTGCTCGCCGGCGAGCTTGCTCCGGCCATAGACCGACAGCGGGCCGGTCGGGTCGCTCTCTATATAGTAAGCACCGGTTTTTGCCCCATCGAACACATAGTCGGTGGAGTAGTGCACCAGCAGGCTGCCGTGCGCGCGGGCCTCTTCCGCCAGCACGCCCACGGCCTCGCCGTTGATCCGGAAGGCGGTGTCGCGCTCGGCCTCCGCCTCCGCCCGGTCCACGGCGGTGTAGGCGGCAGCGTTGAGGATCACGTCCGGGCGGACTTCGCGCACCACGCGCCGGAGTTGGTCGAGGTCCGACAGGTCGCAGCCGGCGCGGTCCAGCGCCACCACGCGGCCCAGCGGCGCCAGGCTGCGGCGCAGCTCGAAGCCGACCTGGCCGTTGCTGCCGGTGACCAGCAGGGTGGGGATCTCGCGGTCCCTGGGGGTGTCATGCGGCGGCATACTGCCTCGCCATCCAGTTGCGGTACTCGCCCGAGGTCACGTCCTTGACCCAGCCGGGGTTGTCCAGATACCACTGCACGGTCTTGCGCAGGCCGGTCTCGAAGGTTTCGGCGGGCCGCCAGCCCAGTTCACGCTCCAGCTTGCGGGCGTCGATGGCGTAGCGGCGGTCGTGGCCGGGGCGGTCGGTGACGAAGGTGATCTGCTGGCGGTAGGAGCCGCTCGCCTTCGGGCGCAGGGCGTCGAGCAGGTCGCACAGCGTGTGCACCACGTCCAGGTTCGACTTCTCGTTCCAGCCGCCGATGTTGTAGGTCTCGCCAACCCTGCCGCGCGCCAGCACCGTGCGGATGGCCGTGCAGTGATCGCCCACGTAGAGCCAGTCGCGCACGTTGAGGCCGTCGCCATAGACCGGCAATGGCTTGCCGGCCAGCGCGCGGGTGATCATCAGCGGGATCAGCTTCTCGGGGAAGTGGTAGGGGCCGTAGTTGTTCGAGCAGTGGGTGGTTAGCACCGGCAGCCCGTAGGTGTGGTGGTAGGACCGGACGAGGTGGTCCGACGCCGCCTTGGAGGCCGAGTAAGGGCTGTTGGGCTGGTAGGGCGTGGACTCCGAGAACGGCGGGTCGTCGGCGCCCAGCGAGCCGAATACCTCGTCGGTGGAGACGTGCAGGAAGCGGAAGTGGTCCGCATCGGCCGCATTCAGGCGCCCCCAATAGGCCCGGGCGGCTTCCAGCAGCGTGAAGGTACCGACCACATTGGTCTGGATAAAGGCGCCCGGATCGGCGATGGAGCGGTCCACGTGGCTCTCCGCCGCGAAGTGCACCACGGCCTGGGGGCGGTGGGTGGCCAGCAGCGCGTCCAGCGCGGCCCGGTCGCAGATATCGGTCTGGGAGAAGACGTGGCGTGGTTGTCCTTCCACGGCGGCCAGGCTGCGGCGGTTGCCGGCGTAGGTCAGCTTGTCCACATTGACGATGCGGTCGCCGTGGTGCCGCCGCAGCCAGTCGAGCACGAAGTTGCTGCCGATGAAGCCGGCGCCGCCGGTGACGAGAAGGGTTGCCATCGTAGTTTGCCTGGTGCCTGGTGCCTGTTACCTGTGGACTAGCGCTATCGCCCGACGATCCGCTTGGCCAGCGCCTTGGCGTACGGGGGCGTCATGCCATGCAGGATGTCTCGCGCGGTGATGGTGAAGCGCTCGCCGGGCCGGGCGCGGAAGCGCGTGGTGTGTTCCTCGGAGGCCTGGTCCGGGCGCCCGTTGGTGTAGTAATAGAGCGCGATCGAGCGGCGCGTGACGCCGGGCGGGCAGGCCAGCGGCACCGGATGGCCGTGCCAGGAGCACTCGTTGGTGCTGAAGACCACCAGCCGGTTGCCGATGGGCGAGATGTTCTGCACGCAGTGCTGGACTTCCTCGTCCCAGAGCTGGAGATGGCCGGCCCAGTTGTCGTCCCATTCGTCATTCAGGTACAGCAGCACGTTAAGGCGCCGGTCCAGCTTCCATTCGAGGTGGTAGTTGTAGTCGATATGGAGCCCCAGGCGGCCGCCCGGCAGCGTCTGGTGCAGCCCGCCGCCGTGCAGGTGGGGGTCCGGCACCAGCCCCTGGATGCCCGACAGCTGCTCCAGGAAGCGGATGAAGCCGGGACTGTTGAACTCGACAATCAGGGCGCGCAGCGCAGGCGGAATGGCGTAGAAGTCCTGGATCTGGAGCTTCAGGTTCTCGGCGGCGGAGCGGAAGGTGAACCAGACTTTCTCGTCGGCGCTGGGGAATGCGGCGCTGGCCTCGCGGTAGAGGCCGTCGTCCAGGAAATTGTCGATACAGACATGCGGAAACGGCGCGGCGCCACTGTAGGACTCCGAAAGCTCGCGCGACATCCAGTCCAGCTTGGCAACATCCAGCAGATCTTGGTGCATGACTCTTGCCTCCTCCTGTAGCTAGGCTGCGTCTGGCAGCGCGGTCTTGTCGAGATTGCGGTAGGCGGTGGGGGACAGCTCGAAGCGTTTGCGGAAGATCTTGGCAAGGCGGTCGCCATTGCCCATGCCGCAGCGGCGGGCGATCTTGTCCACCGGGAGGTCGGTTTCCTTGAGCAGCCGGCAGATCATCTCCAGCCGGGCACGGATCAGGTATTCGGACGGGGTCATGCCCAGCGCGCACTTGAAGCGGCGCAGGTAGTTGCGCTCGCTCATGGCGGCGATGCGGGCGGCGTCGGCCACGGAGATCTCTTCCGCGTAGTGCGCGGTGATCCAGCGGGCGGAGGCGCGCACTTTCTCCAGGGCTTCGGAGGAGGCGGCGATGTCGGGGCCGTCGTCGGGTTCGGGCGGGTCCTGGCGGGCCAGCGGGGTGTCGCGCTGCGGAGCCAGGCGGCGGGCCACTTCGGTTGCCATCGCGCAACCGAGGTCGAACTCGATCTGCGCCAGCGCCATGTCGGCGGCCGAGGGCATCACGTCCGGCGCGGAGACGGCGCCATCGCGGCACCAGAACACGGACGAGGTGACGTGGCTGATGCCCGTCATCTCGTCCACTTCGACAATCTTCTGGGGAATGGCGCGTGATACGCGGGGCTGGGCGGGCGGCGGGGTGCGCTGGCCGCGAGGGTGGCTTCCGGGGCTGCGCTCCAGGACCGAGGCGCTGACCTCGATCATGGCGTTCATCAGGCGGGCGTCGCGCTCGCCAGACGGCTCGCGCTCGCTGCAGCCAATGAAGATGGCGTTGAAGCCACGTTGGCCCAGCACGTCCAGCCCCTGCGTCCAGATCCGCACGGAGGAGGAGCAGGCAACGATGCCGCCCCGGTGGGACAGCAGGGACAACTGGTAGGCGGGCCGGCCGGTGCGCTGCAGGGCGATTTCATTCGCCATGCGGAATGCCTCGGCAATGATGCCGGCGGTCAGCAGGGAGCAGCCATCGAACAACATCAGGCCGATGCGCCGGATCTCGCGCTGGCCGGTCATCGGGATCGGGCCGATGGTGCGCATCGGCGCTGGCGTATCGACTAGGTAATCCATTGGCCGCTGCTCCCCTGATGTCGAATAAGAAAATCGCATCTGCTGCGTTGCATCATAACGAATATCGCCTGCCCGCAAAATCCGGCTGGCCGATAAAGACGCGATATTGGCGGAACATGACTTGTACGCCGTCGCATAAAGGAGAATAAGCGACGCCACCGCCATCCGATGTTTCCGAAGTGAATCATTATTTTCATTCAAATGCGCGGAAACGCACAGAGACTTGTCGCCGATCCGCCGCAATCCCTTGTGCGCACAGGCTTTGGGCATTGCGATGAACTAAATACATGCGCCGCCGCATATTGGTGCGGGATTTTGTAAATATGCCGTGCTGATTCATCCTTTCGATATTCAGCCGGCGTTTCGCCTGATCAAAGTGGAGGCTTAATTACTTTCAAAAGCGTTACACCTTGATTATTCGGACAAAGATTCTGCATTTTCCGCCGCGCGGTCAGATCTGCTTTTTCGGGCATCTATGCTTCGCTGCAACAAAAGGCATTTCGCCCGTTGCAGCGACCCGGACAGGAGCAGACATGCGTACCACGGACACGATGGAATCCACGACGGACCTCGCGGTAGCAGCGCCCGCCGTGCGCTTGCGGCTGGCCGCAGTGGTGCTCGCCGGCGGCTCGGGCACGCGGCTCTGGCCCCTCTCGCGCAAGCACTTCCCCAAGCAACTGATCGACGTGATTGGCGGTGACACGCTGCTCCAGACCACCGCGCGCCGGCTGGCCGGGCTGGTGGAGGGGGGCGGTGCGATGGGTGAGGTGGCCCCGATCATCGTCTGTGGCGAGGCGCACCGCTTCATGACCGCCCAGCAGCTGGCCGAAGCCGGCGTGGCAGCGCGCATCGTGGTGGAGCCGGCCGGGCGCAACACCGCCCCGGCCCTGACCCTGGCCGCGCTGCTTGCCTGCGCCGAGGGCGAGGACTGCATCCTCGTGGCCATGCCGGCCGACCATGTAATTGCCGACAACGGCGCCTTCCAGCAGGCCGTGCTGCGCGCGGCCGGGTTTGCCGAGCAGGGCGCGATGGTCACGCTTGGCGTGCCGCCGACGCGCGCCGATACCGGGTTTGGCTACATCCGGCTGGGCGCCTCGCTCGACGATGCCGCGCGCCGGATCGACGCCTTCGTGGAAAAGCCTGCCGCCGAACTGGCGGCCAAGTACGTGGCCTCGGGCGAGTACTGGTGGAACAGCGGCATCTTCGTGGTGCGCGCCAGCACCTGGCTGCGCACGCTGCAACAGCTGCAGCCGGCCATGCACGCGGCCTGCGCGGATGCCTTCGCCACCGGCCGCAGCGAGGGCGCGGTGTTCCATCCGCACGCGGCGGCGTTCGCGGCAGTGCCCTCGGACTCGATCGACTACGCGGTGATGGAGCAACTCGCGCGCGCCGATGGCGTGCCGGGCGTGGTGGTGCCGCTGGATGCCGGCTGGTCCGACCTCGGCTCCTGGGACGCCGTGTGGGACGCCATCGACAAGGATGGCGAAGGCAACGCCGCGCGGGGCCGCGTGCTGTTCGAGGGCGCCACCTCCTGCTACGCCCATTCCGAGGGCCGGCTGGTGGCCTGCGTGGGCACCACCAACGTGATCGTGGTGGAGACCGCCGACGCCGTGCTCGTGGTGGATCGCTCCCATGTGCAGGGCGTGAAGGGGCTGGTCGAGCGGATCGCGCGCCAGCAGGGCACCGAGGCGGACTCCCACCGCAAGGTGCAGCGTCCCTGGGGCTGCTACGACTCGCTCGACACCGGCGAGCGCTTCCAGGTGAAGCACATCGTGGTCCGGCCGGGCGCCAAGCTCTCGCTGCAACGGCACCACCATCGCGCCGAACACTGGACCGTGGTGCGCGGCACCGCGCTCGTCACCCGTGGCGAAGAGCAGTTCCTGCTCAGCGAAAACGAATCCACCTACATCCCGATCGGCACCACGCACCGGCTCGAGAACCCCGGAAAGCTGCCGCTCGAGATCATCGAAGTGCAGTCCGGCGCCTATCTCGGCGAAGACGACATCGTGCGGATCGAGGACACCTACGGGCGCTGCGCCTAGACCCCCTGACCACCTGAAAACAGTCGCCGCGCGGCCGCCCAGCCGGCCGACGCGCGCCTCCTGGAGACATCGATCGCAAGTTAACCCTGGCCACGGGAGAGTCGCCATGTTCCAAGCTTTCAAATCGCTGTTCACCGAGTCCGGCATCGCCACCCGCCGCCTGACGCCCCCCGTGCCCGGCGGCGCGGGCAGTGCCGGGAGGACGGGCGAGTTGCCCGGCGCCATGGCGACCTTTGTGCCGCCTGCGCTCGATGGCCCGGCGGACATGTCGATGCGGCTGCCGCCCGCGCTGGGGCTGGGCGTCAAGCGCGCCTTCGACGCGGCGGCCGCGCTCACCCTGTTGCTGCTGCTCTCGCCACTGATGCTCACCGTGGCGCTGCTGGTGATGAGGGATGGCGGCCCGTGCGTGTTCGGCCATACCCGCATCGGCGCCAACGGCCGCAAGTTCAAGTGCCTGAAGTTCCGTTCGATGGTGATGAACGCCGACGCGGTGCTGCAGGAGCTGCTGGCCACGGACCCCGTGGCGCGGGCCGAGTGGGAGCGCGATTTCAAGCTGCGAGACGACGTGCGTATCACCCGGCTGGGCCGCTTTATCCGCCGCACCAGCATCGACGAACTGCCGCAGCTGTGGAACGTGGTGCGCGGGGACATGAGCCTGGTCGGCCCGCGCCCCGTGGTGGAGAAGGAGCTGGAGCGCTACGGCGACGCGGCGGCCTACTACCTGCGCGTGCTGCCCGGCATCACCGGCCCGTGGCAGGTCAGCGGCCGCAACGAGACCGACTACGGCACGCGCATTTCGCTCGACGTGGCCTACGTGCGTAACTGGTCGTTCGTGGGGGACATCGTGATCCTGTTCAAGACCGTAGGCGTCGTCCTGCATGGCCGTGGCGCGTATTGACACACACAACAACGACCCTCGCCCGCGCGGGCGGGGGCGATACGGGAGAACGGCATGAATTCGCCTCAGATCATCCACGCAGGCCATGACATGCCGGGGCGGCCCTTCGCCCGCTCGATGAACATCCGCACGACGATCCTGGCTTCGCGCTGGCTGATCGCCGGCACCACCGCGCTGTGCCTGCTCGGGGGCGTGGCCTACGCGCTGTTTACCCGGCCGGTTTACCGCTCGGACCTGTTGATCCAGGTGGAGCCGAGTGCCTCCGAGTCGCGCTCCCCCTCCGGCGACGTGCGGCCGATGCAGGAGCTGAAGCCGGACACCACCTCGGAAATCCAGGTGCTGAACTCGCGCATGGTGGTGTCGCGCGCGGTGGAGACGCTCAAGCTGTATATCGATGCCGCGCCGCGCTACGTGCCGGTGATCGGCTGGTGGCTGGCCGCGCGCACGGACGGGCTGTCCCAGCCGCTGCCGGGCGGCTACGTGCATGGCGCGGAGCGCATCGACGTGGCGCGCTTCGACGTGCCGGCCGGCTGGCAGGGAAAGACCTTCGTGATGACGCTGGGGAGGAACGGGTCCTACGTGCTCACGCTGTCCCGGATGTGGGGCGAGCCGCTGCTGACGCTGCGCGGCAAGGTCGGCGTGCCGCTGCACGCGGACACCGCGCGCGGGCCGGTGGACCTGCTGGTGAAGACCGCCGACGGGGAGCCCGGCGCCACCTTCACGATCAAGCGCTATTCGGAAATCGCCACCACGGAGTGGCTGCAACGGTCGCTGTCGATCTCGGAGCGCGGCAAGCAGTCGAGCATCATCGGCGTGGCGCTCGATAGCGTGGACCCGGTGCGCGCCAGCCAGATCCTGAACGTGGTGGGCACCGAGTATGTCGAGCAGAACGTGCGGCGGCGCTCCGAGGAGGCGGACAAGTCGATCCGCTTCCTGGACGAGCAGCTGCCGCAGCTCAAGCAGCAGGTGGAGGAATCGGAGAGCGCCTACAACGCCTATCGGGCCAAGGAAGGCGCCGTCGATACCAGCGAGGAGGCGCGCACGCTGCTGGAGCAGGCCGTGACCATGGAGACCCGCCAGCTCGACCTGAAGGAGAAGCGCCGGGAGCTGATCACGCGCTACACGGACGAGCACCGCTACGTGCGAGCGCTGGACGCCCAGCTACAGGAGGGCGCCGCCGCGCTGGCGCTCAACCAGGCGCGCACGCGCAACCTGCCGCTGATCGAGCAGACGCTGTTGCAGCGCCAGCGCAAGATGAAGGTGGACACCGAGCTGTACACCAACCGCCTGAACGCGCGCCAGCAACTGGCGCTGGTGCGCGCCGGCAAGGTGGCGAACGTACGGCTGATCGACCCCGCCACGCCGCCCGAGACACCGTTCATGCCGCGCCGGGGCGTGGCCGTGGGCGGCTCGCTGCTGGCCGGCCTGTTCGCCGGGCTGGTGCTGGCCACGTTCCGGCGCCGCATGGCCGGCGCCGTGCAGGACCGCGAGGAAATCGAGATTGCCACGGGCCTGCCCGTGTACGCCACGGTGCCGCGCAGCCGGCTGACCAGCGAGGCCAAGCCCGGCCGGCCAAACTGGCCGCTCCGGCTGGCCAGTCCGGCGGAGCGCGCCGTGCTGCCCGATGCCGCCATCGAAAGCCTGCGCACCATCCGCACCACGCTGCACTTCGCCCTGAGCGAGGCGCCCAACCGCGTGGTGCTGATCACCGGGCCCACCGCCGGCATCGGCAAGTCGTTCGTCGCCGCGAACCTGGCGACGCTGGCGGGGGCATCCAAGCGCCGCGTGCTGCTGATCGACGCGGACCTGCGCAACGGCGCGCTGCACCGGCGCTTTCACGTCGACCGGGGGCCCGGCTTGTCCGAGGTGGTTGCCGGCACGCACCGGCTGGAGGATGTGGTCCGCCGCGATGTCTCGTACGGGCTGGACCTGCTGTCCACCGGCCTGCACATGGCGGGGCCGAGCGAACTGCTGCTCCAGCCGGAGCTGGCCGCGCTGATCCAGCGCGTGTCGGCCCAGTACGACATGGTGGTGCTGGACGGCCCGCCGCTGCTGCCCGTGGCGGATGCGCTGGTGCTGGGCCGCATGGCCGGCACCGTGCTGATGGTGGCGCGCCACCGCGTGACCACGGTCGACCAGATCGACGAGAGCACGCGCCGGCTGGCCCAGGCCAACGTCGCCGTGCAGGGCGTGATCTTCAACGACTTCACCGGCACCCTGCATCGCTACAGCTATGCCTACGGCGTCAATGCAGAGCCCCAGGCGCTCCGCCCGGCCACGCCGGGCTCCTCCCCAAGCGAGCCGTCATGACTTTCTCTCACAACAAGCGCATCACACTGGTCACTGTCACCTACGGAGACCGGCTCCACTACTGCGCGGAACTGCTGCGGCGCGCGTTCGACGACGAAGGCGTGCGGCACGCCGTGGTGGTCAGCAACAACTCGGCATCGGACCTGAGCTTGCTCGAAGCCCGCTGGGGGCGCCGCATCACCGTGGTGCACCTGCCGACCAACACTGGCTCGGCCAACGGCTACGCGGTCGGCATCGAGACCGCGCTGCGTGGCGATACCGACTACCTCTGGCTGATGGATGACGACAACGCCCCGTGCCCGGGCGCGCTGGGCGTGCTCTGCCATCAGCTCGATGTGCTGACCCGCGAGACCGGCCGGGCGCGCGCGGCGGTGCTCGGCTTCCGGCCCGACCATCAGGGCGACATCGCCATGGGCGTGCCGGGTGCGCTGGCCTCGCCGCCGCGTTCGAGCTACTTCGGCTTCCACGTCGCCCGCATCCCCTACAAGATCTGGCGCCGCACGCCGTGGGGCCGGCCGCGCCCGCACGCGCTGCCCGCCGTGGTGTCGATGCCGTTCGCGCCGTACGGCGGCTTTCTGGCCCACCGGGACGTCTATGCCGACCTCGGCCTGCCGGACCCGAATCTGGTGCTCTACGCGGACGACACCGAATACACCTGGCGCCTGACCGCCCGGGGCGGCCGCATCGCGCTGGTGACCGGCGCGCAGCTCGAGGATCTGGAGGGCTCCTGGAACGTCAAGCGCAACTGGAAGAACCATTTCGAATGCCTGCTGCTGAGCGGCTCGGACTTCCGCGCCTACTACAGCAGCCGCAACCAGGCGTGGTTCGACAAGCACTACTGGTCCACGTCCGGGTTCACCTATCGGCTGAACCGGCTGGTGTTCCTGATCCTGCTGCGCTTCTACGGCAAGCGCCGCAGCGCGGCGGCGCGCCTGAGCCTGCTGGAGCGTGCCATTGCCGATGGCGAGGCGAACCGCCTTGGCTTTCATGCCGATTACTCCCTGTAGCAGCGCCCCCCGTTCCCCCACCACCGAGACCCCCATGCCGTCGCACCCGGAACCCGCGAGCCTGACCATCGTCATCTGCAACTACAACTACGCGCGGTTTCTGGGCGGGGCGATTGACTCGGCGCTGGCCCAGACCGCGCCGGCGGTGAAGGTCATGGTGATCGACGATGGCTCGACGGACGGCTCGCGCGAGATCCTGGACGGCTACGGCGACCGCATCGAGGCGATCTGCCAGGCCAACGGCGGGCAGGTCTCGGCCTACAACCACGCGCTGCGCCGCGTGACCACGCCCTACGTGATCTTCCTCGACGCCGACGACCTGCTGGAGCCGGACGCCGCCGCGGCGGTGCTGGCCGCCTTTGCCGCCGGCGACTACGGCAAGGTGCAGTTCCGGCTGGAAGTGATGACCGGCGACGGCACGCTGACCGGCGTGCAGGTGCCGCAATCGAACGCCGTGGCCGACTGCGGCGCGCTGCTGCGGCAGGGCTGGCTCTATCCGTCGCCGCCGGGCTCTGGCAATGCCTATCGCGTGGACGCGCTGCGCCGCATCTTCCCCGTGCCGGTGACCGCCGACAACATCCACGGCGCCGATTTCTATGCGATCTACGGCATCGCGCTGGTCGGCGACGTGTTTGCCATCGACCGGCCGCTTGGCCGCTACCGGGTGCATCGGCAGGACAACGGCGGGCTGTCGCTGGCCAACGCGGAAGACGCGCTGGCGGGCGCGCGGCAGTCCACCCGGCGCTGGGTGCTGCTGCGCGAGATTGCGCGCCAGCGGCTCGGCATCACGCTGCCGGCGGCGCCGCTCGACTTCGCGCTGGAGAAGGCGCTGTTCGCCACCGCGCTGTATGGCGCGCCGCTTGGCCAGCGCTGGCGCTGGTTCCTGCGCGAGTCCGGCCGCTACTTCCACACCGTCACCGCGAACCCGTACTGGAGCCTGCGCAAGAAGGTGGCGGTGTCCGGCCTGACGGCGCTCGCGCTGGTGCCGGTGAGGGCGGTTGGCGACCGCGCGATCCGCTATATCGCCAACCCGCTCGCGCGCAGCGGGGCGCCGGTGCGGCCGGTGGCGCCAGCGGGCGGTGACCCGACCATCGTGTCGATCAATGGCCGCTATCTGGGCCGGCGCCCGACCGGCGTGGACCGCTTTGCGAACGAGGTGATCCGCAGCATCGACGAACTGGTCGCCACGCAGGCGCCCGCCGTGGCGGGGCTGTCGTTCGAGCTGCTGATCCCGCCGTCGGTGCAGGTCGAGCCGGAACGCTTTCCGAATCTGCGCATCCGCACCGTGCCGGGCGGGAACGGCCAGTACTGGGAGCAGGTCTGCCTGCCGCTGGCGGCGCGCGGCACCCTGCTGCTGAACCTGTGCAACGCCGGGCCGCTGCTCTACCGGAATCAGGTGACGGTGATGCACGACGCCGCCCCGATGCGCGTGCCGCAGGCATACACGCGCGCCTTCCGGGCCTGGTATCGGATGATGGCGCCGTGGATTGGCCGCATCGCCCGGCGCGTGCTGACGGTGTCCGAGTTCTCGCGCGGCGAGCTGATCCAGGCGTATCACATCCCGGGCCGCAAGATCGGCGTGCTGCCGATGAGCGGCGACCATATGCTGCGGCTGCCGGAGGAGGTGGACGTCCGCGAGAAGTTCCACTTGTCTGGACGGCCATACATCCTCGCCGTCAGCAGTGCCAGCCATCACAAGAACTTCCGGCTCGTGGTGGAGGCCATCGAGCTGCTCAAGGCCACGGACTACGACGTGGTCATCGTCGGCGGCGGCATGCCGATGCTCAAGGCGGTGCAGCAGGCGTCGCCCGATTTCGTGAAGCGGGTGGGCTATGTCGAGGATGGCGACCTCAAGGCGCTGTTCCGCCAGGCCGCCTGCTTCGTGTTTCCGTCGCTGTACGAGGGCTTCGGGCTGCCGCCGGTGGAGGCGATGACGCTGGGCTGCCCGGTCATCGCGTCCAACCTGCCCTCGGTGCGCGAGGCCTGCGGCGACGCGGCAATCTACTTCCGCCCCACCAGCGCGGCGGAGTGCGGCGAAGCCATGATGCATGTGATGCACGACAGCGCCCTGCGTGACCGCCTGCGCACCCAGGGCTTCGCCAACGTCCAGCGGCGTTCCTGGCGCCTGACCGCCGACCGGCTTCTTACCGAGATCTCCCCATGGCTGCCCCAGCGCTGACCCCCTCCCCGACGCTCACCCCGACGCTCACCCCGAGTCCCCTGCCCGGCGAGTTCGGCCGGGTGGCCGTGGTGCACGACTGGCTGACCACCTACGCCGGCTCCGAGCGCGTACTGGAGCAGATCCTCAAGATCTGGCCCGATGCCGACCTGTTCAGCGTGGTCGATTTCTTCCCGGACGCCCAGCGCCACGTGCTGCAAGGCAAGCACGCCAGGACATCGTTCATCCAGCGCCTGCCGCGCGCCCGCCAGTCGTTCCGCAACTACCTGCCGCTGATGCCGCTGGCGGTGGAACAGTTCGACCTCTCCGACTACGACCTCGTGATCTCGTCCAGCCATGCCGTGGCGAAGGGGGTCATCACCGGGCCGGAGCAGCTGCACGTCAGCTATATCCATTCGCCGATCCGCTACGCCTGGGACCTCCAGCACCAGTATCTCGACGAATCGCGCCTGACGCGCGGGCTCAAGAGCTGGGTGGCGCGGGCCATCCTCCATTACATGCGGATCTGGGACCAGCGCACCGCCCATGGCGTGGACCTGCTGGTGGCCAACTCGGCCTACGTGGCGCGGCGCATCCGCAAGGTCTACGGCTGCCCGGCCACGGTGGTATTCCCGCCGGTGGATGTGGAGCGCTTCGGCCCGGGCCAGTGCCGCGAGGACTTCTACCTGACCGCCTCCCGGCTGGTGCCGTACAAGAAGGTTGCGCTGATCGTGGAAGCCTTCGCGGCCATGCCGGACAAGCGGCTGGTGGTGATTGGCGATGGGCCGGACTTCGCGCGCATCCAGGCCATGTTGCCGCCCAACGTGCGGATGCTGGGCTACCAGTCGACCGAGATACTCATCGACCATATGCAGCGCGCCCGGGCCTTTGTGTTCGCCGCCGAGGAGGATTTCGGCATCGTGGCCGTGGAGGCGCAGGCGTGCGGCACGCCGGTAATCGCGCTGGGGCGGGGCGGCGCCAGCGAGACGGTGATCGACGCCGGCAATGCCGGCACCCGTACCGGCGTGTTCTTCCGGCGCCAGACCGTGGAGGACATCGTGCGTGCGGTTTGCCGCTTCGAGGACAGCGGCTGGTTCGACCCGGCAGTCTGCCGCGAGAACGCGCTGCGCTTCACGCCGGAGCGCTTCCGGCGCGAGTTCCTGGCCGTAGTGCGGCAGGCCATGGCCGGGCAGGCCGGCAGGCTGCGCCCCGCGCCGCCCGAGCCGGACCCCCCGGCGCCGGCGGAATCGCTTCACACCGACGACCTCGCGGTCGTCCCCCGATAGATGCCGATGCCCCATCCGATCCCGCCCCGCGACCTCCATGACGGCTACTGGTGGGAAGACCCCACCCGGCTGCTGCTGTACTTCATCCTGCCGCTCTATGTGCTGATCTCGGTGTCGCTGCTGGGCGACCAGAAGGCCATCGAGCGGGTCTACTTCACCAGCTTCTACGCGCTGGCCGGCGGGCTGTTCCTGGTGGTGTTGACAGTGGCGTCCTACGCGGGCGATTCGCTGGCCCCGCTGGCGCCCCGGCCGCGCGCCGAGATGCCCGTGCACATCCTCGACGCGCTGTTCTGGCTCGCCCTGATCGGCTATCTGGTGATGATGGGCGGCGTGATTGCCCGGCCCGCCGTGCTGATCTCGTTCCTGACCGGCTCCGCCAGCACCTACGACGTCCTCGAACTGAAGGGCCGCATCGCCGGCATCAGCACGCTCACCCAGGCCGGCGTGGCCTACGTGCCGCTCTACTTCTACATTTTCCGCCAGCCGCTGCGTGGCCTGAACCGCTTCAAGGTCTACCTGGCCGTGCTGCTGGTGCTGACGGTGCTGCGCAGCTTCATCTTCGCCGAGCGGCTGGCGCTGGTGGAGCTGGTGCTGCCGTGGGTGCTGATGGTGATGCGGTTCCGCAACGTGCCCCGGCGCAACTGGCTGCTGCGGCTGGGGCCGTTCGCGGCCATCGGCCCGCTGATCGGCTTCTTTATCGCCAACGAGTACAACCGGTCGTGGGAGACGCACTACGTCAATCTCTACGACAACATCTTCGAGTTCGCGCTGGAGCGGCTCGGCATGTACTACTCCACCTCGCTGAACAACGGCGCCGGGCTGCTGGCCATCATGGGCTGGGGCGCCGGCGACGCGGTGTTCACGTTCGACTGGCTGGTCAAGTTCCCGGTGGTGGGCGAGTTCATGCGCCCGCTGGTCGGCAATGGCGACAGCTACACGATGTTCCTGAGCGACTTCGGCGACCCGGAGTTCAACAATCCGTCCGGCATCTACGTGCACTTTCACGAGTGGGGATGGTTCGCGCTGCTGCTGGCGGCGGGCATGGGCTGGCTGCTGTCCCGCAGCTATGCGGGCTGGCGCGCGGGGGATGGCTTCTGGTGCTGCGCGCACGCGGTGCTGCTGGTGTCCCTGCTGGAGATCCTGCGCGTGCCCAACCTGTTCAGCGGGCGCAACTTCGTGCCGCTGGCGCTGCTGTGGCTGATCTTCCAGATGGCCGGCCAGCCGGTGCGACGACGGGCGTCGCCGGTGCCGCGTGGTGTGATCCGTCCCGGTCCGCGCTGACGTCGCCGCCATCATGCCAACCTCCATCCGCGCCACCGCCACTTATCTCCTGCTGATCCAGGCTGGCAACTACCTGTTCCCGCTGCTCCTGCTGCCGCTGCTCGGCCGGGTGCTCGGGGTGAAGGAGTTCGGCGTGCTGGCCTACTGCCAGGCGCTGGCGCAGTACCTGATCCTGCTGACTGACTACGGCCACAATCTCACCGCCACGCGGCTGGTGTCCCTGGGGCGGGACGATCCCAACGTCGTCGCCCGGGTGTTCTCGGCCACGATGGCCGCCAAGCTGACCCTGACGCTGGCCGCCGCGCTGCTGATGGCCGGCACGCTCGGGCTTGTGCCGAGCCTGCGCGAGCACTGGACCATCCTCGCGGCGGCCTTCGTCGGCGTGGTGGCCAATGCGTTCACGCCGATCTGGCTGTACCAGGGCCTGGAGCGCATGAAGGTGCTGGTGGTGCCGAATTTCATCGCCAAGGCAGTCAGCCTGGGGTGCGTGCTGGCATGGGTGCGCGGGCCGGGGGACGCCGCGCTGGCCGCGCTGGGCATCAGCGTGGGCACGGTGCTGCTGGCGGTGGCGGCGCTGTGGGGCATTTATCGGCAGCGGCTGGCGTTGCTGGTGGCGGTGTCGGTGCGCGAGGTGGCCACCTCGTTCCGCGAAGGTTTCCCGGTGTTCCTCTCGCTGGTGCTGGTGAGCTTCTACGTCACCTTCAACGCCATCCTGCTCAACTACTTCCACGGCCCGGTGGCGGTGGGGCAGTTCTCGATGGCGGACAAGATCCGCGTGGCGGCCCAGACCATCTTCACCGTGGTGGGCACCGCCTTCTTCCCGCGCATCAGCCAGTACAACGTCTCGGACCCGGACGCGGCGCGCGCGCTGATGCGCAAGGCGATGCTGGCGGTGTTTGCCTGCGCCGGCGCGCTGGCCATCGGCATCGAGCTGTTTGCCGATGTGGGCATCCGCATGTGGCTGGGCGAGCCGTTCCACGACGCTATCCTGCTGCTGCGGCTGGAAGGCGTGCTGCTGCCGGTGACCAGCGTGGCCTTTGTCTTCGGCAACCTCGGCCTGCTGGCGCTGGGCCGCCACCGGCTGGTGCAGAACATCTACGCCGCCGTGACCGTGCTCCACCTGCTCTACGTGGTGCCGCTGGTGATGCTGATGGGCGCCCGGGGCACGGTGATCTCGATCATCCTGACCGAGGTGTTCGGCGCGCTGGCCTTCTTCATCTGCTACCGGCGCGAGGCGGCTGCCCGCGCCACGGCCCGGAGCGTGGACCCCGTGGCGCCCATCCCCGCCCCGTTTGAACGAGCGACCTGAACAAACTTGACCGACCGACTTGACCCGACCATCGACCTGGGAGATTCAACCATGAACCGCAAAGGCATCATCCTGGCCGGTGGGTCCGGCACCCGGCTGTACCCGATCACGCAGTGCGTTTCCAAGCAGCTGCTGCCGGTCTACGACAAGCCGATGATCTACTACCCGCTCTCCACGCTGATGACGGCGGGCATCCGCGAGATCCTGGTCATCTCCACGCCGCAGGACCTGCCGCGCTTTGCCACCATGCTGGGCGACGGCAGCCAGTGGGGGCTGGACATCCAGTACGCGGAGCAGCCCTCGCCGGACGGGCTGGCGCAGGCGTTCATCATCGGCCGGGACTTCGTGGGCAAGCACCCTTCGGCGCTGATCCTCGGGGACAACATCTTCCACGGCAACGACCTGGCCCGGCTGCTGGCCCGCACCAACCGGCGCGAGGAAGGCGCCACCGTGTTCGCCTATCACGTGGATGACCCGGAGCGCTACGGCGTGGTGGAGTTCGACGAGGACTTTCGCGCGCTGTCGATCGAGGAGAAGCCGGCCGCCCCGCGTTCCAGCTACGCGGTGACGGGGCTGTACTTCTATGACAACGCGGTGTGCGACATCGCGGCGGACATCCGGCCTTCGGCGCGCGGCGAGCTGGAGATCACCGATGTCAACTCGCGCTACCTGGAAGCCGGCAAGCTCAGCGTGGACATCATGGGGCGCGGCTACGCGTGGCTGGACACCGGCACGCACGACTCGCTGGTGGAGGCGGCGCTGCTGGTCTCGACGCTGCAGAAGCGGCAGGGCCTGATGGTGGCCTGCCCGGAGGAGATTGCCTACCGGCGCCGCTGGATCGATGCCGAGCAGCTGGGCCGGCTGGCCGGGCCGCTGGGCAAGAGCCACTACGGCAAGTACCTCCAGCGGCTGATCACCGAGACCCCGCGCGTGCGCTAGGTGCGATAAGGGGTCATTGCTGCCGCAGCGCCGTACGCACCTGCGGCATCCGGGTCCGGTCCGCGCCGGACACCTGTGGCGAGCCGGTCCCGTTGCAGCCGGTCAGGGCGATGCCAGTGCCGTCCAGCGTGTTGCCGTCGCAGGTCCAGGCGTCCGTCGGGCAGTTGCGCACCTGGAGCGACAGCGCCGCGCCGCCAATCGTCACGAACCGGTTGCGCGAGACCCGCACGTTGCACACATTGCCCACGGCCCGGAAGCCATCGTAGGTGGCCCGCGTCACCTGGTTGCCCGCCACCAGCACCCGCGCCACGCTGCCCGTCCCCGTATTGATGTCGATGGCCGCGTGGCCCGCCGCCAGCCGGTTGTTGCCCGGCTGGGTGGCGTTCTCGATATCCGAGATCATGTTGTCCGTCACCTGCACATTGGTCACGCCTGCCGTGCGGTAGCCGTCTTCCTGGGCGATGAGCACCGCCGCCGCCTTCTGCACCCCTTCGATCCAGTTGTTGGCCAGGGTCACATCGGTGCCGCCGACGATGGACGCACCGCGCCCCCAGGCGTTGCCGGCCAGGTAGTTGGCGCTGACGAGGATGTTCTGGTTGATCGTGCCGTCGCGCTGGTAGCTGACGATGCCGATCATGTCGTCGCCGGTGGCGGTGACGGAGTTGTCCTGCACGAGCACGTCGCGCGAGCCGCCGGTGATGTGGATGCCATCGGCCAGCGTGCCGTGGACCTTGTTGCCGACCAGCGCGATGCTGCTGCCGCGCGAGACGAAGATGCCGGCGCTGGCCCCGCCACGGATGGTGACGTCGAGCACCTGGATGCCGTAGCCGTCCACAGACACCTTGGCGGAGGTGGACGATTCGAGCCGCTGCGTGCCGGTGCCGACCAGCGTGACGCCGACCAGCGTGGCGTTGCGGCCGGTGATCTCCACCGCCTGCGCGTCCGGGCTGGTGGCGGTGAGCGTGGCGCCGTAGCCGGACACCACCACCTGCTCGCCACGGATGGCCAGCACGTTGCCCACCCGGTAGTTGCCCGGCGCCAGCACCAGCCGCTGGCCCGGCTGCAGGCTATCCAGCGCCGCCTGCAGGGCAGCGGCCTGGTCGGCCCCGCCGGCTATCGGCTGGACCGCCACATCGGCTGTGGCGCCGACCGCGTCGATCGAGCCGCCCACCTCCTTGCGGCCGCCCAGCCACAGCACGAGCGCCGCCAGCGCCAGGGCCGTCAGTACGCCGGCCGCAGCGCCCTTGCGTTGGCGCCCCGTCATGTCGCCCGGCCTGCCGCGGCATCAGGCGAGACCTTCAACTCGTTTGCGATGGTGCCCATGGCTTTGGTTCTCCGTCCATTTCTCCGTCCAGACCGCTGGTTCGCCGTTGCATCATAGGCGCTGCGCTGGCCCGGTCCGGCCGCTTTGTCCGGCAGGAGCGGGAACTTGGCGGATTTGGACGGAGAATCTGTGGCGTAGGTGCGCTATCCGGCTGGCGTTTGTGCCGTCGCCATGGCCCGCTCCAGCACCCGCGCCACGTGCAGCGCCTCCCGGCCCGCACCATCGTGGATCTGATGTCGGCAACTGGTCCCATCCGCCACCACGAGGGTGTCGCCATCGGCCTTGCGCACGGCCGGCAGCAGCGACAGCTCGGCCATCTTCATCGAGGCTTCGTGGTGCTCGGCCTCGTAGCCGAAGCTGCCGGCCATACCGCAGCACGACGACTCCACCAGCTCGGTCTTCAGGCCCGGAATCCAGCCAAGTACCTGCTCCACGGGGCGAACGGCGTCAAACGCCTTCTGGTGGCAGTGGCCATGCAGCAGCGCGCGTGCCGTGCCGATGGGCTGGAGCGATGGGGCGAAGCGGCCGGCGGCGTGCTCGCGGACCAGGAATTCCTC
Organism: Cupriavidus campinensis; assembly: GCF_905397395.1. Classification (GTDB taxonomy): domain Bacteria; phylum Pseudomonadota; class Gammaproteobacteria; order Burkholderiales; family Burkholderiaceae; genus Cupriavidus; species Cupriavidus campinensis. The sequence goes on from NZ_CAJPVH010000002.1 coordinate 181,705, forward strand.
GAACAGGAAGGCGTTGTCCGCGAGCTGGCGCGCGGCGTCGCCGTAGCCGTACTGGAGGAATTCGTCGCGCATCGACAGCAAACAGGATGGCTCCAGCCCCACCACGGCCACGCCGCGCGAGACGAAGGGCAGCAGCGCATCCAGCGCACGGCGGGCCTCGGCCTTGGCTTCATCGACCAGACCCGCCGCCAGGAAGGTGCGGCCGCAGCACAGCGGCCGCTCGCCCGGCACCGCCGACAGGTGCACGGTGTAGCCGGCGCCCTCCAGCACGCGCTGGGCCGCGCGCGCGTTCTCGGGCTCCATATGGTTGTTGAAGGTATCGACGAACAGCACCACCTCCTTGCCGCCCGCCGCCTTCGGCGTGTAGTCGCCGCCCAGGAAGGCCGCCTGCCAGCGCGGCAGCGAGCGCCGGGCGGACAGGCCGAACAGCCGCTCGCTCAGCGCCGGCAGCCCCGGCACGCGGTCACGCAGGTTGAACAGCCACGGCAGGCGGCTGGCCAGCCCCGCGTAGCGCGGCAGGAAGGCGACCATGCGGTCGCGCGCGCGCAGCTTGCCGGCTTTGGCGTGGGCGGCGCGGACCTCGATCTTCATCTTGGCCATGTCGATGCCGGTAGGGCAGTCGCGCTTGCAGCCCTTGCAGGAGACGCAGAGGTCGAGCGTCTCCTTGACCGCCGGCTCCAGCAGCCCTGCCGGGCCGAGCTGGCCGGACAGCGCCAGCCGCAGCGTGTTGGCGCGGCCACGGGTCAGGTGCTGCTCGTCCCGCGTGACGCGGTAGCTCGGGCACATGGTGCCGGCGTCGAACTTGCGGCAGTGACCGTTGTTGTTGCACATCTCCACGGCCGCCGCCAGCCCGCGCGCGGGGTCCAGGCCGGTGCCGGGCGCGCTCTCGGCCTCGGTCACCGGATCGCGCGTGACGTTCCAGGCCGACCAGTCGAGCGCCGGGGTGATCGGCTTCACTGTGTAGCCGGGCGGGAAGCGGAACAGCGCGGTGTCGTCCATCTTCGGCGTGCCCACGATCTTGCCGGGGTTGCAGCGGTTCTCGGGGTCGAACAGCGCCTTGACCTCGGCGAAGGCCTGGTTCAGCGCCGGGCCGAACTGCCACGCCACCCATTCGCCCCGGCAGATGCCGTCGCCGTGCTCGCCCGAGTAGGCGCCCTTGTACTCGCGGACCATCGCGGCGGCTTCCTCGGCAATCGCCCGCATCTTGGCGGCGCCGTCGCGGCGCATGTCGAGGATGGGGCGCACATGCAGCGTGCCGACGCTGGCGTGGGCGTACCACGTGCCGCGCGTGCCGTGCTTGTGGAAGACCTCGGTCAGCCGGGAGGTGTACGCGGCCAGATGCTCCAGCGGCACCGCGCAGTCTTCGATGAAGGACACTGGCTTGCCGTCGCCCTTCATGCTCATCATGATGTTCAGGCCGGCCTTGCGCACTTCCCACAGCGCTTTCTGGGGGCCGGCGTCGGGCATCTCCACCACCGAGCCCGGCAGGCCGAGATCGGCCATCAGCTCCACCAGCCGCGCCAGCCCACGCACCGTGGTCTCGCGGTCTTCGCTGGCGAACTCCACCAGCAGGATGGCCTCGGGCTCGCCCACCAGCGCGCGCTCGATCACCGGGCGGAAGGCCGGGTTATGGCGCGCGAGGTCGATCATGGTCCGGTCGACCAGCTCCACCGCCGCCGGCTGCAGGGCGACGATATGGCGCGTGAGGTCCATCGACTGGTAGAAGGTCGGGAAATTCACCACGCCGAGGGTCTTGTGCGTGGGCAGCGGCGCCAGTTGCAGCGTCAGGTGCCGGAAGTAGGCCAGCGTGCCCTCCGAGCCAACCAGCAGGTGGGCGAGGTTGACGCTGCCGTCGGCGGTGTAGGGGCGTTCGTTCTGGGGATGGAACAGGTCGAGGTTGTAGCCGCCCACGCGCCGCAGTACGTGCGGGTACATCTCGGCGATGGCGTCGCGCTCCCGCTCGGCGATGCGCCGCACGCCATCGGCGATGGCGCGGTGCGGGGCGCCGTCCGCCGGCCAGCCGGCGTCGAAGCGCACGTCCTCGCCGCCGGCCAGGATCGCCTGGATGCCCAGCACGTTGTGCACCATGTTGCCGTACTGGATCGAGCGCGACCCGCACGAGTTGTTGCCGGCCATGCCGCCGATCGTGCACTGCGCCGCCGTGGAGACATCCACCGGGAACCAGAGCCCGTGCGGCTTGAGCCAGGCGTTGAGGTGGTCGAGCACGATGCCGGGCTGCACGGTCACCGTGCGCGCCACCGGGTCGAAGTCGATCACCTGGTTCAGGAACTTGCTGTTGTCGATGACCAGCGCCTCGCCCACGGTCTGCCCGCACTGGCTGGTGCCGCCGCCGCGCGGCAGCAGCGGCGCCTTGAAGTCGCGGGCGATGTCCAGCGCCAGCCGGGCGTCGGCTTCGTCGCGCGGCACGACCACGCCAATCGGCATGACCTGATAGATCGAGGCGTCTGTGGCGTAGCGGCCACGGCTGGCGGTGTCGAACAGCACGTCGCCGCGCAGCTCGGCGGCGAGCCGCCGGTACAGCGGCGACTGGGTAGCGGGCGACGAAGCGGCGCCGGGCATGAAGCGCAGCGGCTGCACGCCGGGCGGCGTCGGGGTGGTAGGCAGGGCCATGAGCGGGGGATGTCTCCGTGTGCATGCACTGGAGACGCCGTCGCCATGGCCCGTGGCGCGCCTGCCCGCCGTCCGGAGACGGCGCGGCGCGCCCGGGGTCAGGCGGCGGCGTCCTGTGCGCGTTCTAGTTCGGCGATCAGCGCGTCGTGCTTGTGTTGCAGGTGCGCGCGCAGGATGTCTCGCAGGGCGGCGCCGTCGCGCTTCGCCAGGGCATCGAGCATGGCGCCGTGCTCGCGCACGGCCAGATCCCATTTGTCCTGGTCGAAGTTGGAGCGGAAGCGCAGCGCCTGGATACGCAGGTTGATGCGTCGATAGGTCTCCTCGAGGATCGGATTGCGCGCCGCCGCGTTGATGGCGTCGTGGATGCGCCGGTTCAGCGCGTAGTAATTAGGGAGGTCCCGGCGCGCGTGGCACGCCAGCATCTCGTAGTGCATGGCACGGATCTCGACCAGCTCGGCGTCTGTGATGCGCTGGCAGGCCAGCTCGCCGCTGGTGGCTTCCAGCGCGCCCATCATCTCGAACAGGTGGTCGATCGATTCCTTGGACAGCACCACCACCTCGGCGCCCCGGTTTGGCAGCAGTGTGACCAGGCCATCACTCGCGAGCACCTTGAATGCCTCCCGCAGCGGGGTGCGCGAGACCTGGAGCAGGTCGCACAGCACGCGCTCATTGAGCCGGGTACCGGGCGCCAGATCGCCTTCCATGATCATGGTGCGCAGGCGCTGGGCCACCGCCACATGCAGGATCTGGCGGTCTACGGCTTGCGAGGGAGTGGTCGGATTGGCGGTCATCAGGGATCGTGTGGCTTGACAGTATTGTATTCAAAACCTACTCTGGGGCAAGCACGAACTGCATTCCGGTGTCGTTGGCCACGGCCGGAACAGCGCGACGGACGGTCTGAAATCCTGATAAATACTGATTTATAAGGACTTTTTGCGGAATGCAGGGCGCTTGCGCCGGGCAACATTATCCCGCATGCCGGACCCGCAGTGCATCCCCGATTTTTGAATACAAAATTCAAACCGAAGAACACGAGGCGACATGATCCGACTGAACTCCCATCCCAGCGGCCGGCATTTCCTGCAGATCCCGGGTCCGACCAACGTGCCCGACCGCGTGCTGCGCGCGATGGACTACCCCACCATCGACCACCGCGGCCCCGAGTTCCAGCAACTCGGCAAGAAGGTGTTGGCGGACATCCGCAAGGTCTTCCAGACCGCCCAGCCGGTTGTGATCTATCCGGCATCCGGAACGGGCGCGTGGGAAGCGGCGCTGGTGAATACGCTCTCCCCGGGCGACCGCGTGCTGATGTTCGAGACCGGCCACTTCGCCTCGCTGTGGAAGAAGATGGCCGACAAGCTCGGCCTGAATCCCGAATTCCTGGTGGGCGACTGGCGCCACGGCGTGGATGCCGCCGCCATCGGCGCCCGGCTGGCCGAGGACCGCAGCCACGAGATCAAGGCGGTCTGCGTGGTCCATAACGAGACCTCGACCGGCGTGACCTCCGACATCGCCGCCGTGCGCCGGGCGATCGATGCAGCCGGCCACCCCGCGCTGCTGCTGGTGGACACCATCTCCTCGCTCGGCTCGATCGACTATCGCCACGACGAATGGGGCGTGGACGTGACCGTCTCCGGCTCGCAGAAGGGGCTGATGCTGCCGCCGGGCCTGTCGTTCAACGCGGTCAGCGCCAAGGCCGTGGCGGCGTCGGCCAGGTCGAAGCTGCCCAAGGCGTTCTGGGGCTGGGAAGAGATCATCGAAGCCAACAAGAATGGCTTCTGGCCGTACACCCCGGCCACCAACCTGCTCTACGGGCTGTCCGAGGCGTGCGACATGCTCCAGGAGGAAGGCTTGCAGAACGTGTTCGCGCGCCATCGCCGCCATGCCGAGGCCACGCGCGCCTGCGTGAACGCCTGGGGGCTGGAGATCCTGTGCCAGAACCCGGCCGAGTACAGCCCGGCGCTGACCGCCGTGGTCATGCCGGACGGCCATAACGCCGACGCGCTGCGCAAGGTGGTGCTGGAGAACTTCAATATGTCGCTGGGCCAGGGGCTGTCCAAGCTGTCCGGCAAGGTGTTCCGCATCGGCCATCTGGGCGATTTCAACGACCTGACGCTGATGGGCACCCTGGCCGGCGTGGAGATGGGCCTGGCGCTGGCCGGCGTGCCGCACCATGCGGGCGGCGTGCTGGCGGCGATGGAAAGTCTGCGCGCGGCCGCGCTGAAGCCGGCGCTGCGCGCGGCCTGAGGACGCAGCCGACGAAGGTCACCAACGATGTAGAAGAAAAAGACGGGCCGCCCGGTCTTCCGGGACGGCCCGGCCGTACCGCCGATGCGCCATCAGAGCGCACGGTTCACACCAAAGGAGACAGACCATGACGTTGCGTTCCCCCGCACGCGCCGCCGCGCGTGCTTCGCTGCTCGGTATTGCCCTCAGTGTTTCATTTGCCGCTCCCGCGTTTGCCTGGGAGCCCACCAAGCCCGTCGAGATCGTGGTGCCGTTCAGTGCCGGCGGCGCCTCCGACCAGATGGCGCGTTCCATCCAGGGCATCATCGCCAAGCACAAGCTGATGGGCCAGCCGGTCATCGTGGTGAACAAGGCCGGCGCCAGCGGCGCCGAGGGCCTGATGGACACCAAGGCGTCCAAGGGCGACCCGCACAAGCTGCTGGTCACCTCGTCCGCGCTCTATACCGTGCCGATGGTCAGCCAGCTGCCGTTCAACTGGCGCGACCTGACCCCGGTGGCCATGGTGGCGATGGACGAATTCGTGCTGTGGACCAACGCCGAAGCGCCCTACAAGACCCCGGCAGACTACGTTGCCGAGGCGAAGAAGCAGCCCGGCAAGCTCAAGATGGGCGGCACCAGCTCCAAGCGCGAGGACCAGATCATCACCGCGCAGATGGAGCGCAAGGCCGGCGTGCGCTTTATCTACATCCCGTACAAGGGCGGCGGCGAGGCCGCCACGCAGCTCTCGGGCAAGCACATCGACTCCAATGTGAACAACCCGTCCGAATCGATCGGCCAGTGGCGGGCCGGCGAGCATCGCGCGCTGTGCGTGTTCGCGCCGTCGCGCATGCAGTACACGGGCAAGGTCACGGCCACGCAGAGCTGGGGTGACATTCCCACCTGCAAGGAGGCCGGGCTGGACGTGCAATACCAGATGCTGCGCGTGTTCATGCTGCCGGGCGGCGTCACGCCGGACCAGCAGAAGTACTACGTCGATCTGATGCAGAAGGTGGCCGCCACGCCCGAGTGGAAGGAGTACCTCGAAAAGAACGCGCTCAAGAACGAGTTCCTGACCGGCACCAAGCTGACCGAGTTCCTCCAGGCGGACGAGACCCGCCACAAGGACATCATCAAGGAAGCGGGCTTCGTGGCGGCACGGTGAGCGCCGGCGGCGGCGTTCTTTCAACCGGGAGACTCACATGAGCGAACACACCCAGGAGCCGGCCACGCCGGCGGCCATCACGGTGCGCACGGCGGAGATCGCCGTGGCGCTGCTGATCGCCGCCGGCGCGGTCGTGGTCATGGTCAGCAATTACCAGATCGGCGCGGGCTGGGCGCCGGACGGCCCGCAGGCCGGCTACTTCCCGCTGCGTATCGGGGCCATCATCTTCGTGGCCTGCCTGGCCGTGCTGTGGCAGGCGTGGCGCACGGCGTCCGACGCCACCTTCGTTACCTGGCCGCAGCTGCGCCAGGTGGCGGTGATCCTGGTGCCGCTGACGATCTACATCGCGCTGATCAAGTTCCTCGGCATCTATGTGGCCAGCGCCATCTTCATCGCCGGCTTCATGCGGGTCATCGGCAAGTTTGCCTGGTGGCGTGCCGTGCTGACCGGCGTTGCCATCAACGCCGCGCTGTTCTGGATCTTCGAGATGCAGTTCCGCGTGCCACTGCCGAAGGGCCCGCTCGAAGCGGCGTTCGGTTTCTGAGGGGACGGGCGTGGAAGAACTGAACTCACTGATGGGCGGCTTCGCGGTCGCCATGTCGTGGCACAACGTCGGGCTGATGCTGGTCGGCATCCTGCTCGGCATCGTGGTGGGCGTGCTGCCCGGGCTGGGCGGCCCCAACGGCGTGGCGATCCTGCTGCCGCTGACGTTTTCGATGGAGCCAACCTCGGCCATCATCATGCTGTCCTGCATCTACTGGGGCGCGCTGTTCGGCGGGGCGATCACCTCGATCCTGTTCAACATCCCCGGCGAGGCCTGGTCCGTGGCGACCACCTTCGACGGCTACCCGATGGCCCAGCAGGGCGAGGCCGGGCGGGCGCTGACCTCGGCCTTCACGGGCTCGTTCCTCGGCGCTCTCGCGGGTGTGCTGTTGATCACATTCCTGGCGCCGCTGGTGGCCAAGTTCGCGCTGCGCTTCGGGCCGCCGGAATTCTTCGCGGTGTACTTCCTCACGTTCTGCAGCTTCGTCGGCATGGGCAAGGAAGCCAAGGCCAAGATCGTGATTGCGATGTGCATGGGCTTTGCGCTGGCGGCGGTGGGCATGGATACCGTCTCGGGCACGCTGCGCATGACCTTCGGCTCCACCGAGCTGCTGCGCGGGTTTGATTTCCTGGTCGCCGTGATTGGCCTGTTCGGCATCAGCGAGATCCTGATCACGATGGAGGAGGGCGTGGCCTTCCGCGGCAAGCGCGCCAGCATCGACCTCAAGGTAGTGCTCAAGACCTGGGCCGAGCTGCCGCGCTACTGGATGACGCTGATCCGCTCGTCGGTGATTGGCTGCTGGCTGGGCGTGACGCCGGGCGGCGCCACGGCGGCGTCGTTTATGGGCTACGGCGTGGCCAAGCGCTTCTCGCGCAACCGCGAGAGCTTCGGGCGCGGCAATGTGGAAGGGGTGATCGCGCCGGAGTGCGCCGCGCACGCGGCCGGCACCAGCGCGCTGCTGCCGATGCTGGCGCTGGGCATTCCCGGCTCCGCCACGGCCGCCGTGCTGCTGGGCGGGCTGATGATCTGGGGCCTGCAGCCGGGGCCTCTGCTGTTCACCGAGCAGAAGACCTTCGTCTGGGGGCTGATCGCCAGCATGTACCTGGGCAATATCGCCGGGCTGATCGTGGTGCTCTCCACGGTGCCGCTGTTCGCGGCCATCCTGCGCATTCCGTTCGCGATCATCGCGCCGCTGATCCTCGTGGTGTGCGCCATCGGCGCGTTCACGGTGCACAACGCCATGTTCGACGTCTGGCTGATGTTGATCTTCGGCGTGATTGGCTACGTGCTGAAGAAGCTGGACTACCCGCTGGCGCCGCTGGTGCTGGCGCTGGTGCTGGGTGACCGCGCCGAGGATGCGTTCCGGCAGACCATGCTGATGTCCCAGGGCCAGCTGGACGTGTTCTGGTCCAACGGCCTGGTCGGCACGATCATGGCGCTGGCCGTGGCGGTGCTGGTGTGGCCGGTGATCGGCGGGCTGGTGGAAAAGGGCCGGCGCCGGAAGGTTCAGCCGACTTGATCGGCCAACATCGTCAGCCCACGTAGTAGAGGATGCTGACGAACTGGCAGAAGCTGCCCGCCAGGACGAAAAGGTGCCAGATGCCGTGGAAGTGGCGCACGCGTTCGTCGAACAGGAAGAAGCCGATGCCGGCGGTATAGGTGGCGCCGCCGGCCACCAGCCAGTACAGGCCGGCACGCGGCAGGGCGGCGGTGAGCGGATCGAACGCGAACAGCACCAGCCAGCCCATGATCACGTAGATCGACAGGGACAGGATGCGCGTGCGGTGGCCGATCCACAGTTCCTGGATGATGCCGATGACCGCCAGGCCCCAGTTGACGCCGAACAGCGTCCAGCCCCAGGGGCCGCGCAGCGTGACTAGCGCGAAGGGTGTGTAGCTGCCGGCGATGAGCAGGTAGATGGCGCAGTAGTCGAGCCGGCGGAAGATGTCCTTCGCCGGGCCGCGGATGCTGTGGTAGACCGTGGAGATGGTGTAGAGCAGGACCAGCGTGGTGCCGTAGACCACCGAGCTGACCACCTTCCAGGCATCGTGATGCAAGGCCGAGGAAGTGACGAGCACTGCCATGCCGGCGGCCGCCAGGACCGCCCCCGCGAGGTGGCTGTAGCCGTTGAACCGTTCGCCGCGATACATCCCCGAAGCTCCGTTTCCGCGTTGGACCAGCCGGCATTTTGGCATGGATCAACAGAAACGATGTTGCGTCGCCGCAAATCTGACTAGTTCGAAACGTCCATGTTTCTCCCCGCTCCGGCTTGCGCAGCGGGGAGAAGCGCATCCCTGTTACTTCATCGCCTGGAAGAATTTCAGCGTCCGGGCATTGGCCTCTTGTGCCGCATCCGCCACATAGTGCACGCCGTCATTGCGGGCGAAGGCGTGCTGGCAGCCCGGGTAGGTGTGGATCTCCACGTGCGGGCTGTCTTCCAGCGCCTCGATGATCTTGGCCCGGGCTTCGGCCGGCACGAATTCGTCTTCCTCGGCAATATGCATCAGCAGCGGCTTGGCGATGCGGGAGGCCTCGTCCAGATGCTTGTCCATGCCGACGCCGTAGTACGACACCGCCGCATCGGCCCCGGTGCGCGTGGCGGTCAGGTAGGCCAGCAGCCCGCCCAGGCAGTAGCCCACCGTGCCCACGCCGCCGGTCACGCCCGGCTGCTGGCGCACGGCCTGGATGGTGGCGTCGATGTCCGCCACGCCCTTGTCCACGTCGAACGCGTTGTACAGCGCCAGCGCCTTCTTCCATTCCGCCTCGGTCTTGTCGGTCAACTCCACGTTGGGTTCCTGGCGCCAGTACAGGTCGGGGCAGATCGCCACGAAGCCTTCGCGCGCGAAGTTGTCGCAGGTCTCGCGCATGTCGGCGTTGATGCCGAAGATTTCCTGGATGACCACGATGGCCGTGCCGCGCGCGTTGGCGGCGTCCGGCGTGGCGAGGTAGGCGGCGAAGCTGCCGTCCGGTACGGAAAGGGTGATGCGCTGGCCCATGGTTGTCTCCGGTGTGAGGGGAATGGTCCGGAGAAGCTTAGCAAACGGCCATCGTTCATGTGGCGTGAAATGTTGTGAAGCGCGCGTCCCACGGCTTGCCTTTGCCGCCGCCATCGCCTTTGATGAAACGTTTCCGCCCGGCGGCATCCCATCACCGCTGTCCCACCCCCCAACCCCATCCAGGAGCACGCATCATGGCATTCGCAATCGCGCAGGACGGCACGGAGATCTATTACAAGGACTGGGGGCACGGCCGCCCCATCGTGTTCTCGCACGGCTGGCCGCTCTGCAGCGACGCCTGGGACGCTCAGATGCTGTTCTTCGTGCAGCAGGGCTTCCGCGTGATTGCCCATGACCGCCGGGGCCATGGCCGCTCCGGGCAGCCGTCCGGGGGCAACGACATGGATACCTATGCCGATGACCTGGCCGCCGTGCTCGAGAAGGCCGACGTCGAAAAGGCCACGCTGGTCGGCCATTCCACGGGCGGCGGCGAAGTGGCGCACTACATCGGCCGCCACGGCACACGGCGCGTGGCGCAGGCGGTGCTGATCGGGGCGGTGCCGCCGATCATGCTGAAGACCGCCGCCAACCCGGGCGGGCTGCCCATCGATGTGTTCGACGGTATCCGCAAGGGCGTGGCTGACAATCGCTCCCAGTTCTACAAGGACCTGGCGGTGCCGTTCCACGGGTACAACCGGGAGGGCGCCAAGCCGTCCCAGGGCACCATCGACAGTTTCTGGGCCCAGGGCATGGCCGGCGGCATCAAGGGCCAGTACGAGTGCATCAAGCAGTTCTCGGAGGTGGACTACACCGAGGACCTGAAGAAGTTCGACATCCCCACGCTGATCCTGCACGGCGAGGACGACCAGATCGTGCCGATCGATGCCGCCGGGCGGCTGTCGGCCAAGATCGTCAAGGGTGCGGTGCTGAAGACGTATCCCGGCTTCTCGCACGGCATGTGCGTGGTCAATGCCGATGTGATCAACGCCGACCTGCTGGCCTTCGTCAAACAGTCGTCCTGATAGCAGACCCGGGGGGCAGACCGCTGAAACCATAATAATTTTTGCGTTCATCGGTCTGAAAAGCGCTTTTTTCTGCTTCCGACAGCCACCAGACTGTCGGCAGCAGCGCGTCCCCCACCGGTTTGCCCGAGGCTCGCCCCTCCGCGCTGTCCCCTATCTATATAAGAAAGACACCGGAGACAACATGACCCCCACCTACCGCGCCGTCCGGCGCCGCCTGCTGCTGGCCGGGCTTGCCGCGCCGCTGGCCGTCTCGATGCGTAGCGCGCTGGCCGCGTGGCCGGACAAGCCGATCCGCCTGGTGGTGCCCTATCCGCCGGGCGGGGCCACCGATGTGATCGGCCGCATCATCGCCAGCAAGCTCTCCGAGGCGCTGGGCCAGCAGGTGGTGGTGGACAACCGGGGCGGCGCGGGCGGCAATATCGGCGCCGAGGCCGTCGCCAAGGCGGCGCCCGATGGCTACACGCTGCTGATGGGCGCGCTGACCTCGCACTCGACCATGGCCACGCTCGAAAAGGGCCGGCTGCGCTACGATCTGGTGAAGGATTTCGCGCCGGTGATGGTGGTGGGCTCGGTGCCGCTGGTGGTGGTGGTCAACCCCAAACTGCCGGTGCACACGCTGCAGGAGCTGATCCAGTACGGCAAGGCGCATCCGGGCAAGCTGAACTACGCGTCGTCCGGCGCCGGCGCGCCGCAGCGCATGGCCGCCGAGATCTTCCGCAAGGAGGCCGGGCTGGACATGGTGCACGTGCCCTACAAAGGCAGCGGCCCCGCGATGACCGACCTCGTGGCGGGGCAGGTGAACATGATGGTGGAAACCGCGCCGGCCTCGCTGCCGTTCATCAAGTCCGGACAATTGCGCGCGCTGGCCGTGGCCGCGCCGGCCCGGATCTCGATGCTGCCGGACGTGCCCTCCGCCACCGAGGCCGGCATGCCCGCGCTCGACGTCAGCTCCACGTTCGGCGTGCTGGCGCCCACCGGGACCCCGGCGGCCGTGGTCGAACGGCTGAACGCCGCGCTGGCCAAGATGCTCGAGGCGCCCGACGTCAAGGAGCAGTTCCTGAAGCAGGGCGTCTACGCGCTGGCGCCGACTTCGCCGGACAAGGCCGCCGAGCGCCTGCGCACCGAGGTATCGCGCTGGGAAAAGGTGATTACCGACGCCCAGATCAAATCGGATGGCTGACCGCCATCGCCGATTTCCGAATTTTTCTTGATTGTTGTTCGCACACGCCGCATCCATGACTCAGAAACCCAAGGACTCCTCCTCCCCCGCATCGACCGGATCGACGGAATCGGCCGGATCGACCGGATCGACCGGATCGACCCAGGGCCAGCCCGGCGCCACCGGCCTGCGCAAGGGCCTGACCAACTATGGCGACCAGGGCTTCTCGCTGTTCCTGCGCAAGGCGTTCATCAAGGGCTCGGGCTACACGGACAGCGCGCTCGATCGCCCGGTCATCGGCATCGCCGACACCGGGAGTGCGTACAACCCGTGCCACGGCAACATGCCGCAACTGCTGGAGGCCGTGAAGCGCGGCATCATGCTCGCCGGCGGGCTGCCGATGGCCTTCCCGACCATCTCCGTGCACGAGAGCTTTGCCGCGCCGACCAGCATGTACCTGCGCAACCTGATGTCGATGGACACCGAGGAGATGATCCGCGCCCAGCCGATGGACGCGGTGGTGCTGATTGGCGGCTGCGACAAGACCGTGCCGGCGCAGCTGATGGGCGCCGCCTCGGCCGGCGTGCCGGCGATCCAGCTGGTGACCGGGGCGATGCTGACCGGCTCGCACCGCAGCGAGCGCGTGGGCGCCTGTACGGACTGCCGCCGCTACTGGGGCAAGTTCCGCGCGGGCGAGATCGATGCCGACGAGACCGCCGACGTCAACAACCAGCTGGTGGCCAGCGTGGGCACCTGCTCGGTGATGGGCACGGCCAGCACCATGGCCTGCCTGACCGAGGCGATGGGCATGAGCCTGCCCGGCGCGGCCACGCCGCCCGCCGTCACGGCGGACCGCATCCGCATTGCCGAGCTGACCGGCGCGCGCGCGGTGCAGATGGCGCGCGAGCGGCTGACCATCGACCGCATCCTGACCCCGGCCGCGTTCGAGAACGCGATGCGGGTGCTGCTGGCCATTGGCGGGTCCACCAACGGCATCGTCCACCTGGCGGCCATCGCCGGGCGCGTGGGGCTGGACATCGACATGCAGGCGCTGGACCGCATGGGCCGCGAGACCCCGGTGCTGCTCGACCTGAAGCCGAGCGGCCAGCACTATATGGAGGACTTCCACAAGGCCGGCGGCATGGCCACGCTGCTGCGCGAGCTGAAGCCGCTGCTGCGGCTGGACGCGCTGACGGTGACCGGCCGCACGCTGGGCGAGGAGATCGAGGCCGCTGGGCCGGGCTTCGCGCAGGACGTGGTGCGCACGATGGCCGCGCCGATCTATCCGCAGGGCGGCATCGCCGTGCTGGCCGGCAACCTGGCGCCAGGCGGGGCCATCATCAAGCAGTCGGCCGCGGATGCCCGGCTGATGGAGCACGAAGGCCGTGTGGTGGTGTTCCAGGACTCGCAGGACCTGGTCGAGCGGATCGATTCGGATGACCTCGACGTGACGGCAGACGACATCCTCGTGCTGCGCAATATCGGCCCGAAGGGGGCGCCGGGCATGCCCGAGGCTGGCTATATCCCGATTCCGCGCAAGCTGGCCCGCGCCGGCGTGAAGGACATGGTGCGGATTTCGGACGGCCGCATGAGCGGCACCGCGTTCGGCACGGTGGTGCTCCATGTAACGCCCGAGGCCGCCGTGGGCGGCCCGCTGGCGCTGGTGCGCACCGGCGACCGCATCCGCCTGAGCGTGAGCCGGCGCGAGCTGAGCCTGCTGGTATCGGACGAGGAACTGGCGCAGCGGCGCGCGGCATCGGACTGGATCGAACCGAGCGCGCCGCGCGGCTACCTGAAGCTGTTCCTGCAGACGGTGACGCAGGCCGACCAGGGGGTGGATTTCGACTTCCTGCGCGCGGCGGAGACCCGTGGCAAGACGCCGGAGTAGGGCGATGTCAGGGGCGTGTCAGGGGCGTGTCAGGCCCGGGTGGTCCGGAACAGCGCGAGGGCCTCGTCGAGCAGGGCTTCGGCCAGCGAGGCGCGCGGCCCGTGCGTGGCCCAGATCAGGCCCACGCGGCGTACCGGCGCGCGGTCCGGCAGCGGCAGGCGGGCGATCTTGAGCGGGCCGTCCCACATCGGCGCCCAGTCCGGCACCAGCGCCACGCCGAGACCCTCGCTCACCAGCGCGGCGATGACCATCAGGCCATCGACCTCGAGCCGCTGGTGCGGCCGGATATCGTGGTCGCGCAGGTAGCGGTCCGCCAGCTGCCCGCCCAGTACCGAGCGGTCGTAGCGGATGAACGGCTGGGTGGCCAGCAGCGCGTGCGGGTCCTGCCCGGCCAGCGCGGCGGGTGCCACCACCACCAGCGGCTCGGCGATGAATTCGGCCCACTGGTAGCCCTTGGCCACCGCGAACTGCGGTTCCACCACGATGGCGGCATCGAGTTCGCCGCGCACGAGGCTTTCGCACAGTTCGATCGACCGGCCCGGCTTGACGAACAGGTTCACGTCCGGATGCCGCCGGTAGAGCCGGCCCAGCAGCGGCGGCACGATGCTGCCCATCGCCGTCACGAAGGAGCCGAGCCGGAATTCGCCGAGCGAGGCGTCGCCGCTGGCTACGGTGCTCATGTCGCGCACATCGCGAATCACCTGCCGCGCACGCTCGAGAATGCGGATGCCGGCCTCGGTCGGCACCACCGAGCGGCCGGCGCGCCGCACCAGCGGCACGCCAATCTCCTCCTCGAGCGCGTGCAGCCGGGCCGCGATGGCGGCCGGCGTCAGGTCGAGCCGGCGCGCCGCTTCGGCGAGCGAGCCGACATCCACCACCGTCACGAAGCTTTGGAGAAATCTGACATCCATGCCGTGATGCTAACAAATCCCATGACCTTGAAGGGGGCGCCGCTTGGGGCTACCCTGACGCTCGCTTTCCCTGACTATCCATCCAGGAGCCACCATGCCTTCCCCCGCTTTCACCGCGCTGACCGCTGACGCACGCGGCGTCTTCCCCATCGCCCCGACGCCGTTCTTCGACGATGGCACGATCGACATCGCCTCGATCGACCGCCTGACCGACTTTTACCTCGCCTGTGGCGCCACCGGCATTACCGTGCTGGGCCAGCTGGGCGAGGCGCCCAAGCTGGAACATGCCGAATCCGTGGAGGTGGCCGCGCAGATGATCCGCCGGGCGGGGCGACTGCCGGTGGTGGTGGGGGTGTCGGCGCCAGGGTTTGCCGCCATGCGCGCGCTGACCCGCGAAGTGATGGAGCGCGGCGCGGCGGGCGTGATGATCGCCCCGCCCAACACGCTGCGCACGGATGACCAGATCGTCGGCTATTACCGCCAGGCCGTGGAGGCCATCGGCGCGGACGTGCCGTTCGTGATCCAGGACTATCCGCTGACCTTCTCGGTGCAGATGACGCCCGGCGTGATCCGCCGCATCGTGCAGGAACTGCCCTCCTGCGTGATGCTCAAGCACGAGGACTGGCCCGGGCTGGAAAAGATCTCGACGCTGCGCGGCTTCGAAAAGGATGGCTCGATGCGCCATATCTCGATCCTCTGCGGCAACAACGGCCTGTTCCTCGACTACGAGATGGAACGCGGCGCCGACGGCGCCAACACGGGCTACTGCTTCCCGGACATGCTCTGCGACGTGGTGCGCCTCTCTGCCGCCGGCCAGCGCGAGGCAGCCCACGACCTGTTCGATGCCCACCTGCCGCTGCTGCGCTACGAGCAGCAGCCCGGCGCGGGGCTGGCGGTGCGCAAGTACGTGATGATGCGGCGCGGCCTGCTGACCTCTGCCGCCCAGCGCAAGCCGGCGGCGGCGATGACGCCCACGGCCAGGTCGGAGGTCGACCACCTGCTGGTGCGCTTGGCGCGGCGCGACCCGCGCGCGGCCGCCGCGCTTGGCTGACGCCGTTTTTCTTGGGGATTCTCGGACTTGTCCTATATCGCTAAGCCGCGTTGGTTGGTAAGGTGACGAGATACTTGCCTAGCCAGGCACGCCATTCGCATTTGCATGTCGCAATCAATATGAAGCAGGATGGATTTACTTTGGGGATTCAACAATGGGAGACAGGGAAAACCTGATGCGCACGCTCGTATCGTTCGCTCTCCTGCGTGAGGGGGAACGCAAGATCTTCATCTCGCAAATGAACGAATTCCTGCTGGCCTCCCCGAAGATCCGGCAGCGCATCGTGGCGGAATGGCGCGAGCATGCCGAAGGCCACAGGAAGGCCCCCGCTGGCCGAGCAGGGGATTGCAATACATCAGGCCTCTTATGAGTCGCTATGGTATCCGGGTCATCTTTGCCGATGACCACCCTGTGCTCACGCTGGCAAACCGCCATGTCGTCGCCGCCGTTCCCACCATCACCTGCGTGGGCGACGCGCGCAATTCGACCGAACTCGTCGATCTGCTACAACGCACGCCCTGCGATGTGCTGGTCACCGACTACGCCATGCCCGGTGGCGAGTATGGCGACGGGCGTACGCTGATCTCGTTCCTCTCGCGCCGCTATCCGGCACTCAAGCTCGTGGTCATGACCATGATGGACAATCCGATGGTGTTGCGCTCGCTGTTCAGCCAGCGCATCCATTGCGTGGTCAGCAAGTCCGACGACCCGGGCCACGTGGTGCCCGCCATCCATGCCGCCCACCGCGGCGACCGCTATGTCTCGCCGCGCGTGGAGTCGTTGCTGGAGGCCTGGCCGGTCACGGAAGGCAATGGCGCGGAGACGCGCCTGAGCGGGCTCAGCCAGCGGGAACTCGAGGTGGTGCGGCTCTTCGTCTCCGGCATGACCGTCTCCGAGATCGCGGGCATCCTGCGGCGGACCAAGCAGACCATCAGCACGCAAAAGCTCAACGCGATGCGCAAGCTCGGCATCGAGCGTGACGGCGACCTGTACCGGTACGCGAACGAGGTCGGGCTCGTGGCCAGCGCGTCGGGCGCGGCCTGACGGCGGACGTCGTCAAGCCGCCAGCGCGAATCGTGTGAATGGATTGGAAAAATCGGACTAGTTCAATAGATTGCTGGGCGCGGGCTTGCTAGGCTTCGATCTCTGGGAAACGTCTTTCCAGCCTCGAACGGCGCCATGAACGAAACAGATGCAGCACGCGAGGAGGGCACGGTGTCCGCGTCCTCCGATTACAGCGACCTGGTCGCGTTGGCCATGGGTGGCGCGCAGGATGTGCGTTCGCTGCCGGATACATCGCTGGTACGGCACTCTTCCGACGCCAGCCAGCCGATCGCCGACTTGGACGCCTCCGATGTGCTTGGGCAGCTTGCTGTCGAGTACCGCGAGGCGCTGATGTCCGGCGGGCAGGAGCCGAAGCGGCTCAAGCGCCTGGGGGCCGGATGCGCATCGGGTCCGCTACCTCCCGATCCGCTGCGTCTGAATACCAGAACGACATCCGCCGTCTGCCTGTTCGACGACCTGCTGGGGCCACGCCGCATCGACCGTGTGCTGGACGGCCTCGACAGCTTTGGCGCGCAGCAACTGTTTGCGCCGCCGCCCCGGCACGAGATCCTGAGACTGTTCGCCGCCCGCAATCTGCAGACTCGCCGCACTGGCCAGTTCGCGCTGCTGGCACGCCAGGAGCACCATGCATCGAGCATGGATAGCTGGCTCACCATGCCGGAGATCGCCACGGACACGTCCGACGATACAGGAGATCGCCATGCCACCACGTGATGGCGGGTTCCGCAACGCGTACCTCCCCTCCCTGCTGGATCGCCTCCAGGACGATGCCCCGCAGCAGCGCAGCGAGCCGTCCGAGGCCTACGCCCCGGACGAACGCGGCATGCGTCGCATCATCCAGCGCGATCTGGGCCTGTTGCTGAATACCACCAACCTGAACGAGGAACTCGATGCCGAGGCGTATCCCGAGGTGGTGAATTCGGTCGTCAACTACGGCATTCCACCGCTCTCCGGCGGATTCGCCACGGAAATGACCTGGGAGCGGCTTGAGGAGCGGGTGCGTACCGCGATCGCCCGCTTCGAGCCCCGGCTGATTCCGGACACGGTGCGGCTGCGTCCGTTGCGCGACACGTCCGCACGGCGCTACAACAAGATGATGTTCGAGATCGAGGCGCTGATGCAGTGGACGCCTTATCCGCTCGAATTTCGCATCCAGAGCGTCTTCGATCTGGAGCTGAGCAAGGTCTCGCTCCAGTCAGGCCATACCCCGGGATCGGCAGGCTGACATGGATCCGAAGTTCCTCGAGTATTACAACCGCGAGCTGACCTACCTGCGCGAATCGGCAGGCGAGTTCGCCGCACAGCATCCGAAGATTGCGCGCCGGCTGGGTATGGAGGGCATCGAAGTTGCCGATCCTTATGTCGAGCGGATGATCGAGGCGTTCTGCTTCATGTCCGCACGCACGCACCTGAAGCTGGATGCGGAGTTCCCGCGCTTCACCCAGCGGCTGCTTGAAGTCGTCTATCCGAACTACGTGGCGCCCACGCCGTCGATGGCGGTGGCGCGGCTGCATCCGAGCCTGCGCGAGGGTGAGTTCAGCCAGGGCTTCAAGGTGGCGCGCCATAGCGTCATGCGCTCCGCCGTACCGCCCGGCGAACAGACCGCGTGCGAGTTCCGCACCGGCCAGGACGTGACGCTCTGGCCAATCGAGATCGCCGATGCGCGGCTGACCGCCGTACCGCCGGACCTTCCGGAAACCGGCCATCTGCTCCGCCACCGTCAGTTGCGCGGTGCGCTGCGGCTGCGCTTGCGTACGGTGGGCGATATCCGCTTCAACGAGATCAAGGGGCTGGACCAGCTACCACTCTATATCGACGGTGACGAGCGTATCGCCTCGCATCTGTTCGAGCTGATCCATGCGGGCGCCGTGGCGTCCGTGGTGCGGCCGGACGGAGTTACCGATCACCAGCGGAGCCACGTCGTGTCCAGGGCGCCGGTAGCGCTCGAAGGTTTTGAGCCGGAGCAGAGCCTGCTGCCGCTGCGCTGGAACAAGTTCAGCGGGCACAACCTGCTCCAGGAGTATTTCTCGTGCCGGCAACGCTTCTACTTCTTCGTGCTGACGGATCTGGCGAAGGGGCTATCCCGTGTGGACGGCAAGGAGGCCGAGATCGTGCTGCTGCTGGACCGCATGCCCGACGAACTCGGCGTGCATGTCGATGGCAGCCGCTTCCTGCTGTTCTGTACGCCGATCGTCAACCTGTTTCCCAGGCGCACGGACCGCGTGGAGGTGGACCGCAGCCTGACGGATTTCCATCTGGTGGTCGATCGCGCACGTCCGCGTGACTACGAGGTCTACTCGGTTTCGCGCGTCTTTGGGCAGATGGCGCAGACGTCGACGGAGATCCAGTTCAATCCCCTGTACCAGACCCTGCACAGTGACCTTGGCAACTATGGCCGGTACTTCTCGGTGCGGCGGGAACAGCGAATGCTGTCCGGCGACGCCCGCAAGTACGGCACGCGCACGGCCTATATCGGCACGGAGGTCTTCCTGTCGCTGGTGGACCAGGCCGAGGCGCCATATGCCGACGACATCCGCTACCTGTCCGTGGAGGCGTGGGTCACCAACCGCGACCTGCCGCGCCTGATGCCGCGCGGCGTAGGGGCCCATCTGACCATGCCCGATGCGGTACCGCTCGAGGCCGTCAGCCTGGTCCATGCGCCGAGCGCCCCGCGGGCGCCCTACGCGAGCGACGAAGCGGCATGGCGGCTGATCCGCCAGCTCAGTTTCAACTACATGCCGTTGTCGGAACTCGATCACGGCGAAGGTGCGCAGGCGCTTCGCAACATGCTGCGACTGTTCGTGACCCACAGCGAGCGGGAGCAGATCGCGCAGGTCGAGAGTCTGGTCGGCGCAAAGACGCAGCCCGTGGTGAGTCGCCTGCCAGGCCATGGCCTACTGGTGTACGGGCGCGGCGTGCGTTGCGAGTTGACGGTGGACGAGAGCGGATTTTCCGGGGCCAGCCCCTACCTGTTCGGCCTGATCCTGGAGCACTATCTCGCGCGCCACGTGGCGATCAACGTCTTTTCAGAAACCGAACTGCATTCGATGCAACGGGGCCTGATCACGCGCTGGGCACCCCGGATGGGAGGTCGCGGTGCCGTATAGGCCTGTGAAAGTGCCTCCGAACGCCGCGTTGCAGCCGGATGCGATGCGCGCATGGTTCGATCAGGACCGTCCATGGAGGTCAGGCTTCTTGAGCCTGATGCGCGCAATCGCCGCGCGTGACCCCAGCCGTCCCGCGCCGGGCGAAGCCGACCTGCCGTCACAGGAAACGTACCGCATTGGGCAGCGTCCAGTGCTTGCCTTTCCGCCGCGGGAGGTTGCTTCGCTCGACACGCGGCACGGCCGGCTCGACATCCGGCTGTTCGGGCTGGGTATCTGGGGCCCGCAGGGGCCGCTGCCGTTGCATGCCACGGAGTTGGCCTATCACCGGTCCGTCGCGCTCCAGGACCGGACGCTCGAGCACTTCGCCGACCTGTTCCACCATCGCGCGTTGGCGCTGTTCTATCGCGCCTGGGCTGCGGGGCAGTCCACCGCCGCGCTCGATCGGCCCGACGAGGAGCGGTTCTCGTTCTACATCGCCAGCCTGATGGGCACGGACCAGGCCGAGGCACGCCAGAGCTGCCTGCCGACTCACGCGCGTTACGGCGCCTCGGCGCACATTGTGCGCGAGTCGCGCAACCCTGAGGGCCTCGCGGCCACGCTGTCGCAATACTTCGATGTGCCGATTGCCGTCGAGGAGTACGTGCCGCACTGGATCCGAGTCGATGAGACCGGCCATTGCCGACTCGGCATGCCCGGCGCCTCGTCTTTCATGGGCGAATCGGCCATGCTCGGCGAGCAGGTTGCAGACCGGCAGCACAAGTTCCGTCTTGTGATCGGCCCGCTGGATTTCTCCCGCTACCTGCGGCTCACGCCGCGTGGCGAAGATCTATGCACGCTGGTGGAATGGGTCCGTGCGTTCATCGGCTACGAGTACGACTGGGAGATCCAGTTGCTGATCAAGCCGGAGGAAGTGCCGGCACCGCGCGTGGACGGGCGTCAACGGCTTGGGCACTCGACCTGGCTGGGCGAGTGCGACCCGGCGCAACCCGTGTCCGGCATGGTCTTCGAGCCGGAGATCTACGCGGCATGACCGAGAACTTCCCCATGACAATGCATAACCTGGCACCTGCCGAAACGTCGCGCTACGACGACCTGCTTGAACCGGCTTCGGATGCATCAGCCTGTGGTGATGACCTGGAATACGATCCGGCCTTCATCATGCTCCAGGCCGCCGTCGCCCCGTCCGCGCCCGTGCAATACGGTGACTTCGTCGAGACGCCGGCCTCTGTCAACTGGGCCGAGGCCGAGCGAGAGTGCGAGGCGCTGCTGGCGCGCACCAAGGACCTCCGGGTGGCCATCATCCTGTTGCGTGCCGCGGTGCGCCAGCGCGGCGCGGCGGGCCTGCGCGATGGGATGGTCTTCCTCCAGTCTTTGCTGGAACGATATGGCAGCGGGCTGCATCCGTTGCCGTACTTCGACGGCCAATGGGATCCCATCACGTTCGCCAATGCGCTCGCCGCGCTCGCGGATGCGGAAGGCGCGCTGGCCGATGTCCGCGAGATTCCGCTACCCAAGGCGGCCGGCGCGCAGTTGCAGTTGCGCGATATCGAAAAAGCACTTGCGCTGCCGCGTCAGAAGGATGCGCTGTCGCCCGAAAGTGTGACGCGCATGCTCAAGGAACTGGCTGCGCGCGGCGAAGCGGTCGTGCTCGCGCTCGGCGAAGCCCATGCCCGGTTGGCACAGATCGCCGCATGGGCAGAGAGCGGGCTCAAGGCCGACGCGCCCAACCTCGACCCCCTTTCCCGGTTGCTGCAGCCATTCAGCGAGATTGAGCGCCTGGTGGAGGCTGTGCCACCAGCACAGTCGACGGCACCCGTCGCCGAGACGCGGGCTGGGCGATCCAGCGCTATCGCGCCCTCAACCGCGACGGACATTCCCAAGCCCATCGAGTATGCGACGACGACGGCTGCGCCGCACACACCGCCCCCCCCCGCCCTGACGATGGACCGCTGGACCGCCCTCGCCACGATGCGGCAAGTGCGGGAGTGGTTTGAAGACAACGAGCCCAGCAGCCCGGTGACCGTGATGCTGCGCGAGGCGGAGCGCATGGTTGGCAAGCGATTCTCCGAACTCGCACAGAGCATCCCACTTGAACTGCTGTCCAAGTGGGATGCCGTGGACAACTGAATGGCTCCAATTGGCACGCCCATTAACGCATCGGACGACACGCCGGCCAGCCGGCGGTGTCGCCCGCAATCTCGATAGGTACTGTGATGAAAGGCTATACCAAGGGTTTCGCCGTGCTGCTGGGGCTTGGACTGCTGTTGCCGGCGGCGGGCGCGATGGCGGCCTGCAGCCAGGTGACGCAGGCGGACATCGACGAGTGGACCGTGAAGGGGCTTCCGAATATCGACGTCATTCAGAAGGAGATCAGCTTCCATGTGACCTTCCCGTCGACCATCGATGTCCAGCCTGACCTTCCGGTTGGCGAGACGTTTGGCAGCGGGGCGTCCCCGAGCTTGGGAAGCAGCACCGCCCTGTTGAACTGTGACTGGCGCACCGGCGGGCAGGTTCGCTATGCGTTCGTGAGTCCGAAACAGGGCACCGCATTTCCGGGGGTGGTGGAATCCGGCATGAAGGGTATCGGCATGCGCCTCAGCTACGTCCGAGGCTCCGGGACGGTCAGCACATTTCCCTTCATCGTGAACTTCGGGCCGGCGGAGCCCAATCAACCGTACTTTCCCGGCTTCCGCTCGGGGCTGCGGATGGTGATCGATTTTGTGAAGACCGGAGAGATGGACGTTTCGTCGACGTTCGGCGCCGGGGATATCGCCACGGCCATGGGCGATGGCGCGGGCGGACCGGTCATCCGGATCACCACCGGCAGTACGCGGATCAACGTGTTGCCCAGTTGTAGCCCAAGCACACCGACCCGGAACATCGACTTCGGTACGTTTGGCGCCAACAGTGTCTCGCAGACCGTGGGGCCTACGCGACCCATCAACTTTGAAGTGACCTGTATCGGCCCTGCGTCCCCGAGCTCGA
Source organism: Cupriavidus campinensis (assembly GCF_905397395.1). Lineage (GTDB taxonomy): Bacteria > Pseudomonadota > Gammaproteobacteria > Burkholderiales > Burkholderiaceae > Cupriavidus > Cupriavidus campinensis. The sequence goes on from NZ_CAJPVH010000002.1 coordinate 204,455, forward strand.
TCACGGCCAAGCTTACTGGCACGCCGGACACGGAAAATCCCTCGCTGCTCAGGAATACAGGCGCGCAGCACCTTGGCATCAGGGTCAAGGATCGAGACAGCGATACCGTACTCAGGCCCAACGACAACGCCAGCGTCATTACCAAGCCCGGCAACAGCAAGCTGTTCACATACAACCTTGATGCCACCGTGCTACGCACCGGGACGCAGACCCCGACCGCCGGTCTGATCAATGCCACAGCCGTATTCACCATGGCGGTCAACTGAAGGCGACGGTGGCTGGCAACGTGATGGCCGAGAGAATCTTCGTGCAGATGGCAAGCTATCGGGATCCCCAACTGATCCCGACCTTGCACAGCCTGGTCAGGCAGGCCTCCCGGCCGGATCGGCTGCGCGTGGTGGTGTGCTGGCAGCACGGCCTCGACGAGATGATCGGCATGTTCTTCGCACATGGCTTCTCGCATTGGCAAGTGGTGATGCGCGCCGGGCGCACCGTGCATCGGCTGGTGCTGGCGGAAGCGGCGGTCGAACTGATCGATGTGCCCGCGATGGAAAGCCAGGGCGCCTGCTGGGCGCGGAACCTGATCCAGCAGCAGTACGCTGGCGAAGACTATACCTTGCAGATCGACTCCCACCATCGCTTCGTCCACGGCTGGGACGGGATGGCCATCGAGATGCTCGAGTCGCTGCGCGACGAAAGCGCGAGGCCTGTGCTGACGGCCTACCTGCCGGCCTTCGAGCCACGGGGCGAAGACCCGTCGTGCCGAGGCGAGCATCCGACCTTCCTCATCTTCGACCGGTTCATTGCAGCCGGGGCGCTGCTTGTGGCGTCGCGCCGGATTCCGGGTTGGGAGGCGCTGGAAAAGCCGCTCAGAGCCCGCTTCTATAGCGGGCACTTTGCCTTCGCCGATGGCCATTTCGCGACGAATGTCCAGCACGATCCCGAGTATTTCTTTCACGGCGAGGAAATCTCGATTGCCGTGCGGGCCTTTACCCATGGATATGACCTGTACCACCCGCATCGTGTGCTGGCCTGGCATGAGTACACGCGCGACTATCGCGCCAAGGTGTGGGATGACCACACCCCCGAAAATCGGGCCCGCGGCCTGGTGAAGATGGTCTGGTTCGAGCGCGACCGGCTGTCGCAGGAGCGTAATCGCGCCCTGCTTGGTGTGGATGATGTGAGTGCTGCGGGCGTCGATTTCGGTCCGTATGGACTCGGTCAGGTACGCACGCTGGCCGAGTACGAAACCTATGCGGGTGTCAGCTTCGCGCGGCGCGCGGCCACGCCGGAAGCGCTGCGCGGGGATCTCCCCACGGCCGGCACAGACCATCCCGAGACCGCGCTCGCACGCCTGCGACGCTCCCATGACGTGGCTGTTGAGCTTTATCTCGGCGACCTCGATAGCTTGTCTGGCGTTAGTCACATCGCGTTCACGGTTCTTGCGGCGGATGGTGGCACGCTTCATGAAGAGCTTCAGCCCGCCAATGGGATGACGCGGATCCTCGCTGAGCACAACGGCTGGCTGTGCCGGCGACTCATCTTCCAATGCGGCGCGGATGACATTCCGATCCGCTTCATCGCCAGATTCGTCAATGTGGACGACGTCACCGTGCACGAACTGGCGCGCGATGTGCCGCCCTACGGCACCCCTATCTCGCCTTGAACGCCGCCCACCGGCGGACCCATTCCCCTCCCGGCATCTCTGTTACACCATGACCACATCCAGAAAGACCTTGTTCGGCAAACTCGGCGAGACGCTGTTTCGCAGCATCGAATCGGCCACGACGTTCTGCAAGCTCCGCGGCAACCCTTACGTCGAGTTGGCGCACTGGCTGCACCAGATCCTCGCGCTGCCCGACAGTGACATGCATCGCATCTGCCGCCACGGTGGCGTGGACCGCGAGAAGCTCGATGCGGATCTGGTTCGAGCACTCGCTGCGTTGCCTGCCGGCGCCAGCTCGATCAGCGACTTCTCGAACCACATCGACATCGCCATCGAGCGCGCCTGGGTGGTTGCGACACTAGAGTTCCGCGACCCGCGCGTGCGCGGCGCCTGGCTCATGGCGGCCCTGCTGAAATCGCCCGAGCTGCGGCGCGTACTCCTGTCGATTTCCCCCGAGTTCGCGAAGATCGGCGTGACGGATCTGAATGCCATGCTGCCGGCCTGGATCATCGATTCGCCTGAGGAGGGGGATCAAGCCTACGAGAGCTCCGATTTCCCGGCCGCGATGCCCGGCGTGGCGTCCGGCGCCATGGGAGACGCCGCGGTGGCCGGTTCCCCGCTTGAGCAGTACTGCGTAGACCTGACTGCCCGCGCGCGTGCCGGTGGGGTCGATCCTGTGGTCGGCCGGGAACTGGAGATCCGCACGATGATCGACGTTCTGGTTCGCCGCCGGCAGAACAATCCCCTGCTGACGGGAGAGGCGGGCGTCGGCAAGACTGCCGTCGTGGAAGGGCTGGCGTTGGCCATCGCCCGGGGCGATGTGCCGTCGAAGCTGGCCGACGCAAAGCTCCTGAGCCTGGACGTTGGCGCGCTGTTGGCGGGCGCGAGCATGAAGGGCGAATTCGAGGCGCGCCTCAAAGGCGTGCTGGCCGCGGCGGAAGCGAGTGCGGGAACCGCAATCCTGTTTGTGGACGAGATCCACACGCTGATCGGCGCGGGCGGGCAGGCCGGCACCGGCGATGCCGCGAACCTGCTCAAGCCGGCCCTTGCGCGCGGTACGATCCGCACGATAGGCGCAACGACATGGGCCGAGTACAAGCGCCATATCGAGAAAGACCCGGCGCTGACGCGCCGCTTCCAGGTGCTGCAGGTCCATGAGCCGCAGGAGCCGGCGGCCATCGATATGGTGCGCGGGCTGGTGAAGACGTTCTCGCGTCACCACGGCGTGGTGGTCCTCGATGCGGCGATCCGCGCCGCGGTGGCGTTGTCACATCGTTACATTCCGTCCCGCCAACTGCCCGACAAGGCCATCAGCCTGCTCGACACGGCCTGCGCCCGGGTCGGCCTGTCCCAACAAACGCGACCACGGGAGTTGCAGGACGTGCAGCAGCAGTTGCTGGCGGCGCGCGCCGAGCTGGATCTGCTGGAAAGTGAAGCGCGCATCGGGCTCGAAGTCGACAGGAATCTGGAAGACGTGCGGGCCCGCATCGACGGATTGGAGGGTGAGGATGCGGCCGTCACCGCAAGGTGGGAGGCCCAGCGCGAGGCGGCGCAGGCATTGCTGTCCGCGCGCGAACGCATGGAACGCCGTGCAGGCGTGGACGCCGAGCCTGATGGCGACTCCGAGCCGCCACCCTCCATGGAGGCGCTCCGCGAGCTCGAAGCGAGTATGACGGCACTTCAGGGTGAGGCGCCGCTTGTGTTTGCCGAAGTCAACGAGGCAATTGTGGCCGAGGTCGTCTCCGACTGGACGGGCATCCCCGCCGGCCGCATGCTGACCAATCAGGTCGCCGCTGTGCAGGCCCTCCCGTCCACACTCGCCAATCGGGTAATGGGGCAGGAAAATGCCCTGCATCGAATCAGCGAGCGGGTGCAGACCGCGCGCGCCGGGCTGACAGATCCGGGGAAGCCGCTCGGCGTATTCCTGCTGGTTGGCCCGTCCGGGGTGGGCAAGACCGAGACGGCACTGGCGCTGGCAGAGGCCCTCTATGGCGGCGAGCAGAACCTGATCACGATCAACATGAGCGAGTATCAGGAGGCGCACACCGTCTCCGGGCTCAAGGGCGCGCCGCCCGGATATGTTGGCTATGGCGAAGGTGGCGTGCTGACCGAAGCGGTGCGGCGCCGTCCCTACTCGGTAGTTCTGCTCGATGAAGTGGAGAAGGCGCATCGCGACGTCCACGAGATGTTCTTCCAGGTATTCGACAAGGGATACATGGAGGATGGCGATGGCCGCTACATCGACTTCAAGAATACGGCGATTCTCCTGACCAGCAACGTCGGCGCCGAGCTGATCTCCCATTTTCATACCGATACCTCGGATGCACCGGAACCCGATGCGCTGCGCGATGCGCTGATGCCGGCGCTGCTGAGTGCCTTTCCGGCGGCCTTCCTGGGCCGCGTGACCGTAGTGCCGTACCGCCCACTGGCGCATGCCTCGCTGTCGAACATCATACGCCTGCACCTCGACCGCGTTGTGCAGCGCATGCAGGACCATCACGACATCGCGGTGGGCTACAGCCAGGCGGTGGTCGACTACGTGATCGACCGTTGCCTTGTACAGGAGACGGGTGCGCGCGCGCTGATCGGCTTTATTGACCAGCACATCCTGCCGAGATTGTCGGCGCTCTGGCTGGAATCCGTTGCCTCGCGATCTGTCCTGACGCATATCGACGTCGATATCGACGACGCCAGGTTGACCCCTGCGACGGCACTTTGCCTGCACGTGCGCCAGGCAGAAATTCTGTCGCAGAACTAACGGGAACTTTCGAACGCGTCATATATGCGTCGGGAATGCCGGCTTGTACGATGGTCTCGTCGTGAAGTGAGGCGGGATCCGAGTTAGGCCAACGCCGTTTTGCAGCAACAGCGGAAGGACTGAATCCGCATTCTTAATGGAAGGACGTTTCATGAACAAGCAAGTACTCCAGGGTGCCGTCGCCGCTTTGGTCGCTATGGGCGCGGCATCGAACGCCATGGCACAGGCCGTCGTCTCGCAGGGCCAGGTCAATTTCAATGGCCGGTTGACGGGGCAAACCTGCTCGGTCACCGCCGGTGATCGCAACCAGACCGTGACATTGCCGACCGTCGCGATTTCCAGCCTGACGGCGAAGGGCCATACCGCCGGTTCGAAGCCGTTCAGCATCGGTATCGAGAACTGCCCGGTCGGGGTCAACAGCGTGTCGGCGCACTGGGAGATCACGAACCTTAATCCAGAAACCGGGAACGCCCGCAACCTCGCAACGACGACTCCCGCAGGCAGCGTCGAAGTGCAATTGCTGGACCACGACGGCTCGGTGCTGCGTCTGGGCGACAGCGGCAAGCCCATTCAGGTGACGCGGACGGCCGCGGACGCTGTCGGTACCGCAACGCTGCACTACGGCGGCCGCTACTACGCCACCGGTGCAACTTCCGCTGGCATGGTGTCGACCACCGCGAACTTTACCCTGGCTTACAACTAAGGCACGCGGAAGATTGGCTGGGCCCGTTCGCGGGCTAGCCAATCAGGCGCCTGGAGATCAACGATGCATGCCTGGAGATGGCTCTCCTTCCTGTTTGCGGCGACAGTGGGGCTGGCATCAATGTCGGCCCAGGCCGCGATCGTCATTACCGGTACCCGGGTCATCTATCCCGAGAAGAGTCGGCAAGTTTCCGTGCGGCTCAACAATGTCGAGGACACACCAGTCTTGGTGCAGGCATGGATTGACGATGGTGACACTTCGGTTCCGGTCGAGAAGATCAATGTGCCGTTCGTCATCACGCCGCCGGTCTTCCGCGCAGAAGGTGGAAAAGGCCAGACGCTGCGGGTGAAGTTCACCGGCAAGACAATGCCTGCGGACCGCGAGACGGTCTACTGGCTCAACATCCTCGAGATTCCGCCAAAGCCGGTGGATGCGGATAGCCGGAACATGCTCCAGCTGGCGTTTGGCACGCGTATCAAGCTGTTCTATCGCCCCGCCGCGTTGCGCGACGACCCGTCCGCCGGGCGTGCCGGATTGACCTGGACGGCTGCACGGAACGCAGAAGGCAAGCAGGTGCTGCGTGTTGGCAATCCAACTGGCTATTACGTGTCACTCGACAGCGTGTCAGTCAAAGCTGGCACCACCGACATTGGCTACCAGCCCAAGATGGTCCCTCCATTTGGCAGCGCGGAGCTACCACAAGTCGGCGATCGCAATGTCTCCCCGCCAAGCGGTACGGCAATCGCCTACACCCTGCTCAACGACTTCGGCGCGACCGTCGAAGACGCCGCCATAGTCCAGTAACGCCAGCAGCCAACGCTAGCGCTTCCCGTAGTCGCCGTCAGCCGGTGATCCTGCCGCTGAGAAGGCGTGATCACATCAAAGCAAGGCGAAATGTTTCTATGAGTACGAGGCATCGTTTGGCTGTGCGCCCGTTGGCACGGACGGTGATGGTCCTTAGCGCATTCGGGTGCTACGGACTGAATGCAGAGGCGGTCCAATCGAAGCCAGGTGACGTACCGATCGAGGAGATCGAAACGCTCATGACGGCACCGCGGGAGCGAAGCACGCGGCGTCACCGCCCCAAGCTTGCCGCGGTCCAATTCAATCCGGCGTTCCTGAACGGCCAAGTGGTCAGCATTTCGCGCTTCACGAACGGCAACCCCGTGCCAGCGGGCGTCTACGACGTGGATCTGTCGCTCAATGGCAAAGCGCAGGGGCAGCGCGAAGTCCAGTTTGTCGCCATGGCAGACAGTGATGTGGCGGAGCCATGCTTCACCATCGCGGCGCTGCGTGGTCTGGGCGTCGATGTTGACAAGGCACTCCGATCCCGCGTGGAGTCCGCCGGCGCCGTAACCGGTGATGCAACGGGATCCGCAGCCTTCTACGACGACGGCCAATGTGTCCGACTCGCAGACCTCGTTCCCGATGCACGGGCCGAATTCGACCTCGCGGAATTGCAACTCGACATCACCGTCCCCCAGGCAAGCATAGTGCAAACGCCGTACGGCTATGTGAGCCCTGCTTTGTGGGACGCCGGCATCAAAGCGGGTCTGCTCCAGTACAACTTCACGACATACAGCGCCAATCAATCTGGCGCCGACGTGAGCAGTGCATATCTCGGCCTGCAACTCGGCTTGAATCTGGGCCAATGGCGCTTTCGCCAGCGCTCCACGCTTGACTGGAACAGCAACGTGGGCGGCATGCGATGGAACAATCTGGCAACGTATGTCGAGCGAGATCTCACGTCCTGGCGAAGCCGCCTGACGTTCGGTGACAGCTTCACGACTGGTGAGGTCTTCGATTCGTTCAGTGTAAGAGGCGTTCAGATATCCAGTGAAGACCGGATGCTGCCCGACTCGATGCGCGCCTACGCACCTATCGTACGTGGCGTGGCGGAAAGCAACGCGCGCGTGATCGTCCGCCAGAACAACGACATCCTCTACGAGACCAGCGTTCCACCCGGTCCGTTCGAGCTGGGCGATCTGCCGGCGATCGGCTACGGCGGCGATCTGCGCGTGACGGTGGAAGAAGCGGACGGACGCCGGCAAACCTTTCTGGTGCCGTTTGCCGCCGTGCCGAATCTGCTCCGCCCCGGCTTCACGAGGTTCAACGTGTCCGCAGGTCAGTACCGCGATCAGCTCGTTCAGCATGAGCCGTGGGTGGTGCAGGCGACGATCCAGCGTGGTCTGAGCAACATGCTGACTGGTTACACGGGTGTCCTGACATCCGAGGGGTATAGCTCGGGCCTGCTTGGCCTTGCCGTCAATACGCCGGTCGGGGCAGTCTCCGCCGATGTAACGATGGCGCGCACGGACCTGGCGAGCAGTTCGCATACCGGCAGCAGTTGGCGCGTGAGCTACAGCAAGCGCATTCCCGCAATCGAAACGAACCTGCTGCTGGGTGCCTATCGATACTCGACAGATGGCTTCTACAGCCTGCGCGACGCGATCTATGCGCGAAATGTGGGGAATCCGGGCGGCAACCTGATGAGCTACCGCACGCGCAATCGCTTGCAACTCAGCATCAACCAGCCACTCGGCACGATGGGTTCCATGTATCTCTCGGGCAGCACGCAGGACTACTGGGATGGCGGTCGCGGAAGGGATACCCAGTATCAGGCTGGCTTCACCGGGGGAGTCGGGAGAGTGGCGTACACGATCTACGCCCAGCAGTCATTCGACCAGAATCGCTCAAAACATACCCAGTTCGGTGTGAACCTGACCATTTCCCTCGGCCGTAACTCTGCGGTGGAGCGCGGTCCCTTCGACTCTCTGTCGACGAACGTCACGGTGGACACCCACGGCGACAGCGCGTTCCAGGCCAGCCTCAACGGCGCCACCGCGGGCGAAGCGCCCATTTCCTACGGCATGAATGTCCAACGCACGTCGAACTCGGGTGACCACACGAACCAGCTCGGTGGCAACGCCACCTATCGTGCGCGTTATGGCACATACGCCGCGAACGCCTCCCTCGGAAACCGGGGTCGCCAGATCGGCTTGAACGCGGACGGCAGCATCGTCGCGCACGCAGGCGGCATCACCTTGGGGCCGCCACTCGGCCAGGCCGCCGCCCTTGTCGAAGCCAAGGGCGCAGAGGGCGGGCGCATCGTCAATGGACAAGGCGCGCGCATCGACGGAAATGGCTACGCTTTGCTGCCTTCGTTGACGCCCTACCGCGTGAACCGGGTGGCGATTGATCCGACCGACCTGCCAGACGACGTTGAACTGGAGACTTCCAGCGACCAAGTCGTGCCGCGCCTCAACGCCCTTGTGCTCGTGAAGATGCCAACCGTCACCGGAAAAGCCGCGCTGGTGGCCATGCATGACCACGCAGGCGAGCCCCTGCCGCTAGGCACGGCCTTGTTCTCCGCCGATGGCAAGTCGATGGGTATCGTCGGGCAGGGCGGCCTGGCGTTCCTGCGCGGCCTGGAGGGCAGCGGCGCACTGCGTGCGCAGTGGGGCGAGTCGACGGCCGAGTCATGCGAACTGCCGTACGCAATGCCCGCTGGAGCGAGCGTGGATGGCGGAACAGACCCGGGAGCGCGCCTGACACTACGTTGCGAAGCGGCGGCCAGTTGAAGTGGAATCGATGTGAGCGGAGACCCCAAAGAATGAAGATGCACGCTAAGTTGCCCGTCATACAGCAAGCGAGGCCGTTACCACGGACGCTTCAGGCGCTCTTGGCCGTCGGCCTGACCATGCTGTGTGCCTCCGCCTTTGCAGACGGCAGCAAACCATCCGTCGCGTTGAACTTCACGGGGAAGTACGTCACGCAAACCTGCCGCCACTCAGGGTCGCCCCAACTAGAGGTCAGCCTGCCAACGATCCCAACAGGCGCTTTGAAGAAAGCCGGAGACACAGCGGGCGACACCATGTTCACGATCAATCTGGTGTGCGAGGGTGGTCAAGAGCCCGTGGCAGTCTTGTTCCTCACCAATAGAAGGGTCGACGGGCGGTTGAGATCCGTTGGCACCGCGCAGAACGTCCAGGTCCAATTGCTCAAGGCGGACGGGACACCAATCGTGGTGGGCGATCACTCCACGACGCCGATGTTTCCGATGTCGCCGACAGGATTAATGTCGCTCTCATTCGTTGGGCGGTACTACGCGACGGGACCCACCACCCCGGGGTCGGTCATGGCCGACACCTGGTTCTTCATTGAGGTGCGCTGACGCTAGCTCAGAAACTTCCGACAAGACCCGGAACTTTCGAACGTTTCCTATATCGCGGCCCCGCTTCGAGACCTACCATGCTTCTCGCAGGCCCATGCGGCGGAGCTCGGGTCCGCGGATCTCACGGCAAGTCCCACATCACCACGCATTCGACGGAGTATCCCATGTCAGCATCCAACAGTTCACAGAAGTTCATCGCGAGGAACCGCGCGCCACGTGTGCAGATCGAGTACGACGTCGAGATCTACGGCTCGGAAAAAAAGATCGAACTGCCATTCGTGATGGGTGTGCTTGCCGATCTTTCCGGTACGCAGGTGGATCCGCTGCCGCCGGTGGCGGATCGAAAATTCTTCAACATCGATGTCGACAACTTCGACGAGCGCATGAAGGCGATGAAGCCGCGTGTGGCGTTCCCGGTGGCCAACACGCTGTCGGACGAGGGCCAGTTGATGGTGGACATGACCTTCGAGAGCATCGACGACTTCTCGCCTGCCGCCATCGCCCGCAAGGTCGATGTCCTCGCCAAGCTGCTCGAGGCCCGTACGCAGCTCGCCAATCTTCAAACCTACATGGACGGCAAGTCCGGCGCCGAAAGCCTGGTTGCACAGGTGCTCAAGGACCCGGCGCTGCTGAATGCACTGGCCAAGGCACCTCGCCCCGAGGCGGCGAAGGACGCGGACGACCAGGCCCAGGCGCAGTAAGGACAGCAACCGAAACCGAGTACAAGACATGGCAGACATGGCAACACGTGACACGCAATACAAGGCCGCGACAGCGCAGACGCTCGACCGGAAATCCGACTTCAATGCGCTGCTGACCAAGGAATTCAAGCCGAAGACCGAGCAGGCGCGAGAGGCTGTCGAGAACGCGGTCAAGACACTCGCGGAGCAGGCGCTGGCTAATGCGGTGACGATGTCCGACGATGCTTACAAGAGCATTGAGGCCATCATCGGCGAGATCGACCGCAAGCTATCGGAGCAGATCAACCTCATCCTGCATCACGAGGACTTCCAGAAGCTGGAAAGCGCGTGGCGCGGGCTGCACCACCTGGTCACCAACACAGAGACCGACGAGAAGCTCCGTATCCGCTTCATGGATATCTCGAAGGACGAACTGCGCCGCACCATGAAGCGCTTCAAGGGCGTGGCGTGGGATCAGAGCTCTCTGTTCAAGCAGATCTACGAGGAGGAGTACGGTCAACTTGGCGGCGAGCCTTATGGCTGCCTGGTGGCCGACTATTACTTTGATCACACGCCGGCAGACGTGGACCTGCTCGGCTCGATGGCAAAGGTGGCTGCCGCCGCGCACGCGCCGTTCATTAGCGGCGCGTCCCCATCCGTGCTGCAGATGGATTCCTGGCAGGAGCTCGCCAATCCGCGGGATCTGACCAAGATCTTCACGCAGAACCTCGAGTATGCGCCGTGGAACTCACTGCGGTCGTCGGAGGATTCGCGCTACATCGGCCTGGCCATGCCGCGTTTCTTGTCCCGTCTGCCGTATGGCGTGCGCACCAACCCGGTGGATGAGTTCGATATCGAGGAAGAGACCGACGGTTCCGATCACCAGAAGTACGCGTGGTCGAACGCCGCCTACGCGATGGCGGTGAACATCAACCGCTCGTTCAAGCGCTACGGTTGGTGCACTTTGATTCGCGGCGTCGAAAGTGGCGGCGTAGTCGAGAACCTGCCCTGCCATACCTTCCCGACCGACGATGGCGGTGTGGACATGAAGTGCCCGACCGAGATCGCCATTTCGGACCGCCGCGAGGCCGAGCTGTCGAAGAACGGATTCATGCCGCTGATCCACCGCAAGAACACCGACTACGCGGCGTTCATCGGTGCACAGTCGCTGCAGAAGCCCGCCGAGTACTACGATCCGGACGCCACGGCCAACGCCAACCTGTCGGCACGTCTGCCCTACCTGTTCGCTTGCTCGCGCTTTGCCCATTACCTCAAGTGCATCGTGCGCGACAAGATCGGCTCCTTCAAGGAGCGCGACGAAATGGAACAGTGGCTCAACGAATGGATCATGAACTACGTCGACGCTGACCCGACGAACTCGAGCCAGGAAACCAAGGCGCGCCGCCCGCTGGCCGCTGCGGAGGTAGTGGTCGAGGACGTCGAGGGTAACCCCGGCTACTACCAGGCCAAGTTCTTCCTGCGTCCGCATTTCCAGCTCGAAGGCCTGACGGTATCGCTGCGACTGGTAGCCAAGCTGCCGCTGGTAAAGGCAGCCGCCTGAGCATCGTGGCGCGGCGGAAGTCGTGCCTGCGATCTCGATTCCGAGTCACGGCGGGGGCTCGTCAAACAAGCCCGCCATCGGCAAGTCATATCTACTGAACAAGGAAATTCTCACTATGGCACAAGACATCTTCCTGAAGATCACCGGCATCGATGGCGAGTCCGAGGATAGCGTTCACAAGAGCGAGATCGAGGTGTTGAGCTGGTCGTGGAACGTCAGCCAGCAATCCAACATGCACGCCGGATCTGGCGGCGGCGCTGGCAAGGCCACTGTCGATGATCTGCAGTTCGAACACTATATCGACCGTGCCAGCCCGAATCTCGTGCAGTACTGCCTGCTGGGCAAGCATATCGACGAGGCTCGCCTGGTGGTCCGCAAGGCCGGCGGCAGCCCCCTCGAGTACATCAAGTTCACGATGCATGACCTGCTGGTCACGCAGGTGAGCCCCTCTGGCCTCAGCTCGGACGAAGCACGTCCGCGTGAAATCGTGCGTCTGTCGTTCTCGCGCCTGAAGCAGGAATACGTGGTGCAGAACGCGCAAGGCGGCAGCGGCGGTGTGATCACCGCGACGTTCGACGTCAAGAAGAACACCGCCTGAGTCTCCTGGTTGTCGTGCAATCCGGTTGCGATTCGGCGGCCGGGTTGCCCTGTGCGCAGCCAAACCGAATCGAACATGTTCATGCGCTTTGATCTGACTCCCACCGGAATGGCAGGCACTCGCGCCACTCGGTGGATGGCGATTGGGTGGTTGCTGCTGACGGCATGCCTGGTCTTGCAAGGATGCAGCACTGCACCGACGCGCAAGGAGGTGTCGAAGTTGAAGCTCCATATCGAGACGAGCGGGCACCTGAACAGCGATGAACAGGGTCGCGCAGCGCCGGTCGTGGTGCGCGTCTACGAGCTCAAGTCTGCTGCGGCGTTTGATAACGCCGACTTCTTCACGCTTCAGAACGAGGACAGGAAGGTGCTAGCTGCTGACCTGCTTGCCGTCGACGAGTTCATCTTGCGACCCGGCACCGGCGAACGTATCGAACGCAAGTCCAACCCGGCCACAACCGCAATCGGCGTGCTGGTTGGCTATCGCGACCTGGGCAAATCCGTGTGGCGCGCGACGTGGCGACTGCCCGAAGCGCCGGACGCGGCCTGGTACCGCGCAGTGGTGCCCGACAGGACTATCGCCCTGAAGATCGAGGCACGCGATCAAGCTGTTTCGATTACTGAGGTCAACTGATTGCCATGAGCTACCACAATAAGATTGTCTGGAGTGAAGGGCTATTCCTGCGCCCTCAGCTGTTTCAGCAACAAGAGCGCTATCTTGAATATGTTGCACAGCGATGTGTGACAACGCTTAGTCCGTTCTCATGGGGATTCAGCCAGTACGAGATCGATCAGAGCGCTTTGTCCTTCGGCAAGGTGGCGATCAAGCGTGGATCGGGCATCTTTCCCGATGGCACACCGTTCGACACGCCAACTGAGGCGCCGCCGCCACCACCGCTGACGATCACGCCCGAGCATCTCGGCCAATTGATTTACCTTGCTGTGCCGCTACGCCTTGCCAACACCGAGGAAACGATCTTCGAGGAGCAGGCCGGGTCGCTGGCGCGGTATCTCGCCTTCGACGAGGCACTGCGGGACGCAAACGCGATCGGACAAGGTCCGAAGCCGGTCCAGATGGCTAACCTGCGGCTGCGGCTGTTGCCTGAAAAGGAACTGAGCCAGTCCTGGATCGGCATCGCCGTGGCACGCGTCCAGAGCCTGCAGCCAGACGGGTCTGTCGTCCTTCATGAGCGCGATCATATCCCTCCGGTGGTGCACTTTGGCGCCAACGCCTTGCTGCGGGAATGGGTGACGCAGTTGCACGGACTGGCGAAGCTGCGTGCCGACGCGTTGGCGAATCGTCTTTCGGGCAGCCATGGGCGCAGCGGAGCCGTTGCCGAAGTTGCCGACTATCTGCTGCTCCAGGTTCTCAACCGGCATGAACCCCTGCTCGAGCACATCGGGCAGATTGGCGAGACCTCGCCCGTCGAACTCTACCGCGCGCTGCTCTTGCTATCCGGCGACCTGGCGACCTTTGTCCGCCCCCAAACGCGGCGACCGGAGCTTGCGCCGGGCTACGACCATGCGCGTCTCTTTGAAAGCCTGTACCCACTCGTTACCGAGGTCCATTACCTGCTGAACCAGGTGCTGATCCGTGGGGCGCAGCCAATTCCGCTGGTGGAGCAGCCGCACGGCATTCGCCTCGCGACAATGCTGCCAACGGAGCTGGCCGGCTTCGAGAGCCTTGTGCTCGCAGTCGGCGCGCAGATGTCGCCCGACGTGCTGCAACAGCAGTTCGCCGCACAGGCCAAGATCAGCCAGCCTCAGCGCTTGCCGGAACTGATTCGCTCACACCTGCCCGGGCTCCAGATGCTGCCGCTGCCCGTGCCGCCGCGCCAGATTCCGTTCAATGCCAATTACGTCTATTTCGAACTGTCCCGGACCGGCGTGTTCTGGGACCAGATCGCTCAGCAGGGCGCACTGGCCATGCATATCGCCGGCAGTTTTCCCGAGCTGAAGATGGAACTGTGGGGGGTGCGTCATAAGTGAGCGCCGGGAACTTTGAATCGTCGGACGATTTCGCGTTTCTCACCGAGACCGGCGTGACGGACGTACAGACGCCATCTGGCGCGAAGGTGGCGGTCTCGCGCGAGACCATGTCGCCAACGGAAGCCGATGTGCTGTTCGCGTTCGATCCACCAGTGGACGTGGAACGACGGCTCGAGGCGGTGCGGGTCGCCAGGAATCCGCTCATGGAAGCGGCTGGCCCGCTGCTGCGGATGCTGGCCGACATGCCGGCGACGATGGCGTCGCAGGAGGAGATCCGCGCGCTGCGGCTCCTGCTAGCGCGCGAAGTGGACCGTTTCCAGACCCTTTGCGAGCGTGCCAACCTCCATTGGACGCACATGGCGGCGGTGCGTTACTGCCTCTGCACAGCGCTTGACGAGGCCGCCAACCGCACGCGATGGGGCGGCGGTGGCGCCTGGGCGCGCAACAGCCTGCTGATTGCCTTCGAAGGCGAGAACGACGGCGGTGAGAAGGTCTTTCTCCTGATCGGCCGGATGGCTGCCGATCCGCAGACCTACATCGACGTGCTCGAGATCCTGTACCGCATCCTGGGCCTGGGTTTCGAAGGCCGGTACAGCGTGATCGAGGATGGCAGGCGTCATCTGGAGCAGGTGCGGCATCGCCTTGCCGCGCTGGTCGCGGGCGCGCGCGATGCAGTGCCGGTCGAACTGTCCCCACGCTGGAAGCCCGCCGAGCCGGGCCGCCTGCGTGCGTTGCGCGGCGTGCCGCCATGGAGCCTGGCCGCCGTGGCAGCGGTGATCGTGTTCGGTTTGTTCGCCTGGTACAAGTATCAATTGCTCACAGCCGGGGGCGCGTTGCACGCGCGCATTCACAGTATTCCGCGCGGATCGGTGCAGGCGCCGGCGCGGCTCCGCCTGTCGATTCTGCTCAAGGACGAGGTGGCGCGCGGCCTCGTGAGCGTGGAGGAGGACAACCGGCACAGCCTGGTCATCTTCAAGGGCGATTCCATGTTTCCGTCCGGTAAGAGCGAAGTGCGTGCGGACATGTATCCGACCCTCGAAAAGGTGGCAAAGGAGGTGGCCCGAGTCGGCGGACAAGTCGTCATCACGGGTCATACCGATAGCCAGCCGATCCGTTCGCGGGAGTTTTCGAGCAACGAAGCGTTGTCCGAGAAGCGAGCGGCATTCGTGGCGAAGATCCTGGAGTCGGGCGGCACGCCCGCGAATCGTATCGCGGTCCATGGCCGTGGCGATGCGCAACCCGTGGCCAGCAATGGCACGGCGGAAGGACGTTCCCGCAACCGGCGCGTGGAAGTCATGGTGACGCAGTAGCGCGGACCCAACATGCATAACTTGAAGACCTTCTTCTCCCCCCTGTTCTCGAAGGCGATGCTGGCGTTCCTCGCCGTCGTGGCGCTGGGACTGGCCGTCTGGTTCCTCGGCCCCTGGCTCGCCTTCGGCGCTCATCATCCTCTTGGCGATCTGTCGCTACGCGTGACCGCCATCGTGATGCTGGTCGTGCTGTACGTTTGCTGGTTGCGGCGCTGGCCGTATAGCCCGCTCGCGGTAGCCGCGGTGTGTATGTTGCTGTGGCATCTCGGCCCGCTCCTTGCGCTCGGCGAAGTTCGTCCACTGGCTTCCTATGGTGCGCGTACCGTCTGCATTCTCCTGATCGTCATTGCCTACGGGGTATACGGTGCCTGGCGTCTGTGGCGCGCGTTGCGCAGCAACGATGCCCTCGTCAAGCGCATCTTCGCGGCGCCCGATGACGCGGCTGCTCGGCCAAGGGAAGAACTGCACGTGCTTGGCGCCATTGTCGGCAAGGCTGTCCAGCATGTCCGACGCATTCATGGGCGCGGGCTGGGCCTGAAGCGATTTTTTGAGAGTGACCGCCAACTTTACGATCTGCCGTGGTTCTTGATGCTGGGCACGCCGGAGGCGGGCAAGACCATTGCCGCTCTGAATTCCGGACTCGAGTTCCCGGAAGCAGACCAGATGAATGCGGTCTCTCTGAAGGCGCCGCAGGGCACGACCTATTGCGACTGGTGGTTCACCAACGAGGCGGTACTGATTGATGCGGCCGGCCGGTACGCCGATCATCGCGCCGGCGAGACGGATGAACCCGAGCGCAACAAGACGGAGTGGATCGGCTTCCTTGGGCTGTTGCGCAAGCACCGCCCGCGCGCGCCTGTCAATGGCGTGGTGCTGGCACTCAGCGCCTCGGAATTGCTGGGCAAGTCGCCCGACGAGCGGATCGCCCTCGCTGCGACCCTGCGCACGCGGCTGACTGAGCTGCGGCACGAGCTTGGCATCCGCTTCCCGGTGTATGTGCTCGTCACCAAGGTCGATGTGCTGCCGGGCTTCGGCGAGTACTTCCAGTCGCTGACTGCCGAAGGCCGTGCGCAGGTTTGGGGGATTGTCGTCTCTGCACCGGATGACGGTACGGTTCGCGGCGTCAATAATCTGCGCGAACAGTGCGTCGAGGAAATCGGCGTGCTCGTTGATCGCCTGGAAGCGGGCGTCAACAATCGGCTGATCGAGGAGTACGAGACCGAACGCCGCAAGCGCCTGTATGCGCTGCCGGCGGAATTCGGGTGCCTGGCTGACGTGGTGCTCGATGTGGTGTCGCTCGTGTTCATGGATTCGCGCTACGACAGCACGCAGATCGACAGCGCCTTGCGCGGCGTGTACTTCTCGAGCGCAATGCAGTCAGACGTGACGATTGCCGCCGACAAGACCACGCTGCTCCAGCGGCTGCGCGGTGGCGCCATCCGCTCCGTACCCAGCGATACCGGAGCAGAGGCCGAGACATCGGGTGCCCCTGGCGCCGAGACGTCCGGCTATCGCAGCTACTTCCTGCACAACCTGTTCCAGCAGGTGATTGTGCCGGAAGCCCACCTGGTTCGGCCGAACCTGCGCTGGGAACTCCGCTTCCGGGCGATGCGCGGGGCGAGCTATCTGGCGTCGATCGTGGTGTGTGGCTGGCTGGTCTATGCACTCATCGCGAGTTTTGAGAACAATCGCGATTACCTTACGGCCATCGACGCGAAGGTGACTGCGCTCGATGAACGGGTCAAGGGATATCGGAAGCTGCACGAGCCGGCGGCCTTGCCCGCCATGCTGAACGCGTCGGCCGAGTTGCCGCACCTCGGGCAGCTCGATCTCGCCAATCCCGGCTTCGATTACCGATACGGGCTCTATGCCGCGCCTCCGGTCATCGACGCCTCGGGGCGAACCTACGCCATCCTGTTGCGCCAGACACTACTGCCGCATGTCGTGCGGCGTCTAGAGGATTCGCTCGATGCGCGGATGGAGGCCGGCGATCCCGACGGCGTCTATAGTGCCCTGACGGCTTACCTGATGCTGTATGACAGGAAACACTTCGACGCCGCGGTGTTCAAGGCGTGGGTGCTCAAGGACTGGGAGCAGTCGGACAGCAGCAGCGCTGTGTTCGGCGAGCCCCACCGGATGCGCCAGCACCTCCAGGCCCTGTTCGATGGCGACGACCTGTCGCCGACCACGCCGCGGAACGCGTTGCTGGTGGACCGCGCACGTCGCTACCTGAGCAGCAACCCGGCACCGCGCCGGCTCTATGAGCGGGCCATGGTGGAGATGGCCAAGGAGGCGCCCGAGCCGGTCACCCTGGCGCGCGCGGCGGGGTTGCAGGCAGGATCGGTCCTGACGCTCGCGGACAGCGACCTGCTGGAGCAGGGCGTGCCCGGCCTCTACACGTATGACGGTTACCACAAGGTGTTTGCGCGGCGGCTGGCGCACTTCCTTGTCAAGGCCCAGCCTGCGGATGCCTGGATCATGGGGCGCACGGAGTTGCAGACAAAGGCCGGCTACGGCCAGGACGTCGCCACGCTGATGGCCAGTTCGCCGCTGGCCGAAGATATCCGCCGTCAATATCTGATCGACTACGCCAACTACTGGCAGCGTTTTCTGGAAAGCGTGCGGCCGGCGATGCCGGACGCAGCGGAGCAGGGCGGTTCCACAGTGCTCGATCTCCAGATCCTGCGCATCCTGTCCTCCGCGGATTCCCCGCTGGCACGGCTGGCCCGCACTGCCATACGCGAGACGTCGCTGTCGGTGGCGGACGACGAGGAGGACGGCATGGATGCCGCGCAAAAGGCTGTCACGGCGACGGGCATGTCGTCGCGGCTCCATACGGTGACGCGCGCGGCCAGTGCTGCATCCGCGCTCGGCGGCACGAATCGGCTGCGCCGCGTGGAGCGCGAACTGGTCGACAACCGCTTCGCGGCGTTGCGCGAGGTGGTTACCGGGCACGCCGATGGGGGCGCCGGCACGGCTCCCGCCAGCGCGCCGGTGGCTGCGCTCGGCTCCGGCGGCAATGCGCTCCACCTGGGCGGCATCTTGGCGCTGCTGGGCGAGCAGTACACCCGGCTCTCTGTGGCGGGTGCCGCGCTAGCGGCGAATAGCATGCCGCCGGCGGTCGACATCGGCACGATGCTGCAACTGGAAGCCGAGAAACTCCCCGCGCCGTTCCGCGCAGTGCTGGCCGGTATATCCGTTCAGGTAACGCAGAAGGTCAACGCGGGCGTTGGCACGCTTTTGGCGGCCCAGCTCGAATCATCCGTCGGTGCGGCGTGCCGCCGCGCTATCGCGGGCAAGTATCCGTTCGTGGCGGATGCGAGCCAGGATGTGGACATCGAGGACTTCCACCACATCTTTGCGGCCGATGGCCTGCTGGATGCCTTCTTCACCCGAACGCTTGCGCCGAACGTCGATACCAGTTCCCGGCCATGGCGGTACAAGGCGCTCAGTCCCGGCATGCCGCCCATCCACGGCCCGAGCCTGGAACCGTTTGAACGGGCCGCAGCTATCCGCGAGACGTTCTTCCGCGAATCGGGCGGGAAGCGGATGGCGTGGAAGGTGGATGCTCGGGTGGCCAATCTTGACCCCGAGATCCTGGAACTTTCGCTCGACATCGACGGCCAGCAGATCCGCTATGCGCATGGCCCGGTCGTGACGTTCCAACTGGGATGGCCGGGGCCACGCGGCGGGGCGGTAGCCGGGATGTCGGCCAGCCCGAAGATCCGGCCCGATACGTCGACGATCGTGACGTCCGGCCCGTGGGCCCTGTTCCGGCTGGTTGATCAAGGTCGGCCAGTTGGCACGGCCTCGGCCAGCCGCATGGTCGTGGATTTCACATTCGACGACCGCCATGCGGCACTGGAATTCGTGACGGGCGGGCACGCGAATGCGCTGTCCGGTCAGCTTCTCAGGGGCTTTTCCTGCCCGAAGGGCACGTAGCGCCGGCCATGCCGACGACGTTGGAAACAGACTGTGATTGCATAGGGAAGAGATGGCTACTGAATTCTTGAACGGCGTTGCTTCGCAGAATCGTACCGTGGCGATCCGCAGCGCGGCTATGCCCACGGTGGCCGGCTTGCCGGCCCTGGAGTTCCTGCAGGTTCATGGAACGGAGCGGCTTGGCCGACTGTTTGAGTACGAGGTCCAGCTACGCACGCCGGACGACTACCAACTGCCGCTGGCGGCGAGCGCGAACCTCGACCTGAAAGCGTTGGTTGGCAAGGAGATGACGCTCTCGATCCAGATTGATGGGAGCGGCAAGGGGCCAGGCACCCAGGTAGGGCGAGGCACGCGGGAGATCAGTGGGCTCGTTGTCTCGGCCGGTTACCTGCACCAGGAGGGACGCTATAACGTCTATCGCGTGGTGTTGCGGCCGTGGTTGTGGCTGGCCACGCTGACCAACGACTTCAAGATCTACCAGGACAAAACCGTACTCGAGATCATCGACGACGTCCTGGCCGACTATCCCTACCCGGTGGAGAAGCGGCTCGACGTGGGAAAGTATGCGCTGACGAGCGAATCCGAGCGCAATGATCCGCGCAAGTTCCAGGTCCAGTATGGCGAGACGGACTTCAACTTCATCCAGCGCCTGATGGAGGAATGGGGCATCTACTGGTTCTTCGAGCATTCGGACGGCAAGCACCGGCTTGTGTTGTGCGATCACATCGGGGCACACCGCCGCGTGCGCAGCGAGGCTTACCACCAGATCGAATATCACCCCAACGACGACAAGATCGATATCGAACACATCGCGGCGTTCTCTGTGCACGAGGCACTGCGTACCGGCCGCGTGGAAGTGGACGACTACGACTTCACGCGCTCGCGGGCAAGGCTGCTGCAAGCTAATCAGCAGCCGCGTCGCACCACATGGGCCGACCGGGACGTGTTCGAGTGGCCAAGTGACTTTACCGACGCACGACATGGCGACATGATCAGTCGTGTCCGCATGGAAGAAGCGCGCGCGGAAGGGGCGCGCGCGTTCGGCCATGGCAATGTACGCGGCGTGGCTTGCGGCGAGACCTTCGTGCTCTCTCGCCACGCGCACCGCAGCGCGAACCGCGAGTACCTCGTGGTGGAATCGAGGCTGACGCTGACAGAGATTGCCGACGAATCGGGCGCCGGCTATCAGTACCAATGTCGGAACGAGCTCGAGGTGCAGCCGACCAACGAGGTCTTCCGCATGCCCCGCACGACGGCCAAGCCCAATACGCACGGTCCGCAATCGGCGATTGTGGTCGGTCCGCCGGGCTCCACGGTCTGGACGGACGAATTCGGCCGCATCAAGGTGCGCTTCCTGTGGGACCGCTACGCCCGTAACGATGAGTCGGACTCCTGCTGGGTGCGTGTGGTGCAGGCCTGGGCTGGCGCCAAGTTCGGCAGCATCTATATCCCGCGCGTTGGCCATGAGGTAATCATCAACTTCATGAACGGCGACCCGGATCGGCCACTGGTCACCGGCAGCCTCTATAACAATGCGACGCAGCCGCCCTGGGACCTGCCTGCCAGCGCTACCAAGAGCGGCTTCAAAAGCCAGACGCCGGGTGGCGGGCCGGACAACTACAACGGCGTCCGGTTCGAGGACAAGGCCGGCATGGAGGAGTTCTACCAGCAGGCCGAGCGCGATATGGTCAGCCTGACCAAGCGGAACGAGACGAAAACCGTCGGCATGGACCTGGCGATGGGCGTGGGTATGAACTTCAACCTCGGCGTTGGCGCACTCTATGCCACTAACGTGGCCGGCGGATCGGTCCACACGGTCGGCGCCGCGTATTCCATGAGCATCGGCGGCATATCTGCGGTGAACGTCGGCGGCGCTTCGACCTACTCGGTGGGCGGCGCATACCTGGTGAGCATCGGCAAAGCGATGGCCGTCAGTTCCGGCGAGGCCCTGTCGCTGACCTGCGGGGAAGCTTCGCTGACAATGGCTAGCGACGGAACGATCAAGCTCGTGGGCAACAAGGTCGTGATCCAGGGTACGCAACTGGACCTGAACCCGGGCGACGGCAAGAACAAGGGCGGCGGAGGCGGTGGCGGAGGAGGCTTCTTTGCGATCGGGCTGGCCGCGCCGTCGGTACCGATCGTCGTGCCCATGCTGGGTCTTGGCGCTCGCGCCGATGGCGGAGGGATGCCGGGCCCGCCGGGGCCAACAGGGGCGACGGGGGCGACGGGGCCAACAGGGCCAACAGGGCCAACAGGGCCAACAGGGCCAACAGGGCCAACAGGGCCAACAGGGCCAACAGGGCCAACAGGGCCAACAGGGCCAACAGGGCCAACAGGGCCGAGCGGGCCAACCGGGTCGACAGGACCCACCGGTCCAACCGGTCCGACTGGACCAACGCCCCCAACGCCGACGCCTACCCCACCCGCGCCGACGCCGCCGATCCCGACGCCGACGCCAACGACGCCAGAGCCGTAACGGCGGAAGGCGAGAACCTGCTCGCCCCGGTGACATCTGTCACCGGGGCATCACTCGATTCTGAAAGGAAGCACATATGGGAACGCCAGCTGCGCGATTGGGTGACGCGATCGGCCACGGAGGGTCGATCACGTCAGGATCCGGCAATGTCTTCATCAACGGGGTGCCAGCCGCCGTTGCGTGCGCGAGCAGCTGCACGTGCTCGCTGCACGGAGGCGGCTCGCTGGCGAAGGGCTCGTCCACCGTATTCATCAACAACATGCCGGCCTCCATGGTCGGCGGCGTGTCCGGCTGTGGCGCACCGGTCGCAAGTGGCTCCCCGAACGTCTTCGTCGGTGGTTGAGGGCGGACATGTCGGCCATCAGTGAACTGGGCAGCCTGCTCGATGTGCTG
Source organism: Cupriavidus campinensis (assembly GCF_905397395.1). GTDB lineage: Bacteria > Pseudomonadota > Gammaproteobacteria > Burkholderiales > Burkholderiaceae > Cupriavidus > Cupriavidus campinensis. The sequence goes on from NZ_CAJPVH010000002.1 coordinate 226,704, forward strand.
CGGACGAAGGAGATCGATGCCGTGGCAACCCGCCCCTTCGTCGGGCGATTCCACGGCCACGACGCGGAGCTCGCGGCGCGGTACGGCGTTCGTCGCGCGCTGTCCGGGCTGCTATGGGGCGACATCGATGTCTTGTCTGGCGACAAGATCTGCCTGCCCGCGCACGAGACCGATTTCACGCTGCCGGCGCGACTGCCGCTGTGCTGGTCGCGCTTCTACTCCGGCGCACTGGCGGTGGAAGGGGCGCTGGGCGTTGGCTGGCGCGTGCGTTGGGAGGTGACGCTGCACCGCCAGGGCGACCGGCTGGTCTACACCGACGAGCACGGGCGCATGATCGATGTGCCTGATCCGCAGCCAGGCGCGCGCGTCACGGTGCTGTCCGAACGCCTGCACCTGGCGTGCCTGTCCGATGGCACGATGGTCGTGGCCGATTTCTCGCCGTGCTATCGCGTTTTCGAAAAGTTCGACGCGCAGGGCATCGCACGGCTCAAGTACATCGAGGACTATGCCGGCGAGCGCATCGGTTGCATCCGGGACGCCTCGGGACGGCTGGACCGGCTTGGCAGCACGTGCGGTTACGTATTGCAGATGCATTATTCCGGCGACGGCAGACGCTTGTCCGCCATAGAGAGCGTTGGCAGCGGGCCTGCGGGCATGCTGGCGCACTATCGCTACGATGACGACGGACGGCTCGCCCGGGTCGAGGACCGCACCGGTGCCACGACCCGGCGCTACGGCTACCGGGGCGGGCGTATGGTCGAACAGGTCGGCGCACTCGGCGGCGTGACCCGCTACGTGTGGGAAGCCGATGGAGACCGTGCGCGCGTGGTCGAGCGCAGCACCGATGCCGGGGCACGCGAACAGTTCACGTACGACACCGCGTCGCGCACCTGCGACGTCACCGATGTGTTTGGGCATACAGCGCACTGGCGCTACGACGCGCGTGGTTGCGTGGTCGGCTTTCGCGATTTCGATCGGCGCCAGTATGCGTTCCAGTACAGCCGCTCGCACTGGCCGGTGGCGCTGGAACTGCCGGGTGAGCGCCGCATCGTGCTCACGCTGGATAACCTGTCGCGCGTGGTCAAGGAGACGGATTCTTCCGGCCGATGGCGCCAGACCCACTACACCTTCAGCACACTCGCGCCGCTGATGGTGAAAGAGTCCGCGGGCCAGAGCTGGGCGTGGGTTCGTGATGACAGTCTCCAGCCGACGCAGCACCTCACGCCGGAAGGCGAAGTGACCACGGCGTATGACGCGCACGGCTGGATCGTCCGCCGCACCGGCCCCGATGGCGCAACGATTACACTCGAGCGGGACGCCGCCGGCCGGGTGATCCGGCAGACCGATGCGGCGGGGCGGACCTTCGACCTGACCTATGACGCGGACAGCCATGTCGCTGCGCTGCGTGATGCGGCGGGCGGCATCACACGCTTGGAATGCAACGGCAACGGCTGGCCGCTCCAGCTGACGCGCGCGGATGGCAGTTGTGAGCGTCATGGCTGGAACGCGCTCGGCCAGCGGACGCAGTATGTCGGTGCCGACGGCCAGGGCCGGACGTGGGAGCGCGATGGGCGCGGGCGTGTCCTGCGCGAGATCAACGAAGAGGGGCACGCCATCGCGCATGCCTATGACGCGCACGGCCGGCGCGTGCGTACCACGAGCGGCAATGGCGCGGTGCAGACGTTCGAATGGGATGCCGTGGGCCGCCCGAGCCGGTCGACCGACGAGAACGGCGTGACGCACGCGTACACCTACACGGACCGTGGTGCGCTCGCCGCGCTGACAGCGAGTGCTGGTGGCCAGATGCGGCGCGAGGCGTTCGCGTATGACCCGCTCGGCCGTCTCGTGGGGCGGGATACCATGCACAGTCGCTATCGGTTCGACTATGCCGCCGATGGCCGGCTCCAGACCGTGACACGCACGCCCACGGCCGAGGGCGAGGCCATCGGCATCGTAGAAACCTCCATCCGCTACACGCATGACGAGACGGGCCAGCCCTTGTCCGAGGAAGGCCCGCACGGCAAGCTGCGCTATGGCTACGATGACGCCGGTCGCCTGATTGGGGTGCTCCTGCCGCAGCAGCAGACCATACAGGTGACGCGCGATGACACGGGGGCGGTCACGTTGATCGGGATCGATGGCCAGCATGTCGCGGAATTTGCCTTCGATGCGATGCAGCGCGAAGTGGTTCGCATGCAGGGCGACCTGCTGACCTATACGGGCTACGACGCCGTCGGGGCGCCGCTGTGGTGGCGCGCGGTGTTGCACAGTGAGACCGCCGAGCGCGAGATCGTAGCCGAGGATCTGCGGCTTTGGCGCGCGGTCAGTTACGGCGCCGGTGGCAGGGTGGTGCAGACCATCGATCATCGCCATGGCACCACGCACCTCGACTATGACCGCAGCGGCAATCTGCTGCGGCGCGTGACGGACGATCTGGGCATCGAGCGCTTTAGCTGGGATGGTGCCGGCACGCAGCTGGACCCGTCGCGGAGCCTGGTGGGCCCGCAGCGGCGCGACGATCACCGGCTCACCGAGTTTGCAGGCTGGCGATATGAGTACGATGCTTGGGGGCGGGTTGTGGCGAAGTCCGGCAACCGCGACGCGATCGCGCTGGAATGGGATGCCGAAGACCACCTGATCGCCGTGCGCGTGCGCGACAGGCTCGTGCGTTACCAATACGACCCGCTGGGCCGCTGCATCGAGCGCACCGTGACGGTCCGGCAGGCGCCGGGCCGCGCCTTGCCGGCCACGCCGCCTCGCGTCACGCGCTTCGTCTGGCACGACGACACCTTGATTCAGATGATCGAGCCAGACCGCGTGCGGACCTATCTCCATGTGCCGACGAAGCACGGCTTTGGCGGTGACGTGCCATTGACCTGTATCGACCAGGTGCTCGATGCCGGTGGGCAGCCCGGGAGCATGCGGCTCCTGCACTACCAAACGGATGTCGCCGGCACTGCCGTGGCGTTGACCGACGAGACGGGGGCGGAGGTCTGGTCTGGCCGCTATACGGCCTTGGGCCGCCTGCTGGCCCAGGATGGCCCGGCCGCCACCGCCGGGCAGCCGCTGCGGCTCGCGGGTCAGTTCGCCGACGACGAAATCGGGTTGCACTGGCACGGCCGGCGCGTCTACGACCCCGATATCGGCCGGTACCTGAGCCCGGACCGGCGGGGCGGCGATGGCGTCAACCCCTATGCGTATCGGGCGCCCACGGCGAAGCCGGTGCCGTCGTTGCATGCGCAAGGGCCGGCCATGCCTGACGACTACTGGACCGTGGCGGATAGCGCACGGCGGCACGCCATGGCCTCCTCCCGCGCGGAGAAGGAAGGGGGATGACCCACTACTGGGAAGGCAATCTCCTGCTCCATCTCGCCCAGCCCCTGTTCCGCATCCTCGACGAACTGTCGCCGGCGCTGAAGTCGATGGCGCGGTTGGAGTGGCTCAAGCGCGAGGCCCGCAAACGGCTTGTCTACCTGCAGCGGGCGGGCGCGGCGGTGAACCTGCCGCCCGAGGCCGTGGAGGCGGTGCGCTATTGCTTCTGCACCGCGCTGGACCAGGCAGGCAGCCGTGTGCAGGGCGCGTCGGGGAGTTGCCGGGGTGTCTGGCTGCAGGACAGCCTGCTGCGCGAGTATTACGGCAGCGCGGATACCGGGCAGCAATGCCGCACGTGGATCCTGCAACTGCGTGAAGCGCCGGAGATCGGCACGCACGCACTGGCCGTGATCGCGGCGCTGGTCGCTCGCGGGCTGCGGGACGAGCATGGCGCGCCGCTGCCGGATACGGCGCCGCGCGTCCGGCCTCCGGTCCCGGCGGTGGTGGAGGAGGAGCCTGTGCCAGCCCTGGTCGCCGAACCGGAGCCGCATAGCGCGATGCCGTGGCGCTGGATTGCCGTGGTCCTCGTTGCACTGGTGCTGTCGCTCTCGCTCGCGCACGTCATCGTCGGGCTGTTCGTGGTTGGATGATGCCTCGGGTACACTGCCGGCTGGCATCGCGCTGCCGGCGCCAATTTCCAAACACACTGACACGACAGATTCCCATGAAGACTCTCTCCCTGATTCTTGCCGCCGTCGCGCTCGCTGGCGCAGGCGCTGCCCAGGCCGCCGCTCCGGCATCCGAGACGCTGCCGTCCGGCGTGGTGATCCAGCACGTGACCAAGGGCACGGGCGCTTCGCCCAAGGCCTCCGATACCGTCAAGGTCCACTACCGGGGCACGCTGACCGATGGCACGGAGTTTGACAGCTCGTACAAGCGCGGCCAGCCGATCTCGTTCCCGCTGAATCGCGTGATTCCGTGCTGGACGGAAGGCGTGCAGAAGATGCAGGTGGGCGGCAAGGCCAAGCTGACCTGCCCGTCGGCCAGCGCCTACGGTGCGCGCGGCGTGCCGGGTACGATTCCGCCGAACGCCACGCTGAACTTCGAAGTGGAACTGCTCGGTATCGGCGGCTGATCAGGCCGCCTGATCAGGCGGCCGAAGCAGGCTTCAGCGCCGCGAGCTTCTTGTAGAACGCGGCGCGGCTGATGCCGATGCGGGCGGCGGCGTCGGCCACGCGGCCGCCGCAGGCGTCCAGCGCCTGTTGCAGGAAGGCGGCCTCGAAGCCGGCCATCGCCGCCGCGTAGGTTTGCGGTGGAGGCTCGGGCAGTGCCGGCGCCGTCGGCGCGTCGATTGACACATCTATCGACACATCTGTCGGCGCATCTGTCGGCGCATCTGTCTGGACATCTGTCGACACCGCGGCCACCGCGGCGGGCGCTTCCAGGCTTGCCGGCACCAGGGTCGCCGGCAGACGGCGGTCCAGCAGCGGCGCCAGCGTGGCCGCGTCGATCGAATCCTCGTCGCACAGCATGACCACGCGTTCCAGCACGTTGTGCAGCTCGCGCACGTTGCCGGGCCAGTCATATTCCCCAAGCAGTTGCAAGGCGTCCTGGCGCAGGCCAGGCGGGTTGCGATCGGCCTTGATACACAGTTCCTCGATGATCGCGTTGGCCAACAGCAACAGGTCGGCCCGGCGCTCGCGCAGCGGCGGCAGTTCGATCGTCAGGACGTTGAGCCGGTAATAGAGGTCCGCGCGGAACTTGCCCGCCGCCACCAGTGCGGGCAGGTCGGCCGACGTGGCCGCGATGATGCGCACATCGGCGCGCACGATGCGGTTGGAGCCGAGCGGCTCGAACTCCTTGTCCTGCAATGCCCGCAGCAGCTTGCTCTGGAGCATCAGCGGCATGTCCCCCACCTCGTCGAGCAGCAGCGTGCCGCCGTTCGCCAGTTCGAACTTGCCGATGCGGCCCTTGCGGTCCACGCCCGTGTAGGCGCCCGGCGCCGCGCCGAAGAACTCGACTTCCAGCAACGTCTCGGGAATGGCGGCCACGTTTACGGTGACAAGGGGCTGCTCGGCACGCGTCGAGCCGGCGTGGATGCCATGCGCGAGCAGTTCCTTGCCAGTGCCCGTCTCCCCGAGCAGCAGCACCGGGGACTCCACGCGCGCCGCGCGCCGGGCCTGGCGCTTGACCTCCTGCGCCGCCGGGCTGGTGCCGATGAAGCTGGCGAAGGTGTACTTGGCGCGGCGGGCCTGGTCGAGCGAGCGGCGCGCGGCGGCCAGTTCGGCCTGCACGCGCGAGTAATGGGCGAACAACGGCGTCAAGGACTTCAGTTCGTCGAACAGCGCGAAGCCCACCGCGCCGATCGTGCGCCCGTCGTCGTCCTTGATCGGCAGGCGGGTGACGATCATCGTGTCACTGTCTGTCTCGAGGATGTCCAGCAGGATGGGCTTGCCTGTGGTCACCACCTCGCGCATCAGGCTGTTGGGAATCACCTGCTCGCAGTCGCGGCCGATGGCCTCCTGCGGGTTGGAGAACCCGAAGCGCGCCGCGTAGCGCTTGTTGATCCAGACCACGCGCGCGTGGTCGTCCACCACGAATGTGCCTTCGCTGAAATTCTCGAACGTGCGGAACAGCGAGGCCATGGCGCGACGCGCCACGTAGTCGTAGTCCAGCAGCAGGGCACCGCCCGGCTCCGCTATTTTCTGCATGCTGCCGATCTCGTTGTCTCGATGGGGAGACGGCGAGTGTCTCACAAGCGAGATTTGCATGCCTCGATCGCACGCGGGAATCTACAAATCGAGACAAATACGCCCGTAAGTGAAGTATTGGACGCATATGGCGTATGGCACACATCCTGCACACTCCTGCCGCCCCCGATGCCTGACAAGCCAGGGGCAATCCGCGCGCGACGGCTCTTCCATGGCCGCTCAGCAGCGTCGGTTCAAGAACAAATTCTGGAGACCTCATGTCTTTTGTCGTGGTGATCGCCGCCCTGGCGTTCCTGATGTTTGCCGCCTATCGCGGCTACAGCGTCATCCTGTTTGCACCCCTGGCGGCGCTTGGCGCCGTGCTGTTGACCGAGCCGTCCGCCGTGGCGCCGGTGTTCTCGGGCATCTTCATGGAGAAGATGGTCGGGTTCGTGAAGCTCTATTTCCCGGTGTTCCTGCTCGGCGCGGTGTTCGGCAAGGTGATCGAACTGTCCGGCTTTTCCGAGTCCATCGTCGCCGCGGCCATCCGCTATATCGGCCGCTCGCGGGCCAACGCGGTCATCGTGGCGGTCTGCGCCTTGCTGACCTATGGCGGCGTGTCGCTGTTCGTGGTGGTCTTCGCCGTCTACCCGTTCGCGGCCGAACTCTATCGCCAGAGCAATATCCCGAAGCGCCTGATGCCGGGGGCGATCGCGCTGGGCGCGTTCTCGTTCACGATGGATTCGCTGCCGGGCACGCCGCAGATCCAGAACATCATCCCGACCACGTTCTTCAAGACCACCTCGTGGGCGGCGCCGGTGCTGGGCGTGATTGGCTCGCTGTTCATCATCGTGGTGGGCCTGAGCTACCTGGAATGGCGCCGCCGCGCGGCTGCCGCGCGTGGGGAGGGCTACGGCACCAACCTGCGTAACGAGCCGCAACGCGTGGAGGGCGGCAAGCTGCCGCCGCCGTGGCTGGCCATCCTGCCGCTGATCCTGGTGGGCGTGTCGAATTTCTGGCTGACGCGGATGATCCCGCTCTGGTATGGCCCGGCCAATAGCGTCTCACTGCCGGGGCTGGCGAAGCCGATCGAGACCAAGATCGCCAGCGTGACGGCGATCTGGGCGGTGGAGGCCGCGCTGCTGCTGGGCATCGTGGTGGTGCTCGTCACCGCGTTCGGCGCTGTGCGGGAACGTTTTGCCGAAGGCACCAAGGGCGCCGTCGGCGGCGCGCTGCTCGCCTCGATGAACACGGCGTCCGAGTACGGCTTCGGCGGCGTCATCGCCGCGTTGCCGGGCTTCCTCGTGGTCAGCGACGCGCTGCGCAGCATTCCCAATCCGCTGGTCAACGCGGCGGTGTCCGTCAGCACGCTGGCCGGCATCACCGGTTCCGCCTCGGGCGGCATGAGCATTGCGCTGGCGGCGATGTCCGACACGTTCATCCAGGGCGCGCAGGCCGCCCAGATTCCGCTGGAAGTGCTGCACCGGGTGGTGTCGATGGCCAGCGGCGGCATGGACACGCTGCCGCACAACGGCGCGGTGATCACGCTGCTGGCGGTCACGGGGCTCACGCACCGCGAGTCGTACCGCGACATCTTCGCCATCACCGTGATCAAGACGCTGGCGGTGTTCTTCGTCATCGCCGCGTTCTACCTGACCGGCCTGGTCTGACCCCCGGAAGCCATCATGAGCAATCTGAATCATCTGCAAGGCAAGACCGCCCTGGTGACCGGCTCCACGAGCGGCATCGGCCTGGGCATCGCCCAGGCGCTGGCCCAGGCTGGCGCCAATATCGTACTGAACGGCTTTGGCGATGTGGACGCGGCGCTGGCCAGCCTCACGGCGACTGGCGTGCAGGCCATCCACCATCCGGCGGACATGCGCAAGCCCGACGAGATCGCGGCGATGGTCGCCGCGGCGCAGGCGCGCTTTGGCGGCGTTGACGTGCTGGTGAACAACGCCGGCATCCAGCACGTGGCGCCCGTGGAGGCGTTCCCGGTGGAGAAGTGGGATGACATCCTCGCCATCAACCTGACCTCGAGCTTCCATACGATCCGCCACGCGCTGCCCGGCATGCGCGCACGGAACTGGGGCCGCATCGTCAATATCGCGTCCGTGCACGGGCTGGTGGGCTCGGCGGGCAAGTCGGCCTACGTGGCGGCCAAGCACGGGCTGGTGGGCCTGACCAAGGTCACGGCGCTCGAGACGGCCGGTACCGGTGTCACGTGCAATGCGATCTGCCCGGGATTCGTGCTGACGCCGCTGGTGGCGCAGCAGATCGCGGACATCGCGGCGCGGGACGGCATCTCGACCGAGGCGGCGCAGGCCCGGCTGCTGGCGGACAAGCAGCCGTCCGGGCAGTTCGTCACGCCGCGCCAGCTGGGCGGGATCGTGACGATGCTGTGCTCGCCCCTTGGCGACGAGGTGCGCGGGGCGGCCTGGGCGGCGGATGGCGGCTGGACGGCGCAATAGGGTGGTGAAGCGCGGGGCGTGCGCGCCCTTGGTGCACCGCGCCAGTGCTTTACAACAATTCACGTGCAAATGCCATGGCGCATTGGCGCCCATCGGACTAGGCTTACGCTTGGCACGTGCGTCCTGGACGCGCGATCTTTTACATTCCGTCAGGAGGCATCGATGAAGTCCATCACCATGGTATTGGCCATTGCAACGTTGGTTCCGGGCGTCGTGCTCGCGGCAGGCCCGGCGAACCCCGCCGACCGCTACGACTACAACATGCGGACCACGAACAAGGACGGCTACGTGCCCGATCCGGCCCGTGTGACCAACAAGGACGGCTACGTGCCGGACACCGCCCGCGCAGGCGACAAGTTCGACCCGTACACCCAGGGCGCCAAGCAAAGCACGGCATCGGCGCTGACCGACAGCAAGAGCACGGCGAAGAAGGCCAAGGCGCCCAAGAAGGCGCCTGCCGAGGCCGCAAAGTAACCGCTTGCATGCCAGATGAAACGGCCCGCCTTGTGCGGGCCGTTTGTTTTTGGGGCCCGGTTGTCCTCAGGCCAGCCGGGCCTCGATGCGCGCTACCAGCCCTTCCATCCAGCCCCGCAGCGCGGTATCGACCATGACGCACGCTAGGCTGCCCGCCAGCACCCGGTAGACCTTGCCGCGCGGGACTTTGGAGACACGCGCCGGATCGAGCCAGGCGTCGTTGTCCACCAGCAACAGCAGCGTTTCCAGTCCGATCAGGATCGGCCAGATGCAGGCCAGCCGCAGCCGCACGGCCGTGCGGGGGATGGCCAGCGTGTAGGCGATGGCCTCGCGGAAATGGTCGAGCGCCACGCGCACGCCCTCCGCCAGCATCGGCCGGGCGCGGCGGCTGTTGGCCGGGTCCAGCAGATCCTGCGGCGACAGCCCATGCCGGTCCAGCAGCTCGGTCGGCAGGTAGCACCGGCCGATGCGCAGGTCCTTGCCGCAGTCGCGCAGCACGTTGACCATCTGCAAGGCCTTGCCGAAGCGCACGCCCCGGCGCAGCATCAGGTCGGCCGGCGCCGGCAGCGTGCCCGGCTGATGCCGGACCGTCATCGTGGTCCAGAATTCGCCCACGCAGCCGGCCACCAGATAGGTATAGCGGTCGAGATCGGCCATGGCGGGCAATGCCGCCACCTGCCCGGAGCCTTCGTCCGGGAAGGTGCGCAGGTCGAGTTCCATGCCCTCGGTCAGGGTGGTCACGATGCCGCGCACGGCGGTGCGGTCGGCGTCGGGCAGCTGGTCGAGCACGTCGAGGGCCGGGCCGATCGACTCCAGCAGCACCTTTTCGTCCGACAGGGTTTGCTGGCTGGCGACCTCGGCGGCCAGTCGGCGGACCAGCTCGCCCCCGTCATCGGCACCGTTCACGCGGGCGCGCAGCGCCAGCAGCAGCGCCAGCCGCTGCGGCGGGGGAATCAGCGCCGTATCGGCGATGGTGTCCGCCGCGCGGGCCAGCAGGTAGGCGAGCCCCACGGGGTCGCGCATGCCGGCGGGCAGGATGCGCAGCGTCAGGTAGAACGAGCGGGACACCCCCTTCAGCAGCGGGCCGAGCAGGAAAACCCGGTCAGGAATTGGCATAAAACGATATAAGGCGGTGAAGGCGGGGAAAGCGCGTTGGGCGGGTTGGGCGCGTTAGGCGGGCCGGAGAGGTGGCGCAGGCGCATTGTAGCCGCCCGCGCGGGGCCGCCAGACCGCCCGGATCGCGTCGCCAGGGCGGCAGCGTGGCGCGCGCGCCACGTCACCACGGCGCCACACCGCCCGCAAAGCCAGTGCCGGCGCGGCAGTCTCCCTCAATGGGACGCACACCATACATGTGCGCGTGGCTGTCATCACGTGGTCATGGCAATGTCACGCCGATCCGCGCATAATTTTCGGCATCTGGGCTCTAGGAACTGCGTTGATGCAAGTCACGATTCGAACCACGACGATTCCCGGATCGCCCGACAGGGCGGCGGTGCACCGGGCGGCCGTCTACCCCAATACCGAGGAAGATGCCTCGCCGCTGATGGTCAGCGCCTGGACACAACGCGAGCCGGAAGCCTTTCTGGCCGCGCAACGCTGGGCCATCAGCCAGGCGTACCACATCTCCAATCCGCGCACGGGAACGTTCTACGGCGGCCGCTCGGCCCGCTGACGTTCAGGGCGCCAAGGCCTTAGGCTGCTCTCCAGGTTTCGCCAGGCGGAATGGCGTGCCGTAATTCGCACGATTTGTTGCAATCCTGCGAATACCGGGCGAACCGCGCGCGTAAAATGGCCGGCTGCTCCCCCGACAGCCACGAGTCATCGCGTTGCAACGCCCTCATATTTCGACTTTCCCCGAGGAAAGCCCCAGCACGACGCCCGACGCCACGGCCCGGCGCGGCATCACGTTTCTCACGTTCGCATTTATCCTGAGCCAGTTCTATCGGAGCTGCCTCGCGGTGATCGCGCCTGAACTCCAGCACGACTTTCAACTCTCGCCGGCGGGCTACGGGGCCTTGTCGTCGGGTTTCTTCCTGGCCTTCGCGGTGGCGCAGATTCCGGTGGGGCTGGCATTCGACCGTTTCGGGGTGGGCCGTCCCACGGCGTGGCTGCTCGGCGTTGGCGCGGTATCCGGCATCGCCTTCGCGGCGGCGCCCAGCGCCACGGTGGCCATGCTCGCCCAGATGGGTCTCGGCCTGGCCTGCGCGCCGGTCTTCATGGGTTTGCTCCATTACGCGTCCGAGCAGCTCTCGGAAAGGCAGTACATGCGCGTGGTCAGCCGCTCCAATGCACTGGGCATGGTCGGCGCGCTGTGCGCCACGGCCCCGCTGGGCTGGGCCTCGCAGCATGTGGGCTGGCGGCCGGCGATGGCGGCATCGGCAATCTTCATGGCAGCCGTCTGCTATGGCGTCTGGCGCGTGGTGCGCGACGAGGGCCACGCCGAGGCGCGCAACGTGCCGATGGGCGCGATGCTGACCGACAGCGCGCGGCTGCTCGGCATGGGCTCGCTCTGGCTGCTGATTCCGATGTGCGTGGCGATGGCCGCCGGCACGGCGTTCCGGAACGCCTGGAGCGGCCCGTATCTGGCCGATGTCTATCATCTGAACGCCGGCACGCGCGGCGTGGCGCTGACGCTGTTGAGCCTGGCGGGCTTCCTGACCGCCTTCCTGCTGCCGGTGCTGGTGCGCGGCACGTCCCTGAAGGCGACCATCTTCGGTTGGGGCGTCCTGTCGATGGTGGGCGGGCTGCTGCTGTGGGGCTGGCCGGACAGCGGGATAGTGTCCGGCGTGGGCCTGATGGCGCTGCTGTCGACCATCGGCATGTTGCATCCGCTGGTCATGGCGCAGGGCCGCGCGCTGATCCCGGCGCCGTCGCGCGGGCGCGGACTGGGCGTGCTCAATACCTTCGTCTTCCTCGGTTCCGCGCTGACCTCGTGGGGCTTCGGGCTGATTGCCAACGCTGGCCACACGCGCCAATGGCCGGAAGCCGATTCCTACGGGGCGATTTTTCTCACGGCGGGCGTACTGGTGGGGCTGGCGCTGGTGCCGTACGCCTTCAGCCGGACCTCGGCCGCCGCCCAGCCGCGCTAGCTCCCGGGCAGCGTGGCCGCCGGTGTCCTATCGTGGATGGGGCGCATTGCCAGGGAGGCCGCCATGTTCCGTATTCTGCTTGTCAGCACGCTGTCGTTGGTGGCGTCCGGATGGGGTAGCGCGGCCGCGATGGCGCAATCCGAGCCGATGCCGATGTCGCTGGAGGCGTTGCGACGTCCCAACGTGGTGGTGGTGCTGCGCCACGCCAGCGCGCCGGGCGTGGGCGATCCGAAAGGTCTCCGTCTTGGCGATTGCAGCACGCAACGCAACCTTGACGAACGGGGCCGCCGCCAGGCGGCAAAGCTTGGCGAAGGCTTCCGCGCCGCTGGCGTTCGTCCGACCCATATATATAGCAGTGCGTGGTGCCGCTGCCAGGACACCGCGCGGCTGATGAACCTGGGCCCGGTCCAGGTGCAGCCGCTGCTCAACTCGTTCTTCGAGGCCGATCCCGCCGCACGAACCGCCCAGACCGAGAAGCTCTCCCGCCTGATCGACGGCCTGGACCCGCGCGGCGGGCCCTACCTGATGGTCACGCATCAGGTTGTGATCTCGGCGCTGACCGGCCATGGCGCCGACAGCGGCGGCGGCGTGGCGATCGAACTGCCTTCGGCCGGCAACCCGCGCCGGACGCGCATCCTGCCCGCAACGGGCCTGGAATGATGGAAGACAGCACCGCGCTGGGTTCCGCCATGCGGGAGGCCACCGGCCCACGGGCGGGCAGCGTCCGCAATGCGCGTTTTCCCTGAGAAATTTCTCAAGTTTCTGCTGCCCGATGCCGTTAGGTCATCCAATGTCCGGTCTTGCGACCATTCGCGCGACGGGGCACCGGAGAGAGAGCGGCCGGGCGCCATGCGGGCGCGCACGGTCACCCACCAGTGTGCAATCAGGTAGAAGAAATGAAGAATCTTGGTATTGGTGTTCGCCTTGGCATTGGCTTTGGCGTGGTCTTGATGCTATCCACGCTCATGACCGTGGTGGGCGTGCTGCGCCTCCAGGAAGTGGCCGGCCGTACGCACGAAATGATGCAGCAGCCGCTGGCCAAGGAACGGCTGGTTAGTGACTGGTACCGGCTGATGTACGCGAGCGTGCGCCGCACGACCGCCGTGGCGCGCAGCGCCGACCCCTCGCTCGGCACCTTTTTCGCGGCCGAGACCAAGTATTCGACCGATGCGATCGCCAAGCTGCGCGAAAAGCTCGATCCGATGCTGACCTCCGAGGCGGAGAAGGCCGCGTTCCAGCGCATTCTCGTCGTGCGCAACCCGTACAACGACTCGCGCGACAAGATCACCAAGCTCAAGAAGGACGCGCTGACCGAAGAGGCGAACAAGGTGCTCGAGACCGAGTTCGTGCCGGCTGGCGATGCCTACCTGGCCGAGATCCAGAAGCTGCTGGACATCCAGCGCGCCTCCATCGACACCACGGCGGCGGAAATCAACAGCATCTACCGCAGCGCGCGTAACGGCCTGATCACGCTGGGTGTGGTGGCGCTGGGTATCGGCGTGGCGTTTGCGTGGTGGCTGACCATTGGCATCACGCGGCCGCTGCACCGCGCGGTGGGCTTTGCGCGCACCGTGGCGGCGGGCGACCTGACCAGCCAGATCGAGGTGGACAGCCGGGACGAGACCGGCCAGCTGCTCGAGGCGCTGCGCGAGATGAACGACAACATCCTCGGCATCGTCACCGAAGTGCGCTACGGCACCGAGGCGATTGCCACGGGCACCAGCCAGATCGCCGCCGGCAACACGGACCTCTCGCAGCGGACCGAGGAACAGGCGTCGTCGCTCCAGGAAACGGCTTCCAGCATGGAGGAGCTGACCAGCATCGTCCGCCAGAACGCCGACAGCGCCAAGCAGGCCAGCGCGCTGGCCGTGAATGCGTCGGAAGTGGCCACGCAGGGCGGCGACGTGGTGGGGCAGGTGGTCCATACGATGGACGAGATCAACGTGTCCTCGCGCAAGGTGGTGGACATCATCTCGGTCATCGAGGGCATCGCCTTCCAGACCAACATCCTGGCGCTGAACGCGGCGGTGGAAGCGGCCCGTGCCGGCGAGCAGGGCCGCGGCTTCGCCGTGGTGGCGGGCGAGGTGCGCAGCCTGGCGCAGCGCTCGGCCACGGCGGCCAAGGAGATCAAGTCGCTGATCGGCGATTCGGCGGATCGTGTGGAGCGCGGCTCGCAGCTGGTGGCGCGTGCCGGCGAGACCATGGAGCAGATCGTCAGCGCCGTGAAGCGCGTGACGGACATCATGGGGGAAATCAGCGCGGCCTCGGCCGAGCAGAGCGCCGGCATCGAGCAGGTGAACCTGGCGGTCACGCAGATGGACACCGTGACGCAGCAGAACGCGGCGCTCGTGGAGCAGGCCGCGGCGGCGGCGGGCTCGCTCGAGGAGCAGGCCCAGCGCCTGAAGGAAGCGGTGTCTACCTTCCGCCTGGCCGCCTGAGTGGCTGCCTGAGCGGCCGCCGGGGTATCAAAAGCGTATCAAGGGGCCTTGGGCGGCGTGATGCCGCCCGGGCCCGGCAGCGTCTCCGAATGCTGCATCGACGGCATCATGTTGCTGTTCAGGTGGAACATCACCCAGAGCGATCCGGCAAGCGTGATGACCACGAGCACCAGCGTGAAGATCAGGGACAGCATGTTCCAGCCGCCTTCCGAACGTGCGTTCATGTGCAGGAAGAAAATCATGTGGACGACGATCTGCACCGCGCCAAGCAGCAGGATCACTGCAGCCGTGGTCGAGGTCTTGTCGAACACGTCGCCCATCACCAGCCAGAACGGAATCGCGGTCAGGAAGACCGACAGCACGAAGCCGGTGAGGTAGCCGCCCAGCGTGGCGTGCGGCCCGATGTCGTCTTCGTGGTCATGGCCATGCGCGTCTGCGTGGCCGCCGAGGGTGTTGTCGTGCACGCTCATTGCAACGTTCCCATCAGGTAGACGAAGGTAAAGACGCCGATCCACACGACGTCCAGAAAGTGCCAGAACATCGACAGGCACATCAGGCGGCGCTTGTTGGCCGTGATCAGCCCGTGCCGGCTCACCTGGAACATCAGCACCACCAGCCAGATGATGCCGAACGTCACGTGCAGCCCGTGCGTGCCCACCAGCGCGAAGAACGATGTCAGGAAGGCGCTGCGCTGCGGCCCGGCGCCTTCATGGATCAGGTGCGCGAACTCGTAGAGCTCCACGAACAGGAAGGCCAGGCCGAACACGCCGGTGATGGCCAGCCAGATCAGCGTGCCGGCCTTGCGCCGCACCTGCATCTGGAGCATGGCGAAGCCGTAGGTGATGGACGACAGCAGCAGGAACGTGGTGTTCAGCGCCACCAGCGGCAGCTCGAACAGCTCCGCCCCGGTGGGGCCGCCCGCGTACTCCCGCCCCAGCACGCCATAGCAGGCGAACAGGCAGGCGAAGATCAGGCAGTCGCTCATCAGGTAGAGCCAGAACCCGAGCAGCGTGCCGTTCTCCGCGTGGACTTCCTCCTTGACGTAGAACTGGTAGTTGTGGTCGAGCGGCGCGGCCGGATGGGTGCCCGGGCCGCCGTGCGAGAGGGGCATCGTCGATTCAACCATGGGAGGCGAGCAGTTGGGTGCGCGAGGCTTCGGTCCGGACCACGTCATCGGCCGGAATGTAGTAATCGCGCTTGTAGTTGAAGGTATGGACGATGGCGGCGATGATCGTCGCCGCGAAGGACACCACCACGAGCCACCAGATGTGCCAGATCAGGGCGAAGCCGCACAGGGTGCTCAGGCCCGCCAGCACGATCCCGGCGGCGGTGTTCTTCGGCATGTGGATGGGGATGAAGCCCTGCTCGGGGCGCTGGTAGCCCAGCTGCTTCATCTGCCACCAGGCGTCGGCATCGTGCACCATCGGCGTGAACGCGAAGTTGTACTGCGGCGGCGGTGACGAGGTGGACCATTCGAGCGTGCGGCCGTTCCACGGGTCGCCGGTGGTGTCGCGCAGCTGCTCGCGGCGCATGAAGCTGACCACCAGCTGGATGATGAAGCAGCCGATGCCAAGGGCGATCAGCAGCGCGCCCAGCGCGGCGATCTGGAACCACGGCTGCAGCGAGGGATCGTCGAAATGGTTCATGCGGCGCGTCACGCCGAGGAAGCCCAGCCAGTACAGCGGCATGAACGCCACGTAGAACCCGACCAGCCAGAACCAGAACGAGCACTTGCCCCAGAACGGGTCGAGCTTGTAGCCGAACGCCTTCGGGAACCAGTAGGTGATGCCGGCCATCAGCCCGAACAGCACGCCGCCGATGATCACGTTGTGGAAGTGGGCGATCAGGAACAGGCTGTTGTGGAGCAGGAAATCGGCGGGCGGCACCGCCAGCAGCACGCCGGTCATGCCGCCGATCACGAAGGTGACCATGAAGCCGATGGTCCACAGCATCGGCACCTCGAACTTGATGCGCCCGTGGTACATCGTGAACAGCCAGTTGAAGATCTTGGCGCCGGTCGGGATCGAGATGATCATCGTCGTGATCCCGAAGAACGAGTTGACGCTGGCGCCTGATCCCATCGTGAAGAAGTGGTGCAGCCACACCAGGTAGGAGAGCACCGTGATCACCACGGTGGCGTACACCATCGACGCGTAGCCGAACAGCCGCTTGCGCGAGAAGGTGGCCACCACCTCGGAAAACACGCCGAACACGGGCAGGACCAGGATGTAGACCTCGGGGTGGCCCCAGATCCAGATCAGGTTCACGTACATCATGGCGCTGCCGCCCTGGTCCGCCGTGAAGAAGTTGGTGCCGACGTAGCGGTCCAGCGCCAGCATGGTGATGGCGGCGGTGAGCACCGGGAACGCGGCGATGATCAGCACGTTGGTGCACAGGGAGGTCCAGGTGAAGATCGGCATGCGCATCAGCGTCATGCCCGGCGCGCGCATCTTGACGATGGTGACGAGCAGGTTGATCCCCGATAACAATGTGCCGACCCCGGCCACCTCCAGGGACCATATGTAGTAGTCCACGCCCACGTCCGGACTGTGCAGGATGCCGGAAAGCGGTGGATAGGCCAGCCAGCCGGTGCGCGCGAATTCGCCCACGAACAGCGACATCATCACCAGCACGGCGCCGCCCACGGTCATCCAGAAGCTGAAGTTGTTCAGGAACGGGAACGCCACGTCGCGTGCGCCAATCTGCAGCGGGACGACGAAGTTCATCAGCCCGGTGACCAGCGGCATCGCCACGAAGAAGATCATGATCACGCCGTGGGCGGTGAAGATCTGGTCGTAGTGATGGGGGGGCAGGTAGCCGAGGTTGTCGCCGAACGCGATGGCCTGCTGTATTCGCATCATGATCGCGTCGGCAAAGCCGCGCAGCAGCATCACGATGCCCAGGATCACGTACATGATGCCGATCTTCTTGTGGTCGATGCTGGTGAACCACTCGCGCCACAGGTAGCCCCAGACCCGGTAGTAGGTCAGCGCGCCGACGAGGGCAAGGCCCCCGAGCGCCACGACGGCGAACGTCGCCAGCAGGATCGGTTCATGGAGCGGAATGGCCTCCCAGGAGAGGCGGCCAAAGATCGGCGAAGCGAGATCGGAACGCTCGGGCATGTTGTGTCACCTGGGCCAGCAGGCCGCTGAGTATTGGCGAAAGATTACGAGTCCGGCGGCGGTTCGTCTACCGCAGCAAGCGCCTGCCGTCGTTCAGCGTGGGCTCCGAGGCGAACATGGGCGCCTCGCCCGCCGCGCCACCCGCCGCGCTGCCAGCCGTATTGCCGGCCGTGCAGACGTAGGTGGACGGG
Source organism: Cupriavidus campinensis (assembly GCF_905397395.1). Lineage (GTDB taxonomy): Bacteria > Pseudomonadota > Gammaproteobacteria > Burkholderiales > Burkholderiaceae > Cupriavidus > Cupriavidus campinensis. The sequence continues at coordinate 244,491 of NZ_CAJPVH010000002.1, forward strand.
TCGAACTTGCCGCGGCTGCGGTCCAGCGCCATCGTGTCCGCCATGCAGGTTCCCCCTAGCACGCAGCGGTTCAGAATCTGCTTGTACAGGTCGGGCTCCACGCTGGCATAGCGCTGTACCGGCACGCGCTCGCTCGGCTCGGCCAGCTTCACGTAGGCATCCTTGGAGAGCGCGGTGCCGCCCGATTTCACCTGCTGCACCCATTTGTCGAAATCGCCGTCTGACAGCCCGTGGAACTTGAAGCGCATATGGGAGAAGCCCTCGCCGCTGTAGTTGGCGGAGAGACCATCATAGACGCCGGCCTTGTTGATGACGGCGTGCAGCTTGGTCTCCATGCCGGGCATCGCATAGACCATGCCCGCCAGCGACGGCACGAAGAAGGTGTTCATCACCGAGGTGGCCGTGATCTTGAACGCGATGGGCCGGTCCACCGGCGCGGCCATCTCGTTGACCGTGGCGATGCCCTGCTCGGGGTAGAGGAACAGCCATTTCCAGTCCATCGCCACCACTTCCACGACCAGCGGCTTGGTGTCGGGCGTGACGGCGCGCTTGTCGTCGATGAAGGTGAGGGGGCGGTAGGGGTCGAGCTGGTGGGTGCTCACCCAGGTGACGGCGCCCAGCGCGATGATGATCAGCAGCGGCGCGGCCCAGATCGCCAGCTCCAGTACCGTGGAGTGGTCCCAGTCAGGGTTGTAGTGGGGATTGTTGGCGTTCTCCCGGTACCGCCAGGCGAACAGCAAGATCAGGATGATCACCGGAACGATGATCAGCAGCATCAGCAGGGTGGCGATGATGATGAGGTCGCGCTGGCGCACGGCCAACTCGCCAGATGGCGATAAAAGCACTGCGTTGCAACCGGCGAGCGCGGCCAGCAGGCCGAACGCACCAACACGCAAAAGCAGTCTTCCCGTCACTTTGAGCGGCCGAGCCGCAGAATCGAAGGGTCGCATGGTTGCGGAAGTGGCGTTTGAGGAACGTCGAGCGCCGCTCGACGCAATCATCTTTTCGATTTCCTATGGCAGTTTAGGCGCTATTCTTGTCAGTGGATGACTTTGAGTGCAGTTTGACATGCCTCTCGCTCGCGAAGGAGATCTCAAGGATGGCCAGCCTGACCCATCAGCACCGCGCGTCGCCGACTGCACCTCCGGCGGAAGGTCACCATCAGGTGGCTCCCGCCGAAATCGCCACCGGCGTCGTGATCGGCCGCGCGTCGGAGTACTTCGACTTCTTTGTCTACGGCATCGCCTCGGTGCTGGTCTTCCCATCGGTCTTCTTCCCCTTCGCCAGTGAACTGGCCGGGCTGCTCTACAGCTTCACGATCTTTTCCTTCGCGTTCATCGGGCGGCCGTTCGGCACGGCGCTGTTCATGCGCATTCAGCGCCGATGGGGACGCGGTGTCAAGCTGACGGGCTCGCTGTTCCTGCTCGGCACGGCGACGGTGGGCATCGCGTTCCTGCCGTCGTACGCCACGCTCGGCAGCACAGCCATCTACCTGCTCGCGCTGTTCCGCTTCCTGCAGGGCATTGCCTTCGGCGGCTCGTGGGACGGCCTGCCGTCGCTGCTGGCCATCAACTCGCCCCCGCACAAGCGCGGCTGGTACGCGATGGTGGGGCAGCTGGGCGCGCCCACGGGCTTCATCATTGCCGGCGCGCTGTTCCTGTTCCTCTACGCGAGCCTGACCCCGGCCGAATTCATCGACTGGGGCTGGCGCTACCCGTTCTTCGTGGCCTTCGCCATCAACGTGGTGGCGCTGTTCGCGCGGCTGCGGCTGGTGGTGACGCACGAATACACCCAGCTGCTCGACGAAGGCGAGCTGGAGCCGATCAGCACGTTGCAGATGGTGAACGCGCAGGGCTTCAATATCTTCCTCGGCGCCTTCGCGGCGCTGGCGAGCTACGCGCTGTTCCACCTCGTGACGGTGTTTCCGCTGTCCTGGGTGATCCTGCACAAGGCGCAGGGCGTGACGGACATGCTGGCGATCCAGATCGTGGGCGGCTTCATCGCCTTCATCGGCACGCTGCTGTCTGGCTGGATCGCGGACCGCGTCGGCCGCCGCACCACGCTGGCCGCGATGGCGGTGCTGATCGGCATCTTCAGCCTGTTCGCCCCATGGCTGCTCGACGGCGGGCAGACCGGTCAGGACGTGTTCATCCTGGTCGGCTTTGCGCTGCTGGGGCTCTCCTACGGGCAGGCGGCGGGCGTGGTGACGTCCAATTTCGACCGCCGCTACCGCTACACAGGCGCGGCGCTGACCACGGACTTCGGCTGGCTGTTCGGCGCAGCCTTCGCCCCGCTGGTGGCGCTGGGGCTGTCGTCGCTGTTCGGGCTGGCGGCGGTGAGCCTGTATTTGCTGTCCGGCGCCGTCGGCACGCTCGTGGCGCTGCGGATCAACAAGGCGCTGGGCGCGCACGACGAGATGTAGCGCTGCGGGGGCGCTGGCCGCCCCCCCCGCCACCCGTTGCGCCGTGCCGACACCCCACTAACCACTGAGGCGTGGCGGCCGGCGCGCTGATACCCTTCGGCTCGCGATCCATCTTCAGTCTCGTTCCGAATGCTCTCCAAATCCCTGTGCGCAGTATCCCTGGGCGCGCTGCTCTGCGTGCCTGCCTTCGCCGCCAATACTCAAGTCCTGCTGGAAACCCCCGTCACCTACGCGCCTGGCGCCGGCGTGGTGGACAAGGTGCGCGAGGAATGCCAGATCGAGTCGATGCTGGCCACACGCGTGTCGGACGTCCTGCGCCGCCGCAACAAGGGCGGTGACGGCAAGCTGGCCGCCGGCGCGGAGGCCGGGGAGGCCCAGGTGATGCGGCTCCAGATCACGCACGTGCTGGGCGTGGGCGGCGGCGCCTGGACCGGCCCGAAGGCCATCACCGTCAACGCCGAGCTGATCGAAGGCGGCAAGGTGGCACGCCACGTCAAGCTGAACCGCTGGTCCATCGGCGGATTCTGGGGCGGGTTCAAGGGCACCTGTTCGATCCTGAACCGCAGCGCGGTGGCGCTGGCCAAGGACCTGAACCGCTGGGCGCGCGATCCGTCCTACGTGCCCAAGGAAGAGGTCGAGCCGCCGGCGCCGACAGAAGGGCAGGCTGAGCCGGCAGCAGAAGTGCCGGCCGATGCCACGGACGCGCCGCAGGCCAAGGGCACGGTGCTCGAATAGCGCAAGGCGGGCGGCGTATCATGGTGCCGTCCCTGACCCGCTGACCCTTTCGTCGCCCCCGCCGCCATGCCCCTGCGCATCAGTGAAGAGATCACGTTCCGCAAGCTCGAGGCCCTGCTGGCCTTCATGGAGACCGGCAACCTTGCCAAGGCCGCTGAGGCGCTCGATATCAGCCCGGTGAGCGTGCACCGGGCGCTCCATTCGCTCGAGGACGGCATGCGCTGCGCGCTGTTCCGCCACGAAGGCCGCAACCTGTTGCCGACCGAGGCCGCGCACGTGCTGGCCGATGTGGCGCGAGACGTGCTCAAGACGATGTCCGACGGCATCCGCGTCACGCGCGAGGCCGCCGGCTACTCCGCCGACCAGCTCAAGATCGGCTCGCTCTATTCGCTGACCATCAAGACCGTGCCGCAGGTGGTGATCGGCATCAAGATGCGCCGCCCGGAGCTGCACACCGAACTCGTGCTCGGCTCCAATGCGGACCTCCTCCAGAAGCTGCGCCAGGGTTCCATCGACGCCACGCTGATGGCCCTGCCCGAACCGGACGCCGAAATCGAGTCGATTCCGATGTTCGAAGACGACATCTTCTTCGCCGCCCCGGCCGACTCCCACTACGCCAGCCTGCCCGAGATCGACCTGCGGGTGTGCCGGGACGAGCCGTTCGTGTCGCTGGGCGAGGGCTATGTCACCTCGAGCGGCTTCATGGAGGCGTTCCGCATCGCCGATTTCACGCCCAATGTGGTGATGAAGGTCGGGGACATCTTCTCGCTGATGAACCTCGTGGGCGGCGGCATCGGCTATTCCCTGCTGCCCGGGCGGGTACGGGATGTGTTTGCGAAGAATGTCGCCTTTGTGCCCCTGACGGCCGAATACGGCATGAAGCAGTCCATCGGCCTGAGTTTCCTGCGCCGCCGGGAGCGCGATCCGAACCTGCTCGGCCTGGCCGCCGTGTGCCGGATGCTGATGAGGGTCTAGGGCTTCCGGGAAGCAATACCCCTTGTGAGGGGGCCGCACCACTGTCAATAAATACGGGAGAATGCCGTTGTACTGGCGTGTAAGCCCCTCGTGTCGGCCAGCGGGCGTCAGCCGGACCGTCCTGAGCGATACCTGACCGCATGCACCTCTTTCGCCCGTGCCGGATTCTCTTCGCAGCCTGCGTGTTCTGGGCGGCCGTGCCTGCCCAGGCGCAGACCACCATCGTCCTGTACTCGGAGGCCGGCCAGCGGCCCCAGTCCTACGAGGAAAACGGCATCCCCAAGGGTGCCTATATCGACAACGTCAACCGGGTCCTGAAGCGGATTCCCGAATTCAAGGTGCAGATCCGCTTCGCCTCCTGGGCGCGCGTGGTGGAGGAGGCCAGGAACGGCAACAGTGCCGGGGTGCTCGGCGTCTACTACCGGCCCAGGGAGCGGCCGTACCTGAATCACTCCAGGCCGTTCTATAGCGAGGAAGTGGCGGTGCACTGCAACCGGGATTCGATCGAGGGCCGCACCTTCCATCGCTATCCGGACGACTTCGCCGGGCTGAAGTTCGGCAACCAGCGCGGCTACCTCGCCCCCGGCCCGCGCTTCTTCCAGCTGGCGCGGGAGGGCAAGATCCAGCTCGTGGAGGGGCATGAGTTCCACGACCTGGTCAAGAAGATGCTGGTGCAGGAGATCGACTGCGTGGTGAATCCCACCGTGGTCATCAACGAGGCGCTGGTCACGCTGGAAGCGCAGGGCATTCCGGAGCGCATGCGCTACAAGTCCCGGCGGGCGATGACCATCAAGACCGAGACCGTGCACATCGGATTCAGCAGGAAGTACGAGGAATCGCACCCGGAACTCGCCAGGTTCCGGCAGTTGTTCGACCAGGCGGCGGACCAATAGCCAGCGCCGCGACCCCTCAGGATTGTGCATTCCATGCCACTGTTGCCACCGGTTCGTTCGATCCGGAACCGGATGATCGTGCTGTTCATCGTTGCCACCACGACAACGCTGGGCGCGTTCGCCACGCAGCGGCAATGGTTGCTCCACCAGGACCTGGAGCAGCGCTTCGAGCGGACCCGTGGCGAGGTGCTGGACGGCCTCAAGCAGAGCCTGGCCGCGCCCACCTGGGCGCTGAACGTGGGCAACCTGCGCACGCGGCTGGAATCCACGCTGATCCATCCAGAGGTCACCGAGGCCTGTGTTTTCTCCCCGGACCGGGAGGAGGTGTACGCGGCAGTGCACCGCACGACGACCGCCACCCCGGCCGGCCCCTTCTGTACGGCCAGCGGGCATGACGTGCTGGCCGAAGTCACGCTCTACCCGCCGGACGACATCGATCCCGTGCGCCGCAGCCAGCCCATCGGCACGGCCGTGGTCCACTTCACCCGCGACACCATGCAGAAGACCCTGCGCGCGGCGATGATCCAGGGGATCATCGAGGTGGCGGTCATCGACGTGGCGCTGGTCCTGCTGCTGACCTTCGGCCTGCGGATGGTGTTCCGGCCGCTCGAACATCTGCGCGAGGCGCTGTTCGAGCTGGCCTCCAGCCACGGCGACCATCTCGACGAACTGTCCCGGCTGGGCCGCACCGAGTTCGACAGCGTGATCGACGGCTTCAACTCGGTCCTGCGCCGGCTGCGGCTGATCATCGCCCAGCGCTCGGAGGCCGAACTGGAGCTGATGGAGAAAAACCGCCTGCTCGAGGCGCTCTCCAAGACCGACCAGCTCACCGGGGTGTTCAACCGGCGGCACCTGGACGACGCGCTCGCCGGGGCGCTGGCGCGCAGCCGCGCCGAAGGCATCCCGTTCTCGATCGTGTTGATCGACGTGGACCGCTTCAAGTCGGTCAACGACACCTACGGCCATCAGGTGGGCGACCGCGTGCTGGTCGAGATCGCCGACCTGATCATGGCGGTCAAGCGGCCCACGGACACCCTCGGCCGCTGGGGCGGCGAGGAGTTCCTGCTGATCTGCGCCGATACTGCCCTGCAGGACGCCGTGCACTTCGCCCACCGCCTGCGCAATGCCGTGGCCGCGCAGGACTTCGCCGTGATCGGCCGGATGACCGCGAGCCTGGGCGTGGCCTGCGTGCAGCAGGGCGACACCATCCACGGCATGATTGCCCGCGCCGACGCGGCCCTGTATCGCAGCAAGGAACGCGGCCGCAACCGGGTCGAGTTCGCTGACGATGGCGTGACCACGCCGTAACGGCGGAAAGCCGCCGCCGCCGGTCAGGGTGGCAGCAGACCGGTCCGGGCCGCGTCCATCACCTCGCGGCTCAGGCCATCGACCAACGCCGAAGCCGCGCGGGCGTAGTGCCAGTGCAGGGGCACGTCCAGCGGGGTGTCCGGCACCAGTTCGACCAGCGAGCCGTCTGCGAGATGCCCGGCGATCAGGCTCTGCGGATGCAGGCCCCAACCCATGCCGGCCACGGCCGCCGTGACAAACGCCTGCGACGACGGCAGCGTGTGCCGGGGCAGTTCCACATGCCGATGGCACAGGCGCCGCACCCAACTCGCCTGCAGGGCATCCTTGTTGTTGAACACCAGACTCGGCGCCGCCGCCAGACTGCCGGCGCCCACGCCGGCGGCGAAATGGCGTTGCACGAAGGCCGGGCTCGCGGCCGCCAGATAGCGCATGGCGCCCAGCGGGCGGCTCTCGCAGCCGGCGGCAGGGCGGGCGGCAGCGGTCACGGCAGCCAGCACGGCGCCGCTGCGCAGCCATTCGGTGGTGTGGTCCTGATCGTCCACCGCCACCTCCATCAGCACCGGATGTGCCGCCGCAAAGGTCGCAATGGCCGGCGCGGCCCAGGTCGCCAGACTGTCGGCATTCACCGCGATGGGCAGCGCCACCCGCGCCATCCCCTCCGCCGCGAGTGACGGCAACGTCCCCTGCAATTCATGTTCCAGCATGCGCACGCGGTCCACGTGCTGGCACAGGCGGCGCCCCGTCTCCGTCGCCCGGCAGGGCTGGTCGCGGATCACCAGCGCGCAGCCCACGCGCTCTTCCAGCAGGCGGATGCGCTGGGAAATGGCCGATGGGGTCACGTGCAGCGCGCGGGCCGCACGCTCGAAGCTGCCTTCCCGCACCACGGCGGCCAAGGCGGACAAGGCGGCGTAATCGAGCATGAGATTAGTGAAACTACATCGAATGAAGAAAAGATAGTTTGTCTACATTCGCCAGAGCAGGCAAGCTGCGCACATGATTTCCGTACTGCCTACCCCTTCGCTCGCGCTGTCTGGCGCCCTCTCCGTCTCCCTGCAGGGCCTGGCCCTGAGCTTCGGCCTGATCGTCGCCATCGGCGCGCAGAACGCGTTCGTGCTGCGTCAGGGCCTGCGCCGGGAGCATGTGGGCAGCGTGGTCCTGCTCTGCGCGGTGGCGGATGCCTTGCTGATTGCCGCCGGCGTCATGGGCATGGCCCAGGCGCTGGGCGAACGCCCCGGGCTTGCGCGCGTGCTGGCCCTGGCCGGGGCGGTTTTCCTGGCGGTCTATGGCTGGCGGGCGCTGCGGCGCGCGGGGCAGGCGCAGCGGCTGCAAGCCTCGGAGGGGGAGAAGGGTGAGAAGAGTCTTAGCCGAGGCGCGATATTGGCGCAGGCGGCGGCCTTTACGCTGCTCAATCCACACGTCTATCTGGATACCGTGCTGCTGGTGGGCAGCATCGGCGCCCAGCAGCCGGCTGCGCTGCGCGGCTGGTTCGTGGCGGGCGCCAGTTCCGCCAGCCTGTGCTGGTTCGGCCTGCTCGGGTTTGGCGCGCGTTTCCTGGCCCCGTGGTTCGCCCGGCCGAAGGCTTGGCAGGTGCTCGACGCGCTGGTCGGCGTCACCATGTTCGTCCTGTCGGCGCTGCTGGTGCGGCATGCCTGGGCGGGCTGAGCCCGCCCGCCCCGACAGCGCCCCTGACTACGCCGGCACGTTCAGCACCGCCTTGGTCTCCAGGAACGCTTCCAGCCCATAGACGCCGTACTCGCGGCCAATGCCCGACTGCTTCAGGCCGCCAAACGGCGCCGCCGGGTCGTGGGCGAGCGTGTTGACGAGGACCCGCCCGGCCTCGATGCGCGACGCCACCGCGTGCGCCCGCTGGACATCCGTCGACAGCACGTAAGCCTGCAAGCCGTAGCTGGTGTCGTTGGCGATGGCGATGGCCTCCTCCTCGTCCCGGTAGGTAATGATCGACAGTACCGGTCCGAAGATCTCCTCGCGCGCAATCGTCATGTCGTTGGTCACATCGCTGAAGACGGTCGGGCGCACGAACCAGCCTGCGTCCAGCCCCTCCGGCCGGCCCTCGCCACCCGCAATCAGCCGCGCGCCTTCGTCAATGCCGATGCGGATATAGCGCTGCACGCGCTCCCACTGCTTCTGGCTGACCATCGGGCCGACCGTGGTCTGCGGATCGCGCGGATCGCCGGCCTGCGTACGCGCCACGATGTCGCGCACGCGCGCCTCGAACTCGGCGAGCCGGTGTTGCGGCACCAGAATCCGCGTGCCGGCGATGCATGCCTGCCCGCTGTTCATGAAGCCGGCGTCCAGGGCCAGCGGCACGGCCTGGTCGAAATCCGCATCGTCGAGCACGACCACGGGCGACTTGCCGCCCAGCTCCAGCGTCACGCGCTTCAGCGTGTCCGCCGCCACGCGCAGGATGGTCTTGCCGACTGCCGTGGAGCCTGTGAACGACACCTTGTTCACATCGGGGTGCGTGGTGATCTCCGTGCCGACCACGTCGCCGCGCCCGGTGACGATATTGAACACGCCGGGCGGCACGTCCGCCGCGTGCAGCGCTTCGGTGACGATGCGGGTCTGCATCGCGCTCATCTCGCTCGGCTTGATGACGGCAGTGCAGCCGGCGGCCACGGCGGCGGCCAGCTTCCCGCAGATAAAGCCCGCGTCGCTGTTCCAGGGCGTGATCAACCCGGCCACGCCCATCGGCTGCATCACCACCTCGGCACCGCCCACGCGGCGCTTGAACGTGTAAGCCTCGAGCACATTGGCCGCGTCGATCAGCACGTTGCTCGCGTGCCGGGCCATCCAGCGGCCCCGGGACACCGGCGCGCCATATTCCTCGGTGATCGCCTCATACAGCTCGTCCTCCTTCGCCAGCACGGCGGCGTGCATGCGCTTGAGCAACTCCACGCGCGCGCGCTGGCTGGTGCGGGAGAAGGCTGGGAACGCCCGTTTGGCGGCCGCGATGGCGTCCCGGGCGTCCTGCGCGTCGGCCAGGCGCACCTGCCCAATCACCTGTTCGGTGGCGGGGTTGAACAGGTCGAACATCTCGTCGCCGTGCGGGGTGACGAAGGCACCGTCGATATAAATCTTGTCGATGATCTGCATGGTGGGTCTCCGGGGTAGCGGAAAAGCATCTTAAGCAAAGCGCGAAAAACGCGGGCTGAAGCACAAGATAGCCCTGCGCCATTGTGTTGACTAGCCATACAATGCGGGATGTGATGATGAAGAAATCAGGATAATGAAATCCTCGGGCCTTGGTGAACTGGAGGCGGTGCTGGCCGTGGCGCGGCATCGCAACTTTCGGGCGGCAGCGGCGGAGCTGGGCGTCTCCACCTCCGCGCTCAGCCACGCGGTGGCGGCGCTGGAGGCGCGCATCGGCGTGCGGCTGTTCCATCGCACCACGCGCAGTGTGTCGCTGACGGCAGCCGGCGCGCAGTTCGTGGACAGCATCGCGCCGGCGCTGTCCACGATCCGGGGCGCGATCGAGCAGGCGGGGAGCCTGCGCGACACCGTGTCGGGCCAGTTGCGCATCAACACCTCGGCGGGCGCCGCGCGGCAGGTGATGCCGCTGTTCATCGCCTTCCTGCAGCGCTACCCGGCCATGGCGCTCGATATCGTCACGGAAGGGCGGCTGATCGATATCGTCGCCGACGGCTTCGATGCCGGCATCCGGCTGGCCGAAACCCTGCCGCAGGACATGATCGCCGTGCCCTTTGGCGATACCCAGCGCTTCGCCGTGGTCGGCAGCCCGGACTACTTCGCCCGGCACAAGCCGCCGCGCACGCCCGCGGACCTCCACGCGCACGCCTGCATCCGCACGCGCATGCCGAGCGGGGCGATCTACCAGTGGGAATTCGCGCGGCACGGCGAGGCGGTGCGGATCGACGTACGGGGCGCGCTGACGCTCGACGAACCCGGGCTGGCCCAGCAGGCGGCCCGCGCCGGACTGGGGCTGGCCTACCTGAGCGAGTGGAACGTGGCCGCCGACCTGCAGGCCGGCACGCTGGTCCGCGTGCTGGAAGGCTGGACCCCGCCGCTCAATGGCCTGTGCCTGTACTACCCGGGCCGCCGCCACGTGCCGGCCGGCCTGCGCGCGCTGATCGACCTGATCCGCGAACACGCGGACGCGCGGCGCTGAGGCACGCATCAGCCACGCATCAGCCACGCATCGGCCACGCATCAGCCACCGCCCGCAGCCGGCTTTCCCACGTAGAATTTGGCTGCCGGCGCGATGCGTCGGTGCAATGTCTTTACATTCGGGATGTACGTCGACCTCCTCACCCTTTATCTCCTCGCCATCGGGACGCTTCTGGCCAGTGCCGGCATGACGTTCTGGGAGCATCGGACCAATCCCCGCCGCAGCCGGACGCTGCGGATTCTCGCGGTCGGCTTCACGACGCTCGCCATCGGCTGCGCGCTGGTGCTGGTCCGGCGCAGCGTGCCCGGGGCGATTGGCTCCGCGGTCAGCAATCTCGTCATCCTCACCGGCTACCTGCTGGTCCTCGGCGGTATCGCCTCGCTGAGCGGGCGGCAGTACCGCGCGGCGTCGGTGGGGATACTGCTGGTGGACGCGCTGGTGTGGGTCGGCTGGGGCGCGCAACACCTGGACGCCATGTGGAACCACGTCAGCGCCCTGCCGATCGCGCTGATCAGCGCCATGACGGCGCGCGAGATGCTGCGTTGCGAGGCGATGAAGGCGCTCCGTTCGCGCCACATCATCGTGGTGGTGACGGGCCTCCATGCCGTGGTCTATGTCGCGCGGGCCCTGATCCTGCCGTGGCTGGTGACCATGTACGGGCCGGCGATGCAGGCCGCTGCCAGCAAGCTCACGGTCTACGAAGGGGTGCTGTACTCGGTTCTCCTGCCGATGGCGCTGCTGAAGCTGATTCGGGACGAGACCCACGGGCAGCTCCTGCAGGAAGCCCAGACCGACTATCTGACCCGGCTCGGCAATCGCCGCTGGTTCTTCGAGCAGGGCGAACGCCTCTTCGGTGGCGACGGGAGCCGGCCGGTGGCCGTGCTGGCGTTCGACCTCGACCGCTTCAAGGCCATCAACGACGTGTACGGTCACCAGACCGGCGACCAGGTGCTGAAGTCGTTCGCGGAAATCGCGCGGAGCGTGGTGGGGCCACACGCGCTGCTCGCGCGCATCGGCGGCGAGGAGTTCGCCGCCTTGCTGACCGGCGACGACGCGCGCCGCGCTCAGGCGCTGGGCGAGGCCGTGGCCACGCGCTTCGCCGGCACCATCCCGCACCGTACCCACGGTGTCGGCATCGGCATTCCGGCCACGGTCAGCATCGGCCTGGCCTGCTTCGAGACCGAGGTGCCGCCGCTGGCCGACGCGCTGGCCGCCGCCGATCAGGCGCTCTACCGCGCCAAATCGCTCGGCGGCAACCGCCTCGAAGTAGCGCGGACCGCCGAGCGCTCCGCCGTGCTCTAAACCCGGCCCCTGGGAGCCTGGGAGCCTAGAAGCTCGCCGCCAGCCCGAACGACAGGCCGTGCACGTTGTTGCCGAAGACGTAGCGCACCACGGCCCGGATACGGGTGACGAACACCTCGTGCGCGCTGGTGTCGAGTTCCAGCCCGGTGCCCAGCGTGGTCAGGTGGTCGAAGCCCAGCGCGCCAGCCTGATTGCCGAAGTAGTGCGAGTGGGACAGTTCCAGCACGTAGCGCACCGGGCGGTCCAGCGCGCGCAGGCCGGTGGGCGCGCGCCAGCGGGCGTAGAGGCTGGCGGTCTGGGCGGCGGCGGAGGCATCCATGCCACCCGTGGTGCCAAAGCTGCGCAGGTAGATGTTGGTGTAGCGCAGTTCCACGTCCACATCGCGCTCGTTGCGGTGGCTTTCCCAGTCCAGCATCACGGACCCGCCCAGCCCGTAGGCGTTCATCGCGCCATGGTCCAGGAACGCGATCTCCTGGTCCGTCACGTGTTCCACGGCAAATTTGGCGACGGAGAGGTCGCTGGCCACCCGGCCGAGCGAGGCATTGAAGATCGGCCGGAAGACCAGTTCCTTGCTGTCGATGAGCGGGAAATCCCAGCCGACGCCCACCGTGCCCGCGAAGGTATTCCACTTGGCCGGCAGCTTGCGGGTCTCCTGGCCGTTGGAGGCCACGAAGGTCGGGTCGTAGCGGTTGTAGGCGATCGACCCCTCCAGATAGAGCGGAAACGACTGGCTCAAGGTGAAACCGCCGCCCAGCTGCCAGAGCGTCAGGGCGGGGTTGTCGGTGTTGGTATTGCTGATGGAGAGCGAGCTGGAGGCGAGGTCAGGCACCACGGCGAACGACATCAGCGTGAGCACCGCATTGGCCTGCTTCTGGACGTTGGCGCCCACGATGCCGAACGCGGGGCCGGTCTGGGCATGGGCGAGCGCCGGGGCGAGGCCCATCGCCGCCAACATCGTCGCCAGCATCGCTACCACCATCACCACACATCGCGCGGAATTCAGGATGCCATGGGCGCGCATCGCCTACCTCTTCCTGGCCAGATTCGAGAACGCGGTCATGATGGCCGCAATGCCCGGTCGGCGGAAGTAAAAGTTCTTGCGCGGTGATTAAGAAAGTTCAGTGCTTGATGTGGCGCAAACGGCGTGTATGACGCCCGCGTGTCAGCCCGTTCATTCCGGACAAATCCGCCCGCCCGATCAAAGCCGCGCGGCGGATTGACGTGACGATAGCGCCTGCACACCGGAGGACAAACCATGAAAAAAATCGTAGGGATGGCACTGGCCGTGACGGCCTTGGCTGGCGCGGGCGTTGGGTTGGCGCAGACGGCGGAGGAAGCCGCCGGGAAAGACAGCATGCAGGCGGCCAGGCCGGTCGCCAAGGGGGCCACGCAGGACCTCAGCAAGGTGGCCGTGCCAGACAAGATCCCGCCCGGCTACCGCGCGTGGACCCTGATCTCGGTGGCCCGCGAGGAAGGCGCCACCGATGACCTGCGCGCCATCCTCGGCAACGAGGCCGCGGTCGTCGCTCTGCGCAGCGGCAAGTATCCGCTGCCCGACGGCGCCATCATCGCCCGGCTCGCCTGGAGCTACGACGCGCTGGCGGAAAGCGCGGCAGCCTTCGGCAAGCCCCAGTCCCACGTGGCCGGGCACCCGAAGAACGGCCTCCAGTTCATGGTCCGGGATTCGACCAAGTACGCCGCCACCGGTGGCTGGGGCTATGTGCAGTTCGACGACGGCAAGCCCTCGGACGCCGCCAAGCAGCAGGCCTGCTTCGCCTGCCACACCGTGGTGAAGAACCGCGACTACGTGTTCAACCGCTTCGCCCCCGATCCGCCTAACGGCATTGCGGGCAACTAGTCGAGCCGAGCCCGAGCCGAGCGAAGTGGCGCATTCATCATTTCTCTCACCGTAACGATCCGCCGCCGGGTGTCATTGTTCGACCAAGGCACCCGGCGTATCGTGGCCCACATCGACAGTCATGCCGCATGTCCGGAGCCGCGATGCCAGATTCCCCCACCCCCCGCCAATGGGACACCCGCCGCGCTGAGAAGCGCCGCCGCCAGGGCCTTGGCGCCCGGCTGGCCGATGGCAAGGTGGTTGCCACCGACAACATCGTCCCCTTCCTCGAAGCCGTGACCGCCCCGGGCGACCGCGTGGTGCTCGAGGGCAACAACCAGAAGCAGGCGGACTTCCTGTCCCGTGCGCTGGCCGAGGTAGACCCGGCCACCGTGCACGACCTGCACATGATCATTCCGAGCGTGAGCCGCGTCGAACATCTGGACCTGTTCGAGCGCGGCATCGCGCGCAAGCTCGACTTCGCCTATGCCGGCACGCAGAGCGTGCGGATCTCGCAGTTCCTTGAGGATGGGCTGCTCGAAGTCGGCGCCATCCACACCTATATCGAGCTGTACGCCCGGCTGTATGTGGATCTGACGCCGCAAATCGTGCTGATTGCCGGCTACAAGGCCGACCGCGCCGGCAATCTCTATACCGGCGCCAGCACCGAAGACACGCCGGCGCTGGTGGAAGCCGCCGCGTTCCGCGACGGCATCGTGATCGCCCAGGTCAACGAGATCGTGGACGACCCGGCCGACCTGCCGCGCGTGGACATCCCCGGCTCGTGGATCGACTACGTGGTGCAGGCCGACAAGCCGTTCTTCTGTGAGCCGCTGTTCACGCGCGACCCGCGCCTGATCAAGCCGGTGCACGTGCTGATGGCGATGATGGCTATCCGTGGCATCTACGAGCGGCACAAGGTGCAGTCGCTAAACCACGGCATCGGCTTCAACACGGCCGCCATCGAACTGATCCTGCCGACCTACGGCGAATCGCTCGGGCTCAAGGGCAAGATCTGCAAGCACTGGACGCTGAACCCGCACCCCACGCTGATCCCGGCCATCGAGTCGGGCTGGGTCGAGAGCGTGCACAGCTTCGGCAGCGAACTGGGCATGGAGAACTACGTGTCGGCCCGCCCGGACGTGTTCTTCACCGGCGCGGACGGCGCGATGCGCTCCAATCGGGCCTTCTGCCAGCTCGCCGGCCAGTACGCGGTGGACCTGTTCATCGGCTCCACGCTCCAGATCGATGGCGACGGCCATTCCTCGACGGTCACGCGCGGCCGGCTTTCGGGCTTCGGTGGCGCGCCAAACATGGGCCACCAGCCGGGCGGCCGCCGCCACGCCACCCCGGCCTGGCTCGACCTGATCGAGACTGACGACCCGCTCGCGCGGGGCCGCAAGCTGGTGGTGCAGATGGTCGAAACCTTCCAGGCGGGCGGCAAGCCGACCTTCGTGGAGTCCATGGACGCCGTGCAGGTGGCCAAGGATGCCGGCATGCCGCTGGCGCCGGTGATGATTTATGGCGATGACGTCACGCACGTGCTGACCGAGGAAGGCATCGCCTATTTATATAAGGCGACGTCGATCGAGCAGCGCCGCCGGATGATCGCGGCGGTGGCCGGCGTCACGCCGATCGGCATGCGCCACGACCCGGCCACCACGCGCCAGATGCGCAGCGACGGGCTGATCGCGCTGCCGGAAGACCTCGGCGTGCATCGCGCCGATGCCACGCGCTCGCTGCTGGCGGCCAAGAGCATGGCCGATCTGGTCGAGTGGTCGGGCGGGCTGTACGAGCCGCCGGCACGTTTCCGGAGCTGGTAATGGCACTCCATGCACAGGCAGTTGCGCTCGCCGAAGACCGCGCCGGCGCCATCGGCGCGCTGGCCGAAGCGGTGTTGATCGACGAGGCGATGCTGTCGCCCAAGCCCGGGCTGGTGGATGCGCGCGGCAGCGGCGCGCACCGCGACCTGACGCTGGCGCTGATGGTGGCGTCCGCGCGCAGCCTGCGCAGCGGCTTCGCGGCGATGGCGGCGGCGGGGCGGGAAGCCACCCACATTCATCAACCCCTGCGCGAACACCTCGGCGCGCTGGGCCGCGCGGCGGAGGCGACCATGCTGCGCGCCACCGGCGGCGTCAACACCCATCGCGGCGCGATCTGGTGCCTGGGCCTGCTGGCCGGCGCCGCCGGACTGCTGCCGGACGGCGCCGATGCCCGCGCCGTGGCCGACGCGGCGGGTGCCATCGCCCGGCTGCCAGACCGGCATCGCCCCGCGCACACCGGCAACAAGGGCGAACTGGCGCGGCAGGCTTATCAGGTTGGCGGCGCGCGCGGGCAGGCCGAGGCCGGCTTCCCGCATGTCGTGCAACGGGGTTTGCCGACGCTGCGCGCCAGCCGCACGCGCGGCGATGCGGAGCCCACTGCGCGCGTCAACGCGCTGCTGGCGATCATGGCCGGGCTCGACGATACCTGCGTGCTGGCCCGCGCCGGCCGCGAAGGGCTGGCCGCGATACAGGCTGGCGCCGCCGCCGTGCTGGCGGCGGGCGGCATCGGCACGCTGCCGGGCCGGCGGCTGCTGCATCGGCTCGAAGCCGGCATGCTGGCGCGCAATGCCTCCCCCGGCGGCGCGGCCGACCTGCTCGCCGCCACACTATTTCTCGATCGCCTGCCCACCGGGCCGGCGCTCCCCCACGGAGACCGATGATGGAACAACTCCAGTTCGAATATCCCGCCGGCGCGCCGGCCCGCCAGCGCGTGCTGGTGGGCGTGGTCGGCTCCGGCGACCTCGAGGTGATGATCGAGCCCGGCGACGCCGGCAAGACCTCGATCCACGTGACCACCTCGGTGGACGGCTATGGCCGCGTCTGGGACGCCCAGCTGACGCGCGTCTTCAGCGCCGAGCCGCGCGCCGCCATGCGCATCCGCATCCACGACTTCGGCGCCACGCCGGGCGTGGTCGGCATGCGGCTGGCCGAGGCGTTCGAGGCGCTGGATGAAGGCAAGGAGGGATCATGAGCCAGCCCGCACTGCTGTCGCGCGAGAGTTTTGTCGAACTGGGCGCCCGCGCGCGCGCCCATGCGCTGCTGGACCCCGGCAGCTTCCGCGAACTGGCGGGGCCGTTCGATGGCCTGAGTTCGACCTGGCTCGCGCGTCAGGGCGTGGTGCCGCAGGCCGATGACGGGGTGATCGTCGCCAAGGGCACCATCGACGGGCATCCCACCGTCGTGCTGGCCATCGAAGGCGCCTTTCAGGGCGGCAGCCTGGGCGAAGTGGGCGGCGCCAAGATTGCCGGCGCGCTGGAACTGGCCGCGCAGGACAACCGACAGGGCACCCCCACGCGCGCGGTGATCCTGTTCGAGACCGGCGGCGTGCGGCTGCAGGAGGCCAACCTCGGCCTCGCCGCCATCGCCGAGATCCACGCGGGCATCGTCGATCTGCGCCGCTACCAGCCGGTGATTGGCGTGATTGCGGGGCAGGTGGGGTGTTTCGGCGGGATGTCGATTGCGGCCGGGCTGTGCAGCACGCTGGTGGTCACGCGTGAGGCGCGGCTGGGGCTCAACGGGCCGGCGGTGATCGAGCAGGAGGCTGGCATTGCCGAGTACGACTCGCGCGACCGGCCGCTGATCTGGAGCCTGACCGGCGGCGAGCAGCGCATCGCTACCGGGCTGGCGGACCGCTACGTCGAGGATGACAGCGCGGCGATCCGCGCCACCGTGGCGGCACTCGTCGCCGAGCCGCCCAATCAGCCACCCACCCCGCCGCGCAGTGCCGCGTATGCGTCCTATCTGCAGCGGCTGGCCGGCTATGACCCCGCGCGGCAGGCCGATGCGGCCACCGTGCGCGCCGTGTTTGGAGACCCATCATGACGACCGAATCGACCGATACGAACCAAGCGAGCTCCCGCGGCGCCACCTGGCTCGCCGCCTTGAGCCAGGGCGCACCGCGCCTGGCGGACTATCCGGCCTCGGTCCAGGTGGCCGATGGCGAGCTTGCGGGCCGGCCCGTGCGCTGGATCGCCGTGGTGCCCGATGCCGCCAGCCCGTTCCCGCGCGCCCGGCAGGGCGAGGTGGGACTGCGCGAGGGCTGGACGCTCGCGCGCGCCGTCCATGACGCCGTGCAGGCGGACCGCGATGCGCCGGTCAAGCGCGCCATCGTCGCCGTGGTGGACACCCCGAGCCAGGCCTACGGCCGGCGCGAGGAAGCGTTCGGCATTCACCAGTCGCTGGCCAGCGCGGCGGATGCCTATGCCACGGCGCGCCTGCAGGGGCATCCGGTGATCGCGCTGCTGGTGGGCAAGGCCATGTCGGGCGCCTTCCTCGCGCACGGCTATCAGGCCAACCGCATCGTCGCGCTGGCCGACCCCGGCGTGCAGGTGCATGCGATGGGCAAGGAGGCGGCGGCACGCATCACCATGCGCAGCGTGGAGGACCTCGAAGCCTTCGCGGCCACCGTGCCGCCGATGGCCTACGACATCGACAACTACGCCACGCTGGGCCTGCTGTGGCGGCGCGTGCCGGTCTCCCGGGCGGAGGCACCCGAGGCCGGTGACGTCACCACGGTGCGCGCGACGCTGGAAGCCGCGCTGGCCGATATCGACGCCGACCCCGAGCGCGACCTGCGCAGCCGGCTGGGCGGCGAGAACCGGCAGGCCTCCGCGCGGGTGCGCGAGGTGCTGGCCCGGCAGTGGCAGGGATGACCCCGTGCCGGACGCCCCGCTCCCCCTCCCACTCCAGCCGCACGACCTGATCTGGCTGCGCGACGCCCCGGCGTTCGCGGCCAGCCAGCCGCTGCCGGCGTGGGTCGATGCCACATGGCTGGCGGTGGCGCCGGTGGTGGTGCGGCGCGATCTGCCGTGCGATCCGACGTGCGATCCGACGTGCGATCTGACGTGCGATCTGACGTGCGATAGCAGCATCCCGGTGGGCCTGCGCGGCCGGCGGCGCGAGGAGCGCCATGGCACGTGGATCGAGGCGTCCCAGTGCGCCCGCGTGATGTCGCCGTTCGCCATCGCCCGGGCGGCGCGCTGGCAGGATCACCCGCGCCGGCTGGCGCTGCCGGCGCTGCGCACGCTGGCGCGGATCGCTCCGCTGCTCGATGCACGCGGCCTGCCATGGGGGGTGACCGGCGCGGCCGGCTTCACGCTCGCGTCCGGGCTCGATGTGCTCCATCCCGGCAGCGATGTGGACCTGCTGATCGACGCCGCCGCGCCGCTGGATCAGGCGGACGAACAATGGCTTGCGGCGCTGATCGACGACTGCACGGAGGCGCGGCTCGACATCCAGGTCGCAACGCCCCACGGCGGCTTTGCCCTGCTGGAGCGCCTGCGTACCGGGGGCCGCGTGCTGCTGAAGACGGCCACCGGCCCGGTGCGCTGCGCGGACCCGTGGCAGGCGGCATGAGCACGCTGCTGACCTTTCCCGGGCAGGGGGCGCAGCGCCCCGGCATGCTCCACGGCCTGCCCGATCATCGCGCCGTGCACGAGACGCTCGCCCAGACCAGCGACGCGCTGGGCCACGACGTGCTGGCCCTCGACACCGCCGACAGCCTGCAATCCACCGTATCGGTCCAGCTCTGCCTGCTGGCGGCGGGCGTGGCCACGGCGCGCGCACTGATGGCGGACGGCGCCCGGCCGGAGGCCGTGGCCGGGCTGTCGATTGGCGCCTACGCAGCGGCCGTGGTGGCCGGCGCGCTGGCCTATGACGACGCGGTGCGGCTGGTGGCGCTGCGCGGCCGGCTGATGGCGGACGCCTACCCGGAGGGCTTCGGCATGACCGCCATCCTCGGGCTGGAAGCGCCGGCGCTGGAAGCCATCGTGGCGCGCGTCCGGGCAACCGGCCTGCCGGTCTACGTGGCCAATTTCAACGCGCCGACGCAACTCGTCATCGCCGGGGCGGACGTGGCGATGGCGCGCGTGGCGGCGCTGGCGCAGGAGGCCGGTGCGCATGGCGCCAGGCGCGTGGCCATCGCCGTGCCGTCCCACTGCCCCTTGCTGGACGATGCCGCCGCGACCCTCGCCCAGGCGTTCG